>JACAEK010000030.1 GCA_013388895.1 Candidatus Bathyarchaeota archaeon | reverse complement strand
CGCCAACTCGCATACATCATCCACACAGAACTAGGCGAAGGCTTCATCTACGCAACAGAAGCCAGAGAAAAAAAACGAATAGGCGAAGACTACACACTCAAAGACAGAGACGTCATATCCATCACAAGCGCCAAAAAAAGAGCCTAAGCACCAAAACGCCGCTTACGCTTCTGAAAAATCCTAACAGCCCTCAACAAATCAATAACCCGAAAATCAGGCCAATAAACATCCAAAAAACAAAACTCACTATAGGCAGATTGCCACAACAAAAACCCACTTAAACGTTCCTCACCAGAAGTCCTAATAATCAAATCTGGATCCTGCTTAGGCATATAAGCCGTATACAAATACTTCTCAAAAGTCCCCTCATCAACCTTCTCCGGAGCTAATTTACCCTCCTTCACCCTCTCCGCAATTTTCCTCGCAGCATCCACAATCTCAGCCCTTCCACCATACGCAAAAGCAATGTTCAAAAAATGCTTATCATAACTCTGCGTAGCATTCTCCACGTCAGCCACAAGCCGCTGCAGACCCTGCGGCAACAAGCCTACCCTGCCAATAACCTTCACACGCACCTTATTCTTATGTATGCGCTCATTTGTCAAAATCTTCCGAAACTGACCTTCAGCAATGCGCATAATTTCCCCAACCTCATCCTCTGAACGGTTAAAATTCTCAGTGGAAAAAGCATACAAAGTCACAGATTTAACATCAAGCTTCAAACACCAATCAAGAAGCTGATCAACTTTTTCAGCGCCTTTTTCATGACCAAACCACGGATTAAGCATCTTCTCAGCTGCCCACCTTCTGTTCCCATCAAGAATTATTGCAATATGTTCTAGTTTAGTGCCATTCCCTACCTGGTACCACAGCCACCGCTCATAAAACCTGTACGCACCTATAGCGGAAAGCAGTGTCTTAATCACTATTTGAGCCTCGCGTCTTTGAGAGCGTTTGCACATGGACAGTTGCCATCTCGTGGGATGGGTAAAGCCTTCACTGCTGAAATTAAAGCTTGCTCCAGCTTTGGCATGATTTTCTCAGAGATTTTAGCGACCTCAAAGGGTGTCAACCCTTCCTGTACGCCGGCAGCCATGTTTGATACAAAACAAAAAGGTGCATAGCACATTTCCAATTCTCTCGCAAGCACAGTCTCAGGAACTCCAGTCATGCCAACAACATCGCAACCTAATCGCCTGAACATTTCGATTTCTGCAGGAGTTTCGAAACGTGGTCCTTCAGTACAAACCAAAACCGCTCTATCCCATACTCGGAGCCCAGTTTTCTGCGCATTTTCGATGAGTAGCCTGCGAATTGTTGGGCAGTACGGCTGTGAAACATCAATGTGCGTTACTGGAGCATTATCATAAAATGTTGTTTCACGGAGTTTTGTAAAATCAACAAGATCGTGTGGAATAACAATGTCGCTTGGCTTGAAATCGCGGTTTATTGCCCCAACTGCGTTAACAGCAATTATTCTCTCTACACCTATCTCGTGTAATGCGTAAATGTTTGCTTTGTAATTGATTTTGTGCGGGGGAACAGAATGATTTGGACCGTGCCTACAGAGGAAAACCACTTCTCTAGCGTTTACTTTTCCAATTGATAGTGGCGAGGCAGTTCCGTAACGTGTTTCTATGCGTAGCTGTTTTGTTTCTTTGAAGAGATTTTTGAAGCCTGTTCCGCCAATTATGGCGATTTTAGCCTTCTTCAAACTCTTCAACCTGTTTTTTGGTCTTTGTGAAAAATCCTTTTGCAGATCTGTGAACGACGAGTACGACGAGGACGGAGGCTATGCCGATTAGGATGCCGACGATTACTGAGAAGATGAGTTTTCCCAAAGCGTTTGGGTCTTGGGGTAGGATTAATACGTCTGCAGTTCCTTCTAGGATCCATCTGGACCATGCAATTGTGACTATTAAAGCTGCATTGCGCAGGAGTTTTATGTTACGTTCAAAATACCAGAGTGTGGCTCGTCCAAATAATATGACGCATATGCCGACGACTAACAAGTCCATGGAGCCTCTGATGAAGTAGCCTAGAACTGTTGGCAAGTTGCTTAGCCAGATACCTAAATCAAATGGTATAGAAACATTGTTAGCCACGCTTGTTCCACCTAAGTATACGCCGATGGCTATGCATAAGCCTCCGGCGCCTGTGGCGAATGTGGCGATTTGGACTGGTAGGGACGGTGGTGAATATTCTTTCATCCATTGTACAAAGTTTTTGAGTGTTTTGTCGATGCCGAATCCTTTGTAAAGTAGGAAGGCGCTTAAGACGAAGAGAAACGCTACCCAGTAGATGTAGAGTAAGTTGAAAACTTGGAAAACTACTAGAATCAGTAAGAGTAGTCCTGGTAAGCCCAGTGCTATGCGCGAATATCGTGGGTTTTCTAGGAGCATTTTTAGGTATCTTGTGAAGATTGCTGCTGTTTCTTCTATTGATTCGCTGTGTTTTACAACTATTCTTCTTACTGATGAAACTTTTACTCTTGACTCAACTAGAGGTAAGACTGCTTCGTCTGAGTAGCCATCGGTGACTAGGACAACTTCGTTTGCTGGAAATGAACTCATTAGTTCGCTTAGTTCTGATGCTACTTTTCTGTCTGCACCTACGCCGCCTAGTTCTGTGCCTGATATTGTTGCTATTTCGAAGATTTCTTCTGGTTTTGCTTCGTTTTGTAGTCGGTCGTATATGCGTATGGCTTCGAACATTGCGTTTGCGTCTGGTTCTTCTGGGTCGCGCAGGGCGAGGGCTACTGCCGCGTTGAGGTTTGCGTCTTTTCCGACTAGTGGGGTTTTGATTTCGGCTTTTGTTCCTAAATCGCCGTCTCTATCAACGCATAAAATTAGGATTCGTTTTTGTTGTTTTTCTTCTGTTCCTTCAGTGGACATTGTGTTCTCTTTTTTCCTGACTATTATTTAAAGATGGTTGTGCGTGCGCAACGCTTTCTAGGTCCGTCTATTTGGATTCAAATATGTTTTGGGTTTCTCTTTAGTTTTGTGCTTCGATGCCTTTTTCGGCGAGGATTTGGAATTCTTCCCAGGATAGTTTTTCGCCGCGTTTGAGCTTTTCTCTTGCTTGTTTTTCAAGTTTGTCCTTGAGTATACTTTCGTCTTTTTTCTTTTCTTTTTCTTCTTCTTCACGAATTTCGTTTTTTAGCTGCTTCATTTGGTTGGAAAGCTGGGTAAGTTTGTCTTGGATGGGTTTTATTTTCTCTCTGGTTTGCACAAAGAGTTTGTGAAAGTTGTCGGCTTCTGTTTTGAGCTTTTTCGATTCTTCTATTTTTTCCAGCATTTTTTTGTGGGTTTCTTGGCTTTTCTGTGCGTTATCTGTTAGTTTTTGATGCCATGCGGTGTTATTTGTTTTAAGGGTTCTAATTTCTGTTTCTAGTTTGTGGATTTTCTGGCTGAGTCGTTCAAGTTTTTTGTATGTGCCTAGTTGGGTTTCAAGTTGTTTCACTTTTTCGACGTGTTCTTTGTCTTCTTGCAGGCTTAGGGGAGTTGTTTGAATTTTCCATTCAATGCCTTCAAGCTCTTTTTGTAGAATTTGACGGTTTTTTTTGGGTTTCTTCTTGCTGTAGGCTTCAATTTCATTTCTTGATTTGTTGATTTCTTCGATTTTTCTGCTGATTTCTTCTCTTGCTCTTTCTCTTTGTTGCTTTAATTCTTTGACTTTTGCGTTTAGAGTGTCTCTCTCTTTTTTTAATTTGGTTATCTCGATGCGTAGGCTTCTAGACTGTTCATTAAGCTTGTCTCTTTTCTCCGCCCAGTCTGCTGCTTCTGCGTTAATTTTGTTTTTTTGCTCGTCCAATTCCGAAAGTTTCTGGGACAGTTCCGTGATTCTTTGGGTTTTCGGTTGCGTTGACAATTAGGCGTTCCTCTTACATTCTGTTCCATTCTGGAATCCATCAGATTAGCTTTACTCCATCAGTCGGCTTCCTCCAAAGAATTTGTTGAGAAACATGAGCTGATTTCAATGCCCAGTTCAATCTATTTATAAGGGCGGGGTAGAGGCTTCAGAGAGCTAAAGTTTCGCAAAGAAGTAGAAGTTGAATCTATATATAAGGGGGTCTAGTCTGCTCAGAGAGCAAATTCCTATTCCAGGATTATTCTTGCGTCCACTGTTTTTGCTCCCTTCTCATAAACCATTACTGGATTCAAATCCAGCTCCTTAACCTCAGGGTGTTCCATAACAAGCCTTGAAGCGTTCAACAAAATTTTGACAATAGCATCTATGTCTGCGGGAGGCAAATTCCTATAACCCTTCAAAAGCGGATAAGCCTTAACCTCAGTAATCATTTCTCTGGCCTCTTCCTCCGTTATAGGCGCGACTCTGAAGGTTACGTCTTTGAGGACTTCTACGAATATTCCGCCGAGCCCAAACATTATTGCTGGACCAAACTGCGGATCTTTAATGGCACCTACTATGACTTCAGTGGCAGACGGTGCCATTTCTTGGACAAGCATGCCGACGATTTTGGCTTTCGCCATATGCTTTTTCACATTTTGCATTATCTGTTTATAGGCGCTTCGCACATCTTTTGCAGTTTTCAATCCAACCATAACGCCACCAACATCTGACTTATGAATAATATCTGGCGAAACAATCTTCAAAACCACCGGATAGTCTATTTCCTCAGCAAATCTAACCGCTTCGGTCTCGTTCTTCGCCACTTTAAACTTAGTCACTGGAATGCCATATTCCATACAAACAGTCTTAGCCTCAGATTCGAGCAGATGCTTTCTTCCTTCTTTCCTTGCAACATCAAATACGGAAGCCTTTGTCAAAACATGCAACCTCTAGCATTTCTGAATAACGATGTTAAATTCCCACACTTTCTAATAAAATCTTTTGCTAAGCCTTAGCAGCTATTTGATGCATGTCCAGTTGTAAACTCCATTATTCCGCAAAATCCAAGCGTCGCACCCGACAGGCCCAAAAACCCACACGCTAGCCGCAGTGTCCCAATAATACCATACCCAAAAGCCGTCTGCATAATTGTTAATCGAACTTACGAGTATATGTCCCGGCTCCATAGTTGGGTCATATGAATATTCGACTTCTGCAACTTCACGCGTCAACTCAAATAATGTCGTGCCAAGTGATACTGAAACATTGTGCCATTCTGTCGACGAGTTAGAATAATTTATGGATAAGCGTACATCTATCAAGTTTAGTTCTCCCGTGTAACTATCTAGTTCCCTCATTGCCAACGAAGTGAACAGCCTGTAGAAACCGTCAAGCAATGAACCAAACTCTGCTTTTGTCACTGTGCCCTTCTGGCTGATTAATTGAAATTCGCTTAACAAAAGGTTATAGCTTTCATTAAGTTCTGGAAACGCGTTCAATGCTGAAGTGTAATTACCTCTCAAGTTCAAAAGTAACACATCGTATTCACCAATTAGCGCTGAATAATTCTCTCCAACGAACCGCTGATATTCTCCAAACAGAAGGCTATAGTCTCCACCCAACAGATTCCGTTTAGACACAGCCACATCATAATTCTCAGTTAACATGGTAAGCAATTGTTGCTTTTCTTGAAGTTGTTCAGCATACCGATTCTGTTCCATGTAGTAGTATGCTGCTGAACCTGCACTTATCGAAAGCAGCACAAGCATCGACAAAGTTGTGAAAACTAAAATTCTCTTTTCAACCATGATTTTTCCACCACCATAACATTATTTAATGCCCTAATTAGCGGGAGAAAGATTACTGCAAAAACTGCGAAGCTAGAGGACACATGTATTAGCGAGAATGGTGTGCCATAAGCAAAGGCAGTCATAATCGCCAGGGAAGGTTGCATCCCCGCAATTATATATGAGAAAGCGACTCCTAAATTAGTTATAACATCATACACCATTGTAAAGAAAGCACCTAAAACAGCAACTTCATAAAACTTAGCCGAGGGTTGGTCAGCTTCTTGATTAGTGTTTTTTTCATTGTGCAAAAATCTCCTGTAGAAACCGCCACTTAAACCAACCAAAGCCATGCCCGCAATTTGAAAAGGCATATTCACACCAGCAAATCCCCATGGAGAAAGAAACCCATTAACAAACATTACAAAACCACCAAACCAAACCCCCAAAAAGGAACCGAAAACAAAACCCACAACAAAAGCAAAAAACGAAGTAAACTCCACATTAGGCAACCTCGGAGACAGCTGCATAGCCAAACACAAGGCTGTAAAAACACCTAACACCGCCACTCTACGAGAATTTCTAGTCGGAGGTTGCATATGCATGGATGGATTATCCAGCCATATAAAACTTTCTCAAAAAAGCGTAAAGAATATGCATTTTAGAGATTAGAATCCTTTCTAGAATGATGCGACAGTTAGGATGTTGCTAAGTACGCATAGGTTTTTGTGTCGTTGATGAGGTTTTCGATTTTTGTGTTTTCGTTTGGTTGGTGGGCTGTTTCGTCTACTGTACTCCAGACGACTGCTGGAATGTCTATTTTTCTGAAGTAGGCGGCGCATGTTCCTCCACCGATTCCGCCGAGTTTAGGTTCGATTCCCCTAGTTTTCCTGATTGCTTCTTGAAGCATAGTTACTACTTCAGCGTCAACGTCAGTGGGTTTTGGTGCAACTGCTTTTTGCACAATCTCGATTTTTATGATTGCTCCTGTCTTCTTTTCGAATTCGTTTGCCAATCTGTTTATGTTATTCAGGATTTCTTCAACGTCGTAATTGGGCAGAATTCTGCAGTCAACATAAGCGATGTCTTCGCCTGGCACGATATTTACGGCGTCAACGTTCTTGTCTTTTTTTGTGGGTTCAAATGTGCTTTCTGGAGGGTCAAAATACGCGTCTTTAAGTGAGTATTTTTGGTGGAGCATTTTGTCAAGAGCTATTGCGTATTCCATTCCTATGCGATGTGCGTTTAAGCCTTGGCTAGGTCTGCTTGCGTGTGTTTGCTTTCCAATTGTGCGTATTCTAAGCCATAGGGCACTTTTTTCGGCAATTTCTATGAAACTTCCGTTTTCGTTGCCGCCGTCGGGCACAATTATCAAATCGTCTTTTTTGAAAAGTCCTTCTTTTATTAGGTGCTGGATTCCGTATTCGCTTCCTTGTTCTTCGTCGGCTACGAATGCTAAGGCTATTGTTCTTTTTGGTTTTATTCCCAGATTCTTTAGTGCTTTAACTGCGAAAACTGAGGCAATCATGGAATGGGCATTGTCTTCGCTGCCGCGTCCATAAATTCGTCCTTCTTTAATTGTTGGTTCGAAAGGTTTTGTGATTGTCCAGAGAGACTCTTCGCCGGCTGGCACGATGTCTAAGTGGGTGATTATCCAAAGCTTTTCACTTGGATTCTGGCCGTAGCAGTAGACTATAATGTTGGGTCTTTTGCCTGATGGCACTCTTGTATCGTCAGCGTCGAAGTGTTCTATTTTGTCAAAACCTATGGGCTTGAGCATCTGCATCAGTTTTTCAGCTTTCGTTGATTCGCCTTGTCCGTTGTTTTCTGGAGCGATTGCTGGAATGCGAATAAGCTCCATTAACGCATTAGTTATTTCGTTTTTCTGTTTTTCAATTTCGGAGAAAATGTTTTGGCTTTGCATATTCATCACGGTGAGCGATTTATGATAGGTTATTGTTGTTAGCTTTAACTTTTCGCATTAGTTAAAAGCAAATGTCTTGTTTTATTAGGAAGGTTCTCGCTCTTACAGCGTCTAGACCCCCCTTATATATAGATTGAACTTT
>JACAEK010000018.1 GCA_013388895.1 Candidatus Bathyarchaeota archaeon | reverse complement strand
TAGCGGGCCCGCCGGGAATTGAACCCGGGACCTACGGGTTAAGAGCCTCAACCTACCCCCGTTTAGGCGGTTAGTCCGCCGCTCTGGCCTTACTGAGCTACGGGCCCAAGTTTTCCATGATTAAGCATTTAATCGCTTTAATAAATTTAGCCTTGTAGGTCGCTGCCACCTTCTTCTTTCTTTTCTGATTGTGGATTTATGATGCCGAAATAGATTCGTATACTGGGCTGTAAAATATAAATGAAGATGAATATGCTCAGGAGAAGCATTAGGATTTTGATGATTAGCCACGCATCAAGAGAGAATCTGAATATTATTTCGTTAATAGACAAGAAAATGCCCATCAAAGTAGAGGCAAAAATTACAAGCCAGCCCCATCTCCTGTGTTTGTAGAAGCCATGGGCTATGAAAAAATGTATAATAGAAGCAATTCCCAGCAGCAAAATTAGCTCGGTCAAAATAAGTGGTTTAAGCAGAAAAACCTCGAAAGAGACATAAGACGACAAAAACAGGAAAGTTGACAAAAATGACAACAATACGCCTAGAAAAACGTAAAAGCCTGCTATAAGAGTCACACCTACCGGACGTTCACTAACGATCTGAGGATTTGGCGTGGAAATTCTCCATTTTGTGGCAATATAAGCTGCAGAGCACGCAGCAAACTCGATTAATAAATTGCCATAAAGGAAAATAGAGGGAGAAATCACATATCCAGAGAGTACGGCACCCACCAGTCCTCCAATCCAATAACCAACCACTGTTCCAACAATAAGCGAAACAATGATGCCTGCAATGTTTTCAATGAAGTTGTGTTTACAAGTTTGATATAAGAGAACAAAAAGCAAAATGAAAACTGGAAAGAAAATAATTACGCTAGACAAGTTTATTATTAAGCCGATTTCCAGTGTCGTGTAGTTTAAAGCGTCAAGAAATCGTCCAATATTTGGAGCTACACTGTCACGAAATCCGCTAAAAATGGAGAAAATAAAGACTATGGAGAGAACCTGAGAGTTTATTAGGTTCAAATCTAATCTCGCAGTCTCCAAAGAGTATTCCCGATTCATCTTTTTTGACTAGAAATCTTATAAGCTTAGCTCTTTGGCACCTTGAGCCTTAGGCTCAAGTCAACAGTTTTAAGGTTTAGTCTCCAATGATGACTTAGAGGTTCGAAGATGTCTGGTGAAATCGTCTTTGTTGGGCTTGGTTTACATGATGAGACAGGATTAAGTCTACGTGGATTGGAAGAAGCAAAAACTGCAGACACTATTTTCGTGGAGCTTTATACGAGTTTTATGCCAGATTTTTCAATCAGACGGCTAGAGGAGATTTGCAGTAAAAAGCTCTGTATGGTTTCAAGAAGAGAGCTTGAAGATGAAAACGGAAAAATCATTTTAAGAGCAGCAGAAAAGGGCAAGGCTGTTCTCTTTGTGCCAGGTGATCCACTGATAGCCACTACTCACATCGCCTTAAGAATACATGCTGAAAAGACTGGAATAAAAACGCGCATAGTTCACGGAGCTTCCATACTCTCTGCTGTCATGGGTTTGTCTGGTTTACACAGTTACAAATTTGGAAAAAGCGTAACCATACCTTTCCCAGATCAAACGTTTTCTGAGACTCCATACGAGGTTATAGCACAAAATCAAATGCTTAAGCTCCATACGCTTTGTCTATTAGATATCATTGCAGAAGAGAAACGTTACCTTGGCATTCGAAAAAGCTTGGAGTTTCTTTTGGCAATTGAAAAGAAGAAGAAAAGGAGAATAATAACTAAGGATACGCTTGTAGTGGGAATCGCTAGAGCAGGAAGTAATGAACCAAAAGTTAAGGCTGATTCAGTAAACAGATTATTGGAGTACGACTTTGGTGAACCGCCTTATACACTTATTTTTCCAAGCAAGCTCCATTTCATGGAAGCCGAGGCCTTAATCGTGTTTGCAGATGCTCCAGAACGATTACGAGATGAGGCTGAATGATTTTGGAAGAGCTTGTTTCAAAGTACATCGCTTCTTGCGAGCAAGCGCTTCGTGAATTAGCAATTTCAGAAACTTGCACAAAAATCGGTCAAACCGAAGTTGCAAAGGTTGTGGAATCCGTTAAGGCATATTTGCAAGACGCTAAATATTATAAGGATAAAAAGGAATTTGAGGTAAGCCTTGCTTCAGTCAGCTATTGCGAAGGTTTACTTGACGCATTAAAAATGTTAGGAGCAGTCAGATTCGAATGGCCAACAAAACCAAAGGGAAAAAGCGAAAGGTAGTTTTGGCTTCAGGCGTTTTTGATCTGTTGCATCTTGGGCATGTGCGGTTTCTAGAAGAAGCGAAAAAGACTGGCGGACCAAATGCTGAGCTAATAGTCATAGTTGCACGCGACAGTACCGTGGAAAAAAGCAAAGGTGACAAACCTATTGTGCCCGAAAGCCAACGATGTGCACTAGTAAACTCGTTGAAGGTTGTTGATGAAGCGATTCTTGGATACGAAAATTTTGACATTGGAAAGGTTATTGAAAAAATTAAGCCAGACGTAATTGCTCTGGGATATGACCAAGCCAGCATGGAACAAAAAGTGAAAAACTACGTGGAAAAGAAAGGATTAAAGATAAACATTGTCAGAATCGGTAAGTTTGAAGAGGACGAGTTGGATAGTTCTTCAAAAATCAAGCAGAAAATTATCGAGGATTTCAAGAGATGACCAGCATCACCAAAAGTTCTAAGAAATTCATGCCAACCTACATTCTCATTGCTTTAAACATAATTGTTTATGCGTATACTTCGATTATTGGAGGAGACTTTTTTTCGACGAACGAGAATGTCCTTATGATTTATGGTCAATATAACTTGCGTGTGTTCAATGGCGGGTTTTGGCAGCTTCTGACAGCCATGTTTGTTCATGTAAACATTACGCATATTTTGGGCAACATGTTCTTTCTTTTGATTTTTGGGCTTAGAGCAGAAGATTTGTTTACCATTCAGGAATATTTGCTCATTTACTTCGCAAGCGGACTCGCTGGAAACTTGCTTACACTGCTTTTTGGGCCTTACATGATTTCTGCTGGTGCATCGGGCGCCATATTTGGAATATTTGGAGCGTGCATCATTTACCTTAGACGCGCCATTGGCCAGTCCATAATGAATGCGTTATTTTACGCTTTCTTCTTGTTTATCATCAGCACTGGTTTAAATGTGAACTTCTTGGCTCATCTAGGTGGCCTAGTTGTTGGTCTGTTAATTGGTTATGGATTAGCGTCAATGAAGAAGTCTAGAGTAGCATACGAATACAGCTATTCTTACGTATCTTGAGACTGAAACTATGGAAGCGTCAAGACTTCCACCTTCACTTTGTGTCCATCTTTCAGTTTGAGATGTTTCCGCAGAAAAAAAGGCGCAATAATCTCAATCACGGAAGCATCGTAATGACTCCTCAATGCCAAGATAACGGCACCTTTCACTTTGTTCTCTATTGTTGCTGGGTAACATTTCACGGGTCCAAAAGTGCGAGTTTCATTTTTGAAACCCTCAATTTCAACAGCAGGGTAAGCTTCAAGCTCTGAACGCGTCTTAACATCATAATCAGTTGTGAGCTTAAGGTTAAGCGTGCCTGGATACGGCTCAAAGCCTAACCGCTCTATAAACTGTTTCCTGTACTGCTCTTTCGCTATGTAATAGGAACCCTCACCCAAGCCCGTGAAAACTAGGCCTTCTAGAGTAATTGAAGGTGGATATTCAGCTTCAATCAAAAAGCGCAAAGTTGAATGAAGCTTTTTCAGCTCTCTCACGCCTACGTCAGTGATTTTTATGAGGCAGCCTTCAGGCGTGATTGTGCGCTTAATCAACCCACCATTATCCAATTCAATAAGGTAGCGGGAAGCTGTTTGCTGAGAAGCACCCAGTTTTCCAGCAAGATACTCGGTGGAGATTTTGGCGGTTCTTCTATGGGCGCCCATTTCGGCTAGTTTCAAAAGTGTGAAAATATGGCGCCATTCGTGCTTTTCACTCATTCAAAGTGTCTCCTTGCCGCCATCCATTTAAAAGTAACACCAACATATTTAAGCGGCTCGAAAAATCGGAACGCCTAGACTTCAGCGCATGTCGTATTTGCCCTAACGAACACGTTTCGCAAATCATAGACATAGGCTGAAACTTGAACAGAGTCTGAAGGAACAGAAACGGTGAAGGCAATGCTATAAGTGCCATTGCCATAATCAGTAACAGAAAGACTGTTTGAAGAGTTAACGGGTATCCAGCTTCCAAGGTTTTCATAAAGAAGGGTAAAGTTTTCGGCTAAGGCTGGTTCTCCTTCGTTATACATATTACACGTCAGATTCACCTGTTTCTCGTCTCCGACGAGTCTGGTATAGTAGCCACTAACTGTAATTGAAGTTGTTATGTTGACATCATAATCTAATGTAAGATTTTCTGCGAGGCTGTAAATTCTTAGGGTAAAATCCGAATAGGCACTTGAGACACCTATATCGCTTGTATTCCAAGAAAGCCAAATTCCATCATCATAATTCGAATTATTCAGCAGTGTAAAGGCTAAGTGGCATGTTCCAAAATGGCTTAGGCTTTGTGAGACTTGTGAAAACTCGTTCAGGTTTGCTGCCAAAACTGAGCTTTCGCCTCCGTTTGATACATTTGCCAATGAACTTATCATGGTGTTTCTTGTGCTCTGTTTTATGGCAAGGACAAAGTTGCTGATTGGCACGTAATCTTGGCTGTTCGTTTCTCTGCTGACTTCGTACACGTAAATCATTGTAGAGGAAATTAGTATGGCTATAGTCAAAGCAGCAATTATCAGAAGCTGCCCAGACCTGTTTGTCGCAAGTCTTTTCTCACGCGCTTTCATGTAGCCACCGCCAAATGTAGGTGAATTATGTAACAGCAAAAATCAATCTCTCGAATTGCAAATAAGTATTCAACGAAAATTATCTGCTGACTACTAAAACCTCCATTAGAAATGGTCACATTATTTACTTGCTGCATCTGGTCATTGTAAACCGTTAGGTTAAAACATATGCCAGCTGGCAGAACAGTGCTAAGAGCGTCTCGCAGGACAGCCCAGTTTCCATCATCTACATATTTACCGAGACTTCCATCAGAATCCAATCTCATAAGCGCTTGAAAGCCGATTGAAAACAAATCTTCATTTCTCTGGGTACTTTGCGTCATGGAAAGATTGGAGGAGACAGCGAAAGACGAAAAAATCACTAAAACAGCCAGAAAAGCCTCAATTATTCTGATCTGCCCCCTGTTTTGGCTGTTCATCCTCTTGGGCCTCCGAGCCATATCGTGCATTCATAAAGGGCTGAATTGACTGCGACAACGTATGTGTTGGTAAAAATGTTTGATAGTGTTGTTAAATTAGTAAAATCTGCGCCAATCTGAACCGGAATCTGTGGGTATGCAACCCATTCCGCAAAGAACGCTGTGGAGTTCCACCCTGTTGCAACGAGAAGCGTTGGACTTGAGTCTAGGAAATGTGGAATAGCGTATTCGGCGGATTGATTATTGCTCGAAGTCTGGGTCAAAATTGCGTTGTAGTTACAAGTTAGTGCGTATGTTTTTGACAGGTTTATTCCAGAGTAGACAAGTGACACGTCTAAAATGTGGTTGAGAGGGCTTAGCCTTAGAAAAGTGTTTTCAGGTTTAGGTTCGCTGGAATTATGCATAAAAGTATATGTTTCAAAAGATACGATTTTACTGTTGGAGGTTGTTTTTGCGAAAACAGCAAGAAGTGCTGGTCCATTAACATGGTTTGGAAGCGTTACGTTAACGTAGATTTCACCTTCAGAAACGTAGGCAGCGTTTCCTTCGAAGTAGTTTTCTGCAATGACGTAATGCTTTAGCTCTGTTTGAACTGGAACTCCATGTTTTCTGGTTAATACTTCAAATTGATAAATTGTCTCGTTTTCGCCCGTGAACGTTGCAGTTAGATTTAGTGCAACTTCGAAGAGCGGTTTTATCTCTATCTTGAAAGATATGTCAGACATTCCCAACGCATTGAATATTTGTCCATAGCTTAAGGCATAGAAATTCTCGCTGTTCAGTCTTGAAACTTTATCTATGTCCAATTCATATGACTCAGTTAAGCTAGTTTTTGCCAAACCGAACATTTCAGGAATTGCTTCACTGTTCTGTCCCCAATTTGGCGGTGTTCCACTGTTCAGAAGTAGATATTTTGAGACTTCTCTGTATCTTTCTGCTGCAGCAGTGTCAATTTCGTTGTTTATGTGTGGATAAAGGATTTTTGATGTAGTAGCCATGGCTGAAAGCACAAGAAGCACCATTAGGGCGCATGCAAAAAATGTGTCAACAGATATTGCTGGCATCTTTTT
Organism: Candidatus Bathyarchaeota archaeon; assembly: GCA_013388895.1. Classification (GTDB taxonomy): domain Archaea; phylum Thermoproteota; class Bathyarchaeia; order Bathyarchaeales; family Bathycorpusculaceae; genus JACAEI01. The sequence continues at coordinate 48,520 of JACAEK010000018.1, read as the reverse complement.
TAACCCTCATCTAAACTCCGTTAAACAACAGCGGCATACATGCCACCTAGAAAATTCTGCGAAATAAGAAGCGAAACATAAGCTGTAATCACTAGCATCGCAGAATATTTGAACCCAGCCGCAAACGTGCCTTCGTTCACTTTGCCCACGAAGAATCCGGAAAGCCAACACTGCAAAATTATACCAGTAGAGAAGAGGTTTATCTGTTTCTCCATAACTTCAAGAGGCATGGCTACAGAACCCGGAAGCGATATCTGTGTCAACGCCCAAACTGTAGTAGCAACCATCGTCGTCGTTAAGGCTATAAGAACACTCCAGATAAAAGCCAAAATCACATAAGGCTTAAGCAGCGACTTCTTGTTCACCTCAACATCTTTCTGCTTCTCACTGTAGTCAGTCAACATTTCCAACGCGGTGGCTGAACCTCCACCAATCTTGATAGTTTCGACAAGTATCAGAAAGTTAACTAGAACAGGCCAGTTCTGAATCTTATTTTTAATATTTACAAAAATTTTCCTGAGCGATACTCCCCACTCCATTTGGCTTCTGATGAGATTTAATGTTTCACAAAAACGTCCATAACCAGTGCGCTTTGTCGCATGAATTATGCTCTTTTCTGGCGATAACCCAGTTTTTCTCGCTTCAGTTACGTCTCTCAGGAAACTTGGCATGGAACTTTCTGCGTCGCCGTTCACTTTGGCTATTCGCATATAAACCCATGCTGGAGGAATCGAAATAACTAGAAGACAAGCAGTAACAACCAAAGGGAATAATGAGGGACCTGTTAGGCTTGCAAGTGGTGGAATCAGGGCAACTGCCGCTATAAATCCCACAGCAATAATCAACGGCAATATAACAGCACGGTAGGGCTGTTTGACCCCTATCAGATTGCTTTTTCTTTCAGCATTAGCAATGATCATGAATAATATTGAAATAAGAGGCGTCACAAAGAAAATGAGGATGCAAACAGTTGTTGTGTCTACGCCTGGTGTGCCGCTAGCTTTCATAGGTTCAAAAACTGATGTCGTAGCGAATACAATAAACAGGATATATGAACACAGGGTTACGATAAGCATTACCGCGTAGGCTTCAACAAGCGTACCAAGTCGTTCAATTGAGCGAATAGAGGCTGCACTTTGAACTTCAAAAATTGAACGCAGCTTGCTTTTGAGATAGTTTACGATGTTTCCACCGCTTCTGACAGCCGAAACATAGCCCAGTAGAAATTCTCGATAGTTTCTCGACTTTGTTTTTTCAGCGCGCCTATACATAACAGTTAGTGGGTCGTATCCTAAAACCTCTATTTGCCTAGTAATTTCCGCTGCTTCTCTTTGGAAAGTGGGCAATAACTCTATTCTGCACAGTTTTTTCCAGCTTTCATAGATTGTTACTCCACTTGCAGCCAACAATGTGAAAAGCAATGCTGCAAATGGCAATTCAACATTAATTTGGTTTGAATCTTCCTTCCCGAAAAGGTTCAGAATCCAGCCAAGAATCTTCGGTTTCTTACTTGCCATATGCAAAGTTTTCACCACTTAGGTTTTTCCAAGAACTCCTTTTGGAAAAGCTGCGGATTGTTGTAGTATTTACTCAAAACTTTGTTGACGCTTCTATAGTCTCGAATGTTATGTTCAACCATGTGCATGAGCACTTGTTTTCTATATTCTAATTCATCGATTAGCTTTTCAATTGGAATGGCCAAGCCTATTGACATTTTCTTCAAAAGATGACTTTGAGCCAAGTTTTCTTGAAAAGTGTCAGATGAAGGATTCCAGCTGAAGACTTCTTGGAAGTTATTTGCGTCTTTTATTTCTGATATGCTCACAAATTTTCGGCTTGAAAGATGTTTCCCTGGTTCCAGAAAAACTGGTGTTCTAACGTGTCGCACGTTTATTACGCAATTCATCAGTGGAATTATTGATGACGGAATATTCATCGGCGGTTGCGTAAGTCTTTTCACTGAAGTGTCAACATCTTCAGCGTGCAACGTGCAGAGACCACCATGTCCAGTGGCTAAAGCCTGAAATAGGACATACGCTTCTTCACCTCGGATTTCGCCTACAATTATTAGGTCTGGACGATGTCTCACAGCCGACTTGATTAAATCGTAAAGGGTGATTTCGCCTTCGCCTTCAACGCCGAAGCCTGAACGTGCAATTGAGGAAGTCCAGTTTTCATGTGGCAGATTTATTTCAGCCACTTCTTCGACTGAAATGATTTTGTGGTTTGGTTGTATGAGACAAGCAATTGCGTTTAGGGCTGTGGTTTTTCCTGCGCCTGTTGCTCCAATAATCATGGCTGACATTTTATTCTCCATTAGAAGCCACAAATAAGCCGCTATGCTCTCGTTTATGGTTTCGTTTTCAATCAAATCGATTATTGTGAATGGGTCTCTTCGGAATTTTCTTATAGTGAATGACGTTCCAGCAGGTGTTGTTTCCTTTCCAAAAGAAACAGCTAAACGGTGCTTCTCAGGTAATGTAACGTCAACTATGGGGAAAGCTATGCTTACGTGCTTTCCAGCCTTGAACGACACGCATAATAAAATCGTCAAGTTCCTGCTCGTCATGGAAAATTATGTTCGTTTTTATGTTTTCATATTTTCTATGCCACAAGAATATAGGTTTGTTTACTCCTCCGCATCCAACGTCTTCAACACTGTCATCGTATATCAACGGGTCTATTTTTCCATAGCCTACTATGTCCTTTTCTAGATAATAGAGAATTTTGCGCATCGGAACGGGAGAAATTGTGGCAAATGCTTTTTGGTGTTCAGAGAGTATTGTGGGCATTTGTCTACGGAAAGATTCTGCTAGAGTTTCTTCGCCTTGTGGAGCTTGCAGTTCAAATTCAAGAATGTTTCTTAACCTGAAATAGGCGTCGCGTTCTTCTTTTGTTAATGGAAGCTCGTCAAGAATGTAGAGATGCTCGAGAGTTTCGATATTCTGCACGACAGCAGCATAAGAAAACGGCGGCTTAAGCGGGTAATATTCAATTTCGACGTATCCTTCTGGAACACTCCATTTTTTAACGTCCAGAAACTCAACTAGCTCTCCTTCTAAAGCGGTCATTTCTTCAAGTTCTACTTGTTTTTTTGCCGAGTTTTTGTGTGATTTTGAACTAAACTTCATACTTGTTTCACCTTAACCTGAGCTTTCCAAACGAATCCACAAAACATCAGCCTCAAAATAGCACTCAAAATGTAAGGCACCATAGCCTCCAACGTAATAGCCGTTTGCTGACGCTTCTTCTGGAAGATAGACACGCAAGTCAGTTCCTTCCGTAAGCCTTGTTCCGAAGCCACCTTCAATCCACGTCTTGGCGGAATCGTTGCGGATTTGAAGCCAATACTGCTGGCTGCCTATAACTGATGGCATTTGCAGATAAGCTTCAGCAGTTGCATTTGTGGTCAGTGTAAGCGTCAAAAGTTCAGTGCTCTTCGCTGCAGTGTTATCCATTAAGTTTTTCAATTGATTGACTTCTGACGAAAAGCGCAAAGCGTCAGCGTAAGCCATAAAAGAGAATACGAGAAGGCTACTAACCACCAGTAAAGCAATAAACGTGTACAAGTAACTAGACGTTATGGATGGCAGACACTACACCTCCGCCTTTTGAATTTTGACATTGCACACAACAATCTCCAGATTCACAACCGAGCCTTCGGCGTTGCTAGAAACAGGAAGCCAAACAGTGCTTAGAGTGTCCTCAAAAACAGCTTTTAAGGCAAGAGAGGAAACAGAAGAATTCAGATTAAATTGCTGCGTGAAAGTAGTTACGTTTAGCGATGTTACTTTCAAGTAGAACGTTTCTTTAAGATTCAGACTTTGTGAAGAATTAAGATTCACAATGTAAATTCGAATAACGTTTAATGGTTTTCCGTTGCTTGTACCGATTAATAACGCAGCCGCAGATGGACGATAACAGAGCACTATTTCTTCAGCATCATTACTTGACGCAAAATACAGCTGTGTCATCGTAAATGCGCTTTGATTAATTATTGCTTTGTAATCGCCTTTGACGAACAAGCCGTCATTACTAGATTCAGAAGATTCAAGTTCGTAGAAGACTTTTCCAATTGAACTGTTGAACACGACACTGTTAAATGATTGTTCGTCTGTGAAGTTGATGACTAAATCTTTTGCCGTTGATTCAGTTTTGAATGGGCCTCCACAATCGTCCATGTAAACAACTTCTGATGCTCCAAAACTCCATGCAACAGAATGCACTGCACTGTCCAATACAAGCATGTTTTGCTTAGCCACAGAAACCTTAAGCAGTGCTCCTCTGGCGCTTATCTTTACGATGGCAAAACTGTAAGTTACCGAAATCGTAGCCAGAAGCGAAACAAAAAGTATGAGATAGGTCACTGGCACAGTCAAGGCCTTTTTGGACTTCAGAAAGTTTCTTAGCTTTTTTGGATGCATTGTTGAACAGTCTCCTCTCTTGCATGTTTGATGGAAACTTCGCTGCTATAGTAAGATAAGATGGTGTGCGTAGAACAAAACTACACATAAGTATACAGAATCATTACTCTGGAATCTGACGCCAGTTTCACTTTATAGATTTTGAAACTTGGAACATAAAAATAGAGAAAAAAATAAAGGATTGATGCTGCGGTTTTAGTCAGAAGCTTCTACGTTGGCTTCCTTGTAGTATTGAGCGTTAGCAGTGAATATGGTTATACCAACTGTTACGCCGATGTCATTGACTGAGACGTGGTCTGGGTTGGCAATGTAGACTATCATGCTCCATCCAGACTTCAATATTGTGTCGCTGGTTGAGGTGTCGAATGTGTAATTGGTTGTGCCTACTTGGATTGTTCCGCCGTCGGTGAGGTTTGCAGATGGTGCATATTGAAGATCATCATTGATTGTGTCTTGGGTCTTAACGTAGTAAACATCTGCCCAATCGCATTCTTGACCTCTGACAGCAATTTTGTCCAGAACTAGATCTCGACCGCCAGTGTTAATTACCAAAAAGGCTGACTCTGCAAAGGTTGTGCCGTTGTGCCATGTGTGAAGCTTGTAGATCTGTATGCTTTCTTCTTGAACTCTTGTGGTTGTTACGTTGATGGCGTAGAAGGTTACGACTGTTGCGAGCAGTACTGAAACTACTAGAATTATAAGCGTAGTCACTACTGTGCTCAAAGCTTTCTTATTCTTTAAGAGATTCATTTTTATTTTCTCCGTGCACCAGAATCAGCGCAGTTTTGAATATGATGATTTGTGCGTAGAACAAAACTACACATAACTGTACGAATGTTCGACAATTGGCAGAATCTTGATGTAATAGTGTTTTTTGTGTTGAGAATGGTATGACGTGTGTGCGTGCGCAACGTTGTTAGGCCCGTCTATTTGGATCCAAATATGTTTCTGGTGTATTAGGAGTTGTGGCGTGTTGTGAGTCTTTTGAGTTATGTTTGTGAAGAGTGTGAATGGGTTAGGCTGTTTGGCTTTTTTAGTTCATTTTTGAGGACTTTGCATTCGGACAGTTTCCTTTGACTGTGGAATGCTCCTTTTTGGAAGAGAACAGACCAGTATATTTTCATCGTTCGATGAAAAGCATGGAAAGTTTAAACCTGTTTAAACAATCCATACACAATTCTTATCTACCGACCATGGACTTTACAAACGTAAACATCAGTAATTTGAGGGGATAGGGATGAAGGCGATTGAGGTTGCAATGGCAGGTGTCGGAGGCGCATTATATGCGGCTCTTGGATATTTATCCTTTGCAATTTTCCCAGTTTTTGCACCTGTTGTAGGCATTGTGAGATTCTGGCCTGTTGTATTTGTCCCAGCCATAGTTGCTGTACTGTTTGGTCGCTGGGCAGGAGGAATCAGCGCTGCAATAGGCATTTTCATCAGCGACGTACTAATTCATCATGACCCGCTTCTTAGCTTGACAGCAGGCGTGACTGCAAACTTCATTGGTTTCTTTCTGTTGGGCTGGATAGCCAGAAAAAATCTGAACTGGAAGAAGACGTTGATAGGTTTAGGCATTGGTTGTATAATCCTCATCGCTACAGGATACCTTTTCATTAATCCCAATCTGGTTGTAGATTATTATGCACGCCTTGGCGCTAACGTAACAGTTTCAGATGTGATGCAAGGAATTAACGTGGTGGTAGGCGTCTTTGTCTTCAGTTATGCGTTGGTAATAGCAGTTGGATTCCTCATACCTAAATGGAGAAGTTACTGCATTGCTTCAGTTATAGGACTTCTAGTGGGAAGCGTAATCGTAGGACTGGGAGTCTGGGGGTATAGCCAAGTTTTCATCATGCCCGCGTTGTTCAACAGCGCATTTCAACTGCCTACCTATGCTGCCTTAATACTCTTCGTGTGGACATTCGCAACAGAAATACCTTTCATGCTAATACTTGGTCCACCAATTCTGGAAGCATGTTATCGAGCCTTTCCAAGTTTAAGGCCAAAAAGAGAAGGCAGCTAACACGTGATCAAGACGGCAAAAGCGTTTTCTCCAGCAGGCATCTCCAGTTTTTTTGAGATTTGTGACAGAAAACCAGATGGAAAACCAATCATTAACCTTGAACGAGTGGGCGCTCGTGGAGGCGGATTTGGAATCCAGAAAGGAGTCACAACCGAAGTCTATGTTTCAAAGGCCAAAGCCAGCAACGTTCGCATATACATAAATGGGAAAGAATTTCCTCAAGCTGAAACTACAAAAACTGTGGTGCAAATGCTGTTAGGCAGGGTGAGCGAAACGTACGACGTTGTTGTTAAACACAGGGTTAAGATTCCCATTGGTGCCGGTTTTGGTTCAAGCGCTGCAGGCGCATTGACTGCTGGTTTGGCATTGTCAAAAGCTTTGGTCTTAAGCCTAACCTATAATCAGATAGGCAGAATAGCGCATGTGGCAGAAGTTAAATGTAAAACTGGTTTAGGCACTGTGGGGCCCTTAATGCTTGGCGGATGCATACTCACCTTAGAAGCTGGTGCTCCAGGCATAGCCGTAATAGACCGTATACCCATAACTTCGGATTACGTGATTGTTGCTGGAGTTTTCGGACCAATACCTACAAGGGACGTGTTGTCTTCTCCGCAGAAACGATTAGCTGTGAACAAGTGGGGCGACAAGACTTTGCAGAAAATCCTTTCTGAGCCTTCTCTCGAAAACTTTTTGGCTTGCTGCCGCGAATTTGCGGAGAAGACAGTTTTCACTACAGAACGTGTGAAAGCATTGCTTAAGCTTGCTGATAAGGCTGGAGCAATAGGTGCAGCACAAAACATGGTAGGCGAAGCTGTGCACGCACTCACAACGTTGGAAAATGCCGAAAATGTGGTTCACGCTTTTAAGCAGGTTCTGCCACAAGAAAAAATTCTCGTGGCTCGAATAGATATTCAAGGCGCTAGGCTAATAGGATGAGAAAGAACAGATGCAAAAAACGTTCAAGACTGTTGCTGTGGGTGGAACCTTTGACGAGTTTCATAAGGGACATAGAATTTTGCTGTTCAAAGCCTTTGAAGTTGGCGAACAAGTGTTAATTGGTTTGTGTTCTGACGAGTTTTTTAACAAACTCAATAAGCCGCATCCAGCTGCGCCATATGAGCAGCGTTTAGAAGAACTTGAGGCTTTTTTGCGCGTACACGGATTTATGGAGAGAGCCAAAATTGTCCCGCTAAATGATGTTTACGGTGTGACTTTAGGAACGGACAGCATAGACGCCTTGATTGTGAGCAGAGAAACTGAGCCTATGGGACTAGCGATAAATGAAGAAAGGAAGGAACGAGGACTTTATCCTCTTAAAATAGTGGTTATAGACATGGTTCCTTCAGAAAACCATGCACCAATTTCTACTACGAGGATACACCACGGAGAAATCGACCGCGAAGGTCACTTACTAAAAAGATGTTGTGATATGAAAAATAGCTCTGAGAGAATTTCGGAATAGAGCTTAGCTGATTCATTTTTTAGTTATTTGGACCCCAATTTCAAATGCTCGGTTCATCAACTCTTCGTTGTCCTTTACTCCGCCTAATTCGTTGTCCTCGTGCGAATAAAGGATTTTCTCGACTAACTCGATGTTTGTCCAGTTAAAAAAACCTTTCACAGTGGTCAGAACTATGTCAAATTCTTGTTCTGCGCCTGCTACGGCTATGAAAATTCCCTTCTTTCGTTTCTTTATTCTTCTTTCAAATTCAAATGTGCCGTCAGACTTCGCAACATAAGGCATTAAGCAGTTCACACGGTCAATCATGAGTTTAGTTTGTGCACTGACAGTGTCGAAGTAAACTGGAGAACCCAGCACTATGACATCACAAGATTCCAGTAGGGCATAAACTTCTTTCATGTCATCGTCAAAGAGACAAAGCTTTGGATATGGATCAACTCCACAACTTTGGCACGGCTTTATCTGCAGGTCGTTAAGATAAATTTTGTATGTTTCTGCTCCATTGCTGCCTGCACCTTTCAACACTTGAGATATGAGTATATCGACGTTTCCATTCTTTCTGGGGCTACCGTTAATTCCACAAACTTTCATGATAGTTTACCACGAGCAAGTTTTAAATTGCAGAAGTAAAAGCAAACTTATAACTGTTTGAGCATGGTTGCATATTCTTCTCCGTTCTGATCTCGGAACGTCCCAATCTCTTTGAAACCATGATTTTTGTAGAAGGAAACAGCTTCAAGATCACTTTTTTTCCGTGATACTTCTACCCAAATCTTCTTTTTACCCTGTTCCCTCGCCCAACCACATATTTTCTCGATAAAAATTGAACCTATTCCTTTCACTCTATACTCCTCTTTCACTGCAATCCAATCAAGGTGCGCCTCGTTATAAGCCACATGCTCCTTAAGAAACTCGTCTTCAGCATCATATCCACTAGGCGTTCCGTTAAGCCAACCACCCGCAACTCCCACTATGACATCCTTATCCTTAGCCAAAAATACGACCGCTTTAGAGTCGGCTAACATTTTTTGGAGGTAATCTACGTTAGGACAGAGGAAAGGTAGATTCTGCTTTATCGTTGAGGCTTGATCTTTCACAGCTCGAACATACTTAACCAAACATCTTTCTCCTTAATCGCTGAAATTTCCATATATGAAATTTACTGGTTCCATAATTTAAGTTCAACGGAGAAGCAAGCATTTACAGATTCTTGTTAAGAAGACTTTAAACCATTTCCAAGTTATGTTCATATTGGAAACGGTGCGATTGTGCAAAGAACAGGCATTGCCAAACTTCCGCTTCATTATGGTAGGGCGCCAAGATGGCTAGTTGTTCGCATGCAGAAACTTGCCCGAGAAATCGTAACAATAATCGTTAACGAATATGGCACCGCCGAGTTTCTGGAGCGAATTTCTGACCCTTTCTGGTTTCAAGCATTAGGTTGTGTTTTGGGCTATGATTGGCATTCATCAGGGGTCACAACGGTTGTGACGGGCGTTCTGAAACAAGCCATCGCACAAGAAGATCACGGGATTGCTGTGGGTGGTGGTAAAGGCAGAATGTCTCGGCAAGCACCTTCAGAAATTGTGAACATCGGCGAAAAATTTGGCTTCTCAAACGCCAATGTTGAAACTTTATGTTATGCAAGCAAAATGAGCGCCAAAGTGGATAATGCAGCGATTCAGGCTGGTTATCAGCTTTATCATCACGCCTTCTTTGTTGATGAAAATGGGAAATGGGCGGTTGTTCAGCAAGGTATGAGCACGCAAGACCGCACGGCAAGACGTTATCATTGGCTTTCAGGTAATATAAGAAGCTTTGTTGTTGAACCTCACAGTGGCATCGTCGGCGATATAAAGCGTGAAGTTGCCTTAGACATGACCGCAAAAGAAAGTGAAGACTGCAGAAGAACATCAGTTGATATAGCTAAGGAACCGCCGAAAAAAACTATGCGCATGCTCATGTCTGTCAGGCCGACTTATCAGAAGTCAATTCAAGAATGGCTGCCAAAAATCGCTGACGCTGCGTGGAAAGATTATCCAATAGATGTCTTATCCATGCCTCGAAACATAAACTGGAAAATGTTAAAGGCAGTTTACGAGTTTCAACCCAAAAACTACGAGGAACTATTAGGATTCAGAGGAGTAGGTCCAGCAACTGTCAGAGGCTTAGCCCTAGTCGCAGAGCTTGTCTATGGCGAGAAGCCAAGCTGGAAAGACCCAGTGAAATACTCTTTTGCTTATGGAGGAAAAGACGGCGTGCCTTATCCAGTGAATCGCAAAGCCATGGACCAGTCGATTCACATGCTTAAGCAAGCAATTCAAGAAGCCAAAGTTGGCGATAAGGACAAGATGTGGTTTTTGCAGAGGCTTAGGCAGTTTGTTCCAGAAGACCTAATCCATTGAGCAAAGTGTGATGTCGAAACACTTCGAAGAATGCTGGTAACACTTTTATCAATTTGCAAACGTATAATAGCATGAGAATAATGACGGAGAAAACAAGCGAAGACAGCACAAGCATTGAGGAGTTAAGCCGAAAACTTGATTTAATAATCAAGAGGCTCGACACGTTAGAGGCTTTCATAGTAAACAATCCTGAATATGAAGGATTAGCTCCTTATTTGCGCATGACACGTGTGGGCGTGGGCTTGTATGGTGAGCCATTGAAAGTTGCAGCCCGCCTAAAAACTGCAGAAAAACATTTGCGGAAAACGTGGATTGTTCAAGATGACATTTCTCGATGCATAATTCAAGCATTAGCCTTGCGATAACGATTAAACATTTCAGCCATAACAAGGCAGGTGCAGACAATGCGTGGAAAAGCTTCAAGAAGAATTATTAGAGAAAGAGTTAAACGTTTAGAAAAGGAAGGCATCATCCGCCACGTTGAAGGATATGGAAACGTTTACGAACTTGTAGAGTGACCGACAGTTTGGTCACTTTTTTCCATAATAAATAACAGTGTTACCCAGACCTTTAGTTCTTGTAGAGGTAAATAAACGTGAAGAAGAACCAGTTTGAGTTTGAGGCTGAAATCAGAAAGAGCCAAGCCATCGAGCTTATTCGCAGGCTCCAAAACTGTTAATTGCCACAAGGCGTAGTAAATGGAGGTGGAATGAAAAATGAGTGAAAGAGAAAAGAGCAAAGGCAAGATAGAAGACGCTGAAGAACTCAAGGAAGTCTTAAGCGTAGTTTCGAAAGAGATTCCAAACCTGCTGAAGTCGATAATTGGAAGCGTATTCTCCGAAGAAGCAGGAAGAGACATGGGCAAAGCAGCCGCAGCCTTCTACAAGGAACTGAAAGAAGCAGGGATGCCGGAAGAAACTGCAGTCAGAATGACTGAAAACTACATATCTGTGTTCACTAGCCTCAGCGACGTAATGAAGAGAGCTGTAAGCGGCGAGAAAAAACTGAGAGGCGACGAAATAGGCGCAGAAATCGAGAGAAAAGTCAAAGAGAAGCTAGCTGAAAAACGCAGTGAAGAAGAGGAAGAGGAGTAGAACTAAACCACTAGGCTATAATTCTAAGTGAAGACAAAATGAAAATCAGCAGTATATTTACTATAGCCGTTTCGGTAGCCAGCATTTTGTTCAGTCTCTTCGCCTTATGGGTTACATTAGTCTGGAAAGTGCGCAGAACCAGAAAAGCCTTTGAGAAGCAGCTGATTCGGCAAGGCATGGCAAAAAGAGATGCTAAGCGACTAAGTGCCCAGTATTCGAAAATGAAAAACGAAATTATGAGCACCTTTAAGGGCTCGTTGTTTAGAAATCGAAGCGAGAAGACTTAATGTCCGCATAAATTTGTGCGCAGCAGAACGAGGAAAAGGATACGCTGCATCCTTGGGTTTCGGCGAATTTTATGACTTCTTCTGCTGGAAATGCAATGGCATTTACTCCGGCTTTTATGGCGTAAGTGTCTGTTTCTATGCGGTGTTTTCCTTTTGGTCGCATACAGCCAAGAACCAATGGTGTTTGAGGAAACATAAGCCTAGCTGCTGCCACTACTTTGGCTATGTCGATGGATTTTGGCGGTTCAACATTTGCCATTTCTGTTCCGTGAATGGGCATGAAGGCGATTACTACGAGGGCGGAGGGCTTGTATTGAGATATCGTTTTTAGGGCTTGGAATTCGCCTTTCAGCTTTCCATAATGAAGACCCACGATAACGTGAGGCACAAACACTATGCCGACTTCATGCAGCGCCTTTAAGGAATTCTCGTAATCATTGACAGTCACATTTAGATTGTAAATTTCTCGTATTGTCTCGTCTGAGCCGATAACGTCAATTAACGCTGCGTCAACACCGGCATTCTTAAGCTTCTTGGCAGTATCAGAATCAATGACGCCTGTGTGCACAAAAACAGTCAAACTCAATTCACGCTTAACTCTTCCAATAGCATCAGCAAAATTTCCTAAAGGCACATAACCATTAGGCAGACATCCACCGCTTATCAGACAACCCGAAGCACCATTATCTTTGAACTTGGCGCATAAGTCAAATAGCCTATCTGGAGTCGTGGCTGGATGCATTGTTTCCAAAACTTTTCCACCGCAATGCTTACACTTAAGCGCACAGCCCTTGCCAGTGATAGAAATTGTTGGGAAATCCTTTTTTGAAGAACAGTAATGGCTTGTTTTGTAATACATGAAACTTGGCGCATAAAAACGAATTCTCTTCGAATTCAAAATAGGCATTCCTGTATCTAACAGCCTTCTGAGCTGCGCTTCATTCATTTCCCAAACAGTTCTAGGTAGAAGTCGATTCATTGCCTTCGCTATGGAAAACTTGAAACTTTGCTTAATAGTTTTCGTTTTCCTTATCTTCGCTGTCCTCTATCAATGGGATAACATGTATCGCTTCATCCATTGTCCGGATGGCAGTAGCCACTTTTTCGAGGTATTTCTGGAAGCTGAGAGTTCTGTAAACGGATAAACCACGCTCAGTGATTGCGTACAATGTTTTCTTGCCTGAAACACGCTCTTCAACCAGACTATTTTGCATTAAGAAATCCAAGCGTTGCTTGAGAACAGTGCATTCCATACCAGTTTCGTAAGCTATGCTATCAATGGTTAGAGGCTTCTTGACTATGACACCTAATATTTCCTCGTAGGATTCAAGCTTTGATTTTCGCATACGAACACGCTCTATTTTCGGTTGCCGTACTTGGGATAAATCGTTTGTGAATTTCGAATCATTAGTAAACCGCAACATTGCTCAAGTATTTTTTAGGGACATTTGTAACAGATATTAACCCAAACTTCACTTAATCTAGAATGCAACAAGAGCGTGCAACTTTGGCAACAGCCCAGAAAGCCCCAAGGAAAATTCGCGTTTCGCTAGGCTCCGCTATAGTCCTCGGTCTTTTAAGTGGCAAACTCGACGCTGCACCCACAACCGCTTATCTAATGACGTATAAAGAAAACAAATGCACTGCAAATTGCGGTTTCTGTCCTCAAGCTCAAAAAAGCCATAGTAAAGCAGACATGTTATCAAGAGTTTCGTGGCCTGTCTTCCCAACAGAACATGTGTTAAATGGGCTGGAGAAGGCGGCCAAAAATGGCAGAATAAAACGTGTCTGTCTTCAAGCCTTAAACTATCCCGAAGTTATCAAAGACTTGATAGCATTCGCAAGGGCGATTCGTCAGAAGGCCAATGTTCAAATTTCAGTTTCATGTCAGCCACTGAATAGGGAAAACATAAGGCTGTTAGCTCAAGCAGGAGCTGAAAGAATCGGCATACCATTGGATGCTGCAACAGAAGACCTGTTTGATGAAGTTAAGGGCAGACTTGCAGAAGGTCCATACAGCTGGGAAAGGCAGTTTGAACTGTTAAGCGATGCCGTTAATGTTTTTGGGGAAGGCAAGGTTAGCACTCATTTGATTGTTGGGTTAGGCGAAACTGAACAGGAAATGGTTGAAACTGTTCAGCGATGCGTGAATTTGGGGATTCTTCCAGCTCTTTTCGCTTTTACGCCTATTGCTGGAACTGCGTTAGAAAATAAGCCTCAACCATCAATCCAAACATATAGACGAATTCAATTGGCACGATATATAATAGTAAGTGGAATTGTTCGATGTGAAAACATGCGTTTCGACGAGAAAGGCTGCATAACTGGCTTCGGCGTTGACAACCCGACGCTATTACAGGTTACTCGAGGGAACGAGCCTTTCGTCACATCTGGAAGCCCAGACTGTAACCGCCCATACTACAATGAAAAGCCTAGCGGTCCAATATACAATTATCCCAAAAAGCTGACAGAAAAAGAACTTGACACGATAAAGAATGAATTAGGCTTAAAGGAAGCATAGCATTGAATGCCGCATATCTTCTAGATGCAACACTAACTGAAACAAACGCAATAAAACTCAGATTCATAAATACTGAGGGAAAAATGGAAGAAATCGTAGATGATAAATACAAGCCATATTTTTTGGCACTTTACCCATTGACTCAAGAAGAAAATGAAACAGTCAAATACTTTAGCGGCAGTACAGAAGTCACAGAAAAAACAGACTTGTTCAGTGGCGAGAGAAAACCCCTAACTAAAGTTTTCTGGCCTAATCCTAAAATTGCGTTGAGAGCCGCTAAAAGATTTCGGCAAGTTTGGGAATGTGAAGTTGATTTTCCAAAATCATATGTTTACGATAAAGGCCTAGTATTTGGAACGTTGCATTCTGAAAGCGACTTAAAACCAATTTTAGAAGCTCCACCAGAGAGACAAAAGTTTGAACACAATTTCAAGGAATTTGAAACAAAAGACCCATCAAAGTATGCTCAAATTTTGAATTGGCTTAATCTTCTTCTCCAACCGACTCCACACTTAGGTCAAGAATTCTTCGGTGTTAAGGAAATTGACCCAGAAAAACTATATTCAGCCTGGATGCTTTCCAGAATCGCAAATATTCCGTTGGTTGAAGCCTTTAGCAGTAGACGTGTGAGTGATTGGATAAAGTCCATGATCTACACTTGGCTGAGAAAGAATAACATGCTTATTCCTACGGCTGAGGAGTTGAGGCGCGGAAAAACTCCGCATAGAGTTGTAGGCGCTTTGACTGTTGCACCGACGCCTGGAATCTATTTCAACACTGTTGTTTGTGATTTCGAAAGCCTATATCCAAGCTGCATCGACAGCTTCAACCTATCCTACGAGACAGTAGATTGCGCTCATCCGGAATGCAGAGACAACAAGATTCCAGATGTTGATTACCATGTGTGCACAAAACGTAGAGGCTTCTACTCCATACTAGTCGGCGCCTTGAAGGAACTGCGAATAAAACTGTTCAAGCCAGCAGCCAAAAACCAATCGCTGTCAGAAGAAGAGAGAAAAATGGCAAACGTAGTGGCGAAACTCTTGAAGTTGATGAGTGTTTCCAGTTACGGCGTGACTGTCAGAATTCACGGTGTAGCCTGTCCGCCCCTCGCCGAAGCTATAACAGGATATAGTCGTTTTGTGCTTAAGGAATCTTGGAAAATGGCTGAAGGAAAAGGTTTAAGACCTCTTTACGGCGACACAGATTCGCTGTTTCTGGATAATGTCTCTAACGAGCAGGTAGAATGGTTAATCAAAGCAGTGAAAGAAAGGTTCAGTTTGGATTTAGCTGTTGAAAAGCGTTATAACTTGTGTGTTCTGCCAAAGGCAAAGAAAGCCTATTTCGGAATATTGACTGATGGAACACCAGATATTAAGGGCGTCACGCCGATGAAATCCAATGCGCCAAAATTCATCAACGAAGTATTCGGCAAATGTGTTAGAGAACTTTCTGCTGTAAAGAATTTTGAAGAATATGCGCAAGCCAAGAAGATGATTAAAGAAGTTGCCACAAAAGCAGTATCTGATTTGAGGAACAGAAAGGTTAGCTTAGAGGATTTAGCTTATTCAGTGCGGCTTTATTTTGACCCTAACGAAAAAATAGCCGATATGAAAACTTCGCCTCAGCCTTATCAATGTGCCGTGCAGCTTATTGACGCTGGCAAGCATCTTAACCGGTGGGACACTGTTTCCTTCGTCAAGGTGAAGCCCTTCAAGTACAAGGAGAAAACCTTCACCGTTAAACCTGCAGAGTTTGTGACCAATCTAGGCGAAATAAATGTGGAAGATTACGTGAGAAACTTGATTACCGCCTTAGACCAGACTTTCAAACCTATGGGTATAGAGTTGAAAACTGAAAAGGAAACACAAATTTCCAGATGGCTTACTGATTGATGTAGCAAAATCCAATGTCAACTCGCCTCTTAAAGCATCACAAGACTTAATTTTATTAACCTATCAGTGATAGGAGCAACACTTGGTGATTGAATGAAGGGTTCAGTTGAGAGCTGGATTTTCCAGCCAGAATTTGAAAAAATGCCAAGAAACAAGCTCTTGCAGTTGCAGGAAGAGCGGCTTAGAAAGATTGTGAAGTATTGCTATGAGCGAGTTCTCATTTACAGAGATAAGTTTAAGGATGCTGGAATAACTCCGGATGATGTCAAAACTTTGGACGATTTGGGGAGAATTCCGTTTACTGAGAAGGAGGATTTGCGGAAAGCATATCCATATGGAATGTTGGCTGCAGACTTAGGCGATGTTCTCGAGTTGCATGCAAGTTCCGGAACAACGGGACATCCGACAACATGCGCTTACACTAAAAACGATTTGGAAGTTTGGTCCAAAGTTATGGCAAGAATTTATGCGTCGGCTGGAACAAGAAAAGGCGACGTAGTGCAGAACGCTTATGGATACGGCTTATTCACTGGCGGTCTAGGCTTTCATTATGGAGCTTTAGAAATTGGCGCAACAGTTTTGCCTATTGCTGCAGGAGAAACAGAACGTCAAATAAGCCTTGCAAAAGAGTATGGAACAACTGTGCTTACGTGCACGCCTAGTTATGCAGCATTTATGGGCAGATATGCTAAAGAGAAAATGGGCATCGACCCCGCTAAAGACCTAAAGTGGAAGAGCGGTTTATTCGGCGCAGAAGCGTGGTCAGAAGAACTCAGAGAGCGAATTGAAGAGCTTTTAGGATTGGAAGCCTTTGACATTTATGGATTGTCAGAAGTAATCGGACCAGGCGTGTCAGTAGAATGTCCAGAGCATGATGGGTTGCACATTGAGGAAGACCATTTCTTACCAGAAGTCATTAACCCCAAAACAGGTGAGAGAGTTAAAGAGGGTGAAACAGGAGAACTTGTGTTAACTACATTAACGCGGCAAGCCACACCTGTTCTGAGGTTTAGAACAGGCGACACTACCTCTTTTAATGTTGACGAGTGCGCATGTGGACGGACTTCTGTGAGGATGGAGAGAATATTTGGAAGAGCAGATGACATGCTGAAGATTAGAGGCGTCAAATTTTGGCCGAAAACGGTTGAGCATGCGCTTTTGCGTGTGAATGGAGCTTCTGAAAACTATGAAATCGTTATTGAGAGGCCTGAAGAGTTGGATGTTATGACGTTGCGTTTAGAACCAAGCAAAGAATGTTTTGAAAGCGTAGGCGGTGACTTGTCGAAGTTGCAGTCGTTGGTTAAGGAGATAGATGAGCATGTTAAGTCGATTGTTGGTGTGAAGGCAAGAGTTGAGCTTGTTCCTTATGGTAGTTTGCCGAGGTTTATGGGCAAAGCCAAAAGAGTTAGAGACCTAAGAAGGAATATTTAGAATGTTGTGGTTGTTGTTGTGTGTGCGTGCGCGCAACAGCGCTAGACCACTCTATTAGGACCCAAATATGTTTTGTTGTGACGATTGTTGTTGGCGAGTGTTTGCAGGAATAATAGACTAAATGGGAGTTCGAACCTCTCCCGGGCTACCATAAAACCCTAGTCAGAACGACGTTCAAACTCTCGGTTCAGTGATTACATCGAAGGAGTGGGCGTAGCTCTTAACTAGTTCAGTGCTAAAGAAAACTAGAAGTGACCCAGTGGTTTCACAAATCTTCATATGGCTTGTCTACATTTCGCTTTTGAAGCCGCAACCAATGACCCTGTAGTGGAATGTTGCTTTGAAATGGAAACGGTCACTTTCGTTTTGCCATTAGAAGCTTCAATTCCGATATATGTTCCTGCTCATCCGTTATGATATGTCTTATCTTATGTTCGAGTTGGAAGAATTCATACTTCAATTCTTCCTTCATTTCGTGTATTTTCTTCATAATCCCCATGTAGACGTCAACCGCATGCTTTTCATCCTTGAGGTTTACTTCCAGAATCTTGTTTACCGTGCTGGCTGGGTGCGTTGGTGCCATACCCATTGTGGGCACACCGTCTAAATAGCTTCCAATAATTTCTCTGAACATTTCTTCATGTTTTTTCTCGTCCTCAGCGATTTCTTTCAATCTTTCAATTATCGGTTCGGCGTTCAGGCCATCCACCTGCTCTGCATGAGCCAAATATTGAATCCTCGCCGCATGTTCTAATTCCAACGCTTTGTTTAACATACTTACAAGTTCCTTTTTTGTCGTTCCACTCACCTCCTATGTCAAATGGGTAAGTAACTACAATGGCACTTAATAAAACACTTTTGTTTAACGAGAGTGTTAGTGTTGCACTATTTTGACAAAAATGTTGAATCACACAGGAACATAAACCTTAGCAATGCACTGGCTGATTTCCCAATTTTCAAATTCACCTTTGTTTGAGTTCAACAAGTATTGAAGAGTTTTGAATTTTCACTTCAAACGTTTTCAGAGATTCGCGAGTAACTAGTCCCAATGATTCGCCAGTCCTTACATTAAATTTGGCATAGTGAAAACCACATGTCAGCACTTCTCCTTCCAGACTACCAAGATAAAGCGGATAACCCATGTGTGGGCACCGATTTTTGAACGCGTAAAACTCGCCGTCAACGTTTACAACAAGTATCTCAAAACCTCCTATTTTGAAGACTTGCATGGTGTTTATCGGGACACCCTTAATCTCAGCTACTTTAGCATATTTTCCCATTGAGGACCCATCCAACCCGTTTGAGGCTATGTTAAGCAAAAAGAGAATCCAGCAGCATCATTATAACAAAGCCTGCAATTAGTCCAAAGGTTGCCTCTCTTTCAAAGCCTTTCCTGTGACTCTCTGGAATCATTTCATCGCTTACTACGAAGAGCATTGCACCAGCGGCGAAGGCTAATCCCAAAGGCAGAATCGGCATAAATACGGAAACAAGCGCTACGCCCAACAGACCCCCGACGGGCTCGACTAAACCTGTTAGCGTTCCATACCATAATGCCTTGCGGCGGGTATATCCTTCTCTCAACAAGGGCAGAGCAACAGCAAGTCCCTCTGGCATGTTTTGCAATCCAATAGCCATCGCTATCACAAAACCCGCCGCAATGTCACCACTGCCAAAGCTTACTCCTACAGCCAATCCTTCAGGAAAGTTATGAATTGTGATTGCCAAAACAAAAAGCCACACCCGCGACAACCTTGAGGGACGACCTTCAAGCCCCAATGCAGGATGAAAATGAGGAACAAAACGATCAACTAGGTGTAAAATAAACGCGCCTAAAACAATTCCAAACACTGCAACCCAAGGCCCACCTAAATCAATAGCTGGAACGATCAAGCTAAAAGATGTGGCAGCTAACATGACACCGGCTGAAAACCCAAGCATGGCATCTAGCAATCTATCTGAGACTTTTTTAGTGAACAATACGGGTATTGCTCCTGCACCAGTTGCCAATCCTGCTAATAGGCTGGCAATTGACCCAATCCAGATTATTTCAGTATTCATATGCCTCACTCTGACCCAAATCATAATGCTGTTATTATAGATTAGTATTAAAAAGGGGAAGATAGTTCAGCCTCTTCTACTTCTTCTCATTCTACGTGCCTGAACTTCTGTGTGTATGGTCCTTCTCCAGGCCTTCTGCGCCTGAAGTGTCCTGAGGGTCTTCCTTCGAGGAGTTCTTGGAACCAAGCTTCATGTTCAACTTCTTCATGCAGAATGGCCGATGATATGTCGTATGTCCTGGGATCTTTGCCTTGAGTCATGTTACATATTTCAGTATAGACTCGCACAGCACACCTCTCGGCTTCAAGCAAAACTTTCAGGATGGCTTTTAGGTCGCTTGAGTCTTTGGGAAGATAGGCTGCAGAACAGGCAGCGTCGTCGTGCAATTCTCTGAGATCTCTATGTAAATCGCCTCCAAGTTCATAAATGCGCGGGACAAGCGTCTCAAAGTGAAGCCTGTCTTCAAGCCTTGCATCCTCTGCTATCTCTTTCACTGTTTCTCCTTCAAGCCCAGTGCAATGCATTCTCAAAATCGTGTAATAATAGTAAGTTGTGAACTCTGCCGCAGCAGCCTTCTTCAGCTTGTCTATCAGGAGATTAACGTTGACTCCGGCTTTTTCCACCATTTCTCTGCCAACATTCTTTGAATATTTCTTTTCCATAAAATTGTCACCTCCTCTTTGTGGTTCATAAGTGATTTTCCAGTAGTTGATACTAAACAAAAACCATTATTATTTAAGAGTTGCGCTATTTTAGAAACTGATTTAAGTAACAACAACAAATAAAATACCAAACAAAATCAATGATGCTCATGAACATGCAACATGTAATAGCAAAACTGCGCCATAGCGGCTACAAAATCACACCTCAACGTTTAGAGATTTGCGAGTTAATACTTTCAAGCCAAAATCATCCAACAGCTGATCAAATATATCAAAAAATACTGCGGAAATTCCCAACAATTAGTCTGGCTACAGTTTATCAGACGTTGCATCTTCTTAAGGAGTTAGGGTTGTTGCAAGAGCTAGGATTTGCTGATATGAGTTCACGATACGATCCGAACACCTCTCCTCACGTTAACGTCATTTGTCCAAAATGTGGGCAGATCTACGATTGTGAACCGAAGAGAGCCAAAGAACTGTGGTCCCAAATTGCTGCAGAACTTAGATTCAAACCCGTTGGACAACGCCTAGATGTCTACAAGTACTGCGACAAATGCAGCAACATTCAGTCAAGGAATTCGGAGACAAAGAACCGTTAAAAAATGCGTCTAGTAACACAACTTAATCTTTTAGGTGCCAGTGAATGATTGTCCTTATGTTCCAACATCAATAGCTTTAAGGAACCCTTATCATAACAGAGATTGGATGTTCTCAGATGAGTGAAAAAGTTAGGCGGACCTTTCATTCGTTGTTATCATTGGTTTTGAACAATTTTCTTCGAAGGTTGCCTCATTCACCGAGTAGAATTTTAGAATGTTTAGGCTTAAAGGCAAGTGACACCGTCATAGATTTCGGATGTGGCAAAGGTTTTTTCACTATTCCCTTCGCCAAGAAAGCCCGAAGAGTCATCGCTATTGACATTCGAGCTGCAGCGCTTGAAAAAGCCGAGAAATATGTCGCAAAGAGCAAAGTGGAAGTTGAATTCTTCCAGAACAACGGAAAAAATATTCCTCTTCCAAATTCGATAGCTGACTTGATTTTTCTTAGACATGTTTACCATGAATTGGATGACAGGCAAGCAGTCTTGAAGGAACTTGCCAGATTGCTTAAACCTAATGGAAGGCTTGCAATAATGGAGAAAACCGAAAAGAAGTTAACACCCATAGGACCGCCTGTGGTGCCGGTTTCTGAGATAGAAACTGCTATACAGAATGTGGGGCTTAAGGTTTCTGAGAAAATTCGCGTTGGAAATGAAACTATAGTGATAGGAAAACGTGATGCGCATAACGAGGAATGAGGCTATATGGTTTGTCATTTTTATTTCTTTAATTCTGAGCGAATGCTCAGCAGTGAAGCTGTTGCCATAATCTGCGTCACAAGCACATATAGTACTGTTGCGACGAATGGTATTTGTAGCTGCATCACAGAGCCAAATACGACGCCGCTAATGAGGAAGCCAGCTCCGTAAGCAGTGTTAAATATGCCGTAGGCAGTTCCACGTGAAGCAACTGGCGTAAGTTCCGAAACAGCTGCACGATATATTGATTCCTGCATTCCAAGCACTAAGCCGAAGATGGCGGCGGCAACTATTATAATTGACAAGTCAGTGGCGGCTACCGTAAGTAATGGTGGGAAAATAGAAAGAATGAATGGTATCACCAAAATTCCGATGCCGTATTTGTCGTAGGCATATCCTCCAATTAAGGCAACAGGTGCGTCTACGGCTTGGATGAGCACATAGATGAGGGGCACCATCCACTGTTCAGTTTCTGGAAGGATTGCTGCGGCTTTGAACAATATTAACGAGAAAGTTATCAGTCCGACTGTGTTTAGCAAGACAGCGAAAGTGTAAATGTAGAAGGGTTTTGCTAGCTTCTCGCTTTTTCCTTCTGTTCTTGGTGGTTCAGCGATGACTGTTTTGGCACCAACCTTTCTGTAGGTATAAATTAGTGCGGCTAGAAGTATTAGGAAGGGTATGAACAGGAAAGTGAACGTGAAATTGTAATTGTTTATGCTAAACAGCATTAATGTAGCCACCATTGCTGGTCCGACAATGGCGCCTACTTGATCTAAGAATTCATGGATGCCGAAGGCTTTACCAGCTCCAACATCCTTGCTTATGAAGGACAATACTGTGTCTCTGGAAGGCGACCTTAAGGCTTTTCCAAACCTTTCAAGCAAAACGAGGATTATGGCTATTTCCAAGCCCTGGGGGATTCCCAACAAAGGAATTGCAATTATTAAGCCGTAGCCAAGGAATATAAAGAACCAGTAAGCGCGGGTTGTGTCTGATAAGAATCCGCTGATAAGCCTCACAGCATAGCCTAGAAAATCGCCTAGCCCACCTACAAAACCTACCACCACTGCCGTGGCGCCTAAAAATTCAAGGTAGCTGGGAACTATACCTCTGGAACCTTCATACACTATGTCACCTAACAAGCTTATAATTCCCAGTAGCAAAATGGCAACGTAGACTTTTCTGTGGTTGTTCACAATTTTTTCTTGCTGCAATTTTGTGCGCCTTCGTTCCGCTCTATTATTAGATTTAGCTTCGTATAGAGCAAGATCACTTAAATTTGTTGGAGAATATGCTGAAATGCTGATACAAATAGCTTATAAAACCTTTTCAGAGCAGTAGAAGTCGAAGGAGAAATACAGCTTGAGTTGGGAATTTCTTGATTTGCAGACTCCTCTTGGACTTACTTTGGGACAAATTGTCTCTCTAATTTTAATAACTGTGATAGCGGTTGTTTTAGAGCGATTTGTGACACGGCATTTGCGAAGATTTGGAAAACGAGCGCATTTGGCTCCGAATGTTTCCAACAGCCTTGTTTTGACTTTTCGGATTTTGATTCTTATTAGTGCTGCGTTGGTTGTGGTTCGTGTCGGCGGGTTAACTACTGAATGGTTTGTGGCTTTTTCCGCTCTTGGTGGTGCCGCTGTAGGCTTTGCATCTCAACAAACCATCGGCAACTTTATTGCTGGTCTCTATTTGCTTGCAGCGCGTCCTTTCAAAGTTGGAGACTATGTTCGCATAGGCGCTGTTGAAGGAATTGTGCAAGAAGTCACGATTAATTATACAAAGATTCTGACGATTGGAAATAACATTGCGGCGCTGACTAACCTTCAGGTTTTGCATAGAGATATCACTAATTACGCATATGAAGATGAGCGTAATTTGCGCCTCTATTGTTACACTTTTGAGATAAATTTTGACCATAGTGTTTCTGCTGAACGAATTGCGCAGATTTTTGGTGAGGTGTTTGAGCGATATGAGCATCTGTTTCCTAAGAAGCCTAGCTATATGCTCGTTAGGTCTGGCGGTTTCGAAAGGGTCTATATGGTTTATCTTTATGTGGAGAATCCAAAGGACGTTTTTGTTTATAGACCGCAGATTGCTGAGGACGTGTTTAAGCGTTGGGACATGGAACGAGCGAAGCCGAGGCAGTAGACGCCTATGTGAGCGGGAATTGCTGGGTTTACATAGCGAAAGTTTTTATTGCCGTTCAAAACTATTTTGGCAAATATTGCTTGAAGGATGATTGGTTATGGCTTTGCAGAAGGGCGACTTCATAGTTATAGACTACGTGGCTAAGGTGAAAGAGACAGGCGAGGTTTTCGACACCACGAGCGAAGAAACCGCCAAAAAAGAGCGTTTATACAAGGAAGGCGAAATTTATGAGCCGAAACTTGTAGTTA
The DNA here is from genome assembly GCA_013388895.1 of Candidatus Bathyarchaeota archaeon. Classification (GTDB taxonomy): domain Archaea; phylum Thermoproteota; class Bathyarchaeia; order Bathyarchaeales; family Bathycorpusculaceae; genus JACAEI01. The sequence continues at coordinate 24,553 of JACAEK010000018.1, read as the reverse complement.
TTGGTGAAGGCTGGGTTCTCAAGGCGTTAGACGAAAACTTAGAGAAGATGGAAGTTGATAAGGCTACGCCTGTTGAGCTGTCACCTGATAAGGCGTTTGGAAGCCGGGATCCAGCGAAAGTTAAGCGTGTTTCGTTGAAGCATTTGACTGCTGAGGGAATAAACCCGACGCTTGGGATGCGTGTTGAGCACGATGGGAAAATGGCTACTGTGCGAGCGATAGGTGCTGGACGTGTTTTGTTGGATTTTAATCTTCCCTTGGCTGGAAAGACGCTTGTCTACGACGTTACTGTTAAGAAGAAACTTGAGACTGAGGAAGAGAAAATTGCAGCGCTGATTCATCGCAGGACACCAGCAGTGGAAGAAGCAAAGTTCAAGTTTACGGTTAAAGCAAAAATTGTTAGCGTGGAAATGCCTGAAGACTCCTTCTATCTAGAGGGAATTCAAGTGGCAAAGAGAGGCATAGCCATGGACATACAGAAGTTTTTCCCAAAGGTAACAGCGGTCAAATTCACTGAAACCTTTAAAGCTGCAGCGCAACCCCAAAAGGAAACAAAACAAGTTGAATCAGGCGCTAACGAAGGTAGATAGGTTTTTGAAGTTGGTTTTGATTTTGCCTTGCGCTACCAAACCATGTAGGATCGTTAGAACATATACTTAGGCACGTTAGGGACGAGAGAAGCGAAGGAGACGTCAGTGCACCTCTGTTTATTTTTGTGTCTCCTGCTCTTTTTCCAGCTTAAGGTCTCTACCAGCCTCAATGATAAATGGCATCCATCCAACTTCATGCGCACTGAATCGAAGGTTTGCCTTCCCAATGTGAAACGAAAAGAATGTACCATTATCAAGTACCCCTTTAGAAATATATGTTAGATTCGGAATCGAATAAAAAACTTTCCACTTTTTAGTGCTATTGACGTTTTGACTTAGCCAAAAACCAAAGTGCGCGTGCTCAAAACACCTTCAATAAAGGCGGCGTTTTCACCGTCTGGACTTTTCTTCTTTTTCGTCTAGATCTAGAGTTCTAATGTCAATGTTGTCTTTCTCTACTTCGTCGCATGCTCTACCTAAGACTGTGTTGCAGTATGGGCAGACATTTACTAGCTGGGTCTTTTTGCTACTGAAGTCCAGCATTACAAGAGGCTTGCTGAATACCTTTTTACAATTAGGACAAGAGATAACCATCGAATTCTCTCGCAAGGCCTGCGCCTTATCATCGGTGCTGCTAGTAGACACTGGAGGAGGCTGCGGCTGTTGCTTCGGTGGTTGCTGTCGTGGCTGTTGCGACTGTTGTTGCAACAGCTTAGGCTCTACGCGCCTAACAACAAGCTCCTTATTCCTACTCCTACGGACATCCCAAACTAGAGCGATTGTGCCAAAAACCATAGGTAGAATTAAGCAGACGCCCAGCAGGCGCTCAAGAGTCCATGTCGGCAAAGCCCAATTATAATCAAACTGCAAACCGAAGTTATAAAGGTCTCCATGGATTGTATTATCCAGTCGGTATAGCAAGAAAATTCCGAATGCTGCGCTAAAAATTGAAAAGAAGATGGCTAGACGCATGACGGATGTACCGTCACCGAAGTCTTTCGTATTCATTATCACAGCCTCAAATAAGAATAGTCTTTAAAAATAACTAAAACGTTGCGACTTCACAATTATAATAGCAAAACCATATTAGGAATTCGCTAGTCGACAGCAATTCCTGTTGCTTTCACTAATCTTTTGCAGAAGTCGTGGCTCATGTTGACTTTGTTGAGAATGGTGAACCTTTCTTGTCTGATAGTTGTAGCCATTTCTAAGGCTTTGGTTGCATCTTGGTTTTTTATGTAAAGCTCATTAGCGTTGGTAGGTGCACCGAGCTTCTTTAACGTATTTTTGATTCGTTTCCAGTTCATTCTATGCAAATAAGCCATAATGATGGTTCCGACGCCGCACCTTTCACCATGCAACGAGTGGTTAGGCTTTATCATCTCAAGGGCATGGCTGAAAAGATGTTCTGAACCGCTACATGGGCGACTGCTTCCAGCAATGCTCATGGACACGCCGCAGCTGATTAATGCTTCAATAAGAATTCGCAAACCCTCTTCGCTTTCCCTTCTAATCAAACTGGCATTTTCCATTACAAGCTTAGCACTCATCAACGCCAAGCTTGCCGCATATCCGCCATAATACTCGTTTGCCTCTTCATGCGCCAACTTCCAATCCTGCACAGACGTAAACTTCGCAATCACATCGCCGCAGCCACTTATGGCAAAACGCCATGGCGCCCGACTAATAACATTCGTATCCGCGATAATGGCAATAGGCGCCTGCGCCATAATGGAAAAAGGCTTTTCGAAACCTTTCAAAGAGGATAGGGGACTTGCGATGCCGTCGTGAGAAGCCGTGGTCGGAACACTAATAAAAGGTGTGTCTTGATGAGCTGCACTAAGTTTTGCAACATCGATCTTTGTTCCGCCGCCTACGCCGAGAACAACTTGCGGCTTCAAAACCCTAATTTTTTCTTCAACAGTTGCTACCTCTTCAACCGTTGATGAGTTGACAAGCAAAATGTTAACTTCCAACCCCTCTTCTTCGATCAGCTCCTTCACAGTTTTGCCAGCAACCTCGCAAGTTTTCGGACCAGCAATTATGAGCGCTGACTTTTTGAATCCTAATCTTAATGCAACTTCAGCTACACGTTCTATGGTTCCGTTTCCGATTAACACTTCTCTTGGAAGCTGCATTCGATGATGTTTCAGATACAAATCTAATCACTATTTTCTAATCCTAAAATTTCTCAGCAATCAACATTTAACCTTTTAGAATGTGGACTTGTTACATTTAAAAATGTTGCTTTTTTCGTACACCTTTGAACCGTAATATTAATAAATCTCATGATTATGATATGATGTTGCTACTTCCTAGTGAAGTAAAATCGTAACCGTTTAGATTTTGGGAGAAAAAATAGAATGATAAACAATGATGCAACTAACCGATTAGTGTTGAAAGGAACAACCACTATTGGCATTGTGTGTAAAGACGGCGTTATACTTGCTTCAGACACCCGCGTAACTATGGGCTTCTACGTGGCTCACAAACATGGAAAAAAAATATACAAAATAGACGACCACATAGCTATGACAATCGCCGGGTCAGTTGCAGATGCACAGCGAACAGTCGACATACTAACAGCAAATGCACAACTTTATAGACTGAACATGGGAAGACCACTGCCCATAAATTCAGCTGCACGCCTCATCGCAAATCTGCTATTCTCATCCAGATACGCACCACTTTTAACGCAGGCACTAATAGGCGGCATAGACGACACAGGACCACACATATACTCATTAGACCCATTCGGCAGCTTAACAGAAGAAAAATGCGTTGCTACAGGCTCAGGCTCTCCAATAGCCTACGGCATACTCGAAGACAGATACAAAGAAGGCGCATCAACAAAAGAACTCTTGCCTGTAATCATTAAGGCTGTTAACTCCGCCATGAAACGAGATGCTGCAAGCGGAGACAGCTTCAACGTTGCAGTAATAAACGAAAAAGGCTATCGAGAATTAACCGAAGAAGAAAAGAAGAAACTTTTAGCAAATTGAGGAAGCAATAATCGTGGCGCGAACCTCTGAAAAAGACAAAGTAGAAATAAGCCAATACATCTTAGAGCACGTGCCCAAAGAAGCCGAAGTGACAAGAATAGAATATGAAGGCTCAACACTCGCCGTTTACACTAAAAGACCTGAAATATTGGTTGAACAGAGCACCACTATTGCAGACATAGTAGGCGTCATAAGAAAAAGAATAGTAATACGCTCAGACCCATCAGTGCGACTTCAAGAAACTGAAGCTGAAAAAATTGCCCGCGAAGTAATTCCAGTTGAAGCTGAAGTGACTGACGTATATTTCGATCCAAGCCTTGGCGAAATAATTGTTGAAGCCAAGAAACCAGGACTTGTTATTAGAAAAAACGGAGCAGTTTTGCAGGAAATTATCAGGCGGACTAAATGGCGACCACATGTTTTGAGAAGTCCACCATTGCGCTCCAAAATAGTAACTCATATGCGCCATTACCTTCACTCAGAAAGCAAAGAACGAGAAAGGATACTGCGCACAATAGGTGAACGCATATTCAGACCCAAAACATACGAGGTTGGCGATGTCAGAATAACCGCACTCGGTGGCGTTCAAGAAGTTGGGAGATCTGCTTTTCTTCTTCAAACGCGCGAAAGCAACGTGTTACTGGACTGTGGTATTAATCCTGGTTCTTCAAGACCTTTTGAATCTTTTCCAAGACTTGATAATCCAGCGTTTGAGCTTGATTCGTTGGATGCCGTGATTATAAGTCACGCTCATCTTGACCACTGTGGTTTGGTGCCGTTTCTTTACAAGTACGGTTATGACGGTCCGATTTACTGTTCAGCGCCCACTTCGAATCTTATGACGTTGCTTCAGTTGGATTATTTGGATGTGGCGAACAAGCAGGGCACTGTACCGCATTATGACCAGAAGGATGTTCGTGAATGTGTTTTACATACGCTTCCGCTGCGTTATGGCGTCGTAACAGACATAGCTCCGGACATTCGCTTAACGCTTCACAATGCTGGACACATACTTGGTTCTTCCATGCTTCATTTACATATAGGCGAAGGTCTTCACAACGTGGTTTACACTGGCGACTACAAATATGCGAGAACAATGCTTTTGGAAGCAGCTACAACAGAATTTCCACGAGTTGAGACAGTGATAACTGAAAGCACGTATGGAGGCATGGATGATGTAATGCCTTCACGAGTTGAAGCCGAAGAACGACTAACAGCCATCATCAATGAAACATTAGAACGGAGAGGCAAAGTTCTGATTCCGGTGCCGGCAGTTGGACGGGCTCAAGAAATAATGCTTATTATTGATGGTTATATGCGTCGTGGGCTGATGAAGGAATCCCCAGTGTTTATTGAAGGTATGATTTCAGAAGCCACGGCAATTCACACAGCTTATCCCGAATATCTTGGTAGAGATGTTCGCCACAGTATACTTCATGAAGGAGTTAATCCGTTTCAATCAGACTACTTCACGATTGTAGAGCATCCAAACGTCAGACAAGAAATAATTGATGGTGAACCCTGCATTATTATGGCTACTTCCGGAATGCTTGAAGGCGGACCAGTAATAGAGTACTTTAAGAGTTTGGCGGAAAGCAATCTAAACTCGATAATTTTTGTGAGCTACCAAATTGAAGGCACATTGGGAAGGCGGGTACAGAAGGGCTTAGCGGAAGCTACAATGATGAATAATGAGGGCAAACTAGATATTGTGAAAATTGGTTTGCATGTAGATTCTATTGAGGGTTTTTCTGGGCATTCCGATAGACGGCAGATAATCAATTATATAATGCAGTTGAAACCTAGCCCTGAAAAAGTTGTCGTATGTCACGGCGAAAGGGCGAAGTGTCTAAGCGTAGCGAATTTCCTTCAAAGAAAATTTGATGTTCAGGCGTTTGCCCCAGCAGTCATGGATACATTCAGGCTGCTGTAGGGATTGGTTCACTGGAAATGGGCGTCTTTTCGCGCCAAATCTTGACGCTTGGAGGACAAATAACCACTCGCTCTTCACCTAATCTGGCGATGTCACCGTCAACAGACCCCACAAAGTCACATAACTCGTCAACCGCACGTTTCACGTCATCAATACTCTTGTTTGCAAGCTGAGTTATCCTAAGGATAACGATGTTACCCGATTTAACCTCATTTTTCACGACTTCCAAGTCAGATATATTGCGGAGGGGCATGGCTTTCAAGTAGGTTTTGCCAGAAACTGACCTTGGAGCGCCTGCTTCTTGCTTTGCCGTTTTCTTCGGTTTACGGAGTATATTGCTTAAACCTGGCAAACTTCTCCTCTCTATATCCTTATTTGTTCTTTGAGAGTTTAAGCGTTTCTTTAAAACGCTCCTCTGAATCTGCAATATAGATTAGCTTATTAAGTGTTTTATGAATTCGGAATCAAGATTTAGCCTCAAATCTCTTAATAAACTCCCAAGTTCTGTCGCCGACAAAATGAATGTTGTTAGCTATTGCGCCATGCTTAACTTTCTTTGCCTCGTCAATATCGTAGATTATTTCTCCAATTGCCAATGGTTTTCCATGCTTCTCGTCTGCAATAATGACAAAGTCGCCTTTTCTGAAGGCTCCTTCGAAACGGACAATTCCAGGCGCCATAATATTTGCGCCATTACAAACATGTAGAACCGCGCCCATGTCAACGAAGACCTTTGGCGCTAAAACCACAAATTCTTTGAAAACCAGTGTTGGAAAAAGATTCTCTGCAATCCTAGCCATCGAAGGCTTGCCATTGATAAGATAAATTTCGCCGAATTCTGTTTGAACAAGCTCAATATTAACTTTGGTCTTCAAATTTTGCTCCAAGTCAAATCGAAGCTTTTCCCTAGCCCTGTTCAAGAAGGCTTTTGCATCTTTAGCTTTCAAGAAATATCTGCTGAATTTTTCTGACATATAGTTCTCTCTTAGATAGGTTTAAATGGTATAAGTTTTAAGTATAAAAGACATAAAATATGTTACGAGGCTTTGAAATGAGCGAAATGACAACCGAAATCCTTGAGCAAAACCTTGGAAAAATCGTACTGGTACGGTTAAAAGGCGGAAAAAGCTTACGAGGAAGACTCAAAGGCTTTGAACAACATCTAAACTTGGTTTTAGAGGAAACTGAAGATACCACAAACGCTGAAAACATGAAAAAGCTAGGCTTAATAATTGTCAGAGGAGACAACGTAGTTCTCATTTCACCACCGCCAAGGTGACACCATTGGGAAAGGGAACGCCATCTTTTGGCAAAAGAGCTGGCAAAGTGCTTCACATTCGCTGTAGGCGTTGTGGAAGAAGAGCCTACAACGTGACAAAGAAGCAATGTGCAGCCTGCGGATATGGCGAAACAGCAGCCATTAAGAGCTATTCATGGCGAACCAAGAATCTTCACAGAGAAAGAATACGCTAGCTAGAATCTTGTTCTGCTTCTATTGTTTGATTTCCTACTTCAAGTGGATAGTACAAAAATGTACTTCTGTAAAATGGGTCTGGGTCAACCTCTTGCATTGTTTCTGCTAATGCTTGTTTTATTGTTTTTTTCTCAGTGATTAAATGCTTCAGTAGTTGCATTGTGCTTGTGTCTGTGCGCGAGGATGATATGGATGTGTTCCAACCTATGTATGCTTTTGCTCCTTTGTCCTTGAATGCGTTTGCCATTTGTGTTCCAGCGAGTCCGTCACAACCCATCATGATGACTATGGTGTCTTCGAATTCGTCTTTCATGCATTGGCGCACAAAGTTGGGGGATATTCCAAAATATGCTTCTTTGGCATCTGCAGAATACATAACCATCCCCACTTGATGTGCCAGCTGTTCAGAAACATGTCTCGTCTTACTGTAAAATTCGGATGTGAACAGCTGCAACTCTGATTCTCCCAATACTGAAGCCCCAGCCGAATGTACTCTTAACAGTATTATGTCATAACCAAGTGTCGGTAGGTTTCTGTAGAATTCCACTGTTACTTTTTCTCCGCTGTAGTAGTCTACAGTATAGTTTGCCTCGGTTAAGATTCGGGCGGCTGTTTGGATGAATGTTTGATTGGGTAGAGTGAGGTTTAGATGGTCAACTATTGCTGCTTTCAGTTTGGGGTTTTGGTTCACAGGTTTGAATTGTAGAGTTGGTTCGATGGAAATCTGACTTGAAGAATGATTTAAGATCGCGTAGGCGAAGTAGGCTAACAGGACAACAATAAATAGAGTGAAGACTAAAAACACTGCTTGAGCTTTTTGTATATTGCTCTCTTTCTTGGCTCTGGTCTGAGCCTTGGTTCTAACGCGCTTCTTTTTAGTCTTCATGTATGAGACCATTAACCTGTAATGTGTACAAAGAAAAGGGGAAATGAAGTATTGCATATTGTGTTCAATGTTTTTCTTTTTCGTGCTTGGCATGTTTGATATAGAGTGCTGTTGCAACTGTTGTGACTAGGATTGTTGAGATTAGGCCAATGTGAGGGGTCAACAAACCAAGTTCGTCAATGGGAATAATGATGCCTCCGACCGATGGCTCAGAGAAGGGGAAGGGTGCGGTGCTTGCATACTTTAAGGTTCCAGAATAGCTAATGTGAGGATTGCCACTAGGGTCAAGTGCTAGGCAGTTGAATTTGCCAGTACCATAAGCGTAGTCGACAGTCTCTGTCTGCCATGTGGTTCCATCCCAGCTAGCGTATTTTAAAGTTTGGTGGTCATTATCATAGTAGCTTATGCGAGGTCTGTCACTACTGTCAAGAGCAATAGAGCTGTACCACATTCCAACGTTGCCGCTGTCGTCAACTGTCTCTGTCTGCCATGTGCTGTCGTCATAGTATGCGTGCATCAGGAAGAAGTTGGGTTCTCCTCCGCAATAGCTTATATGCGGCCTATTGTTGCTGTCAACAGCAATAGATGTCCCCCATCCATTGAAATCATCGGTGACAACCTGTATCTGCCATGTGCTTCCGTCGTAGTATGCGTACTTCAGCTTGTAGTTTGTCGTGGGCATAGTTTCGTCGCCATAGCTGATATGAGGTCTGTTAATGCTGTCGATTGCAATAGAATTGAATTTTCCAACATTTCCTTCTTCGTCTATGATAGTCTTGTGCCAACCGCTTTCGTCAAGGTGGGCATACTTCAGATCGGAGCCATCATAGTAATAGCTTATGTGGGGGTAAAAATTAGTGTCGAGTGCGATATCACAGTACGTAGTGCCAGCATCTACAAGTTCCGAATACCAAAAAGGATAATCGTAAGTTGCCCATTTGAGCCCACCATTAAGAGAATAGCACACTTGAGGTCCACTTGATTCACCGCCATAGCTTCTGGAGGCAACAGATGTATCAGCATACACCATGCCGGATGAACTACTTTCTACAATCGCTCTTCGCTAGCCATGCCCGTAGTTTGCGGCGCATTTTATAGAGTTGCCATAGATGTATGTTATGTATATAGCATAGTTCCAAGGACTAATGTCTATTGCGACAGAATTATGCGTACCTGTGTACATGTCGCCGGTATCCAATACGAAGCGATACCAAGTAGAAGCAGCAGCAAAAGGCGAAATCAGTGAAAGAATAGATAGCAAAACTGTCAAGTTAAGAATTATCCTTTTCATCTGATTCTCTCTCCTTTCCTTTTTCTGAAGAAGCAAACCATTACGATTTCATTGGCCATCGAACGTCCGCAGACCACGCGCTCAACTTCTATGTATAATGCTTTCTACTGAAGCTAGTCATGGTAGCCTGAAAGTTTGCCTCTCCTTTCATCAAACAGTTAGCTTCATAAGCCTTCTTAAATTTTATGAAACTTTCTTTTATACGCCTAACAGCAGTTTACAAGAACTTTGCAACTTAGCGTATTCGTATAAAGGATGGCTCTTGGCTATTACTACTACTTATTTTGAGTATTGGTAGTAGCCTTTGTCGATTTTGACGTAGATTAATGGTCCTTTGCTATGGGCTAGTTCTCTCGCCTTCCTTAGGGCATTGTTTGCAACATTAATCGCATATTCCTGCGTGTTGAACGGTTCTTTTCTCTTTTCACCTATTTCCATTTTGAGCAGGTTTTCTGCGAGAATTGATGTGCCGCAGATTTCGCCGTTCTTAATCAGCGTGAAGGTCAGCATTTCCTGCATTTCTTGACGATTTGAGAGTTTTCCCCACAGTGGTTCAGCGTTGTTGAGGACTTTTGTAACTTTGTCCCATCTTTTCGAATTTTCATTGCCTATAAGCAGTTTCACTCGTTCTTTCCATTTTCGGAACCATATTTTTGTCCAAATAACTAGAAATTCGTCTAATTCGCTTTGGTTTTCGTTGAAGAACTTTTCAAGTCTCTCCACTAATTCGCATTCACTTGCTTCTTTTCCAACAAGATTCCAATGAACTTTTAGATAGTTGGTTAAATCTTGGCATGCTATTTGAAGCACTTTGCGGTCAGAACCGAACACTTCTAACGTCGGGTCTACTTCCCGAAGTTTCTCTGACAACAGTATCTCTAGGAAGTTCATTGGATATTTCCTGCTCGAAGCCTTCTCCAACTAAAACTAAGCTTCAGTCTTTTAATTAAGCTTTATTTATAGTGGCTTCTATAACTTTCTTCACTAATTTTTAGCTATATTTCAGTTTCAGAAATATTATAAAGCTCATTTCTCACTTCACTCAATAAAATCTGGGAGCTGACTGACGCTTTCGAGAATTAAGTCTGGCTTCTCCTTTTGCAGCTCTTTGCGAGAAAAAATTCCAGACAAAACAGCTACAGTTTTGATTCCAGCATTTTTTCCCGCTCTTACATCTGCAACAGAATCACCCACAACTGCGCAGTCACACATTTTAACATCCAATTGCATTGCACATTTTATCAGCGCTTCAGGAGAAGGTTTCGGCGCATCCGTATCCAACGCAGTTATTATGCTCTGAAAATATTCTGCGATGCCAAATTTTTCCAATTCATGAACAACTGTCTCCTTTGGAACGTAACGCATAGTAATTAAGGCGAGCTTTGCCTTTTCTGAAAGCTTCTCCAGTGTTTCTGAAATATTCGGAAACGGTTTTGTCTTTGTAATTGTTGCTTGATAGTAGGTTTCGAGGTATACACGCAAAAAATTTTTCACGCCAATTCCCTTCAATTTTTCTTCTATTGGAAGATTTTGTTCTAACCTCTTGGGAATTTCCATCACAATTTCTTCGTCTACTATTGTCTGTCCAAATTTTTTGAAAGCAGTTGTTATTGCTTCTCTGTACGCCTCTTTTGAATTTACTATTGTACCATCCAAGTCAAGCAGTATTCCTTTGACTTTCAGCTTCTCATTTTCCATTGCCACACATCCACACTTTCATATGCGCTATTATTCTTATGATTCTAGCTTATTTGACCAGTCAATAAGATTTTCTTTTGACCAATCAAGTCAGCAGCAGAAAGCGACAAGATTGAAACAACGTCGATAGGTTTTTATTTATGGCTAATTGTCTAAAGTAAATACGCAATAAATCTGATTGGGACTTAAACATTAGGAATGATAGGCGAATGGCTAGAAAAGCGCGAATACGATTAACAAGCACGGATTACAAGAAACTAGAAGAAGTATGTGACGAACTGAAAGCTATTGCGCAGAAAACAGGGGTCAAGTTGAACGGACCAGTTCCGCTGCCTACAAAGAAGCTGAAGGTTCCAGTCATAAAGTCGCCTTGTGGAGAGGGAACAATGACGTGGGACAAGTGGGAGATGCGTATTCACAAGCGCTTGATTGATATCGACGCAGAAGAGCGTGTTATGAGGCGTATTATGCGGATTCGCGTTCCAGAAGAAGTGCACGTGACCATAGAACTCTTATAACTATTTAATGGGCAGTTTACTTTTTTTGTTTGTGCCAATCACACAAGAAACATTCGCCACATTTTTCCAAAAATTCCAAACCTTTCCTCGTCGTTTTGAAACAACGGTTTTCGTCTTCTTTGAGCATTCCGCGATCTGTCAACGTTGCTAAATATTGTTTTGATTGCAAATATGATAGGCCGACTTCGGTCAGCAATTCTGTCTTCTTTTTTCCAGGCCTTGCTTTTTCAAGTATTTCCATGGCAATGTCATGTCTATCTCTATTAACCATACGATACCCAATCTACAATTATTGCTGACACTATCTAAGCTTTATCGTTTATAAGGCAAACATTATTGCAGAGTTTTCACATGACCAATTCGTAAGAAACTATCGTAAGGATCAAACTTGTTGTGAAAGCTAGTGCCCAAATTTTCTTGTTCCAGTGGAAAATTTTGAATCCGTCAAGTATGCCTAAGGGAATGAGGTTAAACAATGCTATCCAAGCGTTGAAGGCTGCGACTAACAGAACTATGAAAGTGTATTCGGGAATTGTGAAGGTAATCAAGAAAAACACTGCAGATAGGGCAATGTTTGTTAATGGTCCAGCTATGGATATTTTGCCAATGTTTTCTTTATTTGCCATTCCTGCTATCATAACTGCGCCTGGAGATATGATTTTGAAGAAAGGGGAGAGTATGGAAATAAGTGTTAGAAGAGCACCGATCAGCGTAAGTCTGAACTCTGCCCACAGGCCTGTTCGCTGTGCTGCGATTTTGTGGGCTATTTCGTGGATGAGGAAGGAGGCTGTCAATGATGTTGCCAACAAGACCAGCGTAAATGGCTCCTGCATTTCAGCGTAAGCTCCAAGCAATAAACCCCATGATAATCCAGCGCTTACAACAAGTGCCGCGGCTACTGCCAAATGCATGATTTCTTTGCTGCTGAAATATATCCTTCTCCTTTCCGATTTAACGGGCACATATGTGACTGAGTATTCATACGGTATCTGCTTCTGAACAGCTATTTCTTGCGTTTCCTCTTTTGGCATGCGCGCCTCTTCCATTCGTGGGCAATTATGGTTTTCTGGCAGGCGATGCTCAGAACAGAAATATTCTCCACAATATAGACACTTAAAAGGTAAGAACGCTTCTGTCCCGCATTTCTGACACTTCATGACTTAATGCACGCCTTTTGTGTTAAAACGCCACAAGTTCGTTTATATGTTTCCCTAATTCTTGGAAAAACTTTCGCAAATATTGGGTGGTAATACTTAAAACCAGTAGCGATAAGCTAAATCTGAGTGCAGCAAATTAATACGAGGGAGAAAGCACATTTGAAGGCCTTCAGTTTTGTTCATGCCGCGGATTTGCATTTAGGCTATTCGCAATACGGTCTGGAAGCCAGACGCGAAGATTTTGACCGTGCCTTTACAGAGTTGGTCGATAAAACTATCGAGTTGAAGCCTGATTTCTTGATTATTGCTGGAGATTTGTTCCATCAAGCACGCCCATCCAATGTTACTTTGGAAAATACCATCAGAAGCTTTAGCCGTCTGCGTGAGGCTGAAATTCCGGTTTTGACCGTTGATGGTTCGCATGATTCAGCGCCTAACCTTATTACGGGCACAATCTTGAATCCCTTAGACAGTGCAGGATTAATCTATCATTTGCCAAGACATGAAGGCGCATGCTGGCGAAAGGAAGAATGTTGCTATGTTTATGGCGTGCCAAACCTTCGAACCAGACGCAAAACCGAGGAACTGCTTCCAGCATTTATGGAACAGAACCCGCCAACGCCAGACCCAAAACTCTTCAACATTTTCGTTTTTCACATGGCACTGGATCTTCCAAGCTTAAAACCTCCTTACATGGAGGCAGAAGCCCCACCAGAACTTATCCCAGAAGGCTTTAACTACTACGCTGCCGGGCACGTGCACACACCATACCAAGAAAAATTCAAAACAGGACTGCTAATCTACAGCGGATGCACAGAAACAGTCAGCTACGACGAAACCCAAACCAAGAAAGGCTTCTACCATGTCAAAGTCGATGAAAAAGGCTCAGTCTTGCCAGAGTTTATGGCACTTGAATTTACGCGAAAGTTTACTGTTTTAGAGCAAGATTTTACTGGTGTTGCTCCATCGAAAATTACGGAGTTAGCTGTTCAACTTGTAAAAGGCGCTGATGAGGACGGAGTAATAATTATTCCTGTGTTGAAAGGTGTTTTGCCAGCAGAAGCTAGCCGCGCCCAAGTGGACATTGCCCAAATCAGGAGCGCAGTTGAAAAGGCATTGTATGTGCATCCTCTTGTTTCGCTGCGTGAAAGTGAAGTTACAGAGGAAGTTGTTCGCTCCATATTCGAAAGCGAATTCAAAGATTTGAAAACGAAAGCCTTCGAATACTTCCTGCAGATTTTTTCTGAACGCTACAGCCGCGATGGTGCAGAAAAAATAGCACGGATAGCTGTGAGCCTAATTGAGCCCCTAACCAAAAAACAGGAGGAGAAAGTGAAACAAACCATAGAGGAGCTATTGTAAATGAAAATTGAAATTGTCCAGCTGGAAAATATTCGCTCCCACAAGAAATCAACAGTGCCTTTCATAAAAGGCTTCAACTGTCTTGTCGGCGGCTTGGGTTGCGGCAAGTCAAGCATATTGTACGCAATAGACTTCGCCTTATTCGGTGAACCAATAGGCAGAAGCTTCGAATATCTCCTTCGTGAAGGAGTAAATACTGGAAAAGTCATGATTCAATTTATTCAAAATGGAAAAAACTACAAAATATCACGTGGGTTAAAGAGGCGCGGAAAGGGCATAAGCCAAGACGCTGACGAACTGAAACTTTTTGAAGATGAAAACCTTATAGCAAGCGTAAAAAGCGACGCCGTAGCTGAGCAGCTTAGAGCTATAACAGGCTGGGACAAAGAGCTTTTCCGAGAAATAGTCTGGGTTAGACAAGAACATTTAAAAGAGCTTCTAGATGTTGCGCCACGAGAAAGACAGAAACGCCTCGACGAACTGTTCGGGTTATCAGACTACGAAGAAGCATGGAGCAACATCGCTGGATACCAAAAAGAATACGAAATCGAAAAAAGAATCTACGAAAAAGACCCAGACGTAGTCGGAATGGAGAGACTCGCCACCGAATATAACCGCATAACAGAAGAATTCTCACTATTAGAAATTGATTTACAAGAGACAACAAAGAGACTGAACACAACCAAAAAAACCTTAGAAGAAGCTGATTTAACGCTTAGAAAACTTGAGGAAACAAAAGCCTCCATAGAAGAATTTAAACGAAAAGAAGCTCAGATGCAGGCAAACCTGACAAACTTCGAGAACACAGCATCAAAATTAGCCGAAAAGATCGAGGCTAAGAAAAATCTCCTTGAAAATGTTAAGCAACGCCTTGATACAATGGAATCTCAACTGGCCCTGTATAAAAATAAGCTTATGGAAATCGGAATTCCGACTGAACAGCCCCTCGAAGCCATAAGACAGTATCTAATCGCCTACGATGATCAAATTGCCAGCCTCAAAGCCGAAGAGGGAACAGCATTTCGAGCAGTGCAAACAAACCAGAAACGAATCGCATCTTTATCCACAGAAAACATGTGCCCACTCTGCTTACAACCGCTAAACGACCAATATAAAAGCGGCCTAATGCAACGAATTCAAGAAGAAAACAGCGAAAAACAAAAAACAACGCATCAACTCCAGCAAGAAATTGAGGAGCTCCAACAGGCCAAAAACGGTGCCAACACTGTATTCTCAAACTTGCAAATGCTAATGCCAAAAATTGAGGACCTGAAACTTCGCATGAATGAAGAAGAAGGCGTCTTAACTGAGCTTTCAAAAGAGTTTGAAGAACAACAGAAAATGGAGGCAGAGATTCGCACTCAACTTGAAAGTGTTCAGGCAGAAATTGGCAAATTTGATGTGTCTGAGCTGGAAACCGCGAAAACACGCAAGGAACAAGCTTTTCAACAGTACTATGCGCTTGAATCTGATTTTCGAACTAAAGAAAGCCGCAAAAAAGACCTAATTACGCGCTTAGAAGAAGTAAAAGAGAGGATTGATGTGGCTCAACAGAAGCTTGAACGCATGGAGAAAATAGCAAAAGTTATTGACACCATTAACAGCATTCGAGACGCATATAGAAGCATTCAGCCCAAACTACGCAGCGAGTTTGTGAAGGTATTGAGAAACTTTGTTCAACAAGTTCTCGACGACCTAACAGGCGGAGAAGGCGCTTTTCTCAACATTTTGGTCGATGAAACCTATACGCCTTATGTTTTGAGCGAAAGCGGTGGTGAAAGAGATGTCTCAAACCTTTCAGGTGGAGAAAGAACACTGCTTGCTTTTGCATATCGCCTTGGCTTGGGGCAGCTGATCATGCAATCTAGAACTGGACATGGATTTAGCATGCTTCTGCTTGATGAGCCAACTGAAAGTCTTGGAAGAGAAGACGGTTCAATAAACCGCTTAGCTGAAGCCATTTCTCGGTTTAAGGCTATAGAACAGATAATCGCAGTTACACATAGTGAATCCTTTGCAGAGAAAGCCGAACATGTGATCAGACTAGAGAAAGAAGCCGGAGAAAGCAAAGTTTCAGTTGAAAAGTAACTCCGTAGTCAGTTACCTGGTTCTGACTAAGCTCAGAATTTTTAAGCGGCAAAGAGAGAATTACAATTGGAGATGGCTAATGCGAGAAGTAGCCAAAAAAGTCAAACTCTTGGAACCAATAGATATTAACAGTATTGGCATACATAGAGACCATTATTTCCCTAAAGCCTATATCATCGACCTTCCTTTGGATTCCTTGCCAGATCATGTTTGGCTCTACATTTTTGAACGAGAATGGAAAGCAAGTAGGCATTTATGGGATCGAAAACTCTTTGTCATGGGTGACAAGCTTAGGCTTGTGACTACTGAGTATGAGATTGAAGAGAAAATTGATTGGGTTAGACAAGTATTAGAGCGCGCAAATGCGGGTATAGATGAATATAATAAGGAAGCAGAAGCGCGTGTTGCTCAGATAGAGGAAGAAGTTAGCAAACAAGCGGAAGAAGAAAAAGCAAGAACCGAAGCTATTAGAGACGTTATTAGGCGAAGGTTTGGAGCCTTCTAAGGTTCCAGTTTGACACTAAGCCTCAAGGCTAGTTGATTCAATAGCTTTAGCTTTTAATTTTTCTACTTTCAAGAATACCGTCGATTGTAACAATGAAACGGCAGTTATCGCACATTTGATCTTCTCTTGTTGCTTCCCTTGCTTTGCATTTTACACATTTAACATGTGCACGTTCAGATGTTTTCTGGTCCTGCAGAACATTGCCCGACATGATGTTCTCCAAGAAAACCAGTACTATGATGTTAGAGCAGTTATGGTTTATGAATTTGGAATCTGAATTCCAACTGCGATTGCCTATACGGCTATTCTTTGTTTTCTAGCTTGGAACGACGCCAATTTTTGTTACTGAAATGTCCATCTTTTCCAGTTCTTTGATGAATGGGTTTATACCTACTGAATCGCTTGCAATGTGTCCAGTAATTATGAGGTTTCCTATGCCATCTGCTTTCAGTCTTTCTAAATCGCCTAGGCTGATGTGAATGTATATGACTGTTCCAATGCCATGTTCGAAGTAGGTTTTCGCAATTTCGTAACCTCCATTTGTTCCCGCCCCATGCGAAACCACAACTTTTCCAGCCAAATTGTCAGCTTTTCCAAGCCGAATCTTGATTTCAGTAATGGCGTTTTTGAATTCAGCTAACTCTTTTAAGGCGTTGACAACGTCTTGAACTGTGGAATTTCTCTCCATCCTACAGTTGATTTGTTCACTCATTATTCTTCGTCCAATCTCATCTAGGGGCGTGTGTATATTCATGTAAGGCATCTTCAAAAATCTCGCAACGTCAATTGCATGGGCATAGTTTCGCGTATGGGCTTCCGCCTCTAAATCATTAAGCTTTCTCTTAACGGTTTTTTCCGCCTCTTGTTGCGGAATGCCGGCGGCTACCAGCTGTTGCACATGTCTCTCAAAAACATGAAAAAAGTTTATCGCCGCTGTTCCACCAGGCGGATGATGTGCAATGACTGCATCATAGCCCAATTGTTTCGCAAACAAAAGCTCTGCTGTACTAGTGTCAATGCAGAACAAGACTTTACGGATGTTATCACCATCAACATAAGTAGCGCTGTCTTCTGGGACCGTTTCTAAGCCTGCAAGACTTAGGGATAACTCCATAATCTCTTTAGTGTTCATTTTCTTTCACTTTCAGATTCGTTGAAATGATTTATATGAACTCCTTTTAAAAGTAGATATATGTAAAACTTAGCTTACAGAGCGATATCGACTAAAAATCAGAAAAGGCGTTCGTATGCGTGAAAGAACAAGAAGACTGGCGCTAACAGAGGGCATTACCGCCGGTATTCTCTTTGGAACAGCCGCAATTTTCATACGATTTCTGCAAGACGTAGACGTATTTTCAATAGCTTTCTGGCGTCTGTTAATTGCTTGTCTAACCTTAGCTATAATGTTAATCGTTCTAGGAAAATCCTTCCACTTCAGTCTTGTAAAAAAGAATTTTAAAGACCTTATCATTCTCAGTTTTTTCCTTGCCTTGCACTTCATATTCTTTGTCTCAGCAGTAAAAGATACAACAATATTGAACGCAACTGTGCTCGTCAACACAACGCCCATTTTTTCAATGTTTGTCTCCAGTTTTCTATTCAATATTAAGCCATCTCGTTTTGCGATTTTCGGTTTGACAATTTCATTCGTCGGCGTATGTGTAATCGGCTATGCGGAAACAACGGTTACAGGCACTAACGGGCAAGAATTTTTCTCGAATCTAAAAGGTGACTTAGAAGCCATTTCAGCGGCTCTAGTTGAATCCTTCTATCTTAATTACGGGAGAAAAGTGCGAAGTCAGATGGACATTCTGCCCATCATGTTTCCAATCTACGTATTTACAGCGATGATTGTTGGAATGCTAGGAGCATTAACCACGAATAGCATATCAACGATACCTAATGATGTTGGAGCGATTCTTCCCCTAGTAGGTCTAGCCTTGTTACCAACCGCGATAGCCCATACGCTTTATTTTTCTTCCTTATCCAACCTGAAATCCTTCGAGACTGCAACGATGGCTTTGCTTGAGCCTATTGGCGCTACATTGTTAGGCATAGTCTTTTTCCGCGAGATTCCTGCATACTTATTTGTTCTCGGTGCGATCTTGATTTTGCTGGGAATCGCCTTTATTGTCACAGAAAAAGTAAATATGCAAAATTGAGATTATTCTTCTTCCTCTTCAGCAGTTTTCTTTTCTTTAACCATGAGCGTGTTTTCTTTTTCGCCTATGACTCTGAAATAGTCTTTTAATTCATTTTGATGTAGAAACCTTTTCAGAAGTATTCGAAGATGTTTCTTGGAAACATTTTTTCCTTCTCCTTTCACGATTATGGCATCTGCTGTCGTTTCAACTTCTACTTTCGCTTTTTCCTTCAAGAAGTCTGTTAGCTGATTGATGACTTCGCTTCCTTCACTCTTCAATTCAGATATGTTAATTCGTGTTTCAACCATGTTGTTTTCACCTCTATTTTCTAACCATTATGACCCTCACTTGGTCACATGCATCTTCACACGAGTCTGCAATCATTTCCATTGCCTCAAAAAGCTGACTTATCAAAACGGCTACCCCTGCCCTTGGCAAGTCTTCCTTACCAAGCAGTTTTCTTGCTTTTTCATGTATATCGTCAACTTTTTCTTCCTCTCGTTCCACGGCATCTGCCGCCTGAAGAGCTTCATCTGGGTTAGTGATAATTTTGTTTACACACTTTTGTAGGGAAATGGCGCATTCTTTGACGCTTTTAACCATATGCATGGATTCGTTTTGTATGGTTTTTGGAACATGTTCCATTGGTAATGCGCCTAGTATGCGTGTGGATTCTCTGCTCCAGTCTGCAACCATGTCTACTCTCTTTACAAGATGCATCAAGTCTTCCCTGCCCACTGGTGATAGTTCTCCCCTTGACACTTCATCCATGACCTTTCTACGCAATCCGTCTGCTTCTTTTTCGCTGTTAGCTACTCTTTCAACGCATTTCCGCATTTCTTTCTCATCACTGTCTATGGTTGCCTGTATAGCCTTTTCCAAGTCTTCAACTATTCCAGTTGTCAAAGCCAGATGCCGCTGTATAGTGGATAACGCCTTTGTTTCTCTTCTTCTTTCAAACCATCTTATCAACTCACTCAACAGCAATTTCCTCCCTTAATCCCACGTCAGGATATGCAAACACATGCGCTTTTTCCAATGGAAAACTTAGAATAATTTTTTCGCCTGTATTAAACCATTCTCCAACTAGAGAAGGCTTAACAATTACCACTAAATCCTGATTTTCAAGTCTAACCTCGTATCGTATGTTTGTTCCCTCAAAGGTAACTCTTTCCACAAAGCCTAACATAGCATTTTTGCTTTTCTCAGTTTCTTTTTCGATGATGAACGCTTCAGGACGTATTGCTAAAACAATCCTTTCACCCTTTGTCAAGGTTTTGTTTGTCACGGAAACTCTAATTCCACCACGAAGCTCTATAAGAACTTCATTATTATTTTCGTTCAGAACATAGCCTTCCAAAAAGTTTGACTCTCCAATAAAGTGCGCTACGAAAACGCTCTGCGGATTCATGTACAACTCTTTCGGAGTTCCAATCTGCAGCACCTTGCCTTTCTTCATGACGGCGATTCTGTCTGAAATTGCCATTGCTTCTGATTGATCATGCGTTACGTGTATGGCTGTTAACTCCAGATCTTTGGACATTCTTCTTATTTCGTATCTCAGTTCATTTCTGACTTTTGCATCCAACTGTCCTAATGGCTCGTCCAATAGAAGCAGCTTGGCTCCTGCAGCGAGGGCTCTTGCCACGGCTATTCTCTGCATCATTCCCCCGCTTAATTCGCTTGGAAACGCATCCAAACGTTCATGCAATCTAACCATTTCGAGCACTTCATGCCCTATTGTTGTCGCTTTTTCCATGTCGAAGCCTTTCACTTTGGGACCATAAATGACGTTGTTCCAAGCGTCCATATGCGGAAATAAAGCAAAAGTTTGGAAGACAAATCCGATGTCTCTGTCTTCCGGCGGAACATCGTTGACAAGTTTATCTCCGATGTAGATTTCGCCTTCATCTGGTCGAATTAACCCAGCAATGAGTCTCAACAAGGTTGTTTTTCCACATCCGCTTGGACCGAGCAAAGAAAAATATTCTTGATCATGAATGTGGAGGCTAACATTTTCGACGGCTACGATTTTTCCAAACTTTTTTGTAACGTTGACTATACGAACGTCGGGCATAGACTGAGCCTCCTTTCATGCGCCATCTTGTTTTTAGTAAGCAAAGTTATTGGATAGATGGTATGCGGTATATTAAACATGCTAATATCTTCCTCTTCCTCGGACAATAAGCCTCAACGCAAGCAGAATCATGAAGGAGAACAGTATTAGGAATCCGCAGCCTAAGCCAATTTCTAATGGAGTGACTGTTACCGCTACTCTCTGTTTAACCCAGTCGACAATAACTACTGGCGCAGTTCGCAGTGTGGTAACTACTGCCACGGTTGCGCCTGTTTCACTTACGCTTCTTGTAAAAACCATTATTGCGCCTGAAAGTATGGAATATTTTGTTAATGGCAGGATTATCGTTCTGAAAACGCCTAAGGGTTTAGCTCCTAAAGTTCTTGCGGCTTCTTCCGTGTCCATGCTTATTCTCTCAACAGCTGCTGACATCGACCTTACGAAATACGGATATGTTATTGCCAGATGAGCAAAAATAAGTAATAGCATTTCTGGCATGAAAGTGAAAGTTTCTTTCCAAAAGAATTTTAGAGAGACGCCTAAGGCTATTGATGGAACAATTAATGGAATGTTAACGAGTAAGTCTAAAATTGCAGATGGTAACGCTCCAGCTTTTCTTCTCGCAGCGATGATTGCCATTGGCAGCCCTATTATGACGTTGAAGATTGTGACAATAGCTCCTAGCGAATAGGAGAGGATGAGGCTTTGCCAATATTCACTCCAAATACCAACTCCTGAAATTGCGTTTGGCAGTGTTTCTGTGGAAATAGCTTGAAATGCTGGTAACGCAACGAAAAGTGATGGAATCAGTATGATGGCAAAGAAAATCAGAAGTGTCACGCTGTCTCTTGAAAATGCTGCTTTTGAATAGCTGAGTTTTCTGTCAAATGTTGGGTAGATTTTTTTTATGGGCAATTTCAATTTTGGTCCTAGTATGCGGATTAAGGCGAAAATTGTGAAAGATATGGCTATGAGGACAAAGCTTGCGAAGGCTAATGAGCCTTCATAAGTGAGTTGGTCCATTCTTGGCGGTACAGCCTTAAAATCGTCGGTGATTTTTTGTATGAATGCTGGGCCATTTTCGAAGAGGGTTCCGGCAACTATGATGGTGGCTCCGGTTTCTGATATTGACCTTGAGAATGCGAGTATGAATGCTGCTATTAATGAGGGTTTCAAAATTGGAAATGTGACTGTCCTCGCTGCTGTTAGAGGCGGTGCGCCGAGTGTTCTTGATGCCTGTTCATATTCCTTCTTGTAGTCAAGCAAGGCGCCAACAACCACTCTGACTACGACTGGATAGGAGAATGTGAAGTGAAGCAGTGTGACAAGAAGCCAGCCTGGAGAAACAAGTGAGCTTCCAAAAAGTGAAGAAATTCCTTCCGGTTCGCTCCAAAACAGTAAGAGCGAATAGCCAAGTGCAGCCGTCGGCACGATGAATGGGATGTCAGCGACTGTATCGAGAACGTTTAGCCATTTAGATTTTCCACGTGTTATAAGCCATGCCATTGGTATTCCAGCTGCGACATCGATTGCTGAGACAAACAAGGCTATTATGAAAGAGTTTGCAACTGCGTTAAGAGCGCGAGACGTAAGCTCTGGTTGGATTAGAACTTGCTGCATTGTATTCCATTTTATTATTATTCCCAGAATAGGCGGTAGCAGAATCAGTGCGAAGAACACTATTACTGCGGTTGAGTACATTCCATATTTGACAGATTTTCTTGATGATAGCGTGTCCAAGACTTCTGTGATTTTAGGTTTAGGCAATTGTTTCTCCGTCCAAGCATAGCCTCTGTAATTTCAATTTTGTTTTCTTTTTCCATTAGTGTTCTTTGCTGATAAGTTTTCCTTAGAAAATGGTGTCAGATCGCCCGTCGAGTCACATCACCGCCGAGGCTCTATTGACTCTCTAGCTCATCATCCAAAAAGAATCATGAACGCAATAAGACTTAAGGGTTTTGTGCTTCAAACTATTATTTGGAAATTAGGTGAAAATTATGGATGTTTTAGAGGCTATTAAAGGGAGAAGAAGCATAAGAGCATACAAAAGCGATGATGTGTCGCCTGAGATTGTCGAAAAACTTGTTGACGCAGCAACTTGGGCGCCGTCTGCTGGGAACATTCAACCGTGGGAATTCATAATTGTTCGAAAGCTAGAAATCAAACGGAAACTTGCTGAAGCAGCCTTAAACCAAACGTCTATCGAAGAAGCCCCTGTCGTGATTGTTGTTTGTGCCAACGAAAATCGCTCTTCTATGAGATATGGTGTGCGTGGCAAAACCCTGTATTGCCTGCAAGACACGGCTGCAGCAATACAGAACATTCATTTGACTGCCTATTCGCTTGGGTTAGGCACGTGCTGGGTTGGCGCTTTCCGTGAGGAAGAAGCTAGTAAAATTCTGAAGGTTCCTGAGGGTGCGAGACCTGTAGCCATAATCCCAATCGGTTATGCTGCTGAAGCTCCTTCGCCCAGAAATAGAAGACCTTTAAACCAAATAGTGCATTATGAAACGTTTTAGAGGATGAGCTAGTCATGAAAATGCGGAGTTATTATCTAGGCGAGCTTACATGGCCAGACGTAAAAGAGTTTCTAGCAGTACACGATGTTATTGTTGTTCCTGTCGGCAGTTGCGAACAGCACGGT
Source organism: Candidatus Bathyarchaeota archaeon (assembly GCA_013388895.1). GTDB lineage: Archaea > Thermoproteota > Bathyarchaeia > Bathyarchaeales > Bathycorpusculaceae > JACAEI01. Next base: position 1,184 of record JACAEK010000018.1, on the reverse strand, counting down.
CCACACCTACCCATTGACACTGACGCTTATGATGCTTTTTGGCTATCGTTAAAAGCTGCAGAAAAAGCCAAATGCGCTCTTGTGGCGCCAACAATCTATTATGGGGTTTCTTCTCATCACATGGACTTTCCAGGCACAGTCACGATTAGTCCGCATATTTTGGAGCAATTAGCCTATGAAGTGGCTCATTCGCTGGTTAAACATGATTTTAAGAAGATGGTTTTTGAGAATGGGCATGGCGGAAACACGCCTGCATTGCAATCAGCGGCGCAAAGAATCATGATGGATACTGAAGCGTTTGTGGCAATTGACACAGTCAGCCTCATTCCAGACTTTATCGAAAAGTCTATTCAAACCTCGTATGATGCGCACGCTGGAGAATTTGAAACTTCCACTACGTTGGCGAACCGAGAAGACTTTGTCATAAAAGAAAGAATTAAAAAGCCAAAGATTACGCTTCCAAAATCAAAATACACCAAAATCGGATTAAAGGAATCTGGACCAAAAGTCTCATGGAGCTTTCGAACAAAAGAAATAAGCGAAACAGGCGTTATAGGCGACCCGACTAAGGCTTCAAAAAAGAAAGGCGAAACCGCATGGAAACTCGCCATCGAAAGACTTGCAGACTTGCTAACAGAGCTTGACAGAATGAAATCTTAACGCAGTGAACGACTGCTCTCTGTGTGACTAGACCCCCCCTTATATATGGAAGCGGAAAGAAACCCCGAAAACATGAATCTAAGATTCAGAAAGGAAAAATGGAGAGAAGACAAAGACAACAACAGAGACCGAGATTGATCTTCAATCGTTTCAAAGCCAAACATTTCGGATTCGAGTCTAAGGAAGTGTGGGAGCTTTGAAAAAACTAAGTGCACAGTACTCTTTTAATCCACCTATTATGCCTATGTCACTTTTCTGAAACGTGTAACAAGGAACACCTCACTTCGCTGTCTGTGCAAAATTTAGACCCTTAGCGAGCCACGGAACGCCCTAGCGCTATAGTAAGAGGGCGCACTGTTGTGATACACGAAGACATTGCCGTAGCGGCGATCAGCAAAGAGGGCACCGCCGAGTTTTCTAATATCAGAAGGTGTTTTCACCCAGCTCGACGTTTTCGTATCGAAATTTCCAAGTTTCTGCAACTCTCGATATTGTTCTTCCGTTAAAAGCTCAATGCCCATGGC
>JACAEK010000006.1 GCA_013388895.1 Candidatus Bathyarchaeota archaeon | reverse complement strand
GCGAAGAAGAAGGATAATCTGTGCGCAAAGTCGTCCACTTTTAATCCTCTTTCTAGTGTGGATTCTACGTAGGATATGCCGTCATAAAGTGTGAAAGCTAATTCTTGAAGTGCTGTTGCGCCTGCCTCTCGGATGTGGTAGCCGCTTATGCTTACTGGATTCCATTTAGGCAAATGCCTAGCGCAGTGTTCGATTATGTCTGTTGTGAGTTTCACAGAAGATTTCGGTGGGAATATGCACAGTTTTTGGGCGAAAAACTCTTTTAGATTGTCGTTTTGGGTTGTTCCGCCAAGCTTTTCTCGTGGCACGCCTTGTTTGTCGCCCACAGCCACATACATAGCCAAGAGCATAGGTGCAGGACCGTTTATGGTCATAGACGTTGTAACTTGGTCAAGTGGTATGCCGTCAAAAAGCACTTCCATGTCTTGCAATGAAGATATGGCTACTCCGCAAATGCCTACTTCGCCTTTTGCCATTGGATGGTCTGAATCATATCCCATTATTGTTGGGTAATCAAAAGCCGTGCTTAATCCTGTTTCGCCTTCCTTCAGCAAGTATTTGAAGCGTTTGTTTGTCTCTTTTGCCATGCCGTACCCTGCAAACATTCGCATGGTCCATAATCGTCCTCGATACATGGTTGCATGGACACCTCGGAGAAATGGATATTCGCCTGGAAAGCCCATGTCTCGCATGTGATCCATTTTTCCGATGTCTTCTGGCGTGTACAAGCGTTTTATCGTCATGCCCGAATGATTGTGAAATTCGGTTTTTCTTTCGTGGCTCTGTTTAATCCAGTTCAGAAGCGTGGTTTTCTCCCAGCGTTCTCGTTGCTTTTTTATTTGGTTGATGTTTTCTTTGTCAAACATTGTGTTTCCTCTATTGTTAGAGTTGAGTTTACATAATGGTATCGAAGGTTAAAGGATATTTTCTTATCGGTGTTGGCTCGTTGAAATTAACGTTAAAGGCGAGTCTGTGGATACATTAGATATGTTTGGTGAGGTTTCGAGTCTGTAGATTGGGTTTTTGAGAAATTGCAGGCGGCCTCTCTGTTGATGTAAGCCAATAGTCACATATGCTTAAGTTACAGCGTCGATCATCTGCCTTGAGGTGAAAAAACATGGTTTTAGGCGAAAAACTCTGGGAAGGCAAAGGCAAGAGCACAGGAACAGACTTCATCAAGTCAATCACAACAGAAGGCGTAATCTCAGTGTACACGTGGAGAGCTGAAGTGAAGGGCATGGGACGAGCCAAAGGCGTAGACCTTACCATCAACGTAACAGGCAAGAGCAAGAATCCTGTTAAAGGCATAGCCAAAGCAAAAACTCAGGCAGTGATCAGAACCATGGGCGGTGACATGGGCGTGCTCAAAGGCTGTAATCTTATGAAGATGGTTGGTGGCAACCAGCAAGTGTAGGCTTATGGAACTTCACGACCATGTCAGAGAAACTAGGATGGATGAACCGACCTCATCGCTGTTGCCACTTTCGAAGCCTTGGACCCTATGTGGATGGAATTCCACGTCACAGTCCACGAGTGGAAATAGGAAAGCTCAAGCCTGCATTTCTGTTTCAAGCGCAAAGATAGTTGAAACTATATGAAAACAATAACACTTAGTTTAACATTCAAGAGGGAAGCTGAAGAGGCAGTTAAGCTGTACGTGTCCGTTTTTTCTTCTGTATTCGGAAATTCGAAGATTCTGAAAACTACTTACTTCGGGAAAGAAGAGCTTGAGGCGCTTAAAAATGTGCCCGAAATGTCAGAAGATATCATGCCTGGGCCTGCAGCCAACGTCAAAGCTATTCGTTTTCAGCTTAACGGGCAAGGATTTTTGGCAGTGAACGGCGGAGGGTTTTCGAGCTTCGACAAATTTACCGAGAGCATTTCAATGTATGTCACATGCCAAACACAAGAACAAATTGATGAGTTGTGGAATGCGCTTTCTAAGGGAGGAATAGAACAGCATGTGGTTGGTTGAAAGACAAATATGGCGTGTCGTGACAAATTGCTCCAGCCATTCTGCAGGAAATCGTGGAAGGTCCTGATCAAGAAAAAGCGCAGCGAGTCATGAAGGCAATTTATACAATGAAAAAACTTGATATTAAAAAAATAGAACAAGCATACGAGGGAAGATGAAAGAGCTATTTTCTTTCTGACTCGTTCTCTTTTACTCTGAATTTCACAATTTTCTTCACTAAATCAAACGGAATCGGCTTATCAAATGGAAATTGGACAGTACCCTTTGAAGTTTTGAAGGAGGATAACTCTTTTTTGAAGGCTTCAATCGGTGATGGAGTGGGATAAAAGCCAACATGATTCTTATATGCTGCGAAATGCACCAAATGCTTCCCATTGAGGTCAAATGTGGGAATTCCATAACTTATCGTCTCTTCAGCTTCAGGTGCAGATTCTCTAATAACCCGTCTAAGTTTTTCTAAAACATCTCTGACATTTTTTGGGAATCTAACGATATATTCATTAATGGTCTTGTATTGACTTTTTGATGCTGCCATGTCTCTTCATTAACTAGAGTTTTTGAATAAATAGTTTTGTGAAGAATGTCGTACCGCGTGCCGATTATAGTCCCAAGTTTTCTCCTATAATGATTACAAGCAAGTCTATGGCTCTAGGCTTCTTCTCTATGATGGCGGTTATGTTGCATATTCGGTTCTCTGCACTACAGTCCACACATTTCCCAGTTTCAACGCAGGGCAACAATTCCCAACCACGCTCTTCTCTGATTCTCTTCGCATTTAATGGCGCCGCTATAGTCTTAATTCTTTCTAGGGCTTCTTCCACATTCTTCACTATCTTGTTCACTCCAACCACTACAATCGCCTTTCTAGGTCCAAAAACTAAACCTGCAACCCTGTTTCCAGTAGCGTCAACATTCACGATTTTTCCATCCACAGTAACTGCGTTTGAGCTTGACAAGAATATGTCTGCTAGCAAAGCTTTTCGCATAACAGCTCTTCTGTTTTCCTTGGCAACCTTCTCATCAAACGGCCAAAACAACGTGAAGCCTCTGTGCTTCAATTCCTCAAAAACGCCAATTTCCTTTAACGTTAACGAGTCTCCTACGCCAATAGTGGCGTTTGAAGGTATTTCTTCCATAATGCTCTGTAAAGCTTTTTTCCGATTTTCCACATAAACCGCTCTGAATCTGTTTCGTTTAAGGGCTTTTAACGTCTCATCTACAATGTGATTCTGGCTGAGTCCTTTCTGCATTTTGTGGTTCTCCATAAATGTCCATTCCATTGAAGCCTTATCTTTCATATCTTAGTAGAGTTGCAGCGGCTGAAAATCCCCACCCATAACCAACCATCAGCACAACATCATTCCTTGAAAGCTTGCCGCCTGAAACTATTTTTTCAAGTATAGCTGGTAAGCTGGCTCCAGCTAAATTGCCGCAATCTCTAAGCACTTCGTGCGATTCTCTAATCTTTTCGTAGGCAATGTTGTGGGTTTCTGCTATTCTGTTAAGGATTTTTTCGCTCCCAGTGTGAACCGCCCATTTCCTTGCTGTTCCTGTAATGCTTTCTGCTTCTTTTCCAAGCAACTTCTTAAGCGCTAAAGCCGTGTACTCTGCTCCTAACTCGGGAATTTCTTTGCCAAGGTTTGAATAGAAGCCGAATTTGAAAGGCTCGCTAACAGCAGTGAGGGCAGCGTAGCCAGCCAAATAGTCCTTTTTTCTGATGTTAGTGACTTCCACACCTTTTTCAACAGATAACCCTTCACCATTCCTTGACACAACTGCAGCAGCTACACCGTCTCCGAAAAGGAAAAACTCCATGGTTGCAATCCACTTCCTTAATTCTGTCTGTCTTTTTTCCTTGTTTTTTATCTGGTTGATTTTGCTGATTTCCAAAACATCTTTCAATCCGTGCACTTGATTTTGAAACCAGCATGAGCTTACTCCCGAAATGCTAACCAAAGCGTAGTCTTTCTCATTTCTTGCCAAGTAGTTTTCTGCAATTTCAAGGGCTTTTGAGAATGCTGTGCTGGCTATTCCTTGTATGTTAGCATGCTTAATGTAACAGTCAAAACCAATTTCTCGGGTTAAGAGCTGGCTTAGACCCGGACTTAAGAATGGGTTTACGTCATAAGTCGCTACAAAAAAGCCTACATCCCTAAGCGACAGTGCGGATTTCTCCATAACTTTTTGGCAAGCTTCTGAGCAAAGATTTACGAGTTCAGTTTCGCTCATCGCAGTTTGTGAGTCAACATGATCTAGGAGATAGCGTTCTGATACTCCCAGATTGAGCACGTTTTGCCTGACCCCTTCGGGAAGCTCACATGGGAAAATCTGCATTAGGCTCTCTGTGGAATACTTGTCTTTCGGAAAAGCAGCGGCTAGATCCAGTATATTCATGTCAGTAAAATTGACGAAAGAAGTTTATAAAAGGATTCATAAAATGCTTCATATTCTTTGCATGATTTTTTCCACAAAAATCTTATTAGCCATTGAATTTCAGTAGATACCACTTTAAAAATGAGGTGGAAAATTGGCAAAGAAAGTCGGAATAGTTGCTGGCAGCATTTCCAGATTTGACAATCCTAGACATACTTTGCAAGAAGAAATGTGTGCAGAAGCCGTCAAAATGATATTAGATGAAGTACCAGACCTTGAACTTGGAGACTTCGTAAAGAAAGGATACGCTTGTTGCTACTCATATTTCAGCGACATTCTAGAACAGCAACAATGCATGCACTGGATAATCAACGACTATCTGGGACTAAGCGCCGTACCATGCTATCGGGTGGAATCAGGTGGAGCAACACCAATAGACGCAATAGTAAATGCGGCTCTGTGGATACGTTCAGGCATGTTCCCCGCAGTCCTCGTAGTAGGATGGGAAAAAATGGACGAACTGCCAATCCAAAAAGTCAATGAAGCAATAGCCATCGCAGGAGACACAGACTGGGACTTTGTGTCAGGCTTTACTTACAATGCCTTCTACGCCACAATGGAAGCAAGACGAATGCATGTTTATGGTGAAACAGAAGAAGACTTGGCTCAAGTTTCAGTGTTATGCCACAACAATTCACTTGAAAATCCATACGCACAGTGGCCAGCCCAACATGGCTTCAGCAAAATCACCATTGACGACGTGTACAAGTCCCGCTTAATCTCTTGGCCATATAGGCTTTATGAATGTGCAATGACAAGCGAAGGCGCCTCAGCATTACTCTTAGCAAATGAGGAAACAACAAAGAAGTTAACTGACAATCCAGTCTGGATATCCGGCGTGGGCTTCGGGTCAGACACTATGAGAGCTGGAGATAGACCAGACAATCCAGCATGGAAAGGATTATACCCAGAAGACGAAAAAATCTGGCCAAAACACGTTCCCGCCCCCATGTCGCCATACCCAGACCTATGCAATTTCGGCGCATTAAGAGTGTCTGCACGAATGGCCTACAAGGACGCTGGAATAAGGAACCCACGAAAAGAGATAAGCCTCGTCGAAATCTTTGACCCATATGCAGGCGTAGTCTTGGCAGGGCTAGAGGACTTTGACTTCTGTAAAAGAGGCGAAGGAAAGAAACTGCTCAGAGAAGGCGTGATACAGCCTCACGGGGAGCTTCCTTGCCAACTAAGCGGCGCTTTAACAGCTCAGGGACATGCAGTGGGCTCTACGTCTGTTGCTCAAGTGGTTGACGTTTACTGGCAACTTAGCAATCAAATTGGCAAGAAATGGGGCGCACCTGGAAGACAATTAAGCAAACCAAAGAAAGGCTTCATTCATGGACATGGCGGCACTGGCTGTCAGGCAGGCGCTGTAGTTTTGGAGGTGTAAGACAATGAAGCAACCTGGACCTGAAAAGGTTTTGAAGGAACAAAAGATTGACGAAAAATGGTGGGACAACTGGATACGTAAAGGCGGCTGGAGACCTGAAGGATGGAAAATAATTGAAATGAACGATGGTCCAACATTGAATAATCTGAGACCCGAGAAATTCCTGATTGTACATCGTCCACACGGCAACATGTTTCATCACAGCTACGGCAAAACCTCAAAATTCTTCATGGGACTTCTAGAGGGCAAATTGTATGGAACAAAATGTCCAAAATGCGGATTAGTCTACTGCCCACCACGTGCACACTGCTTCAATCCTAAATGCAGATTAGAAGAGACAAAATGGGTTGAACTTTCGAAAAAAGGCGAAGTCCACGCGCACACAGTTATGGCTATTGCTTGGCCTTCTATGGCTCATCTCCAACCACTAGTTGGTGCAATGGTTAGAATAGATGGAACAAACACTTGCCTGCCGATGACAATGAGAGACATTGATCCGGAGAAAGTTAACATTGGGTTAAGAGTAAACATACACATCGAGAAACAGCCAAAAGGCGACCTCTTAGACGTTTATGCGACGCCTGCAGAAAAGCCTAAAGCGCCAAAACGAACGCCCGAAGAACTGAAACGCTTCAGAGAAGACATGGAAAAAACACGCGCTTGGGTTAAGAAAACGTTTGGAAAATAATAAGCGATTTCCATCAACTCTCCCATTTTTTAGGTTTTTGGCACCATTTTTTCTTGAGAAACCTGGGAAAACGTTGAAGATACTTAAATACTTGTTCAAATACTATTCCATTTTCCACTTTAACCATATTCACAAAGGTGAATTTCGCTTTGAAGGGTAAACCCCTCGTTTCAATCGTTTCTGCGGGCTTGTCAAAGTTTGGAAAACTGGAGGGCCTTTACGCCAGGGAAATCTTTGCGGAAGCAGCAAAAGAAGCCTTCGACCGTTGCCCAAATCTAAACCCGAAGAATGACATTCAAGCTATGTTTGTTGGGCACATGGGAGAAGCCTACGAGCATCAAGGACATACAGGCGCGACAATGGCTGACTGGGCAGGTTTACTTCATATTCCAGCCACTAGAACTGAAGCTGCGTGCGCTTCTTCTGGCGCTGCCCTTAGAGCTGGAATCTACGCTGTTCTTTCAGGCTTGTGCGATGTTGTTATGGTTGGCGGTATTGAAAAAATGACGCATAGAACAACGCCCGAGGTAACAGAGTATTTGGCTATGGCTTCTGATTATCCTTTTGAACAGTGGCATGGCATAACTTTTCCAGGGTTGTTTGCGTTAATGGCGACTGCGCACATGCACAAGTATGGCACTACGGAACAACATCTAGCCATGGTTTCAGTGAAAAACCATTATCACGGAAGCCTAAACCCGAAAGCGCACATGCAAAAGGAAATAACGCTTGAAACAGCCTTATCTTCAAGAGTCATAGCTTGGCCCCTTAAGCTTTATGATTGCTCCCTAATCACTGACGGCGCAAGTTGCTTAATTCTGACCAGACCAGAACTAGCCAAAAGATATACAGACATGCCAGTGCACATAGTTGGAAGCGGACAAGCCAGCGACACCATAGGCATGTATGAAAGAGAAGGCTTCACATCTCTTGTTTCTGCCAAAATAGCTGCAAACAAAGCTTATGAAATGGCTGACTTGAAGCCGGAAGACGTGAACGTTGCAGAAGTTCACGACTGCTTCACTATAGCCGAGATTATTGCCTACGAGGATTTGGGCTTTTGTAAACCGGGTGAGGGCAGTGGCCTCGTGGAGAAAAGTGAGACGAAATTGGGAGGAGGAATCCCAGTGAACACGAGTGGCGGATTAAAGTCGAAGGGGCATCCGGTAGGCGCAACTGGAACAGCCCAAGCCTATGAGATGTATCTGCAGCTGACTGGACAAGCAGAGAAGCGTCAAGTAGGAAATGCTGAAGTGGGATTGACGCATAATGTTGGTGGTTCAGGCGCCACTGCAACGATTCACATTTACAGGAGAGGCTAAAGCCATGGGTGAACAAGCACCATTCACAATAGAACAATTCTACAAGAATATGCTGGAAGGCAAACTTTTGGGTGGTAAGTGCAAAAAATGCGGAAAAGTGCATCTACCACCAAGACCTCTTTGCAGCAACTGCTTCTCAAAGAAGTTCGAATGGACTGAGCTTCCACAAAAAGGAAAACTGCTAACATACACGGTTATTCATGTTGCGCCGCCGCAGTTTCAAGGCATGGCGCCTTATGCTGTGGGCATAGTCCAGCTGGAAAATGGCGTGAACATTCCTGGCATGATTAGAGGCGTAGCTCTGGAGCAGATAAGAATTGGGATGCCCTTAACATTAGACTTTGGAACATGCACAACGACACAACCGTGGCCTCAATGGCCCAGATATTACTTCAAACCCATGTAAATTTTCGTTAACCCTTGGTCTTCTCTCCTTCTATTTGGTAACGCTACTAGCGTGAACGGTCATTTTTTGTGTCGTTCGATTCTTTCGTGCCTTTGAGTTTTTCTGCGCCATTCTCGTTTCTTTTGTGTTTTTATGAACGCCCGACCATAATTATATTGAGAGCCTTCTTCTGTTCGATATTGACTTATATTTCTGTAGAAAGTTGGATAATCTATCTGATTTTGTTGAAGCGCCATAATGTTCTGGTTTAGTTGTTTTTTTGTTTCGGGGTTAATCGCTTTGTCAAAGATATTAGAGTAGGTGAGATAGGCGGCGTGGAATTGAAAGTCAGACGGGTTGTCAATTAAGAGTTTTTCTGGCGAAGTTGATTCTTGGTTGCTAGATTCGTCGATCATGGTTTTCCAAGCTTTATGATAGTCTAGAATAGTGGGCTTGTCTTTTATAGATAGCGCTCGATTAGCTAACCCTTTTTTCGTCTCTTGAGGTAGGCGACAGTGAACATTCTGCCGTCTGGTAGGCTAATATCTTGAACGCTAACAAGTTCCCATCCTTCATTGCCTAGGGTGTTCAGGTCATTTTGGACGTCATCTATGATTGGCCTGCTGTCAGATTGGAAATGATCTGAATGAATCCGCGTCTTCACCGGGACCACCTTATACTCCCACTTAACCATTTCAACCATACCTTAAACATAGATAATATTCAGCTCAGACTAGAAAACATTAGCGGCTTTTTCCTCCTCCGTCATCCTGTTTGCTTTCAAGTCTTCGACAACCAGTTGATGGTGCTTGCACAAGTCAAAAAACTGAATCAGAAGCCCTTTTGGATCGTGATGAAGATTGAGGTCCCAGTAGGATTTCCAATATTAATTTGTGACGCAAAACCTCATCAAGGTCTGCTCTTTCTATAGCATCATCCAAAGCATCAAGTTCTCTTTGTACAGACTTTCTCATTTCCTCGTTAATTTTTTGATTGATCTCTCTCATTCGTCTCTGATACAATTCGTCAGCCTGCCCTCTGAGTCTCCAATAGCGCTCGAGCAAAGATTCTTTTTTGGTCTGTTCCGTTGTTATCACCTTTCTTAGCTATTCTTTTGGTTCATTATTTGTGTCGACACATATTAATATTTTAATCACACAAGAAAAGAAGATAAGAGTCTTTGCTTTTATATGAAAAGGAGGCAGTTACATGAGCAGCAGAGGGAGAACCGGAGAAGAAGATCGGACAAAACCTAAGCCTCAGAAAAAGAAAGAAAGAGAAGAGAAGCGGAAGAAGAAAAAACTTGCCAGACTTGAGAGGCATCAGTCCAGATAGGCCTATTTGGAGCATAAGCACACGTTAAAGCAAATTCGAAGATTCTTGATTATGGAAAGAGTCTTCCTGTAGCGCAAACTCGATTTTAATGTAACCTCAGTTCTTGCAGTATAAGTTAAATGTGCGCTATCTGGACAACAGGTTTATTTTGGAAAGGATACTATTGACAATTGAAGGTGAGGTGACGTAACGTGAGTAGAGAACAGAATTCCCGCAGAAAAGCTACCGAGAGTGCTCGCCGTGACAAAGCAAGAGGGCAACAGACGAGAAGAGCCCGTGGGGGAAAGAAACAGAAAAGAAGATAGAAACACAACGTTGACGCACTAGTGCGTGCTAATTATTGGCACTTAAAAAAGTCTGTGAGCTTAGCAACTTAGTAGACCTATTTGGTTTTCAGCCCTTAAGCTTATATTCATATTTGAATGTGCTCATGCAGACTTTGCAGCGAACAATGTTTTCTTCAGGATAATACAATGCGTCTCCGCCTACGTCATGAACTGCGTTCTTATGAAGTTTGAAGACGAATTCAGCACCACAGTTCGGGCATTTTTTCCTTATAATATTGTACCCTTTTACCCCGCGTTCAAGCTTAATATCTTTTGACATTTTGATTACCTCTCTTTAAAATCGTTAGATTTTCTATATATGGTTTTATGCACGTTGGAATGTAGAAAACCAATCTTAGCATGCGATACTGTTAAGTCTTTTGACCTGGCTTAATCTCCTTGAGTTTATGTAACATTGTGCCACAATTTACCATGCTTTTGCATTTTAAAGAAAGCTTATATTGTAGATTTGTAACTTACTTTAACAGAGGTCGTATACTGTATGGCAAAACTTAGGTATAGTCCTGCAACTGGATTATTTGAATGGGAAGGCACGACAGAGGAACTAGTCCACATATATGATTATTTGATAGAACGCGAAAATACTAACACTCAACGTGTCACGCGTAATAGACACCTCCATGGTTTCAGAGTTTCTGATCTTGAATTAATGGGAAAAATGCCTACATCGGACGCTCTGTTTGAATATGTATTGTCTAAGCCAAGATATGAACATGATATAAAACAAGTTGGCGAAGCGTTTTTTGGTAAACAAATTAAAGCACGAGAATATCCGAATCTCTACCGAAAACTTTCATATGAATTGGAAAAAGTAAGAAAAAGAATTGAAAAAGAGAAAAATGGTGCGTTTGAGCAAAAAAAGTCAACTTTTCGAAACCTTAAAAAGTATATATTCAAACCATTAAGCCGATCTCTATTGTCAACCTATGAGCAAAGACCATCATAGTCCTTGATGCAAAGATAGTCGGAAATAGGAACCCTTAGAATGCCTACGCCTTTCTATTTCCGACTTCAAACATCAATATTGCAGGGGTGGCGGAGTAAGGCTAATCGCGCTCGCCTTAAGAGCGAGTGTCACTCCGTGACACGCGGGTTCAAATCCCGCCCCCTGCGCCGTGTCTATCGTATACTATATGGCAATTATTATTAGTAATAGTAACAAAAGATAAAGTCTTTGTTAATTTACAATTCTGATTTAGAATATTAATGTAGAATATTGATGAATTAATAACACAATAGTTTCACTAGATTTAATCTTTTATGGATACATTCTTTTTGATGCGTTTTTCCCATTCTTCTTGTGTAATTATTTCTTTTTCTTCAAGTAATTCCACGAGACTAGTAAGCATAATATCTAGCAAATCGATTTCCTCTTTTAGCTCTCGTTTTATTGTCTTATTCTTTGACATTCTTCTCACCTTTTGTAAAGTATCCTTTTTCAGATAACCAATTCATTATTATTGTACGAAGAGTGTCTGAATATCCTTCACCAAGTTTACCTAGTAATTCTTTATCTATGAGATTCACGATTTCCTCGGGTAAAGCAACTAAGATTTTTCTCATTTCGCTAACACCTTTATCTTTTCTGAAACTGGTATTTGTCTAGTTATTCTTGCTAAAATCTCTACTTCATGTTTTGTTGCTTCCTCGATTAGACTCTTCCAGTTGTTTGGTGCATCCGTTCTTGAGGCTTGAGCTGGAGTTTTCCCATTCAAAGTTTGATGTGGTCTAACAAAGTTGTAATGAATCGCAAATCCTTCTAGTATAGACTTTGTTGATTCAAAGGATTTTAGTCCTCTCATGGATTTGGTTCGATCTTTTACTGTTCCATGTAGCCTTTCAACTATGTTATTCGTTTCTCTTGCTCTGATTCCTACTCTTTGAACAAGCTCGGGTCGCGTGTTTTTTCGCATAGTATAGAAGACTTTGTTGAAAGCTGATTGGTAAACATGACTGCCATCAACGAATACTGCTCTCGGTCTTACCTTGCTTTGCTCAAAGCCTTTCTTGAATATAGCTACTGTATCCTCAAAGGTTCTTGTTCCAGAAATGTGAGATGCTACTAGAAACTTGGTGTCCTCATCTATCATTTCCCAGAACCATATGTTCTTGCCCTCACAGTTAAGCATAGTTTCATCTTCATGCCATAAACCCGAAAGTTGTGGTGTTAGAGTAGTCACAAATTCCTTAACTAATTTAGAATATTTTTTTATCCAGTTTAAAATGGTGACTTGGCTTATTCGTTCCCCAAAAATCTGCTCTAGGTTTCTCTGAGCTTTCCTTAAAGACAAACCATCGTAATAAAGATTGAGAGCAGTAACTATGAGGTTTTTGTCTGTTTTCATTCTAGCGAATTTTCCGTTTTCAAAGAAGCGGTGTCCGCAATCCTTACACTTGTAAAGCTGTTTCTTGTTGACAAAGCCTTTCTTTGTCACAAATTCCGAGCCACAATATTTGCATTGCATATTTCTCACAGGTATACTATAAGATACCTACGTTATATATATATCTTGTGGTATCTTCGGAAGACACCCAAAGGTTTTATAAATGTTTTATAAAGGTTATAGTGGGAATTGTCTTGGCAAAAATGCATCCTACCTCTTTCATTTTGACGATGCTTCTCAATTCGGGTGGTACTTTTGAGTCTGTAACAAAACTTCAGAAACTTGCCTTTCTTGCAATTCGAGAAAAAGGTCTCGAATCATTTACAGACTTCAATGGCACTTCTATGGTCCATATTCTGAAGAGATTCAGGAGAGTATAGATAAACTGAAAAGGCAACATGTTATTTCGGAAAAAGTATTTGAACGAACTAGTTATTTTGGTGATGACTATAGTATCAGAAGACTCAGCCTAACACCACAAGGGAGAAAATTGGCACAGATTTTTGTTAATAGATTAGATGATAAAAACAGAGTGGCACTCTTTAGAACAATTGAAGAGTATGGCAACAAACCACTCGCCAAAATACTCGATTACGTCTATAAAGCATATAGCCCAGAAGATCTCTAATCTGGAGGCAAATATTATGCAATTGGTTGAGCTTAAATCGATAATGGAAGACTATCCTCTCAATGTTTTTGTGGGAGTTCCTAGGAGCATTTCGATTAATAAGCACCAGTTTTTCAAAGACATGAAAAAAGACCTATCGAAATCAACTGAGACCTATTTTAAAGGTTTAGCTGATTTGATTAAACGCAAAGAGGACTTTAGCAGTAATAATGCGCTAGCGTTTAAAAATTACCTTTCAAAACTAACGGAAACCGTTAGTGCTTTAAAAGACATTATTCAACTTTGCGAAGATATGTCAAACATCTTCGACACTACAATTAATTGGGCAAGAGCCTTGGCGGTACGAAGTATGATTACGATTTTGGATTCAATAACGCAAGAACTGAATATTTTGAGAAAACAAGTCAAAGGTGAGAGGTTCTTAGGTAGAATCAGAGACAAAACCTACTGTGTAATATGGCAGAAGATCCCACAGATTTTTAATATATTATCAACTATGATAGCGATAGAGCTAGGTCAAATAGCCTCTTCCGAAATAGTCACAGCTATTGGCAAAGGCATCACAATATCCAGTGTCTGCTGAGGAAATATCATTGACTACTGACATCTGTTTTGTCCCAGATTCCCAAGTCATATTTCCTTCTGTATTCCTAAAAAATGCTGGGAAAATCCGTTATCCAAGTTGCATGTACAAAGACTGTTTTGACGTACTCAAACAGAGCTACACTTACATACTTTTACCTGCCAATAAACGAGATTTCAGCAACTTGATTCTTGAAAAATTCAAAAAGCTTTTGCAAAATGTCGAAACAGAAATCATAAAGGCTAGACAAAAAAAAAATCAACGAAAGAAGAGTTCTGTGATAGGACAAGAAGACGATTGCAGAGTGTCAACATATTCGGTCGACACTTAGGAGACTTAATGCTCTTTTGGGAAATCAACAAGGAACTTTTCTGGTCTTTCATTTCATTGGATGCTACACTCACACGAACAAGAATGACGCAATTAACACTGGATCAAATGGGCGAGTTTTCTAAGATTTGCGAAAACCATACGATTGATTTCAGCGAAGATGAACAGAAACTTAGTGAGGGACTGTACGTCTTAATCAAGGAATCTCGAGATAAAGGGGCGATAAAGCATTCAGCAAACGACGAAGATTTACTGATACTTGCTGATTGTTTCATTTTTAAAAACAAGCGATTTCTTCAAGGTTTCATGTATCTTATCACCGATGATGGAGAACTACACGGAACAGCTACTGAGGTTATTGAGCATCCAATCTTGGTTTTTCCTGATTTCAAGTCTACAGATAGATTCATCGGTTTTTAGCCATTGAAACCAAAGAAGTTTATGGATACTTTTAGGTTGAAAGCAACAAGAAAATTATAGGTCAAAAGACTTAACAGTATCCAACAGGACAGAATCTCATTGTTACGAAGACAGAGTTTGGAGAGCACTACTTAGTAATGCTATTTCCTATAGTAAAAAATAATGATGAAGAAGGCAAGAAGATGTCACCAGAGTATGCGACCGAATCAAAAGCAGAAGCGTTCGCCATGGATTGGATGAATAAGCATCCAAATGGAGTTGAATAAACTCTGAAGTCAAATTACTTGGACATTATCTCTCAGTGGCCACAGTTCTCGCATGCGTTCTAATCAGCAGTTCTGCTTGGGTCAAATGTTCCTGGTGTCCTGTTTATGTTTTCTATTAGGTTTGGCAAGTCAGTTAGCGACGTGATTAAGTAGTTTGCTCCTGAATCAATAAGCTCTTTTGGCGAAGAAACTCCAGTTGGTAAGCCCACTGCAATTGCTTTTAGCTCTTTGGCACATTTCATGTCGACGCGGCTGTCTCCAGCAACCATGATTTCTTCTGGTTTAACATCTAAAGCCTTCAATGTAGCCTCCAAATGTTCAGTGTTAGGCTTAACATATTTCACACTGTTCCGTGGAGTAATTGAATCGAAAAATTTCGTTATTCGGAATCTTTTTAAGATGTAATTTGTGGATTTTTCGCCGTTTATTGTGCACAAGCCAATTTTCAGACGCATCTGTTTCAAAGTCTGCAAAGTTTCTAAAACACCTGGAAGTAGACTTGTGGTTTTTGCAGCGTCCAATTCATGTTTTTCGGCGATGGCTAAAACTTTTGAGCGGATTTCTGCAAAAGCTTCTTTGGACTGCCCATTGTTTTTTACGAAAATCTCAGTTTTCTTAAGCATTTCGAAGATGCTTTCGTTAATTGACAAGATTGAAGGGGGCAAACCTGCTCTTATGAGGAGACTTCTAGCTTCTGCTCTCACTGTTCTGTAATCTACGTTGAAGCTTGCAAGCGTACCGTCCAAGTCGAAGACTACAGCTTTTACAACCATTCGTTTGTCACTTTTGCCATTATCGGATTTGAATCGTTATTCACTTTCTGAAAGAGATATACTTTACGGTGCACGCTGCTTACAGTAACTTTTAGAAATAGAAGAGGTAGTATGTGAATTTATGACAGTTATTCAAACGAAGAGGCTTATACTGCGAGATTTTGTGAAAGCCGACTGGAAAGCAGTATATAACTACGCTTCTGACCCTAAAGTTGTTTGCTACATGGACTGGGGACCCAACACAGCGGAAGAAACCAAAAACTTTATTCAACAAGCAATTGCCTATCAAAAAGAACAGCCCCGTAGGAACTACGATTTGGCAGTGGCGCTGAAGCCGAAGGATGTAATAGTTGGCGGCTGCAGCATTCATGTATCAAACCCAGACAACCGCGAAGGATGGATTGGCTACATCTTCAATCACAACTTCTGGGGACAAGGCTACGCAACTGAAACAGCAAAAACGCTTCTCAAGTTCGGCTTTGAAAGGCTGAAATTGCACCAAATTTTCGCTACATGCGACCCAGCCAACATTGCATCTGCGCACGTTTTAGAAAAGATAGGTATGAAATGTGAAGGTTGTCTTCGAGAACATAAATGGGCAAAAAGAAAGTGGCGAGACTCACTGCTGTATGCAGTTCTTGACTATGAATGGAGACGATTAACGCCATAAAAGATCAGAAAACGTCCCAACAGGATAAATTGAATATTCAACCTTGAGCATAACATATACTTTGATGCATATGAGCGTGGAAGAATATGCAAAAGAGAAGCTCTGGCCCATACTTGTGGAAACTGTTCACGCGATTGTTATGTATCCGCATCATAAAGCTTACACGAGAGAAGTGATTCTGAACGAGAAGCCAGATATAACGCCTGCGGAATTGGCTATGAGGCTAAAGATAACTTTAGGTGAAGCCTTAGTAATCATGCACGAATTGACGGAAGAAAAACGCGTAGAGTCTTAGACTAGCTTCGAGCATATCTCCTAATTATTTTGTTCAAACGTATATCTTGCTTGAATTTTGTTTTGCATGGATGCCCTTCAGCTCTGAATATTTTTGGTTCTTTTAACGTTGCTATAATTGACCAAAGCGTTCCAAGTTTGATTTGTTCTTGATGAGAGCATACATACCCGCTGTGGTTTGACAGGATTTTCTGGGCAGTTTCAAAGTCGATTTTCCCATTCTGTTCTTCTATAGTTTGGTTGATTGCCGCGTATCTGGGCACGGAATCCCAGCACCTCTGCTTCACACTTTCGCTTTCCAACATTTCTGAATGCAAAAAATGATTCGTGCAAACGATGAAATTTTCGCCTCTTTCTGGTCTGCGAACTCTAACTTTGTCTGGAGCAACCTCAACAACTGCCATGCTGCCCTCTCTGTCGGCAAGCAGGTAATTGCTGGTTGCTGAGAAATGGGCATTTGAAATAATTTTAACGCCTTCTTCAACGTTGGCGCATCTGTCAAGGACACATCTTATCATGAGAACGAAACTTATGCCGGGTTTGATGTTTTTCTCTGCTATGCCTGTCATGGCTATGGCTAAACTTCGCTCGTTAACACCATCTTCTTTCCCAATGAAAACGTCAGAATGTCCAATACTTGAGTACGCGTCCTTTGGACAGGTCAGGCAACTTTCCGTATATTTCTTAAAGCTGTAATAGAAGTCATAATTGCGCCCGAAAACAACGTCAGAACCGTTAAACGCGGCGAAAACGCTGCACTTTTGGTCAACTTTGAATGCGCCTATGCTCATCATGAAAGACGCCATGTCCTCGTAGGTAACATGGCAAGCTTCTGCAAATCCGCGAATTTCTTCCAATATTTCTGGAAAGACTCGTTTAACTTCTTTTTCACTCTGCCTTCCAAACTCAAGCTTTTCTTTTGCTATTTTTGGAACTCTGAAGCCATGCTTGTAAAGGAGGCTTCCGTAGCTGTAGCCCATTTCATAATATGTGCCTCTCACTGTTGGATGAAACATAAGCTATGCACCTATGCGGTTCGCTTTCCTTTCTTGGGTGTGAGGGCTGAAGCAAACTTCTTTTTTACGCTGTCGAATGAGGCGCCAACAATCTTAATGTTGTCCAATTCTCCCTCACCTAATCCTCGCTCCACTGCCTTTTGTATTATTGGCATTTCCTTCGGATTCAAACCTGCAAGGGTGGCGCCAACGGTTTCCACAGCCACAGCATCTCTGCCAACTAACAAAGTATTCATTTGCACCCCCTTTTCCCCAATTCCAGTCCCAGCAAACGCGTGAGTACCGTCTAAGACAGCAAGGTCTATGCCACCTATGGCTTCAAAAGCATCTAAGAGCGTCGTCTCCAACTTCTTGTGAAATCTCGCCTTCTTTCTATCAGGAATCAAACCTAGAAGATTCTTCAAAATACTTCCTTTTTCGTATCCTCGTGCTATGTGCGTGCTTACTAGGACATTTGGTTTGAAAAGTATGTGTGAGAAGCTGATTTCCTCATCAGCAATCTTTACCTTTTTGACCTCAGCATCTTCTGACAGATTGAAAGGTTTGACACGTTCGTTGAAAAGGTTTTTCCAAATTTGTAGTCTTTCCGAGCCTGTTCCCCTGTAATTGTCTGATTCGGCTACAAAAATCTCCGGAGCTTTAGTAAAGCTTTTGATGATGGCGTCGACAACATCTACCGTGGAATGGGCTTCTGATTTTGGGTCGAAGACTCCCACTTTAATGGTTACGGTTCTTTTCTTAGTGTTTAAGTCATCTATGTTGTTGATGAGCTTAAGTGCCTCTGCAAGAGACTCGTAGACGTTCCCGTTAAACTCAACTATGGCAACTTTAGACATATTGAATCATCCTCACATCTTTAAAGCGTTGACTGACAAAAGTGTTTCCGAAGCTTATAGAGAAATTCTCCACTAACATGTAATTTTCTATGCTAAGAGGCAAATTTATTTGCCAAAAAGCAATAAAGTATGCAGCTGGAGAATCATTATTGATGAGCGACTACAATAAACGCGAAAAGCTTCTGAAGGCTTTGGCTGAAAAATCGCGACTCCAAATCTTGGATTGTATACAGAAAGGAATTGCCAATCCAGGCAACATAGCTAAGAAACTAGATAGGAACAGGTCCACAGTGGAAAAACATCTCAAAGTGCTTTTGAACGCAAACATAGTTGAAAAGGTTCCTTCGTTGACTAAAGAAGGGTATTTGTGCATCTGTTACAAGATACGCGACAATGCAAATGAGCTTCTGAGCAGGATTCAGGAAGCATGTCAGAAGTTTTAACGTGATTAAATGGTTTGAACGCTTGAAGCCTTAAAAGCCAAGTAAACTTCTGTGTTTAAGTTAAGTTCCATGTCATTGAAGGAACGTTTGGTTATTTGGACAATGAAGGGCTTTCCAACATCAACTTTAAGCCTAACAACAGAATCTAAATCCAAGATTTCAGTGATCCTGCCCTTGAAAATGTTTCTTGCGCTCGATGAAAAGCGGTCTTTAGATAGTATTATGTCTTCTGGACTGATGAAAACTGACACTTTGCCAGAACTTTGAGCAGTCGCTGCTATTTGAACATCGTTTCCAATATCCACCAACGTTATGCCATCTTCAGTGATTTCTGCAGTTCCAGCAAAAGTGTTGCCAACAACGGCGAAACTGGCCAAATTCTTAGAGAGCTTGCCGAAAATCTCTGCTGGTGTGCCAACCTCGGTTATTTTTCCATCGCTCATTAACGCAATGCGCTGGGGCAAGGTCTTAGCTTGGAACATGTTGTGCGTAGCCATAACAATGGTGATCTTGTGCTCACGGTTCACTGTGGCGATTACTTCCTCGACGATTGAGGCGTTTTTCGGGTCCAAGTTTGCAGTGGGTTCATCCAAGAGGAGTAGTCTGATGTCAAGCGCTAAGGCTCTTGCTAACGCCACTCTTTGCTGCTCTCCGCCGGACAGCTTTCTGGCAGATCTCTTCTCGAAACCTTCCAGTCTTACCAGTTTTAGGATTTGTGTGACTTTATAGTTAATTTCCTTTTCTGGGACTCTTCTTATTCTCAGTCCATAGGCAATGTTGTCATAAACTGTACCGTTGAACAGCACAGTCTTCTGGAAGACGAGGGTGCTCTGCATTCGCATTCTTTCAACATTCTGCTCCGTGACTTTCACTCCATCAAAGTATATTTCACCATCTGTCGGTCTCAAAATCGAAGCTAGAATCTTAAGTAGCGTCGTTTTTCCAGAACCATTAGGTCCAAGCAAGGTTAGTATTTCGCCAGTGAGAATTTGCAGGTTTACCTTGTCCAAAACTGTTCTATTGGTAAAGGTCCTTGTCACGTTTTTGAGCACTGCAATGGCTTTCATTCTCTTCCTCTCATCCTTTTAATCGTGTTCAATGCTAGGTTTATAGTGAAGACTGTGGTAAGCAGTATCATCATTAGGGCAATAGATGCTCCTATGTTGTTTAGTTGCAGTTCAATCCAAATTCCCGTTGTTAGTAGCTCCGTTTGACCGTAAATGAATCCTCCAACAAACTGTGCTATTCCCAATTCACCAATAGCACGATTGAAGCTCGCAATCCCAGCGAGAAAAATTCCCTCTAGGGCTTCCTTCAAGACCGCAAAAGAAGCTTGAGATTCTGAGGCTCCTAAGGTTTTGGCTAGATTCGCTATTTCTGGATCAACAGCTTCTATCGCACTTATTGCCCAACTCACAATTATAGGTGTTATAAGTATGGCTTCGCCGATTATTACAGCCGTAGGAGTATACAGCAAACGCAAGAAACCAAGAGGGCCACTCTCTCTCGAAAAAGCTAAGAACAAGAGGAAGCCTAGGGCGACCGTTGGTATGCCTATCAAGGAATTAAAGATTGTTTTTATGAAGAATTTTCCATGGAAGTTCTTCATCGCTATTATGGTTGCAATAGGAACCCCCCAGAGGGCTGCAATCAAAGCGGCAGAGCCTGAGACAAACAATGAACGCAATGTAATTTCGATTATTCTAGGATCGATAGAAAAAAAGAGAAAGATAGCAATCAAGCCGCTCGATATGCTCATTGAATTTCTCAGTCCTACGCATATAAATCTGGATAGCGACTATCTCTGTATTGCGGTGGGCATTCGTACGATTCATTGTCTTCCTTTATGAACGCATATTCCTTTATCCACCGCACTATTTGCAGCGTAGAGTTCTGTTTCAAAAGTTGAACTGTACTGTGAAATAGACTTTGTCCGTACGTGTCCTTGCCATAGTTTTCTATGAGTTCCTGACCCTCATCTGAGATTAAGTATCTTATGAAGGTTATAGCATTGGTAAAGTTTACACTTGGATGCTTTGTCTGATTAACTGCCATAACGCTGTAGACATTAAGCAGGTCTTTCGCTTCCGTTATGTAATCAATCAAGGACACAGTTCCATCTTTTGAAAGTTTCCAATATGTCCCCGTGTCTGCAAGCGTATACGCTTCGAATTCGTTGGCCATGTTGAGTGTTTGGCTCATACCTTGTCCTGCGTTTGCATACCAAGGTTCTGCAGATATCTGCGTGTAATTGAAGTTGGCCTTTGCCCATAAGCTCTTTTCCTTTGTGTGGGTGCCTGAACCGTCGCCTCTTGACACCCATATTCTGCCAGTTGTGTGGTTTCTTCCGTAGTCTACTATTTTTTGCAACGCGGTAGTTACTGACGATCCATTTATGTGGGCAGGATCTGATGGCGGCCCTACTATCGTAAAGAAGTTGTATGCAATTATTTTTCTGCAGATACCGTCTCCTCCTGCGAGAAACTGAGCTTCTTGCGATGGTGAGTGAACAAGCAGTGTATCTACGCTGCCTCCCTGAGCTTGCAGTATCGCCTGTCCTGTTCCGACTGCTATGAATGCCATGTTTATCGGGTATTTGACCTCAAAGGCTTGTTTTGTAGCATTCAGTAATCCTGTTTCATAAAGGCTTGTGGTTGTAGAGACCAGAAGTCTTGTCCCAATTAAGGACTGAAAATAGGCGTATGACCCAGCGATTATTAACACGGTGGCTGCAACTGCAATAATAAAGAGTTTTGTCCATGTTTGCATTTTTTCACCGTTATGTTTTTGTATTCATATCGACTAAACTTATAAGCATTACGCAACAATATCAAAACTGAAATGCCCACCAGCAAGAAGCACAAACCATCTTGCAAAATATGGATAGAACATAAAGGAAAGCCTGTTTTAGGCAAGGGTGGAGCCCAAATTCTGGAGCAAATAGAAAAGCAAGAATCCATCTCAAAAGCCGCCAGAAAGCTTGGCATGTCTTACCGATATGTTTGGAGCTACTTGCAACAAATCGAGAAGAACCTTGAGGAACCAGTCATGGAAACGTTCAGGGGAGGCAAGTCTGGCGGAGGCGGTGCAAAGCTAACTGAACTTGGTAAAAACTTGCTTGCTGAGTATAAGTGTGTTGAGGGCTATTTGGATGAGCTGCTTGTTGATGCGGAATATTGGGAGGTGATAGGCTTGAAAATAAGCGCAAGAAATCGTTTGAAGGGAAAAGTCTTAGCTGTTCAAAAAGAAGGTCTAACGGCGATGATAAAAGTGCAGTTGATGGTGCCCGCAGTTGTAACCTCATTAATCTCGAAAGAAGCTGTTGAGGACCTGAACATAAAAGTCGGGGATGAAGTAGAAGCCGTGATAAAGGCAACAGAGGTCATGATCGCAAAATAGGCACAATTGGATATTCTTTTCAACAACTTGGCTTTTGTCTGATTTAGGGCATATCTAAGGCTGTTTTAAGCAACAAGTTTTTTATAGTGAGGCTTTGCAATAAGCTGAACGAAATGGTGTTATGTATGAAAGAAAAGATCACCACACTATTTATCATGGCAATTCTTTTAATGGCAATAATCCCCGTGATAAAAATAAACACAACAAATGCTGATATAGAAAACGATTTCTCTCAAAGCACTCAATCAATGCCTGAACAATACATCAGTCCACAGCTATTGGAAAAATTAGAAGAAGCAGGAGTTAATCACCAAGCTTCAGATGAACTGGTAAAAATTTTGATTCGACACAAAACAGACGTTAATGTTGAATTGCCTGAAGGAGTAGAAATTCTCAAACGCTTCAGCTTAGTTCCAATTATATCGGCATCGGCACCTCTTTCTATGATTGAAGAAATAAGCAAACTTTCTGGAGTTGAATACGTTTATCTTGACTTGAAGATGAAGATAGCAAGCGACGAAGGCTTGGAACTGCCATACCCAGATTATTCAGAAATCAAAAATTGGCAAAATGCAGAACTATCTGACGAAGAGTTACCATACAACCAATGGTTCGGCAACTATCCAGCCTACTTGAATGAGACTACAGAGCTTATTGGCGCAACAGAGATGTGGTCAGCAGGGATAACTGGCAAAAATGTGACTATAGCCATAATAGATACTGGAATCAACAAGTATCATCCAGACCTAGACGACATGGATGACAACCCAACAACATGCGACCCCAAAGTGCTTGCCGAAGTCTCCTTCGTACCTTATGAATCTCCAGACGATTTACACGGACATGGCACGCACGTTGCAAGCATAGCTGCAGGCACAGGCGCAACAGGAGCCATGGGCTTTATAGGGACATTTCCCACCACGGAATATCATAACGCGACGATTCTACCGGGAACGGAACGCGGTGTCGCTCCCGGAGCTTATCTCTATAATGCAAAAGCTTTTGACCAATCAGGCTCAGGTGAATGGAGCTGGATTATAGGCGCTATCGAATGGTCAGTAACACATGGAGCTGACATTATTAGCGGAAGTTTCGGTGGATGGCCAGACGTTTCGGCGGATCAAGATCCAGTAGTGTTAGCTTTGAAAGAAGCCGTGGAACATGGAGTCGTTGTGGTCATTGCAGCAGGGAACAATGGATTTGGCTATTTCACAGTTACGACGCCTGGATTTGCGCCTGACGTAATCACCGTCGGTGCGACGTCTGAAACTGATCATCTAATCTACTTTAGTAGCAGAGGACCAGAACAATTTGGGCTACATGCAAAACCTGACATTGTTGCACCTGGAGCCGGCGTAGTTGCTGCCTTCGCTTTCTATAGAGAATATGAAGAATACATGGGATTGCAAACATTCTATTTGGAAATCAGCGGAACCAGCATGGCAACGCCACATGTTTCAGGAGCAGCAGCGTTATTGTTGCAGGCGTTTCCAGGCGCAACACCGTACACCGTTAAAGCAGCAATGATGCAAGGCGCAGACGATTTGGGCTTAGATTCTATGGCTCAGGGAGCTGGCAGACTGAACGTGAAAAATGCCTACGACACTATGAATGCAGCGCCTAAAACGCAATGGGCTACTCCCACACCGATGGGCACTGCCGAGTCTAACCCTCCAATTTTTACGACGCAACTGAATCTTACAGGCAAATCTATTCTCGTTGACACTTCACTGAGCAATGTATGGAAGTTCGTAAACTTCTTGTCTTTGCTGGAGAACTACGGAGCATCTATAACATTGGGTTTTGCTCCATACACGAATGCCACCTTAGTTGATACAATAACAGGTCAACCCAATTATGATGTTTTCATTATTCCAGACCCTTACACTATCGACACTTTGATGCTACCGCCAGAAACGCTAGAGCATTATGTTCAACACAATGGTACACTGCTCATCATAGGCGAGAATGTATGGGATCTAGAAGCCTATGATGAATGGACTGGAATCTGGGGCATTACATGGAATAACACTGCAGTAGGCGGCTTCTCATCACACATGAACGCGCATATCATAACAGGCGGAATCACAGAGCTCTACTTTGGCAATCCAATTGCTAGCTTAATCGTAAATGCCAGCATGAGCGCAGAAACAGTGGTCTGGGACCCCGCACTTCCGGCAGTAGCGGTTTGGGAAGCTTCTGCGCCAGCTACGGGAAAAGTAGTCGTTGTTTCAGACGATGGACTTCTCAGCGACCAATTTTTGTACATGGTAGACAATTTACAATTTGGCCTAAACGTCATATCATGGTTCACTGACGCATCCGAAGTCGAGTTTTTCCAAGACAAAATGTTCTTTGACGATGTTGAATCTGGCTCAGGCAGTTGGACAAGTACTGGTTTCTGGCATATTACTGACCACCGCAGTTACAGTTCATCACATGCATGGTATTATGGACAAGATTTTGTTTGGAACTACGATAACGGTTTGAGCAACAGTGGAGATTTAACTTCACCACAGATTATTCTGAGCAGTGGATACGGCGCATCTCTCATGTTCGATTGCTGGTATGAAACAGAACAGAGTTCGATATACGACCAAAGATGGATATACATATCAGTGGACAGCGGTCCATTCGTGCCGCTTAAACAAATCTACCGCGAGACTATGGGCGCTTGGCATACAGAGGAAATTGATCTGTCAGCTTTCATGGGGCATACTATCCAGATACGCTTCTTCTTCGACACTGTTGACGACATCGCAAATGACTTTGAAGGATGGTACATTGATGATGTAACCGTTGTTGTTAAGCAGTTGATGCCAACCTATCACGAAATTGGCGTAGGTGGAACATGGCCAGAATATGTGCTTGCAAATAGGACAGCCACAATATCAGTCAATGTCACTAATTTCGGAACGTACACGGAAGACGTTATGCTTTACATGAACGGCATAAACGTGAAAAACGTAACCGGTCTGCTGCCTAGCACTTCAGCAATAGTCGACACAGGTATGAAGCTCAATGCAACTTCAATGTGCGACTTATCTGGCGTTAATATGACTTCGCTTAGCATCTGGGGCACAATCGTTGACCCTGAGCTTGACTATACGAATAATGGATTCACTGCAGAGATTGCAGCCGCTCCAAAAGGAGAGCGAAAGGGCGACAATCCTTTGTTGTCAGTAATGACACCGATGGAAATCGAGTCTCTAAGCATGCCACTAATTACAATGTATCCAGAAGACTTCACACTACACAACTTAACGGTGTTTGTGGGTGGCGGCGCACTCGTTAACGCCCAACTTCGAATAACAGGTAACGTATCACAAATAGCGGACTTCGTTAACGTGACACAGTTTACCTATCACGTAGTTGCGGAAATATTTGGAGAAATGCTTCCTGACCCCTCACCAGCCTATTTCGTACCCAACATGACATCCATAATCGGCGACACCATCACTATAGATGATGTCTCAGCGCCTGCGATGCTCTTTGCAGAACTGCAAGTCTACATAGCTGAAGACACGCCTATAGGCATGTACACTGGTCAAGTGGAATTAGTGAACGGAACCACCACGATAGCTTCAACTAGCTTGAACTTCGACGTGCAAGAACCGAAGTACAAGGTCTTGTGGGAAGACTACTATAACGACTACGTGAATTACTGGGCAGATTGTGAACGTTTGTGGGGTGGAGCTGAATGGGGCACCGGCGTATCTGAATGGTGGAAGATGGCTGCAGAAGCAGGATTTGATGTTGACTCTTTGCACCAGCAACTCTACTTTAGACAGCACAGGGGCTTTCTAGTCGATGCAGCTGACCCACTAGAGATAATTGTCTACGGAGGTTACGACGCGCTTTGCATGCATGATGTTGATTTTCCCTTCAGGGCAAACGAAATACTTGTTTTCAGGCAACTCTATGAAGCAGGAAAAATGGACTTTGCGATTTTGTTTGACAGTGGGGGCGAATCAATCTCTTCGTTCACTTACAACTATGGTATCAGCCTCGCAGGACCGTGGATTCTAGACTTACTGGTTACTGGACTTGACAAGACGCATCCAATTTTTGCCGATGTAGACAACTTCACTATGTTTTCCGGACCAGTGCTAACAGTAACGCCTTACAACACAGAAACATCTGTAACAACTGGCATTGCCACTGGAACAGACGATTCTGGCTTAGGCTGGGCAAGCGGCTTCGTAGTAGCAGTAAACGAGATGCAAGCAAATTCGCATTATACTTCAAGAATGGTCACGGTAGGCGGAAGCTACGTCTTTGAGTGGCTAGAATACTCCGATTTTATGGCTTGGTTTTACACATTTGCCTTCAG
Organism: Candidatus Bathyarchaeota archaeon; assembly: GCA_013388895.1. Classification (GTDB taxonomy): domain Archaea; phylum Thermoproteota; class Bathyarchaeia; order Bathyarchaeales; family Bathycorpusculaceae; genus JACAEI01. The sequence goes on along the minus strand of JACAEK010000006.1, from coordinate 21,864 downwards.
TGGAGAGAGCGTACCATTGTCAAGTGTTGACACCGACAAATTTGCAGTTAACATGCTTAGATGGCTAGATCCTCAATTCGCCAATGAATCTCCCATCGTCGACTACATTAGCATTACGCCTACGACTTCGGAACTTGGAGAGACAATAAGCGTTGATGCAGTTGTTCACGATCAAGAAGGCGACGACTTCAGCGTAACAATTGCAGTGCAAAGACCTGACAGTTCATGGGATAATGCAACAGTAGCGTCTGTAGGTGGTCACTGGCTTAGAAGCTTCACAACTGACTTGGAAGGTGCATACATGGTTTACGTGGTTGCAACAGACGCCTACGATGCGACAACCTTCATGCTGGGTGGAACTGTGAACGCTGAAAATATGGCGCCCAAGATTGTGTCGTCATCGATTTCGCCGAGCAAAGTTGCAGTAGGCGAAGTCGTATTCATAGCAACAAGTGGCGAAGACCCCGAAGATATTATCCCCGCCAGAATCACAATTAGCATCATCAGCCCCGTTGGTGTGAGACAAGATTTCAACTACTCAAATGTTGCGGCTGCAAATGTTGTTTTCGACACTACAGACAAAGCTGAAGGCATCTATCAAGTAGAAGTTACTGTCGAAGATTCCAACGGCAAAACCACAACGGCTACTGTTGGTTCGTTCGAAATCACAGTAATCGGCTTCCAGTTCCCAGTTAGCGAAGCAACTTTTGGCATTGGCATCATTGGACTTGTCGTCTTGATCCTAATACTTTTCCTAATCTACCGCCGATTTCCAGCACCGTCGTCAGTGCCGCCACAAGCAAACAGCACATAACAACCTCTCTTTTTTCTCTAATTGCGATGAATAAAAAAGCAGAGTTAATTATGAGCTATTCAACGACGTATCGGTAACCTATGTGTTCGCCTGATGTGGAACTCTTTCTAATTATGCGCAGTATGTCGCCTGGTCTGGCATCTATGACTTTAACAGCTGGGTCTGACGATTTAATTTGGGGCAGCTGATAAGGCTGAACCTTATACTCGGTGAGCATCTGTTCTTTCTCTTTTTGCGTTAAGATTTCGTGTCTTGGAACGAGTTTATGCTCAAAAAGGTCGAAAACAGGAAATGTCTTTGGCAAAAGCTCCACGCCTTTCTTGTTTGCACTTTGCTTAACAGCGTGCGTGTATCTTCCGCTTGTGACTATTATGCCTCTTTCCAAGTTTTTTTCTTTCATCAGTTTCTGCAAACGATTGATGGATGCTATGCCCACGGTGCTCTCTTCTGGAATGCACCATATGATCGCTTTCCGCTTTTCCTTTGGAATTTCAACAAGATAGCTAATTGCGTCTTTGTGTTTTTCTTTTTTGATGAGCTTGTATCCTCTGAGTTTGATTAAAACTTCGGCTTTGCGTTCCTCTAAGCTTTTCTCTTGCTTACTCAAACAATAAACCCTCTTAAGCTAAGAACATTCGAAACCTAAACGAAACATTAACCCTTTAAGCTTTACGCTTCAAAATATCATTGGCAAGGAGAGCAGTGAAGTGTCTTTGAAACATGCGAAAACAAATTTGGAATTTCGTCCGCTCACTGGTGCACGGTGGGCTGATTTGGAAAAACTGTTTGGCCCTCACGGAGCATGTGGCGGTTGCTGGTGTATGTGGTGGCGACTGAAACGCTCTGAATTCGACCGGCTTAAGGGTGAGGGAAACAGAAGAGCATTCAAGCAAATTGTGGATTCTGGCGAAATCCTAGGCATTCTTGCTTACGCTAGTGGTCAACCAGTTGCGTGGTGTGCAGTTGCGCCTAGAGAGGCTTATTCGGCTTTGGAGCGTTCGCGTACGCTTAAGCGGGTAGACGATAAGCCCGTTTGGTCTGTTGTTTGCTTCTTCGTTGCTAAATCGTTTAGAGGCAAAGGCGTAACTGGAAAGTTGCTGAAAGCCGCGTTGGAGCATGTTCGAAAGCAGGGCGGAACGATTGTGGAAGCATATCCTGTTGATCCTAAAAAAGGCAGGATTCCCGATGTTTATGCCTATACTGGTTCAGTTTCCACATTCCGCAAGGCAGGATTTGTTGAGGTGCTTCGTCGTTCAGAAACACGTGCAATCATGCGATATTTCATGGAGTAATAGATGTGGACAAAATAATCTATAAGTCAATTAGTCTAAAGTGTAGTGCACAGAAAGCCTTTCAAATGTTCACTGTGAATCACCATCTTGAGAAGTGGCTGACACAGTTGGCTGATGTTGAGCCAAAAACTGGTGGAAAATATGAGTTGTTTTGGAATCCCGAAGAAAAAGAAGACGACAGCACCATAGACTGTAAAGTGTTAGTGATTGAAAGTGGCAAGTTTCTCGCTTTCGAATGGAAGGGACCAAAACAATACAAACACTTCATGAATAATACTAAGCCTCTCACCCACGTGATAGTGTCCTTCATACCTTCCGCTGAAGGCACAGAAGTTCATTTGCTGCATACTGGGTGGCATGATTCAGCAGAATGGGAAGAGGCACGACAGTGGTTCGACAAATCATGGACAAATGCGTTAGAGGAACTTCTGAAATATGCGAACAAAGTTTAGATGCGAAGTATCCGTTTTTCAACGTAGTCTTTCATTTTTTCGGCGAATCCTATGATTGTTTCTGGCGAGTACGGTTTAACTGTCTCGAAGTTTCTGTTTAGCGTGTCGCCGGAAATGAATTGTTGGAATGCAAAGGTTTTTGCGCCTTTGACAATTTCGCCTATACGTGAAATATCTTCAGCGTCCACGAAACCGGGCACCACTGTCGTTCGGAACTCGTAGTCAACTTTGCCGCTTTTCAGGATTTCTATTGTGCGCAGCAAGGTTTTTGTTTCCTTTGTTCCTAATCGCTCATATTTTTCTAGAGAAGTCTTCACATCCAAAGCCACGTAATCTACGTAGACAAGGCACTCCTCTAGAACCTGCGGATAAAAACCATTCGTGTCCAGCTTAACTGTGAAAGCTTTTTCCTTAAGCTTTTTCAAGAATTTTGGCAGTTCATTATGCAATGTGGGTTCTCCGCCAGTCACCACGACTGCGTCTACGAATCTTTTTCTCTTTTCCAAAATTTTTAGAGCATTCTCTTCATTCAAAAATGGCGGTTTAGGGTCAACCACTATTCGCCAATTGTGACAGAAAGGACAACGCAAATTGCAGCCAGGCGTAAACAAAACTGTTGCGATTTTTTCTGGAAAGTCGATAAGACTTGTTTTTTGGATGCCGCTGAACTTCATCTGCGTCACTTTAGGCTGGAATAGCAGTGGCGGTTGGTGTTGGTAGAATTACTGATTTGTCAAAGGTTTTGCGTATGGCAAATTCTGCCTGTTTTCCCTCGTTCCACTGATCCACTGGCCTCAAATAGCCAACAACACGCGAATAAACTTCACAGTTTGCGCTGCAAATTGGACATTGCAGATGTTCGCCGCCCATATAGCCGTGTGTTGGGCAAATGCTGAATGTGGGCGTCAACGTGAAGTATGGCAGATGCGAGTTCCACGCTACTCTGCGAATCAGTTCGGCGGTTGCCTTCCACGAATAAAGCCTTTCTCCGAGGAAAACGTGCATGACTGTTCCACCGGTATAAAGCGTCTGAAGCCTTTCCTGATGCTCTAGGGCTTCAAACAAGTCGCCTTCAAAATCAACTGGCAACTGCGAAGAGTTAGTGTAGAATGGTTCAGCGCCTTTCGTCAGATATCGCTCGTTAGCCGCAATTATATCCACATATTTCCTTTTGTCTATTCTTGCAAGCCTGTAGCTTGTTCCTTCAGCAGGTGTCGCCTCTAAATTGTAGATGTTTCCCGTTTCCTCTTGAAAATCCGCTAGCCTTTCACGCATAAAACTGAGCGCTTTTACGGCGAACTCTAAGCCTTCTGTCGAGGCGATGCTGAAACCAAACAAGTTCAATATCGCTTCGTTCATGCCTACTAAACCTATGGTGGAAAAGTGGTTTTTCCAATATTTTCCATAGCCTTCTTTGACACTGCCTAAATATCGTCTTGAATATGGGTATAGGCTGTTTTCAGTGAAGCTTTCGAGGGCTTTCCGCTTTATTTCTAGGCTGTCTTTGGCTATTTCCATAAGCGCTTCTAGGCGTTGAAAGAATTCAGCTTCGTCTTTTGCTAAATACCCTAGCCTCGGCAGATTTAGAGTTACTACGCCGATTGAGCCTGTCAACGGATTTGCTCCAAAGAAGCTTCCGCCTCGCTTGCGTAGTTCACGATTATCTATCCTGAGGCGGCAGCACATGCTTCTAACGTCTTCTGGTTTCATGTCGCTGTTTATGAAGTTAGAGAAGTAGGGCACGCCGTATTTGGCTGTCATTTCGAAAATTTTCTGAGTTATGGGCGATTCCCAATCAAAATCTTTCGTTATGTTGTAGGTTGGTATTGGAAAAGTGAAAACTCTGCCCTTCGAGTCTCCTCTGCCCATGACCTCTGCATAAGCCATGTTGAACATTTCCATCTCCGTCTGCATATCGCCATAGGCTTCGCCTTTTACCTCTCCACCAACAATGACAGGTTCGTCTTTCATAAACTCTGGAACAGCTAAGTCTAGAGTTAAATTGGTGAAAGGTGTTTGGAAACCTACGCGCGTGGGCACGTTCATGTTGAAAAAGAACTCTTGCAAAGCTTGTTCCACGTCTTTCTGGGTTAATCCGTCATAATGTATGAAAGGCACAAGATAGGTGTCAAAATTGCTGAAAGCCTGAGCGCCAGCCGCTTCGCCTTGAAGTGTATAGAAAAAGTTAACCACATGTCCAAGGGCGGTTCTGAAGTGCTTTGCTGGTTTGCTTTCAATTTTTCCTTGAACACCGCCGAATCCTGAAAGCAGCAAATCCTTTACGTCCCAGCCGACGCAGTATGGTCCTAAAACGCCCAAGTCGTGAATGTGCATATCACCAGAAAAATGTGCATCCGCAATGTTGCTTGGATAAATTCTTGTTATCCAATACTTCGCTATGACAGTGGACGACAAATAGTTGTTTAATCCTTGCAGCGAATAGCTCATGTTTGAGTTTTCTTTAACTCGCCAATCTTCAATATCCAAATATTGGTCCACTAGGTCTGCAGAGCTGAGCAACGCAGCTAACTCTCGTAGGTCTTGATGCTGCTTTCTGTAGAGAATGTAAGCCTTCGCTGTTCTGGCGCGTCCCTCCTCAATAAGTGTTTTCTCAACTATGTCCTGTATTTCTTCGACTGTGGGGACGCCGTCTTCACCAAAACTTTTCTTGAGCTCAGCCACAACCTTGTCGCTTAAGGTCTTGGTTAATTCACGGTCTTTTCCGCCAACAGCCTTGGCAGCTTTCCAAATAGCCTTTGTTACGCGTTCTTGGTCAAAATCTTCTAATCTTCCATCACGTTTTCTTACATACTTCATTTTTTCACCTCAAGAAGCACACGTCTAAAGTCTTCTGGCTCCTCAAATTGTCTGTAAACAGAAGCGAATCTTATGTAGGCTAGTCTGTCAAGTTTCTTTAAGTGTCTCATAACTGAATCTCCTATCTCACCTGAAGAAACCTCCTCCCTACCTAGACGTGTCAAGTCTTGTCTAACCTGTTCAGACAATGCGTGGATTTGGTCCATTGAAACTGGTCTTTTTTCGCACGCTTTCTGCAAACCTCTGACGATTTTGTTCAGGTCGAAGCGTTCAAGCCTGTTGTCTTTTTTGCGCACCATAAGCTCAATGTTTTCCACATACTCGTAAGTCGTGAATCGTCGTCCACAGTCGGCACATTCCTTGCGACGCCTAACAGCGTTATCTGGCGAATCCCGTGTTTCAAGGGTTTTGAGGTTTTCAGATCCGCAATATAGACACTTCATGCTATCACTTTCGCGTGCTTCACAAGTTGTTAGTGTTTTATAACTAAAGTAGACGCTATAAGTAGAGTTTTGTTATATAAAGAATTTCCACATCAATATGGAAATGGCCAGCCTACAACATGAGGAAATGATGAGCACCATATACATTATTACGGAAAACAAAAACCACGAAAAAAGCTTTTTTAAAGAAAAACACTTCAATTTTGAGGTTCATGAAAAACGCTTAAGACTTTCCATCTAAATCTCCTGAAGCGAATTTCCAAATTCCTTATATCAACGCATTTTCATGATTATCCCCATCCTTAAAGAGGCCTGCAAATTGGAAACCAGACCATTCGAAAACATCAAAAATCAAATAGGCTACTGTGGAATCTGGTGCGGGAGCTGCCTAGGCGGCAACGGTGCCACACAAGAGCTAACAAGAAAATATGCGCAAGTCACTCAGCACGGTCAGTCTGCACTAGAAAAATAGGCACCTAAAGAATTCAAATTCGACGAGTTTATGAAAGGTCTTACTTGCATACAGGCTATGCCCCTATGCCCAGGCTGCAGAAAAGGCGGCGGAGATGCCAACTGTAAGATCAGAATCTGCGCTCTGAGCAAAGGCGTATTGGACTGCAGCCAATGCAGCCAGCTTGCCGCGTGTAAGAATTTTGAAGAACTAGAAAAAAGTCACCCAAAGATAAAAGAGGGCTTAATCGAAATTAAAAACAAGGGACAAGCAATGCTCATTCGAAAATGGATGGACGAATTGAAAGTTAAGTGGCCTCATTGCGTTTTGCTCTGCGAAGCAACTACAAAATAGTTTATGACAGCTAACTATTTCTCGATTATGGAACTTTTTGCGTTTGTTTTGCCTGTTCCGGTCAAGACGAAGATTAGGCAGGAAACCAGCAGTATAATGGTGAGTGATGGGAAAAGTCCGGCGTAATGGAGACTTGTTGCTAGTATTAAGCCGCTGATTATTGGGCCTATGGTTTGTCCAACATCCATAGTCATGTCAAGAAAGCCCATGGCTGCGCCCACTCGTTCTGCATGTACAAGTTCGCTTGTCAGTGCTGGTGTTGAGGCGGTTACTACTGCGAAGCCTATTCCATAAACTATTGAAAGCAGGAGAAGCGTTGGAAAGTTTGTTATGAATGGAATTGCCAGTAATGGTAGACTGCTTACTGTCAAGCCAATGATTATTGGGTTTCGCCTACCAATCTTGTCGGAGATTCTACCCATGTAAGGCTTGACGAAAATTGAAATGGCTATGAAACTTGCGGTTATTACGCCTGTAGAGAGAAAATCAAGGTGAACAACTTCTGGCAAGTAGCCCGCCATAAAATATTCAACAGTCCCATAGGTGTAGTATTGGCTGGCCTGAACGAAACTTAAAATTAAGACAGCGTGGTTTTTGGCAATGATTCTCCAGCTGTGAAACATCGTTCTAAGAGTCTGTCTTGCATCTACTTGTTCGACGATAATGCTTTGCTTTTTTCCTTCGGCGAGAAATGCCCAAGCCATGATAAATGCTGTGACACCAGCCACGCCCACAGCCAAGTAAAGCACATGAAAATCCTTGTTAGTAGTCAATAAAATATAGCCTCCAAGAATTGGTGCTGTTACCCTTCCGACGTATGTAGCTGAAGAAAAAAGCGATATACGTTCTCCACGCTTGGTTGGAAACAATTCAGCCATTGAAGCTTCTGCGACTGGAACAAAAATCGCCGTCGCAAATCCATGGTAAAAGCGCACTAAGACGAGGTGCCACCAAACAGTTATGAAAAGATAGAGAAAAGGTGCCGAAGCAAAAACAAAACCCGCTATAAGCAAGAACTTTTTTCTGCCAAAGACGTCCGAAAGTGAAGCCGCAGGCAAGCTTACCAGTATTCCAGGGATGGTTGAAGCAGAACCGACAAAACCCGTCCAAAAACCTTCAGGAGTGTCAAGGCTTAATGCGAAAGGCTTCAAGACAGGATTCTTAGACATTGTGGAGCTTAGGATGGCAAATGCGCCCATGATGCAGATTGTCCAGAAAATCCTATTTTCCGTCTTCGAAGCCATTAAAAAGCCAGCTTAGACTAATGTTTCTTCATGCACCTTTCTCATTAAGAACTCGTTTTTCTGTTTCTGATTCATCTTTGCCAATTCCTTCGTGTATTTCTCGCGAAGCAATTTAAGCTTGCAATAGCTATGAAGCGCATCGTAAACGTACGCTGCTTTTTCCACGGCTTCCAAGTCATCTTTCACATTTAATCGTGCGCCTGTCATTATTGCGCTTAAGCCTAAGCCTTCAGGCGTTAATGCTGTGTCGCGAGTGTCTGCCGAATGTATGATTCTGGCGAGTTCGTGAAGCGTTGGATCTGTTAGGGCGATATTCTTCTATTATGGTTTCGAAGCTGCATTTGCCGTTTCTGTGGCCAAGTTTAACTTCAGGCGCGTCAAATGGTATTGCTCTGTGCTTTTTGGTCGTTTCTTCTATTTTCTCTGCGGGTGCGAAGATGAATTCTGCTTGTGGGTCTATGAATTTTTTGATAAGCCATGAACAAGCAGTTCTGTCAACATGCACAAATTCACGAGTTATCCACTTCATGAATTTCCCCGTCTAAAGATTATTACGTTCAACGATTAAGATTTACTCCTTCCAAGAATTCTCAAGCCTAAACATTCATACAAAATTCGCAGGTAATTTAAAAGGAAGTCTACGAGATATATATCGAGGTGCTTCTGACGTCTAAGCAGACTATCAGAAAATACTATTCTGAGCTTGGGGAAAAAGAATGGAGAAGGCTTGTCAGAGACCCCTACCATCGCCTAGAGTTTGACACAACTATGCACTTTTTTAGGAAATATGCACCAGCTGAAGGGTTAGTGCTGGATGCCGGTGGAGGACCGGGAAGATACACAGTTGAATTAGCAAAGTCTGGATATGACGTAGTTTTACTAGATCTTACTCCTGAATTGTTGGAGATTGCCAAGAAACGAATTAAAAAAGCAAGAGTCGAAAATAAAGTGAAAGAGGTTCTACAAGGCTCTATTGACAATCTTTCTATGTTCGGCGACAACACTTTTGACGCTGTGATCTGCTTAGGAGCATTGTCCCATCTATTATCCGAGCAACAACGGGAAAAAGCGATCGACGAGTTAACAAGAGTTGCGAAGAAAAATGCTCCAATTTTTGTGTCGGTGATTGGGCGATTGGCAATTTTGGTCTGCGCCTTAGTTCATTGGCCTCAAGAAATAGAGAATGATAGGCTTTATCAAGAAATCTATGAGACAGGAAACTATTATGGCGGCCATGGCATCTATGCTCGCGGTCGCGGTTTTGCACCATGTCACCTTTATCTGCGCGAAGAACTTGAAAATTCGTTTAAAAAGAAGAATGTAAAAATTTTGGAGATGGTTGGCCTTCAAGGACTTGCCACGCGCCGTCCAAAGGAAACGAATAGACTCTTCAAGAAATATCCTAGAGCTTGGAAAAACTGGCAACAACTCCACCTAAAGAGTTGCACGCAGCCAAGCGTGGTTGACATTAGTCAGCATTTCATGATAATTTGCAAGAAATGAAGTTATAATATGTCATGTTTATAACCAATGACTATAACATGTTTGAAGTTCAAACTATGCATAGAAAAGGCGAAAGTATGACTGAAGAATTCACGTTGCAACGTTTGGAAACAGACGATGACGTAGAGCAGTTTCTTGAGCTTATGCGAGGAGTTTTCGGACAAGAGGACGTTACAGCACTCGTAAAAAAGTTGATAAACAATCATCCAACGATGACGCTTAAAGATTTCTTCGCAGTGAAGCATCGTGGCAAGATAGTCGCTGGTCTCAACTTGATTCCTTTAGAATGGAGCATTGGAGGAGTGCCGCTGAAAGTAGCGGAGATGGGATGCGTTGCAACTCTCCCAGAATATCGCCATCGAGGTCTCCAGAAAATGCTTGTAAAAGAGTTTGACAAGCGCGTAGCTGAACAAGATTATGACTTATGCGCTATTGAGGGCATTCCATACTTTTACCGCCAGTTCGGATACGAATATGCATTGCCGCTTGACGAAGAAACAAGAATTGGGCTGGACGAAGTGCCAGATTACTCGTCCAAACTTGACGTTCGACCATTCACAAATTCGGACATACCAAAAGCAATGGAGCTATTGGCGAAGGCTCAGAGCAAATTCTACGTCCACAGCATCCGCAATGAGCAAATCTGGAAAATGCAACAAGAGACAGGCCTTGCTTCTGTGGACAAATTTGAAAGTTATGCTGTGGAGAAAGAGGGACAGATGGAGGCATTTTTCAGAATAAGCAAAAAGCCAGAGGCTAAGGAATTGGTTTTGATGGAGACTTCAGACGCAGACCATCATGTGGGCAAAGCCATTCTTAAATTTCTCAAGGACGTAGGCAAGCAACATGAATTAGACACTTTAGTTAGCCGCCTAAGTCACTATAACCCATTAACAGAACAGTTAATTGTCCTCGGTGCCGTTGAGCGTGTTCCGGCTTATGCGTGGCAAATGCGAATAGTGAACTATGCGAAGATATGGCTGAAGATGAAGCCGCTCTTCGAGAAACACCTTGCTGAGTCCTCCTTTTCTCATTTGACGGAGAAATTGAACTTCAACTTTTACCGCTTCAACGTTCAGATTAATGTCGAAAATGGTGTGATTGCCGATATTCAGAAAACGGACAGTTGCGAAGACAGAACCATGCGTTTTAACCCACTGATTTTTGTGAAGCTGCTGCTTGGGTGTCAAAGTCTAGAGGAGCTTGAGATGATGTATCCAGACGTAATCGTACGCCCAAGCCACAAGCAGCTAATTGACCTTCTTTTTCCGAAACTGCCTTCCTGCCTTCACTGCGTCTGCTGAAATACCTGGGCTATGCAAATGTTTATTACAGTTTTCGAGCTTCTGGACTGAAGGCTAAAACATGCTAATCCAAATTCGCAACTTTACTGAGGAAGACTTGCCTATTCTTCTTGACTTACTAAATAAAACCTACAGAAGTTCATACGAGTTTGTTCCCTACACCGAGGAAAGACTTCGCGCACGGATTCAAGAAGGTAAATTCAAAATTCTGATGGTTGTGGAAGATGGCAAAATCCTAGGCTCTGCCACATACAATGATGGGTATTGGGGCGAAGAAATCAGATGGGTTATGGTAAACGAAACCCCAAATCGAAAAACAATAGAAAATGAGCTGGTTAAAGAAGCAGAAAAATGCGTTAAAGGCGAAAAAGTTTTCACGGTTCTCGATGCAGAAAGCCCAGCAATCATCGACTGGATTGAACGAGGCTATAGGTTTGAAGGAGGCTTATACCATATGGTTGCCAGACTTGATGGTGAAAAACTACTTCCTATGGTTCTGGAAGGCGTAAGCCTTCGTAGCTTGAAACACGACGAAGAAAAAGAGTTCGTAGAAGCTGTAAACGCCGGTTTCGGGTTAGAAAGAGTGCAATTAGGCGCTATTCAGAAATGGAAAGTTGAGGATTCTCCTTTTAGCGAAGAATGGATTCACGTGGCTGAAATTGGCGGCAAAATCGTTTCAGTCGTTGTTTCAAGACCTGATGTAGATTATAACAAAGCCTTCAATGGAAAACGTGGTTATCTAGGTCCAGCAGCCACGCTTCCAGAGCATCGAAATAACAATCTTGCATCTGCTCTTACATGTAGAGCGATGAATTTTCTCTTTAGAAAAGGAATGAACTCTGTGGCTTTGCATACTTCGGAACAGAATCTTCCATCTGTTGCTCTTTTGAACAGATTGGGCTTTGAAACTGGTCATCACTGGAAATTTATGCGTAAATATTTAAAATCCTAAGAATTGAATAACAAGGAAAAACTTCAAGAAAGAGGATTAAGAAGGATGCTAGGGCTTCTTTTTGTTGGCTACCTCCTTTTCCACGCCTAATTCTCTCACTCTTGTTTCGATGAATTCTGCAACTTTATTTTGACTATACTTCTCTTCTTGCCCTTGGATTTTCAGTTGTTCTCTAATGGTTTCGAGGACCTTTTCCATGTCAAATGGCTTGAGTATGTAAGAGTCTGCGCCTCTGTTTACTGCTTCTACGGCGTTTTGAAGTGTCGGATAGCCCGTAATGATTATTTTGCGCATTTTGGGCGTGGTGTCCCGCATTTTTGTTAAAAGTTCTATTCCTTCCATGTCTGGCAACCTTATGTCAATTAAGGCTAAGTTGAAGAATTTTTTCTTCGTTGCTTCTACTGCTTTTCTAGCTGTGTCCACTGATTCAACAGCATATCCCTCATCTGAAAGAATGGTTGCGATTACTTTTCTTATGTTTTCGTCATCGTCAACAATGAGGATTCTAGCGGTTTCACCCATATCTTTTCACCTCCTTCTTTGATTTTGGGCTTGATTGGAAAAGTAACTTTGATGGTTGTGCCTTTTCCTTGAGTGCTTTCTACAGAAATGGAGCCACCGTGGGCTTCGATGAAGCGTTTGCAAATGGGCAATCCGAATCCCATTCCCTTGGCTTTTGTAGTGAAAAGCGGTGTCCAAAGCTTTTCCAATGTTCTTTTTGACATGCCCATTCCAGTGTCAGCAAAAACAATTTCTAGAAATTCGCCAGCTCTTCTGCTTTTAATGGTCAACGTCCCGCCTTTCGGCATGGCTTCAACTGCGTTTTTAATTATGTTAACGAAGGCTCTCTGTATTTTTCCAGTGTCCAACATTATTCTCGGTTTGTTCTGGGTTAAGTCTGTCACTTGGACATTGTATGGAATTTCCACGATGGACAGTGCCTCTTTAATAATTGATTTAGGACCGTTCTGAGTTAGTTCGAGTTCCACTTCCCTAGAATAATCAAGAAGATCATTGATTATCTTGTTCGAATAGGCAATATTTTTCTCTATAAGCTCCAACATCTCCTTTATTTTTTCATCTGTCTGCTGAATCATCCGCTTCTTCAGGTAGTATTGGGCGCCTGCAATGCTTGTTAATGGATTACGTAGGTCGTGTCCAACCATGCCTGCCAATTCGCCTATAACAGCAAATCTTTGCGCCTTAAGCAATTGCTCCTGCGATTTCTTCAGCTGACATGTTCTCTCTTCCATTTTTTGTTCAAGCTGTTCCGTGTATTCCTCCAATTGTTTTCTTGCGTCTCTTAAGCTGTCGATAAGCTGGGCATTCTCAATTGTTATTGCCGCTTGATGCAGAAAGAGTTCCAAAGGAATAAGCGATTCTCTAGTCGGTCTTCTACCATCTAACGGGTCGTCCATGCTTAAAATGCCGACCACTTTTCCTTCAGGCGTACATAAAGGCGCATAAAGCATGTCTTGCGGATGCCAATCAACCATCTCTTCTAGAGAAAGCTTGCTTGGAACTCCTGCATAAGTGGTTGCCTTTTCAAGGGACGTTCCATGTGGAACGCCATGAACGTTCTCACGGATCCATGAGTCACACCATGGAAGATAATAAAACTCGCCTATTTTGAAACGTTCAAATTTCGGTCCTAGACGTTCTTTCCAAACATTGCCCGGGGCTTTTCTTTTCAGTAAGAGTTTAGTTTCTTCCTTTGTCAAGCCTGCGACAACTAGGTCTGTTCCTTCCAAGTTTTCGTCTCGGAGGGAAATTACAACTCTTCGCCAACCAAATTTCTGTATGGTTTTCGCAACTGTTTTTAGTCGTTGATGCATGGCTTTAACGTGCATGATTTCTGTGGAGCTCTTCATTAGATACTCTTGTCTTTCCGAGAGCTTTCTTAACTGGTCTCGCCTTTTCAAGTTGCTTATGGCAGTCGCAGCGTGTGAAGCTAATATTTGAAGCATTTTCTCGTATTCTTCGTCGAACGCTGCAAGTTCTTTGCTTTCAACGTTTAAGACGCCTAAAATTTTGTGTCCCACTTTAACTGGCACTGCAAGTTCAGAACGTATACCTATTCCGCCTTCCACATACGCAGGGTCCCTGCTTATGTCCGCAACCAAGACAGGTTTGCCCGTCTGCACTACTCTCACAGTGATGCCTTTGTTTTCGTCCAATGGCAGTATGAGGTTCAGATTTTTCGAATATCCTCTGTTAGCTGTTAGGCGAAGCATTTTTCCGTCTACTATGAGGATTGAAGCATATTCAAACCCCAGAATTCTCTCCATAGCATCCATTGTCAGCTTGTAAATTTCCTCCATATTTTGTGCCATGCCCAAGCTTTGACCATATTCGTTTAATGCTGAAAGTCTCTCCTGTCGCTTCAGTTTGGTCATGGCTATAGCGGCGTGTGAAGCCAAAATTTCCAGCAATTCCCTATCGTTTCCGCTAAAGACATATGGTTTTTTATCTTCTACATTTAGAACGCCTAGAACTTTGCCTCCTACTTTGACTGGTACTGCAAGTTCAGAACGTATGCCCTCTCCACCTCTAACATACGCTTTATCTTTGCTAACGTTCTGAACCAGAACTGGTCTACCCGTTCTTACTGCTCTTACTGTTACGCCCTTGTATCCGTCTAACGGCAATTTTAGTGAGAAATCTTTTGAAAATCTTCTGTGTTCTACTAAACAAAGCACTCTTCTGTCAACAACAAAAAAGTCAGCAAATTCGAACCCCAAGATTTTCTCCATAACATCTAATGTTAGCTTGTAAATTTCTCCCATACTTTTTGCCATGTTTAAACTCTGACCATACATATTCAATGCGGATAATCTTTTCTCAAACAATTCATTTTCTTTTTTTGTTTTCTCCTTTTCTGTGACATCAACTAACTGCGCTACTGTGAGCTTTCTCCCGTTTCTGTCTTTGACTACTGTGGATTTGGCTTCAATGTCTCTTTTCTCGCCATTTTTTCGGACTATCTTAAGCTTATGCGTTGGAGGCGTTTTTTCTCCATTTAAATCTTGAATAAATAGTTTCTGAGTAATAGCTACTGAGTCCTTATCGAGGAACTTTCTGAAGTCTTGGTTAAATACTTCCTTTTTTGCGTATCCACTTAAGCGAATAGTCTTTTCGTTGGCGTAAATAATATTGAAATCGTCGTCAATAATTAGAGTGCATCCGTAGGAATTGTCAATAACAGAGCGGAAAAGCTGTTCATTTTCCTTCAACGCTTCTTCGGTTTGTTTTTGTTCTGTAATATCAATGGCGATTCCGTATTTGACATATCCGCCTTTTGGCCATCTAATGGCTTTGTATAAGCCTCGATACCAACGTTTGTTCTTCTTATTTTGATGTTCACAGGTGTAAGCTTTTCCGACATTGCGTCCAAAGATATGTTTGTTAGTGCAGGATTTGCATTGATGATTCAAATTTTGGAATACCTTATAGCATTTTTTGCCTACGATATTTTTGCCGAAGAGTTGTCTGGTTTTCTTGTTGGCGAAGAGTATTTTGTGTGTTTTAGGGTCAAGAACGTAAATTGGTTCATTTAGTCCTTCGCTCAATTCACCTAGTTTTTCTAGCATATGTCGCGTTTCTTCCGTTATTGTGCTGTTGCGCTTTATTTGCTTCATATTGTTATGTACTCCTCTCTGCGTGGCAGTCGTTTTCGCACTTCGTTTACGCTTTCCAAAAAATCTAGGTTTCCGGCATCTTCAGCTTCGAATCCTAATTTTTCGTAAAGGCGTTTTATGATGAGTTTTTCGAGGTAGTTTGCTCCGGGTCCGAAAATTTTCTCCAGAGCTTTTGTGAATTCTGTTATGTTTTCTGGAATGTGTTCCTTTTTTATGTTAAAAGAAGATTCAAGATGGAAGAGAATAGCTTGTTTGGGTGAATCCCCTAAAGAGGATAAGCTTTCTTCAACTGCATCTAGAAGAAGTTTGCTAAAGTTGTTTTGAGGCAAATGTTAACCCTCGATGATTGAACGTAAGTTTTAGAATGAAACTTTATGGAGGCTTGATAAATCCTTTGTGAACTTCAAATATGGATTGTCAAAAACCAGCTGTACAGAGTGTGAATAGGAGATGCTTAGGTTTCTATTTGATTGGCTTCCTCTCTTTTTTTCGAGAAACTTTTTCTAGCTGCTTCAACGTATTCAACAAATTCAAGAGTCTTGTTCCCGTTCCAATTAAGAGGCTGTCCAATCTTCTCGAACAACCTTTTCATAATCAATATTTCTATGAATTGCGCCCCCATACCGAAAATTTTTTCAATTCCTTCTGCAAAGTCCTCAATGCGGTAGGGTATGTCTTTTTTTGCTATTTTGAACTTGTTTTCGAGATGGAAATATATTGATTGTCTAGAGGATTCTCCAAGCGAAACCAAAGCCTCATCTGTAGCTTCAATTAGGAGTTTCTCGAAGGTCCTTCTTTTTCTTGCCAAACATGAATCCTCAGGTGCAGCCTTCCTTGACGTTTAACCTAATGATTCTATATTTAAATACGTTGTGAATTTTTAAATTTAATCCTCAATTGAGCTATTTTCGAGCTAAAATCTGAATCAGAACAGATTTAGAACCCTCTGGTGTCATTTAGAGTTGTTTTCCTGCGTATTATTTCGCTTATTAAGCTCAGTTCTTTCGCATAATCCATAAGAGCCATCCTTAACGTTTCGCTTTCGCTCGTTCCAAGCCTTCTCGCTAATTCGATGAGGATTTCTCTCTGCTCTTTGCTAAGAACCACTTTGACTATACACTTTCGCGGCATCGTTTTAACCACTTTTTAGGCTTAGCCCACTTCAGGGGCATACATGATAGCCTTCTGACGGGCTAGTGCGTTGTACAATTCGCTTTTTCATTTTCCTTGCTTATTAGGTTGGTATTAGAAGTGTGAGGCGATGTGAAAGTGCCATGGGAAACAACCGACCAATATATACGTAGCGGGCACCGTCGTCCCGAAGAATTCAAACCTAACAGCCTACGCATTATCACAATTTCTCACGATGAAGGCATCAAAGCAATTATTGGTAAGACATTGGGCAAAGAGACTACTGAAATCCAGAGCTACTTATTTGAAGTGTCTAAGAAGTGGACACTTGAAAAGGCTAAAGCTTGGTTCGAAAAGCACCATACAGACGGAGTTACGTATGAGCATTTTTCGGTTTTGTTGCCATTTAAGGTCTTAGAGAAAATTATCGATAAACCTTTGCGGATCCAAGGCGTCGCAGTGATTGCTTGTATGAGCCGAAATTTCAGCATTTACACGCCTGAAGAGTTGCAGTCTTTTGCCAACAAACTTGTTTCAGCTCCTGTCTACGTAGAGCATGTTGCCGTGCCAAACGCTGTTGGAAAAATAGTCAAAACTGAATGGGATGGACAAAGTCTATGGTACGAAGCAGAAATTTACGATGATGAAACTGCCGAGAAAATCCGCAAAGGCGTAATCAAACACGTAAGCATAGGCGCAGATTATGAAACTGTCGAGATTCAGAACGGCAAAATCCCTCATGGCTTAAAAAATGCTGAACTGAGCCTCGTAGCTGTGCCTGGCATACCTGAAACTAACATCCAAATAATGGAAAAACTGCGACTCAACGAACAAGCTTTTGAGCCTTTGATTGCTGGCGAGTACATTCTCGGCTTTTACCAAGACGCATCAGCATTCTTACCTGAACATTTCACGACCATTTGGCTTGACAAGCAAAATGGCATATTAGCAGTCATGGGAAAACTGCACAATCAACCAAACACGCAGCGTACGCAAGCTATATTCTTCGCCAAAGACAAACTCTGGGACCAGATAAAGATTCGAGATTGGCTAACACTCCACGCGAATTACATGGCTCCAGCGTCGGCTTCGCATGATCCTCCAGAAAAAGGCAATGTCCTGGAAAGCCTTTTCAAAAAACCCTCTGAACCAGTGATACCAATAAATGACGCCATAAGCTTAATCGAATCTGTTCTGCCAAGCTCAATTATTCAACGTAGCTGGAGTTTCGGTCCTCAGCGCATGTGCCAGGAATTGAGGCGGGTTGTTTTGAAGCTGCAGAAGCTTCGTGAAAGTCACGGTGGTGAAACATGCAAGTAACTGAGGATGAACTCGGTGAAAGCGAAATTTGATTTTGGAGTGAATATGTATGGCAGATTTAACTGACAAAATTTGGATGGCAATCGGCGAAACAGACGACCCCAACGCTGTCATTGAAGCTTTTGAGGCTACTACAGATGTCACAAAGGGCGATCCAGTTTATCTAAGCGCAGACAATAAAATTGCTCCAGCAACTTCAGCCCAAGACTGCATAGGCATTGCGGTCAAAACTGTTTCTTCAGGCGATCAATGTCCCGTCTTGACACGTGGAAGAGTCAAAGTGAAGGCTGGCGGCGCCATAACTCGAGGCAAAGCCGTTTATGGCGCTGATTCGTCGAGGAGAGTGTTGCAGTTAACTGATCAAGCTGTAAACGAGGGTGGAACGGGCACATATACGATTTACTATAACCGCAAGCTTGGAACAGCATTGGCAACAACTTCAGCCGCGGACGACTTACTATTCATTTGTTTGGAGAAGTGACTACTTTGAAACCAAGACTTTTTGAAACTTTGATAGAGCGCGACAACGAATTCAGAGAGCATGTTGAGAACATGCGGCATAAGGCAGTTGTGCATCCTTTTCTTAGGCGCTACTGCGAAGTCGGCGTTAAGGAAGGCTTGTTCAGCGATGTTATCGGAGCTGTTGGCCGCATGCATGACACGCTTGTGCAGGCTGCTTATCCGGAAATGATTGGCAGAAACATAATCACAGTGAGACCAACAACCGAAACGATGGAAAGATTCCCACTAGACGAAGATGCTGTTGCATACCGATACGCTGAAGGCGCAGTTACAAGACTGAGCGGGAAGAAAATTAGCACTGTTGACGTTTACACGAACATTCTTGCTGAGGCTTCTGAAGAGTGGACTCGCGAATTCCTCGAAGACGCCACATGGAACGTTATGGATAACATGGTAGAGAAAGTGGGCAGAGCCTTAGGCGAAGAAGAAACAGACAGCATTCTTGAACTTTATGGTGCAGTTGCAGACGCTGACTTGGCCGGAGGAGCCCCAATAGACCAGGGTGGAGCAGCTATGAACTGGAATGGCCTAGTTAAGCTGCATAACGCTGTTAGAGGCGAGAACTGGCGACCCACGGTCCTCGCAGTAAACGAAGTTCAATTGCATCAACTGCTCAATGATGACAAGTTTATCCACGCTCAATACTTGCCTTCTGGACAGACAGACCTTGAACAGGGCACGGTTACAAGTGTTTTAGGCATGCGGGTTCAAGCTAGCACGCTTGTGCCTAATGGAACAGCCTACGCAGTAGACAATCGTGTGGCTTCTGTGATGCTGTTGCGCAGAGACATAACCGTCGAAGACTGGGAAGACATAAAAGCTGGCAAGTACGGCGCTAGGGCTACAACTCGATTCGGTTTGGGCATTTTACGCAGTAAGGCAGTCGCAAAGATGACAAACATAAGCACGTCGCTGTAAGAACTGTCCAAGGATAGCGTCAAAAATGGCAAAATATGAAGGCAAATGTCCCCAATGCGGAAAAACGCATTATTCCGACCGAAAAGAGGACACAATAATCTGCGACTGCTGGCTGTATTGCCCACTATGTGGAGCAGAAATGGTGTCCTACACGCCTGATTTAGCTGCAGACACCTATGGCAAGGATGGCAAACGGGACTTTGCAATTGTGATGGTTTGCCTTCAGCATTCTCCCCCTTTTTATAGTGTTCAGAAACCCGTGGAGGTTGTTCGTGAATGAGGCGTTTGCATGAAAGATTGCGTTTAGCAAGAACTGTGTTACATGAGCTTAATAGGCAATCTCTGTGTCGAACTGAACTTGAGAAGCGAACTGTTAGGAAGTGGGGTACACATGCCACTTTTGAGGGCATATTCAATTATTTGGTTCAGAATGGCTATATACAGAAAAACGAGCAAAGACATCGCGCTCCTTACGTGATTACCGAAAAAGGACGCAAACTTCTGGAGGGCTTACAATGAGCAACGCCTTAAAACGTTTAATGGAAGCTTTTTCGCCTAGAACCAGAAGCGGATATGCGTCTCCGCAGTCGGCTGTTGTTTATGAGACTCCAAACATTCCGCTAGCAGATGTAATGCGGCTCTATGAAAGGGATCCTGCCTGCAAAGCCAGCGTCGACTTGTTGGCGGCTTCAGCTGTTGGCATGGGTTTCTACACGACTGTTAATCAACGATATCAGAGGGCTGAAGAAGCGAAAGATGCTGTTGACAAGTTTAACGAAGAGATTAATCTGGATGCTTTGCTTTGCGATATGACGCGTGTTTTGATTGCGTGTGGAAACGATTTTTGGCTTCGGATTACGCCTGAAAAGCTAACGGAACTGCATAGGTTACCAATAGACGCAGTTGAGCGTATAGGACAAAACTACATGCAACATAACGGGTCAAAGATTCCCTATAAAATTGGAAGCTACAAGCTTAAGCACGTTTACGGTGGCGAAAACCTCAAACAAGAAGCCCTAATCCACTGGCGAATGAACCATGTTGGCGATTCCGGCTTCGGAACAGGCGTTTTGCAAGTGCTTCTGCATTCGCTTACTTTGCAGTCTGACCGACGACCAGCTTATGCGTGGATGAAAGCCAAAATCGAGCGCATAATGCCAAAAATCTTCGAAAAATATGCTGGACCAGACGTTCTGGCTTTGTTGGAAAAAGCAGATGAAGCCACAATTCAGAAGTTTGAAAGAGCCATCAAAAACCGTTCTGAAGAAGGCGCATGGTTGTTCTACGGTGGAAAAGGCGACATAAAACCCATCGTCTTGGACCCACGTGCCCGCTTCGAATACTACGTTGACCACATCATAAACCAGTTTTACCTCGGATGTGAAACGCCTCTGCCACGATTGTTCAGCACGCCGGGCTTCACAGAAGCCTCCGCAAAGGCAGCCTTAGACCTGCAGAACATGCTCATTAAGCCTATTCAGCGATACGTCAAGCGACAGGTTGAACGCGACATTTTCAATGTTGTCCTATTTCAAGCAGGGCTTGACCCATCAGAAGCGCAGATTCGCCTAAACTGGGGTAGCGAAAAAACTCCCGAAATCGTTACGGCTGACATGCTGAAAGCCGCTGAATTGGGGCTGATTCGCCAGGAGGAATTCCGCAAGAACGCCACAAAATTCGGCTGGGAACTATGGGAGAAACCCCAACCCGAAACCTCCGTGGAAGGTGCGAGAAAATGAAAGCGCTGTTTCTTAGCTTATCCTTTCTCCCCTCATTAGGCGCGATGTGTGCTTCTTCCATGGAGGCGGGAAATCCGCATTAAACCTGTAGGAGGTGGATGCCAAAATGAATTTGGTGAACATTAGTCTAGGAGTCTGTGCAGCACTGGTCTACGCTTTTCTAGGCTATGCAGCTCAAGACAAAACCTTCAGCTGGAAAAAATTCTTGCGCACAGTAGCCATAGGCACTTTCACGGCGTTAGGTTTGGATACTGTCGGCTTGACTTTTGACGTTTACACTGCGTTAGTAGGACCTACCGCCATCATGGTTTGGCTTCAGAAACTCCTTGACACAGCAAAACAATAACCACACTTTTTTTATCCTCCTTTTTTGGAACATGCCGCCTCTTTAGCAGATTTTAAAAGTTGAAACGTCAAAATAGTGGGCGATGTGATGTTATGGCTGAAGAGTCGTGTATATTTTGCAGAATAGCAGAGAAGAAGGCATCTGCAAGCATTGTTTATGAGGACAATGTGGCTATGGCTTTTTTGGACATTCACCCTCTAAATGAGGGGCACACGCTCGTAATTCCTAAGCGACATTATGCGTTTATCTACGAGGTTCCAGAAGAGGAAGTTGCCCACTTATATAAACTAGTAAAGAAGGTTGCGTTAGCCGTAAAGAAGAGCGTAAAGCCAGGCGGCATTACTATTGCACAGCAGAATGAAAGGGCTGCTGGGCAAGACATATTTCACGTGCACGTTCACGTCATTCCACGATATGAAGGACAGAAATTGCCCAGATTTGAGGAAGTTCAAGAAGTAGGCAGGGCAAGACTGGATGAAGTGGCTAAAAAACTGAAGCAGCATATTTAGTATTCAGTGCAGTAGGCTTAAGATTTGTTTCTTTTCTGGGATTCCTTCTGTCCTTTTTTCGCCAATTAAAATTGTAGGTGTTTGTCTTATTCTCTTAGATTTCGCTTTTAGTTTT
>JACAEK010000015.1 GCA_013388895.1 Candidatus Bathyarchaeota archaeon | reverse complement strand
TTTTTTTGCGCAGGTTGCACAGCCATGTTTTTTGTTGAGTTTTAACTAGTTTGTAGTAGGGGCAAGTTTTGTACTTGAGAGTGAAGCCGCCTTCGAAATATTCTATCTCAACCTCTATGCCTAACTCTCTGTACATGTCGATCAACCTATCGCCTACTTCTCTTATGGTCCATGGATAATCTTCTGGAAACAACTCGTCCAGCTGCTCCTTTTCAAGCGCAAACGCTTCTTCCACAGAATTGCAAGTGGACATTTCATCAATAAGCGTCTGCATGATTTTCTTCCGAGGCATCGGCTCCAGAACGGGCTTTTCCAGCAATTTCGTCTTGAAACTCAGAAGATTTTGAAAGACTGTCGTAGAAATGTCGTAACCGAGTTCCTTAAAAATAGATTCTATCAACGCCCGTTGACTGTTCATCACCAAAGGGTCTATCCGCTTGAATATTATAGTAAAATGCTCATCATCGACAAATCGCACTTCCGCGTCTGGCTGTGTTGCATTAATGCTTTTCAGAACAAAATTCTGCGACAACCTTTGGATTTTTTCAGGATCATTTCTCGCAAGCATTCGAATGGCGTTAGCGATGCGAACACCAGTGGCCCGGTATGTTTCAGCGAATTTTTGTTTGTTAGTCTCATAGACCTTGGATGCGAAAGAATTGAAGAGTTCACGGGGAACTGGAATGACATCTAGAAATTGCTTGCCTATTGTCTGGAAAAGACTCAATTCTGCAAGTTGATCTAGAAGGGTTTGATCTTCTGTACCTACGTATTTGAGTGACATGTTTACGGTGTTATGTTCGATTGAATAATCCAAAAGTTTCCAGCCACGGGTCGCGAAAAGTACAGAGAACACGGCAAGAGACAACTTCGTTAGAGGTGGAACAGTCACTTGGAAAACCAGAGCTATCTCATTTTCTTTCTCTGACAATATCTTAGCTTGCTTAAACCAATTCATCTTGATGCAGGCAGAGAGCAAACCATTCACAAATCCTTTAGGCTCCTTCGGAAGCTCATCAGTACCTAATGCGATTCTCACGTCTTCGATGAAAGGAGCGAGGTCCATCACAGGCTCTTCCAAATGCTTCTCAGCCCAGCTCATGAACGCTGGACCGACCAGCATCAACGTGTTCTTGAACAGGCTAGGTGTCACGTTAGATAGCCGCTTTTCAATTTGCTGGTCTAGAACGTCTCCAAACTCTTTCTTTCGCAGCGGATAAATCTCCTGTCTGACCATCTTTATCGCAATGTCTTCACCCATCATGCGCAGGTCAAAAGGCACTCTTACACCTTCTAATATTGTAGCGACTTGAAGAGCCACTATTTCTGGCAGATTCTTGAACACTCTGGGTCTCAGAATAACACTGCCGTCGACTTCGCTGTAGGAAGCTATGTCAAAATTCCTCGTAAGATTCTTGATTTCTTCGAGAATCAAGGTAAACTCGGTGAAGTTTGACGGTGCCTTCCAAGCAACAGAGCCCTTCAAGATTTCGATTATGTTTCTTCCCTCTATTTTTTGCTCCTTAACAAAATCTTCAATGGTCTTATTGCCGATTGCAACTTCCAAAAGGCTATCTAAAGCTTTCCTGCCAACCGAAGTCAAGTCGAGAGATTCTCTAAGCCGCGTTTGCTTGGCCGCTTTTGTTCTTACTATGCACTCATCACATGAACCGACTTTTTCCACCCTGAGAAGAGTCTCCACGGCTTGTTCAATGACTCTGTTTTTTGTGCCATAAGTCTTTGCAAGCTCATCTAGAGTGGAATTTGTTTTCTTGGTGATTGTTGTGTGAAGATGTACTGACATTCTCCTTCACATGTTTAACTTTTTACCGGCTTCTTTTAAACATGTTCATAAAAATTTTGAAATGTATATGAACGTGAACAAAAAAGTGGGAGTTATGGAGGTGATGTTGGAATCTCGATGGGTGTGACAGCCCCGCCTTTACGTGCCATCAGAGAGTCAGCAACTCTTTTGACTGCAAGCATGTAAGCTGCAATCCGCATATTTACATCATACTGTATTGACATATTTAGGACATCAGCAAACGCTTTAGTTATCGTATCCTTAAGCCTTGCCCGCACCTCTTCCTCAGTCCAATAGTAGTTCATTTGATTCTGCACTTGTTCAAAGTAGCTGACTATGACGCCGCCAGAATTCGCTAGAATATCGGGAATTACGAACACTCCTTTTTCGTGCAATATTTCATCTGCTTCTGGGGTCGTTGGCCCGTTAGCGCCTTCCGCCATTATCTTCGCTCTAATATGCGCTGCATTAGCCTTCGTTATCTGGTTCTCCAAAGCAGCTGGCACCAGAATGTCACATTCCAAATCTAGAATCTGTTCGTTTGTTATGAGACTGCTTCCGGGATAGTCAATTACTGAACCCGTTTTGTTTTTGTGGTCTAGGACATT
Source organism: Candidatus Bathyarchaeota archaeon (assembly GCA_013388895.1). GTDB lineage: Archaea > Thermoproteota > Bathyarchaeia > Bathyarchaeales > Bathycorpusculaceae > JACAEI01. Next base: position 3,355 of record JACAEK010000015.1, on the reverse strand, counting down.
CTCAGGGTTTAAGCCGTTTGGGTTATATATGCCGCCTCTAGAGTCTGAAACCGCAATGATTCTACATCCTATCTCATGAAGCAAACGTGCGGCATGATAGCCCACGTTTCCATAGCCTTGCACGGCGACTGTTGCGCCTTTAAACTTCAAGCCTAAATGCTTAGCCGCCTCGACAACAGTGTACATTAGACCCCGCGATGTGGCTTCGCTCCTGCCATGAGAGCCCCCAACGTTAATGGGCTTGCCCGTCACAACTCCGAACACTGGGTAACCTACCATTTCGCTGTACTCGTCCATGAACCAAGCCATCATCTCCGCTGTGGTATAGACGTCAGGCGCAGGCACATCTGTGGAAGGACCAATGAACCTTGCGATAGCACGTACATATCCTCTGGTTAGCCGTTCTAATTCGCCTTTTGACATTTCCTTAGGATTACACCTAATTCCGCCTTTACCACCACCAAGAGGTAGCCCTACGACTGCAGTCTTCCAAGTCATCCAAGCAGCCAACGCTGTGACCTCATCCAATGTAAGATCGGGGTAGTAGCGAATGCCGCCCTTTGTCGGTCCCAATGCATCGTTGTATTGCACGCGATAACCCGTGAAGACACGAATGCTCCCATCATCCATAGTTACTGGTATGTTGACCATAATAGTACGCATGGGACGTTTCAATATTTCATGTATTCCAGGCTCAAGCTTCAGTTTTTTTGCAGCGACATCTAACTGCTTAAGGGCGGCTTCGTAAGGGTTTGGCGTAACGATTACTGGCATCAAAGTCTCAATTCTGACAAACGTGGAAGTCTGAAGCTTTTCAACAAGGTTCTGAAGGATCTCGGATCCCACTTCGCCATTGTTACCGTAGAACCAGGTGTAAGCCTTCACTAGTGCGTCGCGTCTATTCGACAAAGAAGAGCCAGCAGGTGACATTTTTGGGCATTCGCCGAAATAATCGCACAAGACTCTTAGCATGTTGAGCTCTTCTCCAGATAGTTGTAACAGTTTTTGGATTGGTGCAGGCGCCTTTACTTGCATGTATGCGGCTTCAGTTAATTTGTTTTGCAGATCTTCGAAGATTTTCGCTGCGTCCTCAGTTGGAATGCCAAAGTTTTCGGAGTATGTGGTTGCAAGGGCATAATGGGCTGTCGTGTAGCTTTCGATCTTGGCTGTGAGTTCTGGGTCTTCTGCAAAGAAGTCTGTCATCAGTTTTAGCATCCCCAATTCTCGTGCCGAAAGTTCTAATGAATTCAACATTTCTGATTCACTCCTCAAGATGCATACTAAGACCCATGTTCAATTATAGAAATGTTATGTTCATCATGTACATGCATGTACAAATTTACAATCTAGGCGCGAATTGGCATAACATTTTTTAACAATGCTGCAGAAACAAACGATAGTGACAAAATTGCAGAAGGAACAGCCAACATTCTACTCCACAGGAGTAAGAAGCCTCGACAAACTATTAGGCGGAGGGTTACTATTAGGCGAGAATGTACTCTGGGAAATCGAGTCAGGAACCTTTGCCAGAGAATTTCTTTACACCTTCATTAGACAAGGCGTAATCGAGGGAAACCAAGTTATCTATCTAGACTTTATCTACCCTCCACAGGCGCTGATGATACAATTGACCCCTCTGGTCAAAACACTGCCTGATGGATGGGAAAAAAAGCTCTTAGTACTTGACTGTTTTTCAGAGGCTGCAGGACAGGGAGAATTAATCTTTAACGACTTTTATGACCATGCACCTTCTTGGATGAGAAAGGTACCCAGCTCCAAAGATCCCGACCGTTTTCACCATTTTTTCGGAAGAATTGAAAGAGAATTCGTGACACAAGGTACAAGACTCATTTTCAGCAGTCTCTCACTCATGGAGCACAATTGGGGAAGAGATGCCGTTAAAACCTTCTTTGGACATGTTTGTCCCGCCTTATATGCGTATCAAACTTTGGCTTATTGGACGATGGCAAAGAATGCCCATCCGAGAGAGTTTGGTGCAATGATTGAGCACATGACACAAGTGGTCATAGATTTATCAAAGGTGGGTGACAAAAACTTCATAGAGATCAAAAAGGCTGGCGGAAGATACGATTCGCAGACCTATCAGAAACATGAATACGTTGTGAAAGAGTTTCAAATCGACATCCTTTAGCAGAATTGATTAGAAAATAGTTTTTATGTTCATTAATGTTCACTTTTGCAATCGTTCTAGGTAAATGTTTAAATGTCTACGCAAAATACCCATCATATCCTAAAAAGTTTGCAAATGTAAAGGTGAAAAAAATGGCGGAACGTGTACACAAAAATAGTGCTTATCTAAACGGAAAATCAACAACAGGAACAACAACTCGCGTCAAAGATACAAGCCCCACTAGTGGAATGTGCCCCATATGCATCCGCGACTGCCCAATAATGTGCGAGATCAGCCTATCAGGCTTCAGAGGAAGAGAAGCCCTCTACCCAGAACCAGTTCAATTCGGATACAGCACTGCAGGCGCCCTAAAAGACTTCGGATTAGACTGGTCCCACTTTAACATCCAAGCAGGATTATTCGAGGCGCTTGGAATCGAAGAAAACTCTGATGTCGCTCTATTCCCAAATGTCAGCACAGAGACCCAAGTTGCAGGCATACCAATTAAAATCCCAATATTAAACGGCGCATTTGGCTCAACTGACGTTGCGAGGCTGAACTGGGATGGCTTGGCCATCGGCACTGCTCTTTCTGGCGCAATTGTAGTGGTTGGAGAAAACGTCTGCGGCATGGATCCCGAAGCACAAATCACTAACGGCAAAGTAACGCATTCAAAAGAGTTGAAACGAAGAGTTGAAGCATTCCGCAAGTTCTGGGATGGAAAATACGGAGAAGTCGCTGTACAAACAAACGTTGAAGACCAAAGACTAGGCGTTGACGTATATGCAATCTCGAAGTTGGAAGTAAACGTCATCGAAAGGAAATGGGGTCAAGGAGCCAAAGCCATTGGTGGCGAGGTAAGAGTAAGAGACTTAGATAGAGCCATAATGCTGAAGAAAAGAGGCTACGTAGTAATTCCAGATCCCGAAGATGCAACGGTGCAAAAAGCATTCAAAGAAGGAGTTTTCAAATCTTTCGAACGACATAGCAGAGTAGGCATACCAAAAGAAAAGAACATGATAGAAGACATAGAATGGCTACGAAAACAAGGCGCTAAGCATATTACACTAAAAACTGGCGCTTACAGACCTTCAGCAGTTGCCTACACAATGAAAATAGCATCAGAAGCAAAAATCGGCGCCGTATACTTCGACGGAGCAGGCGGTGGAACCGGCATGAGCCCCGTCCCAATGATGGACGAAATGAGCATTCCAACAGTTTACC
>JACAEK010000032.1 GCA_013388895.1 Candidatus Bathyarchaeota archaeon | reverse complement strand
TCCAGTAGTTTCCGCCAGAAGGATAACCGTAATCCCACTTATTTATGGAATTGTAACTGTAAGCTTGATTAGAATTGTTGATGAAGTTGTTATGGTAAATCGAATTGTTTGAAGACTCAGAGAGGCTGATGCCAATAGTATTGTTTGTAATTTCGTTTTCAAAGATGCTGTTATTTTTCGAAGAGTGATATAGGCTGACACCACAGTCGCTGTTTCTTATTTGGTTTCCATAGATAGTGTTGTAGTTTGAGGAGAAATCAAGTCTTATGTTGGGATTGTTGTCGGTAAGGATGTTTCTGAAAACAACATTATTGTTGGAGCCTCGAAGCAGTCTGATGCCATCGTAATTATGTTTTGTTACGATGTTTCCAGAAATAATGTTGTTTGAACAATTATAGTAGCTTGCTATACCGTACCAGTAATTTTCTGTTATGTTGTTTCCAGAAATCGTATCAGCATAGCAATCTTGAAGCATGATACCATACTTGTTGTATGCAATATTGTTGTCACAAATAGTATTGTTGTTTGAAAACCCGTAGAGGTTAATGCCCCAAGAGCAATTTGTTAATTCATTGTCACAAATTATGTTGTGTGAAGTAGAATCGAGATTAATGCCAATCCAGAAGGCTTCGATTCCTATTCTTTCAATTGTCACATTGTTCCTTCCTGCCAGGTTTATTCCCATAAAATAGTTTTGGGCTCCCGTTCCCTGTAGCATGTAGCCTACTCCATCAAATCTAATATTGTCTCTTTCGATTATAATGCCATCAGAATCGCTAGTGATGTCAGCAGTCAATATGTAAATGTTTCCGTCTTGTTGAATAGGTGCTGTTGTAGGATAAACGCTTCCGTCAGCTTTAATATAAATGGTCTGAGAAGCCATTACTCGCTGAGTGCCAAGAATTGATATTAACTGACTTATGAAAATGGCAACGAAAATTATTGCAAGTTTTCGATTCATATTGCACTGTTCACCGTTGTACTTATCTTGATTTTTGTGACTTGTGGAAGAATCTTCGGTTGAAACCAACATTCTTCGGTGAGCTCGCGCATTCTTGGGAACGCTCACACTTTGCACAGCGGGACATTCCTCTCAAGATCCCAATCATTTTTGGTTCATAGGGGCCAGAGTCGTCATCGCCCACCACTCAAAATCTGCGCAGGCTTAAATAAAAAGCTATAGCCCTATTCTAAACAGCTGAATAACCATGCTTAAGCACATTCGAGTTGTTCCTTTGGCTGCTGAAAGTCTCGGCGTAAGGTATATGTGCACTTACGTAGAGACCAGAGATGTCAAAATCCTATTGGATGCTGGTGTATCGCTTTGTCCAGACCGTTTTCGGTTGCCGCCACATCCATTGGAATTCAAGGCCATACAAGACGCACGTGGACGAATAGCCGAAGCAGCTACCAAAGCCGAATTTGTGACAATAAGCCATTATCATTTTGACCATCACACACCTTCTTATGAGGATTGGCTGTGCAACTGGACAGATGCAAACGAAACAGCCAGACAGATTTACCAAGGAAAAACTGTTTTAATAAAGAATCCCAAAGAACAAATCAATTTCAGCCAAAGACGCAGAGGTTGGATGTTCCAAAAAACAGGCGGCAAATATGCACAAAAACTCGAAGTTGCCGACCAGAAGACATTTGTTTTCAGCAATACCACTGTCAAGTTTTCGGAGCCTGTTTCTCATGGACCAGAAAATTCAGCTTTGGGATGGGTTTTAATGGCAACAGTTGACTATGAAAGCGAAAAGTTCATGTTTGCACCAGACGTTCAAGGTCCAACATCAACGCGCACGCTCAAGCTAATCCTTAACGAACAGCCTTCGTTGCTGATGATTGGCGGTCCACCCTCATACTTAGAAGGGTTTAAGGTTGACAGTGCGCAAATTCAAGCTGGACTGAAAAACCTGAAGGAAATTGTTGATGCTGTTCCACATGTTATCTTGGAGCACCACCTTTTGAGGGATGAAAACTGGCTGGGAAAAACAAGACAAATTCTCGGTGGATTTTGTAAAACTGATTGTAAGGTGTTAACAGCAGCCGAATTTCTAGGAAGAGACAACTTGTTTCTTGAAGCTATGAGGGAAAAGCTTTTTGCAGAAAAACCACCGCCGAAAGAGTTTGAAAAGTGGATGCGTGGAAGCCTCATGACAAAGAAGCACGTTAAACCAATCTAACAGTTGCAACTCGATTCCTTTAGAGTTATGAATAGACTCAATTCTAAGTGTCGACTATTTTTTTCTGGTCTTCTTTTATCCCGTCAACCATGCTTCTAATCATGTCTTGCTTTGTTGTTAATCTGCCAATAGCATGGTGGCTTCCGTTCGTGGCCATCGCTATAGCCTGTGTGACAGCAAAACCATATGTCTCTCGACCATAAAAATGTGGATTAGTGTTTACAACGATTGTTTGTATGCCTTCGCGCTTAATCATTTTTGAAACTGCCATAGCGTCTTCAACAGCTATATCCTCATATTCTCTAATGACAATGCTTGTCTCTTCTATTTGTCGAACTTCGCCGGTTTCCAAGCTTCGTTTCAATGGAACGTTAGCGCTTCCGTCAGTTATTATCACCATCACAGGCACTGTTGAAGAGTCCCTTCTTTTTTCTTCTTTCAACACTTCCCAAGCTTTTATCATGCCAGCAGCAAGTGGGGTAAAACCGCTGATGCGCATGCTTATCAGCTTGTTAGCCACTACGTGAAGATTAGTTACAGGATGCTGAATGACAACGGCTCCTGTGTCTTTTAGGGCGACTATGCCCACTTTGTCTCTATATCGGTAAGCTTCCTTGTGAAGATTCAATAGCGCCTCTTTTATAGCTTCGAGGTTCAAAAGCATGGAACCACTTAAGTCAACTAGGAAAACCATTGTTATTGGAGCTTTATATAATCTTAATTTTTCACGTATATCTTCAAGGTTGATTGTTAACAAAGTCTCGAAGGTTTTCTCGTGATGTCTCTGTTTCCTGGCTGCCTCGCGTATGGTTGCTGGCAAATGAATGTCCACGGGTTTTCCGTGTGGGATTTTCCATCTGTAAGGTTTGCCTCTATGAAGAGATGTTACTACCTGCGCATGTCTTCCTGCATAGGCACTTTGTCCTTTACCTTTTACTTTTCCCATCTTAAGAAAAAATTTGGATGGAGAAATAATCTTGGTTTCTAAGCTGCTAATGATTGGCATACCTTCGGAGGTTTTTGGTTGTCCAAGAGCGTCACTAACGGAGGGTATACCTTTTAACTCGTCTTTCTTTTTGTCGATCATCTTTTCTGTGGTTTCTCCGCGCAACTTATCTGACCCGACTTGAATTCCTTCATTGACAGTAGGAGCTTCGTTTGGAGTTTTTTTCAAGCGCTTTCCAAACCCGAAGGTCACGCCGCCTAGAAGTCGGTTGATTTGAAATCTGAGTTTTTGCCATCTATCAAGGGCTTTTCTTAATGGGCTTTTCTTCTTCAGTTTTTCTTCTTGGGCTTGTGTTGCGTCTTTTTTGACCCAGAAGAGGGCTTTTCCTTTAAGAGGTTTCTTTTCAGCTTTTTCTTTCGGCGCTTCACCTGTTTTTTCGAATTGTTTTATTTTTTTGGCGTTTGCTATGAAGATTTCTGAGATTTCTTGTTGGGTTGCCGGTTCTAGGAATCCGCCTTCACGGGTTCGGTGGCTTAAGGTAAGTTCTGCTGCAACAAGAACATCGCTTAGAGTTACTTCTGTTCGATTTTCAAAAGCCGCTAATGTTTGGGCTGCCTTGGCGATAACTATGTCTGGGCGTAGTCCGTCGACTTTCAAGTCCAAACAGGCTTGTGAAATGCTTAAAAGAAGATTTTCTGGAATTAGAACGTTCTTTAGTATTTGTCGCGCTCTTGCTATGCGATTTCGCAGTTCCTCTTGCGAAGGCGTGTACTTCTCATAGAATTTTTCCGGGTCTGCTTCAAACTCCATGCTTCGCTTAATAACTTCGATTCTATCCTCTACAGAGTTTATCCTCTCTACTGTGACTGACACTGGGAAGCGGTCAAGAAGTTGCGGTCTCAATTCTCCTTCTTCAGGGTTCATTGTTCCAATGAATATGAAGCGAGAAGGATGGCTTACGGATATTCCTTCTCTCTCTACAACGTTCCATCCTGTGGCTGCAGCATCTAGTAAGTCATCAGCGATGTGGTCGGGAAGTAAGTTGACTTCGTCTACGTATAGGATGTTCTGGTTTGCTTCTGCGAGAATTCCCGGCTGTAACGCTTCTATTCCGTGTTTTATTGCTTTCTCTACGTCTAGGCTTCCTATTACTCTGTCTTCAGTTGCTCCTAACGGCAGGTCCACGACAGTCATTTCTCTTTCTTCGATAGGCAATTTCTCTCCGCTTGTATATCGTGCGCTGCATTTGGGGCACATGTTGGACAAGTCGTGTGGATTGCATTTGAATGGGCAGGCTTTAACTGCTGTTATTTTTGGCAGGATGTCAGCTAAAGCCCTGACAATGGTGCTTTTTCCTGACCCTTTTGGACCTTTTATTAGTAAACCGCCGATTTTTGGGTTTATGGCATTTATTAGGATGGCTAACTTGAGCTTATTCAATCCCACAATTGCCGAAAATGGAAAGACAAGTTTTCTTTTCTGCATTTCAGCAGCTCCTCCATGAGATGATTAGGTAAAAAGTAAGTATTAACCTCTTAGTTTGTTGATTGTAGGGCCGGGGCCGGGATTTGTTCTCTAGAAGGCGTCACCTTCCGGATTTGAACCCGGGCGCTAGGCTCCACAGGCCTATAGGCTACCAAGCTACCTCACCCCGGCCATGCTTAGGCATGTGTCTTTTGAAAGTGTGCATTTCTAGTGATAAAGGTGTCGCTGATGAATTTGAAAAGTTTTTCCTCTAGCTGTATGATACGTGATGGCAGAATATCAATGCGTGGGTTCTGGATTGCGATTGGATGTTGGGGTAAGAGCGGACACAATTCGAGACGCACCACAAATGCTATTAGGCGTCAGTTTTAAAATTGATACAATATTGTTAAAACGTAATGTTAATGCTTAAGCCAGAGTTAATTATTCTAGGGGCGCGTCACCACCCAGCCTCAATTGAAAGGCAAAAAGAGAACAAACGGAGGTGAAGAAAACACGAAAAGAATGATGAAAACAGTTCTCATACTCCTTTTGATATTCACAATCACTTACATTGTCGCAGTAGTATACGCCAATATAAATGTGCGCAATAATGATGATTCAAGCAGTCTTGGGAAGTATCCTGTGGAGTATGGGATTTGGGTAGATTATTTTGCTGAGAAATTGGAGTCTGAACCCCAAAAATGGAATGCCAGTGAAGAGTTGGGAATTATACTTGGTGAACGAAGGGAAGCTGCTGAAAAAGAAACCTACGATATTCTCATTGTTGATGAAGGAAAAGCTTTGCCATGGATGAAAGGAATCGTACCAGAACCTGACGCTGTAAAATATAACGACGAATTCTACAATATCGCAGGTCTTTGGACTGAACCAGCATATTCAGAAAGCGTGAAATCATGGCAGTTTCCAATTGGTGGAATACTCGGCACATATTGGGTCTTCACCGGAATTTTATTTCTGAAAGAAAGGAAACACAAATGAGAATAAGAATGTTATTTCTGTTTCTTTTGTTGCTGGCGGTTTCGACTTTCGATGTTCAACATCTCGTGGGAGTTGTTGCTGATGAAACTGAACATTTATGGACTAGCTATGGATTGCCTGATGATGTTCCGCGCGAGCCTATGCCAGAAAACTTTACTACTCAAGATTTTTTGAACACCACCAACCCTTGTGCTGATTCAAATGATGTCCAAGGTTGGCTTGACGAAGTCGATGACATCGGGAGTAACCATCCATTATATGTTTTGGTTTTTGGAGACGAAGAAAGAGAAAGAGTGTATTACGTAGGCGACTACATTGGACCTTGGATGGATTGGACTGGATGGGCGATGTTGCAAATAGAACGTGGTGATGAAGCGCTGGCTGAAAACTTTGGCATTGATATTCGGATTCTTGGCTTTTTGGAGTGGGATAGCAACAATGGTCTTCAAACAATGGCTGGTCTTCGGGATGAGTTGGAAACAGAAACGAATCAATATCTTCGGCAATGGTATGACGGCGAGTGATGGGATGGTTATGTCGATGCTGTTATTGGCATAACAGCCCAAGCAACTCCAGCTGACGAGAATCCAAGTGCAGGAAAAGCCCCTAAACCTGTATTGATAGATCAAGGAAGGATTTATGTTCTGCTGAAATGGCAGTGTTATTGGATGGATGATAATTTAGTGCAGCATGAAATCAGTCATCTCTATTATGCGCCTGACCATCCTGAACCTCAGCCACCTGCACCATGTTGTGCTATGTCATATCATTATCACGACAATTGGTGGTATATTTGGGAAGATGGGAGGTTTTGGTTCCTTGGAGATATTTCTGTACGTTGCGCTTTTACTCATTATTCCTGGTGTGCAGGTTGCAATCAGACTGTTCTGCTGAATAGTGGCATATATCCCTTTGTGGTTCAGACTTTGGATGTTTCACCTGTGCTTGGTGGAACGATTAATCCAGCGCCTGGACACTACACTTACAAGTATGGCTTATCAGTAAGCGTCACTGCAGTTCCGTCTTATGGTTTTTACTTTCTCTACCTGACACTCAACAGCACAGTATATTATCAAAACCAAATAGCCATAACAATGAACGCAGATCACAGTTTAAACGCGTATTTTGCCACGCCAGCGTTGAAAACCAAAACAGACGGCTACTTCTATATCCCAAACATACCATTAACTCTGCTCAAAATCGAAATGGTATTCGACAATTCCAACATTGTCGGCGACCAAACTGGAGGCACGTCGCCTTACACCATGATACCAGTGCCTCAATATCCAGACGGCTACGTGAACAACAAAGACGCATTGCGTGTCGGCTCATGTTTCGGCGCAACTGAAGGCACGCTTCAATGGAATTACATGGCGGACGTCAACGCAGACAAATGCATAAACAGCAAAGACTCAGTGCTTATCGGAGCAAATTTCGGCAAAAGCGGAACATACACCACAGACCTAAGAGACGTAACAGTCCTATTCAACACAGGCCAAGAAATAGCGCCAGACAGCAACGGCTACGTCACAATTCCCCAAGACGCCACAAGCTTCACAATCAAACGCAACGGCAACCCAATAGGCGCAACAATACTCTTCCTCTAACTTTCCCTACACGGTGAAATGTGAGGACACTCCCGTTTTGGCTTTCTGCTGCAACATATCCATGTGACTTTTGTGGTCATACATCCAAGCCTTATCTTTGAAGAATTCGCCTGAGAAAGTCTGCCGCGAACGTATCCGTAAATCTTGTATAAAATACCGATAGCTTCTCACGAGTTGCATTCCTGCCATTTTGGACAACGTGTCAACAAACTTTCTGAACTCGCCTGTTGGAAGAAAAACTTCGAAAAGAAGCGCATTATGTCCAAGAATTTTACCCATTGAAACAATAAAGAATTTGTTAAGCAGAGAATTTGCAAATTTTGCAAACTTGGTGTAATCGTGAAAGGAAACTATGAAATAAGCCATAACAAAAGGCGCATCGCCATACCGCATTACAAAGACTTCGTATCCCTCGATAAGTTTTCTCCTAAGCAGATGGTCTTTGTAATGAAACTGTGCCAGTTGACGGCTTATCCCTATGTTTCTGGCTATCTCGTTGATGCTTTTGGTGGCGTCTGATTCAAGCCACATAAGCGTTTGAATGTCTGTCTCATCAGCGCAAATGTCCCATGAATTCGGCTCCGTCAAAGTGTAAGGCAAATCAGTCTTTTGCGTCTCTATTTCTTTTATCCAAGCGTTCCATTGAAAAGTCCAGCTTTCTTCTTGGCTGTCAAACCATTCTGACGTTATGCGCCCGCCTTGGAAACATGTTGACCAATAGATGTGGGTGTTTTTCGCTATTTTTAGTCGTCTCAATTCATGTATAAATTCCTCAAACTCTTCACAGTGGTCTTTTGGAAGTGCGTAAATGGCTGTGCATCCTTCACCCATTCCATAGGATCTGCAAATATAAAGCCAGAATCCGTTGACTTTTAAGCAATCAAAAAGCAATTGTTCCATGCCTGGCTGAGCTTTCGCGATGACAAAAGCTTTTTTTAAACCAAGTTTTGTGTGATAAACAGAGGTATACATTCTCAAAAAAATCTGAGGGTTTGATTGCATTCGTCTTATTCGAAACTCCAACGTGTGACGAGGTATGCCAACTACTCTTGCAATTTTCGAAAGGTTTCTTGGACCGAGATCGCATAGTGCATGCAGTATTTTGATGTCAAGACCTGTCAACAGCCTACGCATTAGAGTCCCTTAACCCTCCGTCTATTAATATCTGCAAGCTTTTTAATTCTTCGTTTACGTAGGACCGCCTGGGCAATCTATTGGAAATCCAGTTGGTTGAACAAGTTCAGTTGTTACCTGCAAAGTGTCAAGTGAACCAGCTAAATCATCTTTTTCTTCATTCATCTTAACGCCTAAGCCATAAGCCACAAAAGTTGTGAAGGCTGCGAAGATGGCAAGAGAAATTAGTATTATAGCTTTTACTTTCATAGAATCACCCCCTTTTATATTTTAGCGAAAAACCAAAACTTTCCCCGAAATAAGAAAATTTATGCGTGCGCATTGCGACATACATTTTTATATTTTAAGACTAAATAAAAGAAAACATGCAAAAAAGTAAAATATGCCGAAACAATAGAATAGAACCAAACGGACGAGTTCAAAGTGATAAATCGCAAAACCAAAACAAAAAACACGTCAAAAACTGCTGAAAAACCATGTGGACAATGCGGAAAACCTACAACAACTAACGAGACATGTCACAAATGTGGAAAAGTGACGTGCAACAACTGCGCAAAATTTAACGAAGAAACCAGATACTGCCCAGCTTGTTTTGAAAAAATTCGAGCGTTATACAAACTTGCTTAAACAAGCAGTCTTGTTACCGAATAAATAGTGAAAAGTGTCTTGTGCATAGTTAAGCCTTTATTCTAGAGTTCATAATCCCTATTCCACAACAAGGATGAACCCGTTTGCAGAGTAATTCAAGGAAGAACACCCGCTTAGCTTTGTTAGGCGCAGCTCATTCATTTAATCATTCGCTTTTTGTCATTACGCCTCCACTGTTAACACCGATTATGAGCAGCCTGGGCGTTACAAAATCTGTCATTGGTGGAGTAGCCACTTTGGCGTCTCTGGTCTATGGTGTTGGCGCTTTAGTCGGCGGACCATTAGGCGACAGAATCGGAGAAGTCAAAACTATTACTATATGCCTTGCACTTTCAGGGTTGTCCACATTCATCATGCTTATTGCAGGGTTCACCGAAGGAATCGCCATTTATGCTTTGGCGTTAATTCTGACGGCAATGTGGGCAAGTCTCTATCACCCGACTGCAAATTCGTTGATTTCAAAAGCGTTTAAAGGACGGGTTGCTGAGACCATGGGTTTGCATGGAGTCGGTGGAACATTAGGCGTAGTATTCACGCCCACAATAGCATGGTTCTTAGGCGCAACTTTTGGATGGCCAATAGCTTTTGTTGCATTTGGCACATTATGCGTGCTTCTGGCTTTAATATTCGCCAAAAGTTTCCAGAAAACAGAAAGCAAGAACACAACTGAAAGGGGAACAATAATTGACGCATTGAAGATCCGAGAGCTCTGGATACTTCTCATTTTCAATGTAGCCATAGGGCTTTTCATGAAGGGCGTGGAACTATTCTTTCCGACATATCTTCAAGACAACAGGTTTATTGCTCCGGAATGGGCGGCAATCGCTTATACCCTTGTCTTAGCTGCTGGAGTCGCAGGACAATGGATTGGAGGAAAAAGTGCTGACAAGATAGGTTCGAAGAAAGTTTTGATAGCTACGTCGTTGGGCGTTTGTTTAAGCCTATTTTCTCTTCTGCTCATACCGATATATGTTGTAGGTGTAGCTGTCTTCATTGTTCTCTATGGATTATCATTTTACGCACATCAGCCAGCGTTAAACTCGCTAACAGGTTTTGTATCCTCGCACAACCAACGCGGGGCAGTATACGGCATATTCTTTTTCACATCCTTTGGAATAGGCTCTCTTTCGCAATTTGTTTCTGGATATATGGCTGACATATATGGTTTGGATGCTGCTTTCTACTTGCTAGCAGCATTCGCACTTATCGCTTTATTACTATCTTTTAAGCTTCCAGAAAAGAGAGAAAGCAAATAGTCTCTGAATGTCTCGTTTAAACGTTTTATGTTCTTGCTTCATGATATTAGATTCGGTGTTAACGTTGGCTGACGACGTTTGTCTAACCATTTTAATTGAAGATTCTGTGGAAGCTAGAAACGGTGCCAGGAAGCGATTAATTGCTAAGCACGGATTATCCATTCTTGCAGAAACGAGAATTGATGATACAGAAATTTGCGTCTTAATGGACACGGGGCCTTCTGCAGAAGCTTTACTGAACAACGTTGACATTATGGACGTTAACCCGCGTAAAATAGATGCCATCGTGCTTAGCCACGGCCATTATGACCATACAGATGGTCTAATTGGCGCATTAAAAGGCATAAATAAGCCAACTATGATTATAGCGCATCCGAAAATTTTCGCTCCTAAATTTGCAGTCAGGAAAAAACTGAAGTTCATAGGCTCAAGTTTTACACAGCCTATGATGGAAAATGTTGGCGGCGTTCCTCTTTTTGCAAGCAACCCAGTAGAAATTGCCGAGGATATAACAACAACAGGTGAAATAGAACGCAAAACAACCTACGAAAAACTAAAAGGATTCTTCACCATAGAACAAGGACAATTCGTTGTAGACTCGATAATTGACGACCAAGCACTCATCATCAACCTGAAAAGCAAAGGACTAGTTGTTGTAACTGGATGCGCTCACGCTGGAGTAGTGAACACGACAATGCATGCGCAGAAAATAACTAACACAGGCAAGATTCACGCAGTTTTAGGCGGCTTCCATCTGATTGACGCTACAGATAAAAGGATACAGATGACAATAGATGATCTGAAAAGGTTGAAGCCTAAATTTCTTGGACCTTGCCACAGCACTGGAAAAAAGCAATTAAAAAAATTGAAGAAGCTTTTGGAGATAGATGTCAATCATTGAAAACTGGAGATAGTATACAACTGTAATCTTTCAACCGCTCATCAATAAAGAAAGAAGTCTGAATGCTATGCCACCTAAGAGCAATGCTAATGCGATGTCGATGACTGCTATTGCTGAGGCTTTTTTCCATCCAAATTCTCTTACACATGCGGCTATCGTTGCGACGCATGGAACATAAATCATGATAACCAGAGTGAACACGATCATTTGTATGGCGCTTAAAGATGATAAGGGCACTACTTCTTGAAGTAAAACAAGCGTCAATTCTTTGCGTAAAATTCCAAATATTAACGGTATGCCTGTTTCTGCAGGAAGACCAAGCCAACCACTCATAAGTGGACTTGAGCCTTTAACAACGTAGTCTATTAAGCCAGATAAGTCTGAGGCAACTATTGCTATGCTCCCGACAATTATTATTGGAAATGCTATGTAAACGAAATCTTTTGTTCTGCTCCAAGTTTTCAATAATATGTTCTTAGGTGAAGGCTTTTTGTAAGACGGCATCTCCATTATCAAGCCAACTGGTTCACCTGGCAAAACTTTGAAGGCAATTCGCCCCAGCGCGAAAACGAGAACGAGATCAAAGGCATATAGGGCTAAGGCTGCGTGTAATCCCACAAATCTGCCAACAAGCCCGAGAATTACGACGGTTCTGGCTGCGCAGGGAATCAGCATAACTACGAAGGCAGATAGAAATCGTTCTCTTTGTGTTTCCATGATTCTGCAGCCCATGCATGCGGGGACGGTGCAGCCGTAGCCGAGGATTAATGGTATGAAGGCTTTTCCGTGTAAACCTATTTTATGCATCAAGTTATCCATGAGGAAGGCGGCTCGTGGTAGATAGCCGCTATCTTCTAACAACGCTAATAGAATGTAAAAAGGCACGATATATGGTAACGCAATAGTTATTCCAGCGATGATTCCAGACAAGATTCCATTATTGATTAGCTGAACGGCAATTTCGGGCAGAAATGAAGAAAAAAAACTTTCGCTATGAACTGTGAAAATGCTGAAAACGTAGTCTAAGCCAGTGGAAACAAAGCTTCCACCGACAAAGATTAATGTAAACATGGATGCCAATATAGCAGCTAGAACAGGATAACCCAGGATTTTGTGTGTTGTTATGATGTCAAGTTTTTGTTCTAAACTAATTTTTGGAGGCGTCTCTATGGTTGTTACGGTTTTGGCTATTTTTGCTGCGAGTCCGTATCTTTCAGAGGCTATAATAACTGCTGATGTTTCGCCGTGAATTGCTTCTAATTCGCTGGTCAATTTTTCAGCATAGTCGAGAACTTGTTTTCCATTTTTGTAGTTGTCCAATTTTCCAGCCACATCGGTGTCTCTCTCCAAAAGTTTGATTGCAACCCATCTTGCTGGATAAATCATGCAAAGCTGCGGAAGCTCAGTTATAACGAGCTTTTCGAGAGATTGTATTTTTTCTTCAATTTCTCTGCCATATTCAGTCTTTAATGGTTGAGTTTGCTTTCTTGGCTCTCTTGCCTCAATAATTGTCTCGAGAAGTTCGGTTATTCCACTTCCAGTAATTGCAACTGTAGAATTAACGGGCACTCCTAAAGCAGTAGAGAGCTTTTCCCCCTCGATTCGTATACCTTTTTTTGCTGCAAAATCCACTTGGTTCAACGCGATTATTATTGGTGCTTCCAGCTCCAAAAGTTGAAGTGTGAAGTACAGATTTCTTTCAAGCGCTGAAGCATCTATGACATTAACTATGACATCTGGCTTGTCGACAGCTATGTAATCTCGTGAGACGATTTCTTCTATGGAGAACGTTGAAAGCGAATAAATTCCTGGCAAATCGACTATGCGAATTTTGTAGCCTCTAAAAAAAAGCGTGCCTTCAGCCTTTTCAACAGTTTTTCCAGGCCAATTTCCGACAGTTTGGTTTAAGCCTGTGAGTTGGTTGAAAATTGCACTTTTTCCGACGTTTGCGTTTCCTGCCAACGCAACACGGAGTTGTTTAGCCATTTGGTTTTACCTTTAAGGGTTTGACGAAAACTTTTGAGGCAACACCGTAGCCTAATGCAAGCGAGACTCCTCTAACCTCAACTTCTAAAGGTCCGCGGAAAGGACACTTCCTTAAGAGTGTGACTTCAACGCCGGGGGTTAAACCCATTTCGGCGAGCCTTCTAGTCAAGCCGTAGCCTCCGAAAGCATTGGCTATAACGCCTTTTTCTCCTTCGCAAAGGCATGTCAAAGAAACGGCATCTCCGTTCACTTCTAGGTCTCGTCTTTGAAGATGGCGGTGTCTTCTAGGCCTGAACTGCATGATTGTTCACCTCTAACGGTTTTATCCAAATGTTAGAAGCATAGTCATTGGTTATAATGCGCTCTTTTCCAGCTATGCATAAAACCATGTTTTTGGGATTCTTTTTTATAATGTGGATGAGGACGCCGGGTTTTATTCTTTTGCTGGACAGTTGTAAGAGCGTTTCATGTTTTTCGTTAGTTATTTTTGCCACTTTACAAACTGTGTTCAAGCCGATTTCTGTTAATCGAATGCACTTTTCCTCTTCTATTTTCCCATTTTCAGTTGGTATAGGGTTTCCATGCGGACACACTTTTGGGTTTCCAAGACGCTTTTCTAAGAGTTGAATCACTTCTTTGGTTAGAGCGTGTTCAAGTTTGCAAGCATTTTCGTGAACAGTGCTCCATTCAGCGTCCAAAATGTCAGTAAGCAGTCTCTCCGCAAGTCTGTGTCGCCTAAGAATGTCTAAGGCTAAGCGTTCACCCTTTGCCGTTAGCTTCACGCCTTTGTAGGGTTTATGCTCAACCAAACCATGTGTCTTCAAATGTTCAATAGTGTTGGTTATAGAACCAGGCACCACATGCAACTCCTCTGCTAACTCTTTAGTTTTAGCAACGCCGCTACACCTCTGAATCTTGTAAATCGCTTCAATGTACTCTTCAGCTTCATACGAAAGCGCAGATTCCATAACGTGTCATCCCACGTGTAAAGTTACGAGCTCTCGTAACTTTTATTCTCAAACCAACTGATAAATCTTTCGCGGCAGCCGAACCTAAGCGAACCTTATAAATACACCAAATCTAGCACTACTGAACTAGACTCTGTTTTAACTTCTTAATACAATATCCCACAGTGTTATAAGAGCAGCATGGAAAGAATCGATACGGAACTCAGGTGCATTTCTTGCCTTTCGAAAGGTCTACGTTTCCTTTTCTTCTTATTATGTCCGAAAAATGAACGATTGCGTGCATTTTTAATAAAAATTGTAAAAAATCGCATGGCAGGAATCCGGGTAGATGGTGGAGTTTGAAAGTTTATGTAAATCTTTTATATCTGCTGCATCAATTCTGGGCGAAGTAGCCATAGCTTATGGGGATGTGTGAATAAGAATGCGAAAATGTGGGATGCGCTACGGCAACATCTTTAACACGCCAAATTACAGAATGGTCATTGTTCACCAATCACTTGAATTATAACTGTTCTTCGCCTAGGATGAACATCCGTTTCTACGAATACTAACGATTGCCACGTTCCAAACTCCACATGACCATCTATTACTGGAATGGTCTTGTCTGGCGGCATCAGCACGGATCTAAGGTGCGAATGGGCGTTTGAAGGATGGTTGTATGCTCGATCTTTTGGAACCATTTTTTCAAGTAGAGCCTTAATGTCACTTAACAAGCTATGTTCACTTTCTGTCAGGATTAGTATACCTGTAGCGTGAGGTGCAAACACGTGAACTAAACCGTTTCTTATGCCTGACTGCGCAACGGCTTCTTGCACATTGTCTGTTAAATCTATGAAGTCAATTTCGCCCTTCGTGGAAAAACTGAAACTCTTGTTAAACATTTTAAAGTCTGCCATTGAACATTTCACTCCAGAAGCTTAGTCATTATTATCTCATCTGCGTATTTGCCGTCTTTGAAATATTTTTTTGGAGTCACGCCTGTCTGCATAAAGCCTACTTTTTGGTAAACACGAATCGCCCGCTTATTAGTCGCAAAAGCCGTCAGCGTCAAAACCTTCAAACCTATTTTCCTCGCTTGCATTTCTAAAGTTTTCATCATCTCAGTTCCAATGCCTAAATCTCTGTAGCCATTCTTGATTGCTATGCCTATTACACCCACGTGGTTTTCGTAGCCACTTCTTCTGCTGATTTCTGAGACTGCTACCACATGGTTATCTACTTCTGCAACCAGGTAAAACATTTCGCCCTTTTCTAGGTGGCTAAGCACTCTGGCCATAAAGTCAATTTCCTCTTCTCGCGTGACCTCTTCGTTTCTGAGTATGTCTGCACGTTCTTCAACGAGCGCGTTAATTAGCTTCAGAAAATCGTCTAGGTCTTCCCATCGAGGTGTTCGCAACACTATTTTGCGTTTGTCTTTTGCGCTGAAGGTTCGGATGACTTGTCCAACTTTCATAACCTAAAAACTAGTCATCTCACATTTTAATGCTTCCCATCCAGCTTATAGCCGCCCCCGGCTGGAAACAGCGAGTTTGGTTGATGCTTTTGTATACAGCCTGCCTTGACGATGAACTTTCGGCGTTGTTTCGCCACGTGGAAAAAGACTGTTTTTCTAGCTTCTCTTCAATGAAAAGATGAATTTGTCCTCCTTACTATAGGCTAGACAGTCAATAATATATAGTATTTGAAATTCGCTTTTTCGTATTTGGTGATGCTGGTGAAATGTTTATGTGTTCTGTGTTGGTGAAGTTTGGTTATGGAGAATTTGCTTATAATTTGTATCCGTGGTCTCTCAACTCTCTCCTAACTTTCTTCAGCTCTAAGGCTATTTTTTGCAGTTTTGTCTTAAGTGCTTCGGTTCCAATGACATAGCCTAAGTCGGCGGTGTGAAATTTCTCTCCGACCTTTACGCCGACTTGCTCCAACATTGCGCATATAGCTGTTAACTCTTCATAGGGAGCGATGTACAAAACCTCATCAAACTTGTAAAGGTAAGCTAGAAGCTGAAATGCTTTTTGGGCGAGATTTTTTTGAGTAAGATGTCGCGGGTGAAGTTCATATTCAACCTTAACTGCTAGTTTCTTCCCATTGTCACTTTCTACTATGAAATCAGGAACGAAATCTTTTCTCTGTTTATAGGTGAGAGTAACTTTTCCTAAAGTTTTCAGTTTCTCTTCAATTATTGGGTGAAAATGCTGTTCTTTCATGTTCGCAGTGGACCTTAGATACAATAAAATCTATGCGTATTTGAATCTTATCAAAGGCTCAAGTCGTATACAAAAGCATCAACCAAAAACCCTCGTTTTTGATTAGTCAAACAAATTTTCCTTTGACTGGCAAAAACCACAAATTGCGCCCTCAGAGGAAGATAAATATTCGAAGCATTCTCGAAGGTAGGCACTTCTGGCTTCGTATGGAGATTTTCGATGGTTTCTTTATGAGGCCACGGTGAAGTCCATGCTCCTATTCCGTTAGCCAAACAAAAAAGCCAAAAAAGAGCTTCTTTCGGAGTTTTAAGCCTAAAACATGTTTTAAGATTTTTGGCTTGGGGTGGAAAAGCTGTATGTTTTTGAGAAGAATGGATTTCGATGAAAAACAAACTAGTTTGGAGAGAAAAACGCAAAAAGAAGGCGTTATAGAGGCTGAAATCGTAAAAAGCCAATTTCGAAGCAGTTTCATTTTTCCAGGCTGTTGCGGTGTATGTTATTGGTTTTTGCATATTGCAAATTCTGAAATAATCGCTATAATAATTCATAGCATTGTTTCTTGTTGAGAACCGTGGAAGGCTACAATCTAAAGGTGTTTATGTTTGACATTTGACCCATTTGGAAACGATTCCGAGATAGTGGAAAAAAACATAAACGGCAGAACAGTTACGGTGAAGTGGGATTGGGGAAAATTCAAAAGCACTGACCATTTCCCAGTGGATGACAATCTCATAAACTGGGTTATCGGACAAGAACAGGCACTGAACGAATGTTTTCTATGCCTTGACGAATGGGTGCACAAGCTGAATTGGCTGGAAAAGACAAAATGGTATGAAGACTGGAGCAGCCCAGAAAAACCTAAACCATAAGCAAAATCAGCCATAAGTCCAGGACCATACCTACTACTGTTAGGCGACCCAGGAACAGGCAAGTCACTAATCGGCAGAGCCCTAGCCGAAAAACTTACTCAAATCTATGATGAGAACGGCACAAAACTCTTCGACATGTTATGTTGGAAAAACAGCGCCTTACCAAGCCAACCAAGAATCTCAATTCACAAGGCTTCTGAAGGCAAAAAAGTCATTCAGAAAGAGCAACTTAGAGAATTAAAGAGAAAATTCATAACGAAAATAGGCTTCAAAGTCCTACAACTTTTCCTAGTATTAATGGGATTAACTCTGTTATCTTTGGGCTTTTACTTCATGATTCAGGTCTGGCAAACTTGGCAGGCAAACCCAACGTATCTAGGCGAACCATTACAAGAATACTACAACTACAACTTCGTTGATTATCTTATCAGCGAATTTGTTGGATTAGTGCCTTTAACATTCATTCCTGGAGGAAGCCTCATCTTCTTCGGCGTCTTCATCTGGTGGTTCTCTAAACTCGGCGGCTTAGGCAACATGAAAGGCATTGGCGGCGCCCAACAAACAGAAGTTCCCAAGCTCATAGTGGACAACAGCTCTGGACACGCACCTTTCGTGGACGCGACAGGGCACAGAAACGCCCAAATATTCGGCTCAATAGCATGGGACCCATACCAGACAGGCGGCTTAGGCACGCCAGAGCACCAGCGAGTTACAGCCGGAGACGTTCACAGGGCGTCACTTGGAATCCTCTACATCGACGAGATAAAAAATCTGGACCCAGAAGAAGCCGTAACACTCTTAACTGTATTAGAAGATGGACAATTGCCCATCACTCTAAGAGGCAGATGGCAAGGCGGCGACACCGCAGCCATGGCAGTGTCAACAGAACCTGCACCAGCCATAACCTTCCTCGTAGGCGCAGGAAACTTTGACAGCATAAGCCAAATCCACCCAGCTCTGATGGACCGCATTTACGGTTATGGCAAAGTCGTCAGAATGAATAATGACATGCCTAACACAATCGAAAACCGACGCAAATACGTGCAGTTCATAGCTCAAGAAGTTAAACGCTTCAATCTGGCGCCTTTCAGCAGAGAAGCATGCGAAGAAATTGTTGAAGAAGGCAGACGCAGAAGCAACAAAAAAGACGGCTTAACAACAAAATTCAGACCACTAATTGCGATAATAAAAACTGCGGCTACTCTTGCAATGAATGAAGACTGCAAAGTAGTTGAACGAAGACACGTCCGCGACGCCATTGAACACCACTGCAAAACAATTCAGAGGCAGATACTGGAGCATGACATCAGTGAAAGAGGCAAACTCCTAGAAATATTGCCAAAAGGCGCAAGACTCGGACAAATATACGGGTTAGCTGTTGTCCGAGACCCATACAGCGGCGAAATGACAGGCAATGTATTAGGCGTAAAAGCCCACATGGCTAAAAGAAGTGAACTGCCAAGAAACTACTCGTTCAAAGGCTATTACAAAGTGACAGGCGTAGCCAAAGGACAAAGTTTCATCTCAGACAGCATAGCCAAAGTTCGCAGTGTCATACTACAAAAATATGGCATAGACATAGCCCAAGACTATCTGACACACATAGACTTTGCACAGTCTTTTGGCGTTGATGGTCCCTCAGCAGGTGTTACTATGGCAATTCTTCTCTGTTCACTCATAGAGGGCAAGCCAATAAGACAGGATGTGGCTGTCACTGGAGAAATCAACCTAGGCGTAGGTGATTCAATCCAAATAACGGCTGTCGGCGGCGTCTACGAAAAAATTAAGGCGGCTGAAGCGTGGGGATTCAAGAAAGTGGTTATTCCGCAAAAAAATTATGAACATTCTATCGATGTGCGAGATTACAAGATAGAAGTCGTGCAAGCAGCTACATTAGACGACTACTTAAAAGAATGCCTGGTCGAAAGACCCACACTCAAAGTTCCAATCCACGCGTATAAACGAGGAAAATCTTAGCCACACTTTCCAATCCACTATATCTGGTCTAAATTCGTCTTTTCACAAGTTCTTCGCAACCTTTTTCTTGGCAGAGCTAAAATAGTTTTTTATCCCTAGTCTTACATGCAGATAAGACTGAATAGAATGTTTTAGGAGAAGCTAACTAATGGTTAGAGAAGTTGACAAGGATGAGATTCGCAGATGGCGGAAAAGAGGTTTCTACAGCGAAAACGCCCTAGTAAAGCTCTTGACAAAAAACGGTTATCACGCCGTCCGTATTCCAGTTAGCAACCCAAGCCTCAGCCCCTTACCGGACGTTATTGCCAGAAAAGATAAGCATATTTATGCTTTTGAAGTTAAAAATGCGAGCTATTACGCATATTTTCCCAAGCAACAGATTGAAAAACTTTTCAGATTTTTGGACGAATTAGTTCCAATAGAGAAGCAGTATAAGCATCCTATTACTGCGGCTCATCTGGGCAAGAGATGGATTTTCAAGGAAATAACTTGGGCTGATTGGGAAAAGAATAAAATTGCCGAAAAAGTGAGAATCCTAAAAAGGGACAGAGGAAATTTTGATTTAATAAAAGGGAGTTAAATCATGAGGGCTGGCAAAGTGGCGATTGTAACTTCAAATCTATCCAAGGTTTATGAATTGGGCGATGAGAAAATTGAAGTTCTGAAAGCTGTGAATCTCAAAGTTGAAAATGGCGAATTTGTTGTCATAAGCGGACCATCCGGTTCTGGCAAGACAACGCTCTTAAACATTATAAGTAGCATTGATAAACCTACAAGCGGAATGGTCAACGTTTTAGGAAACGACCTAAATGTTCAAAACGAAGATTTTTTGGCAAGTTTTCGCTGTAACAATATTGGCTTCGTCTTTCAATCCTACAACCTTGTGTCAACGTTGACAGTGACAGAAAACATAACTTTCCCAATGGAGTGGTTACGCAAACCAGAAAGCGAAATAAAAAATCGAGTTGAAAAACTTTTGGAAATCGTGGGCTTAAGCTCCAGAGGCGACCATTTCCCATTCCAATTAAGCGGAGGCGAACAACAGCGTGTAGCATTTGCCCGCGCATTAGCCAATGATCCACCTTTGCTTCTTGTTGATGAGCCTACAGGAAATTTAGACGTGAAAACAAGCCTAAAAATCATCCAGCTGCTTCAGAATCTGAAAGCTGAGGGAAAAACTATTATTGTTGTGTCGCATGACGAGCGCATAATCCAATTAGCTGATCAGAAGTTATGTTTGGAAGATGGAAAGCTGGCGACACTGAATGAGTGAAACTGCTTTTCCAATAAACGATTTGCTGCGCAGAAAGTTCCAGACAGCCTTGCTTGTTATCAGTTTAACCCTATGTGTTGCTTCAACGCTTTTTCTCCTCCTTTTCAGCGAAAAAATTGGTTTTGGCATCTCTTTAATGATTGAAGGAAAACTTTCAGCAGGCTTTTCTACAGTTTTTTCTAACTTCATACTGTTTGTTGGTTTTTTAGTCTTTGTTGTAGGCATAGTTGTAGTGTCTTTCTTTGCTTTCGTTATGATGGTTCAACGAGTCAAGGATATTGGACTTATAAAGGCCGCTGGCTGCCCAAACGACATGATTTTCGGCTATTTTATGATGGAACTTCTATTAGTAGCGTTTGTAGGATGTTTTTTAGGCGTAATTTTTGGAATAATAGCCGATTTTGTGTCAACAGCAGCGTTCAACAGTGTTGGCTTGCAAACTGGTCAAGGGCAACTTGGTTTTTGGCTTGTTCCCATAGTTTTCGGAACATTCTTCGCATTGACGCTGGTCTTAGGGGTAAGACCTGTTCTTAAGGCAGCCAAGGTTGAGACGGCAAAAGCGCTTTCGCCATCATACTATTTCGGATTAACCAAAGAGGGCGGATTTGGAGTCGGTTCTAAATCTGGTTTGAACGTCAAGATAGCCTTGAGAAGCCTAGCTAGGCATAAGTCTGCAACATTCAGAATTGTCATATGCCTTGCAGTGGTTTTCTTGTTGGCAACGGTGGGTATTGCGGGCGGACTAATTGCTGACTCCACCACAAAAAGCTGGATTGAGAAGGCAACTGGCAGAGACATTACTTTGATAGCTCATTCGGACATGTATAACCAGTACACAAGATTGCAAGAGAAATTTTCTGAAACAAGCGAGAGCATACCGTTTGACTACGTAGATGAACAGTATTTGGCGTCTGAAGAGATGCTCAGTCAGTTAGCTAATATGTCAGAAATACAAGTTGATGCGCGACTGATTTTAGAAATGAACATCACCGAAATCCCAGGAATTATAATTGACGAAGAAACAGGAAACTATACAACAGTTGGCGATTACCAAAGAGGCGTATCTCTAGTTGTTGGTGTTGAACCCACAAAGGTGTTAAGCGACTGGTTCTTAGAAGGCGAATCTTTAAAAGAAAACAGCATATTAGAAGCCGTGATCGGCGATTCTCTTGCACTGCAAATGTTTACAATGCCTCTGGAACAAAGCGTCAGCGTGGATTCCATATATTTTGATGTAATTGGAGTTTGCATCGACCCGATTAACAATGGAAACGTTACATACATACCCATAACAGATTTGCAAATGATCACAGGCGTAAAGAGAACCAACGTAATAATGGTTAAAGTGGAACCTTCAGCGAATCATACACAGATTATAAATCAGTTGAGGACAGCAATAAAGAGTATAAATTCTGACTTTGACGTTTTTGATCTTAATGAAGTATTAGACAAGAATCTTGGATTCATTGGTTTTCTCTGGTCTACTATTATGTTTCTGCCTTTGCTTTCGTTGTTTGCCGCTTTCCTATGTCTAGTAGCCTACGTCGCGTTAACCATAAATGAGCAGCGCCAAGAGTTGGGCGTTTTAAGAGCTCTGGGAGCCCGACCAGCAACTATTGTGAGGATTGTTTCGCTTCAAAACTTAGTGGTTCTGATTTCAAGTTATGCGGCCGGGGTGGCTTTCGGAATAATCATCACTTTGCTGATTCTTGTCCCAGACCCCGTCATTGCAGTTTATACGGTGATGGAAATAGCTGGATGGCTACTGGTGGCTTTGGCTGCAACCTTTATTTTTGGCTTGTATCCTGCCATAAGATTTGCTAGAAAACCCATTTTGGAGATCATGGCTTAGACTAAATTTTTTGTAAAATGTTTCAGTTCGTCTGCGTAGGCTGGAAGTTGACTGAGAAAATCTTGCAGTTGAAGCACAGGAACGATGGGCACATTTTCACAGAACTTGAATCTTCCCGTGACAAGCGATAAAACTGCTGGAATAAGCTTCGCGTAATCCCAAGAGGCACATTCCAGTTTGCCAGCTAAACTTGGCATAGTTTCAGCGAGGGCAGATGTTCTCTCCACCTGTTCTGTTACAATCTTTTTCAGTGCGGAAGGGTATATTCCATGACGCAAATGCTTACAATCCACGCATACGACAAGTGGCTTTTTGCATCCAACAATGTCTATCTCCCACCTCCGCGGAGCGTGCTTGAACCTGAAATTCTTAGCGATGCTGTAACTGTTTTGTTCAAAAGCAATAGCTGCAATGTTTTCAAATTCTTGCCACTGAAGAAGGCTGCTTATGTTTTCCACGTCAGCGCCTAGTTTTATGGCTTGAGTAGCCAGTTTAAGCCTTTGAACGTTGTTTACCTCCACAACATTTTTCCCAAAATAAAGTAATCCATCATTTTGCATTTTTCGAAGCAACTTCTCAACAATCTGCAACGGAACCATCGCATCATTTTTGATTAATTTATGTGTAACTGGTCCGTTTCTTGTTAGTTTTAGAATAGAGATTATCAGATTTGCCTCAATATTCATTCACACGTGGCTCCGAATTATATCCAAGAGTGACTAAAAATATTGCCCACTGCATACTGCTTAAAAGCTTTTCCACAAAAAATAAAAGAAAACGAAACATATAGCTAAAGACGATTTGCTTGGCTAAAATTAAAGCAGTTTTGTTTGATTTGCATTGGACACTAGCGTACGTTAAGAAAGATGAAGAAGTGACAGAAGAGGAAATTTCGGATTACCTTTTCAGTAGAGGTTACGAGGTTTCGCCGCAGCAACTGAGAGCCGCGTGGTCTTTCGTAGCGTTTGTAGACTATCCAAAACATGGATACAAAAGTTGGCG
Source organism: Candidatus Bathyarchaeota archaeon (assembly GCA_013388895.1). Classification (GTDB taxonomy): domain Archaea; phylum Thermoproteota; class Bathyarchaeia; order Bathyarchaeales; family Bathycorpusculaceae; genus JACAEI01. Next base: position 4,266 of record JACAEK010000032.1, on the reverse strand, counting down.
CTCTTACTTTTCAAGAATTTTATGGAGATTGAAAGCCAATGTTGACAAGGACACGTTGGAAACCATCATTACGCGCCTCGAAAATCGGCCATACCGACTACAGTGGGATGCAACAGACACAGTGAAAAAAGCCAAAGAAAACGGATTCAAAACAGCCATAGTCACCACGATTGCCTATTTCCAATTTAAAGAGGCAATAAAACCAATCAAGAAATATTTTGACTTCGTTATGACTGGTTATGAAGCCGGATGTGACAAAACCAACCCCAAAATGTACCGAAAAGTCTTGGAGATTTTAAATGTGAAGCCAGAAGAAGCAGTCATGATTGGCGACGATATACAGGTAGACATATTCTTGCCTAAGAAACTGGGCATTTATGCGATACTTTTAGACAGAGAAAGGAAAAATGTGGAATGTCCACAAGCAGATGCTATTGTGCACAATTTAGATGAAGCCGTGGAAACTGTAATAAGAAAACTCTGCATTAGCTGAATCAAAGAAGGGCATTTCACGTGTTTGAAAAGTACATTTCTAAAACCGCCAAGTCAAGGGCACTATATGAACGAGCTAAGAAGGTTCTTCCCACTGGAGTCTCATACAGTATAAGATATTTTGAGCCATATCCATTCTACACTGTGAAGGCAAAAGGAAGCAAACTTTACGATGTTGACGGAAACGAATACGTGGATTTCTGGCTTGGGCACACCGTACTTATTCTTGGCCACAGTCATCCAGCCATCATTAAAGCAGTTAAAGAGCAGCTTGAGAATGGAACACATTATGGAACATCTCACGAACTGGAAATCGCATTAGCTGAACAAGTCAGAAAGATGGTGCCAACCGCTGAAATGACACGATTCGCAAACTCCGGAACTGAGGCAAACATGTACGCCACACGTCTAGCCCGCGCATACACTGGCAGAAGCAAAATCGCCAAATTTGAAGGCGGGTGGCACGGTGGCTACGATGCACTTCACGTAGGCGTTAAACACCCTTTTGACCTTCCTGAATCTGCAGGTTTAACAGCCGGAGCAACTCAAGACACGATTCTTTTGCCTTTCAACGACCTTGAAGGAGTCCAAAAAAGGCTGAAGAATAAGGAAATTGCTTCAATTATCATAGAACCAGTTCTCGGCGCTGGAGGCGGCATATCAGCCGAAAAAGAATTTCTAAACGGACTTAGAGAGTATTGCAACAAAAAGGGAATTTTGTTGATTTTCGATGAAGTAATAACAGGCTTCCGGTTGGCACCAGGCGGCGCCGAACAATATTTCAGCGTAAAAGCTGACATAACAGTTTTTGGAAAAATCTTAGGCGGAGGATTTCCAGTAGGTGCTTTTTGCGGACGGGCAGAAGTAATGGAAAGATTAGACACCCGTATGTATGAGCGACCACATTACGCTTTTCACGGTGGCACATTTACGGGAAACCCAATATCGATGACGGCTGGTTTGACAACGCTGAAACTCTTGGAAGATGGTAATCTAATAAATGAACTTAACAAGATTGGACAGAAAATAAGAGAACAGTTAAGAAAAGTTTTCGAGGCTAAGGGTGTAGATGTGCAAACTATAGGGGCTGGTTCTCTTTTCAGCGTTCAGTTTACAAAAGAAGAGGTTAAAGACGTAACAGCGGTTTTTAGGGCTGACAAAAAGAAGCTTCTGGATTATCATTTAGCATTGATAGCCAATGGAGTCTTCTTCCTTCCAACACATACCGGGGCACTAAGCACTACCCACACTAAAGAAGATGTGGAAAAACTCTTTGCAGAGACAGAAAAATATGCAAAATCTCTCTAGAAACGCACGGAATTTTCAGTCAAACATAGACTTTTTCGGTTTTAGGAGTCGAAATCGCAATCTTTTAAACCTTATATGGATTGTAGAACATACCGCAATCTGGTGATTTCAAAGTGAATATAGGAAAACTAAACTGGAAAAAAGTCGTTACAAAAGATGCTTTTACACTAGGAGAAGTGCAAGGAGGCGACATGGACACAAAGACGTGGCAGTTTACCCACTTGCACATAAGTTTAACCGACGAAGCTCTAAAAGAGTTCACGTTAAACAAGCCTTTCCTAGGTCAGGTGCTAGTATGCTTACCTGTCGATTACATTCAAGAAGTTGATGACACAATCACCTTAAACAAGTCTCTCCAAGAGCTAAAAAACACCGAAGAATGCCAAGAATACATCACGAAGTAAACTGTATGTTCGCTAATCAATAGCAAATAGTCTTTCAGCTTTTTTTAGGTCTAAAGGCATGTTAACGTTAAAGAAAGTCCTAAGCTCAGGATCCAACTGCTGCAATACAAGCGTCGAAACATACCTCACATATCTCAGCCTGTCAACCATAGCCTGCATGTTCAGTTTTCCCTCACCTAACGCGTTCCTAGCTGCTTCGTATGCTGGTTTTGTGCAGTAAACTGCATGCAAAGGTTCAATGTAACAGTTTGGCCAGCGAGGAATGACCGCGTTTCTGTTGATGCATAACTCAAAGAGAAGCGAGACTACGTCTCTGGAAACGAAGGGAACATCACATGAAAGAAGAAGTGTGTACTTGCCACAAGCCCCTTTGAACCCAGTTAAAGCGCCCACAAGCGGAGTTCTCTTGTCCTCAACATCTATGCGAACAGCGACTTTTGGACCTAACGCTTTCTTATAGTTTTCAGCTTGAGTCGGAGAGCTAACGATAACCATTTTTTCATCAACAAGAGCGCTAACAGCGTCTAAAACATGCCTGACGAGAGGCTTATGTGCCAATTGCAGCAAACCTTTGTCTTGTCCCAATCTGCTTGAGAATCCACCTGCAAGGATAATTGCTGTTCTATTCAACAGTGATTTTTCTCCAACTGAAGTGCTGTTTTGCTTGCCGCGTGCGTACTAAGACTTTTTTGTTAGCGACCTTACTGCCTCTGCAATTATGAATAAGCCTATTAAAACTATTATCGCTTGCCATAATGGTAGACTGTAACCCATTAACGCTGCTCCACCAAAAGCCAGCGCGATTATGCCAATGAAGAGGCTAAACTTGCTAAGCGACATGCCAAAACTTGCTCTTGCAAGACTAATCCCAATCAGAATAATGCCCGCACTCACTGCAACAGTAGGAATCACATCAACAGTGTAATTGCTGCTTGCCGCCCAAGCCCAGCTTACCCCGATGACGACAAAAAACAGCCCCCACGCCAACGAAGTCAAAGCTACGCTTTTATTCAAATTCAACCACCAAACAGATTTTACAGCCGTCAAATGAATATAAAACTATCGTGCTATCCAAAAACTTCAATCCAAATTCCGTCAGGGTCTTCTATGTAAGCCCATCGCCCGCCATCTGCTTTCATCTCCAGAATAGTTCGATGTCCTGCTGATTGGGCTTCTTTCAAGGCTTTGTCGAGGTCGTCAACTTTGAAGGCTAGATGGTCCAAGCCCTCTCCCACAACGTATTCAGTATTGTAAGGGCTATTCTTCTCGTAATAGTTTAGTTCTAGAATGAAGCCGCCTTCCTCGCTTGCTAAGGCGACTGTTTCGCCTTTGGTTTGTTCCACTTTGCCTCGTCCAACGACTTTCATGCCAAGCAGTTTTGTGTAGAAATCGATTGATTTTTCCAGGTTTGTTACTCTTATTCCAACATATGTAAATTTAGACTTCATAGTTATCACCAAACCGAATAATAACGCACGCATGTATGGCTATCGACAACACACGCTCTTCCTATTTTTCTGGTGGCTTTTCCCAAATCTCCAGCATTTTCTTCTTAAGTTCCCTGCGTTTTCTATGCAGAAACCTGTAAACCACGCTGTGCATGCTTCCGTTAATCAACATTTGAATTGCTTCTCTCGCCGCCTGAGCTTGGTCGAAATCGCCAATTATGCTTATTGTGTGACCGTAAACAGCCACGTTTGCGTCTGTCAATTCCTCTATTATTCGGCGAGTTTTACCATTCATTCCAATGATTCGTCCTTTAATGCGCTTAATGTCAGATTCAGATCTTCCGAAAACAAGTCGCAAGTCGATTATGTCTAGTATAATGTCTTCGTCGTGGATTAAGCGGAAGGCGTGTTCTGGAGAGAATCCTCTTCCGATGGCTGTTACAACATCTTTAACTCTAAACATTACAGAAGGGTCTTGCGCGTTTTCCTTTAGCACAATTGTGACGCCGCCTGCTTCGCTTTCTATCTGAAGCTCAACTGAAAGCTTGTCTTCAATAATTTTCTTGATTTTGCCTTCCGGTCCGATTAATACGCCTACACGCTCTTTTGGTATC
>JACAEK010000004.1 GCA_013388895.1 Candidatus Bathyarchaeota archaeon | reverse complement strand
TTTTGGTGGGGCTGGCCGGATTTGAACCGACGACCTTTCCCCGGAGACAGCGCTGGGCTGTTCCTACGGGTTTCTCTATGACCGCTCCAGAATTTCTTCATTCCACGAGCGTGGTCCGCAAACCCGTTTGTTGCTTTCTGGAGCCCGTCGTCATACCTGCCTAGACTACAGCCCCTATCAGTTTTGAATATTGATTAACTGTGAAGGATAAAATATATGCCTTATTCTCTGCTTAATGAAAGTGATTTGTGCTTCTTTGATGGTTTTGGTTATGTGTTTTTTTTGGTTGTTTCTTGGAGAATTTCAGGTCTTTGGGGCATATATAAACATAACACATATGCCTCGCATACTGTGGGCATAGCAAATTATATAAACTGTACACTTCATCATAAATAAAAACTGGTCGGTATAATGACTGAGAAAAAGGTTTTCGTAAGAAAAGCTACAGGGCTAGTTAGAGAAATTGGCTTCATAACTGCAGTACTCATCGTAGTGTGCAACATGGTTGGTCTCGGCTGGCAGAAAAGACTATTCCAATTCACTGGACCAAGAATAGTGCCTGAAAATGAATATGTTATGGGATTGCCACCAGTAGTGATGTCGTTCATCCTCGTAGGCATAGTAGTCCTCTTCACAGTGTGGGTGCTCGCCATACTTGGCGCGTCAATGCCTAGATCAGGCGGAGGATACGTATATATCTCAAGGATTCTGCATCCAGCAATCGGTTATGTGGCATCTTGGCTGGAATACTTCAGCATCGCCGTGTCGTATGGCTTGATAGGCACAGCGGTTTTCGAAGGCATAATGATTTACGCTTGGATGGCTGGGTGGGGCGTTAATTGGGCTACGCCGGAGTTTCTGCTCTTGGGCGGGATGGCAATTGTCGCATTATTCGCCATAATAGCATGTTTTGGCGTTAGAATGACAGGTTTGCTTCTACACGTGATATTCTGGGTACCAGCAATCATTACCATTGTCCTTTACGGTCTGCTTCTCACGGCAACGCCAGACAGTCTGAATGCCGGTATTCAGAACATAACAGGAGTGACATCTTCGACGTTTACGGATACTGCTCTTTCATTAGGCATGGCGACTGCACCCGCGGATTATTGGTCTGCGGTAGCTTATGCGTCTCTTGGTACTTTCTGGGCCTACATCGGCTTCGGTGCTGCGACATTTGTTGCTGGTGAAATAAAAGAGGCAGCTAAAGATCTGCCAAAGCAACTGTTCACTGCCAATGTCTTCGTAATATTGCTGTACATTACTATATCTTTCCTCGTTGCTAGAGCGGCTATGATGGTTGGACAAGTAGGTAACTACTCGTTTTTCAGCAGTTATTCTTGGCTTTCCTATGGGAGCAGTGAAGGACAAGCGTACTTGAGTAGTATCAGTGTCGGAAAGGCGTGGATGCCAAATATTGCGGGTTTCATAGCATCAGGGATGGGTCAAACGTGGATCTTGGCATTGATTCCTATATTTGCTGCTTTATGGGTTGCTAATGACATTCCACCATTCATATTGACTTCTTCCAGAATCATATTTGCAATGGCTTTCGATAGAGTCTTGCCTGAAAAACTGGCGGAAGTAAATGAAAGATGGCATACGCCTATATATGCAGTGATCGTGACAATGTTAGTGGCATTTATAGGCAATTTTGCGGAATCAAACATTTTCGCTTCTTCGGCATCATCGTTGTATCTTGGATCCGGAAATGTTGTAGCCAAGTTCCTAAATGACAGTGGAGGCGTCGCAGCTACAGACATTTGGGATGCACTGTTCTTCTTCTTGTGCGCGGTTGCTGGAATGATATTCGTCTTCAGAAGAAAAGACATCTATGAGCGTTCATCTTTCAAAGCAGGAGGACCAATGGTTGTTACACTGATTGGCACCATCGCAACAGTAGCCAATATATGGTTCCTTTGGCAAATTGTGCAAGGATGGCCTTGGGACTTCCCAGATGGAGGCGCGTGGACTGCATGGGTTGCAACACTGATAATCATTATACTTTCATTGCTAGTCTATTACTACTACAGAACCAAAGGAAAGAGAGTAGGCGTAGACTACTCTACGATATACGCTGAAATTCCGCCCGAATAGCTCAAAATCACCATTTTTTCTATTTCCTTCTTATTTTTTACCTTTTTTCGCGACAAAACAGTTTTCAGCCATTTCTCACAGTCTTGAGTCCAACTCTTGGCAATACATATATGCTGAATTTGAAATATCGGATATGAAGAGGAGAAAACTCGTGGAACACGTGTCACCAACAGTTGAGGAGCATATAGCAAAGCTGGAAAAAGGCTTAATGAGTGGAAGAGGCAGGTGGATAGCCGATTTTAATGAGTCTCATAGGAACTTCAGATTAGGCGACGTGGAATTCGACTTGCTTATAGAAGGTAACACTCGCATGAAGGGCTTTCTTCTTTCAAGATTATTCTCTTTTTTGCTGAACCCAAACTACCCTGTAAGCTGCTTCGTTCTATCAACAAAATCTTTGCAAAAGTTGGATCAAAACTTCCTCAAAAAAGTGCTTGCCCTCATACGGTCCTACATGAAAAAGAAAGAAGTCAAATGGTCTTGGCTCTTCATCTTTAGCTCTGAAAGAACCCGGTCTCTAAAAAGCGCAGTGGAGAAAATTGATGACCAAACCTTCGGTGTCGTCTTAATTGACGTCGATTCGAAGGAAATGTTTCACAGCGACTCCTATCTTGGAAAACAAGCAAAGCGATTCGTAAAAGTCTGAGGAAGGGCAAATATATGAGTCCGACTTACTCACCTGTCCAAATTAACAGCCTACTAAAGTCATTTGTGATTTTTTTCATAATCCAAGCAGGCATAGTAATCGTTTTCTTTCCATCCATCTGGAGCCTTGACATATCATATCGTCTTCTCATGTTGTCAATAAACATTGGACTTTCAGCTGTTCTGGGTTGGCAATTATACAAGAAGCGATACCGCTTGATTTTCTCCTATAACGACAATGGTTTCAAATTGAAGCAGGGTAGTCAGGAAGAAATAAGCCATGAATGGGGCGAGTTTTCGAAAGTCTCTTTATCCCGTAATGAACAAGGTGATTTCATCATAAGGCTGGAAAACAGCAATTCCTTCGACATCCTCGTATCAAAGCTCAAGTTGAATCCATATGACTTTCGCACAGAAGCAACAAGGCTTGTGCAGGCAAGTCAAAAAAGGAAAAGTCACTAGGCCTCTACTTTTTGCAAACGTTTAACTTTGTTGCCTTCAATTTCCACTAAATATGCCCTCATGATTCCTTCACCGTATTCGCTTCCTGGATTTAGGCATAAGGTTTTTCCAATTTTTACGAAGCCTGCGCTTTCGTGAATGTGTCCGTGAAGACATATTAACGGCTGGTATTTTTCTATAACTTTTCTTACGGATACTGAACCAACAGGTATGATGACTGGGCTGCCTGATGCGTATACTGGTTTAAGATCTTCTGTTAGTTTAGGCGCGTTGTCAATAATTGAATTGTATGGTGGACAGTGGAAACAGAACACTGCGGTTTTTAGATTCTTAATTTGGGCAACGACCTTTTCAAGTCTTTCCAGAAGTTCCTCCTCGCTGCATTCTCTAGCCGTATGCCACGGAGTTGGATTTGTCCAACCACAACATGCAACTTCGTGCTCTTCATCTAGACACACGACTTCTTCTTCGCCAAATATCACGTTTGAGTAAGGACTGTTCCTAATAACATCATCAATGGCGAACACATCGTCATTACCGGGACTAAGTATAACCTTACAACTCTGGGGGACTCTGTCAGGGATAAGCTGTAGCCACAGTTTAATGATTTGAACCTGAAGCCCTTCGAACAGTTTTTCTCTTTTTTCTTCGTTACTCTGTATTTCTTCGGCTTCTTCAGGGGTGGTCTTGTATGGGATATAGCTGACTTTTCGGACTTTTTCCTCAAAAGCAGGAACATCTGCTTCGGTTAAAATGTGGCTTTCCCCAAAAAGCGACGCGTCATATTTACCATCTTCTCTTTTAACAAGAGGCACTATGAGTTTTCCAGTCATGTCACCGCTAAGTACTAAAGCGTCCAAATTGAAGTATTTAGCTGAGTTTAGGAATTTTCTCCAGACAGTTTCAGAACCGTGTAAATCTGTAGCAAATAAGAAACGAACTTTCGCCATAACACATCACCCTAACCGTATCGAACTAACTCCTCCACCTCAGTGTACCATCTCTTACTGGTTCCTATCTTTGATCTTAATTTCCATTGAACAGATTTCGGTTCATCCTCTAGCGCTTTGGCAATCCTAGTAATCTTTTTTTCTATATCTTCTCGATCTGCATCAGTTAGATTCTTATATTCAGCCAAAAATTCTTTGGTCTTCTTCAAGTTACTGACTGAGCTATACCAGAACCCCCAGTCTCGAGCAAGCAATTTTGCAATATAAACGATATTCACTGTTTCTTTATCTGTCTCCCCAATCTGATGTTCTCGAAGTAGTATCATAACGTCTTTGATGTCTTTTTCGTTGATTTGGCATATCTGAATTTTCTGAAGTAGAAGATCTGAAAGGGAAATTGTTGGATAGTCCAATTCTAATCGATCTTTGAACTCTATTGCGTGGCACATTTCTAATTTGTCAAAAAACACGTCAACTGACCTGTTGTGATTCTCATCTTTGTACACTGCTCTGTTTTTGCCTGTGCCGAAGAGTAAGGCCATTGAAACCATGGGAGTGTACCCTAAATCTGCGAAAAGCTTCTTCATTAAGGGCCTATGTTTGCCATAAGTTACGAAGTCTAAGTCATAAGCTGGTTTTCGGTCCAAAGCTTCATAGAGATGTTCGTTGTTTGGGCTGTGTAGTCTGATGGCGAACCCTCCCATGAGCCTCAAGGGGATTTTTTTTTCTTCTCCTTTCTTCACTATGCGGAGGGCTTCTTCAATGAACTCCGCACCGCTGGCTTGGTTAGTTGCCACTTGGAACTCTCCTACGTTATGTTCCAGTTCATTATGGAAGAAAGAAGGCATTAAGCTTTATTCTGATAGAGAATGCGGCAAACCTGAAAGCCTTAAGAGACCACGCTAACTATGTAAGATAGAGGCTAGAAACCAAAAATGGCTTGGCTTTTAGAAAAGGAAGTTAAACGCCAACTGCCTAAAGAATGGGGAGACATAGTCCCGACTGAAGTTTTCATGCAGGAATCTCGAGAAATTGTCAAAAAAGCTACGGAACAAGGCATAACCATGCGAATTCTTGGTGGACTGGCAATAGCAATACATTGCGAAGAACACAGAGAATTTGCGAAAAAATTGGGCAGACTCGGCGCTGGAGTTGTAGAAGGCCAAGAATACAGTGACATAGATTTCATTACCTACCGTGGTCAGAGAGGAAAAACTAGAGAATTCTTCGACAAAATTGGTTACGTAAAAAGAAAGGCAACTCTCTCTACAGCTGCTTCTGAAAGACAAGTGTATTATCATCCACACGGCTGGTTCTACGTGGACGTTTTCTTTGACAAGTTGCTAGTGGCGAACCACCCAATTGATTTCACGAGAAGACTAGAGCTGGACTATCCAACCATCGCGGTAACAGACATGCTCTTAGAAAAAATACAAATGTGGGAAGCCTTCAGCATAAAAGACCTGAAAGACTGCTTGCTCCTGCTTAGGTCTCACGACATTAAGGAAGAAAGCGAAAAAGAAAGCATAGACGCATCGTACATGGCAAAACTATTCGCTCATGACTGGGGATTCTGGTACACAGCCACAACAAATCTCAAAAGACTCCAAAAATTTGTGGTTGAAATGGATAAGCTAGGTCCAGAAGCCGAAGTTGACCCAAAGCAAATTGAAAGTACCGATAGAGAAGAGATAAACGCAAGAATAAATGCTCTTCTAGAAAGGATAGAGAAGGAACCGAAATCTTTCGGATGGACGATGCGGGCAAGAATCGGCACAAAGAAAAGATGGTATAATCATGTTGAACGTCCAGAGACCGTGGGAGGATTCGGAATATGGGAAGCCATACTCAAAGAATGAGACGAAACACAAGCTTCGAGTTTTTCCTTTCATCACGAAAATCTAGGCGAAAACAGTTTTATTGTGCGTGCAAGAAGCGAAAAGTTAAAGAGTAAAGGCTTAAGGAGTATCTTGGGGTTTGCCGGCCAAAGGGTGCGGGACCCACCTGATCCCATTCCGAACTCAGAAGTTAAACTGCGCTCCGTTCCCGGCTTTAGTGCGGTCTTCGGCCATGCGAACCCGGGAAAGCTGGCAGCCCCGCCTCAAATTTGTTTGTAAATGGAGGATAGTTACCTAAAACTTATAACTAAGCTTTTTATAGTTTCGGAGAAGGTGAGTTCGTGAATTTAATGGCGATGTCATCAGCTTTGCAAAATGGGCTTATCCAGTTGCAACTATTCGAGGAATATTCATGGGTTTTCAACCTACTCTTCTACGTAATCTTCGTTGTTTTCATATTTTATGGACAGAGAATCCAAATGTACGTCATGCTGCGGGAAGTTGAAGGTTCACTTTTCAAACTGAAATACATAAAGGACGAAGGACGAAAGATTGCAATCGAAACAATTAAAGAGATTGGAAAGCCACAAACAGACCCTGCAGTAAGAGTTGACAGATTCTTGGAATATTTTACAATAGGGCCACAGAGCCTAGACCCTGCAGGCGTAGTTTGGAAGCTTGAGCACATTCTTGACATTAGAGATGTGCGCTTCAAAGATGAGGTAAAATTGATGGCACCAGCGACGGACGACACTCAAGCACACAATCTGGAGAATACGCTTGAGGCGGCGATGGCGTTGAACTTCATTTACAAAATTATAAGACACTTCTATTTGTTGGGCAAAAAAACCTTGAGTCTCTACATCATAATGCAGATACAGATGATTCTGCCACTTATTATGAGAGAAGCAGAAGCTTACGCCAGTGCACTAAAAGCATTCGCATACGGACAGCCAATAGGCGACGGCGCAGGCGCATTGGTCGCGGCAAAACTAATGCGCGGCCACGAAATAAGGAAAGTGCCTAAAGACTGTGTTGTAGCAACCGTGCCAATAGAAGGACGTACAACATTCGTGATGAAGGCTGAAGGCCCAGGAGGAAATGTGGGCAAAATTGGAGACGCCATTAAAACAGTTATTGATGAAAATGAGGGTAAAATTGCCACAATAATTATGATTGATGCTGCAATGAAGCTTGAAGGCGAAGAAGTCGGTGAAGTTGCTGAGGGCGTCGGAGCAGCTATTGGCGGACCAGGCGTAGATCAATTCAAGATTGAGGAGTCAATTTTGAAGCATCATATTCCAATAAACGCTGTGATAGTGAGAGAAGACATTGGCGATGCAGTTTCGCCCATGCGTAAGGAAATTTTTGAGTCTGCTGATAAGGCTATAGAGAGAATAAAACAACTCATGTTAGAGAGGACAAAGGAAGGAGACAAAGTGATAATAGCGGGAGTGGGCAACTCAATTGGAATCGGGCAATAGGAGAGATGACGTGAATGAGTAAGACTCAGTCAAATGCGACAACGAGAATCTCGTCGTTTGTGCTACTCATAATATTCTTAACCTTAGCATTATCGTTAACAGCCTTAATATTGGCTACTACATTCTTCGGTCAAGGCAACGAGATTATAGCGGGATATTTGTTGCTAATAGGGTTCATCGGCGTAGCCTTATCCACCTATGTTCTGTTTCAAACCAGAAGACGCATGTTACGCCTAAGAATTGAGATTCCACCCATAGTAACAACTATCGAATGCAGAAAATGTGGCTTTAAAAGCGTCAGAGAATTCCAGCGCGGCGACTACATCTTTAAAGAAGGGGAACCTTGCCAAAAATGCAACGAAAAAATGTTGATAACAGCCATTTACAGAGAAGTTAAGGATAAAGAGAAAACTGCCTAAGTTAAGACTTCGCATCCATTTTCAACTAATAAAACAGTGTGTTCCGCTTGGGCGACTGGTTTTCTGCTGATTTCAACAAATATAGGATAGCCCATGACAGCCTTAGAAGTAAGCAATTCTTGGAAAGTTTTTTTGTAATGTTCATCTGGCACTACGCCTTGCAACCACCGCTCAGCGAAGGGCAACGTTCTAAAATTCTCCTCAATATGTTTCAGCAACTGCTTTCCATGAATTTCTTTTGTTGATTTTGACTTAAGAAAACGGAAGATAGTGGCTTCTTCGCCGTCTTCTACGCGACCCACAGCGTCTGCCAATGTCGCGAAAGGCTCTATAGCGTAGACTGCACCTAGCTTAATCTTTGCAAATGACAATTGTGAAACGTTTGGTATGGAAGTGCCAGCGTGCACAAGATAGCGTCCAACTTGATGTCCTGTCAGGTTTGAGATTGGTCTAAAGCCGCGGGATTTTATTGTTTTTTCTATGATTGCGCCTATGCTGGATGTGGACATTTCTGGGCGAATATTCTCTATGGCGGCTTTAAGGGCTTGTTCTGCTGTTTCTGTGAGACTTCTGTATTCCGGGTTGAAGCAAATTGTGACTGCAGTGTCAGTTACATAACCGTCTACGTGGGCGCCAATGTCTACTTTAACTATTGATTTTTTCGGTATTCTTCTGCTATCATTTGGGGGTGATGTGTAATGTGCTGCGGTTTCGTTTATGGAAACGTTGCATGGAAATGCTGGCTTTCCCCCATTTTGGCGTATAAGTCCTTCAGCTTTTTCGCAAACATCGATTATTGGCATGTCCTCGCGCACAAACTTTCTTATTTCCTCTCTTGTCTTACGAAGAATGTTGCCAGACAATCGAAACTTTTCGAGAGCTTCATCATCGTAACTGTTCATTTGAGTCACGCTTATTTTCATTAACGCTAACAGTGTCATAATTTAAAAGGTTTAATGCAGAAGCAGAATGCATTGTTACTAGTTCTAGAGTTTGGGTTTAAATTTCCTTATTCTGAGGGTTGCGAATTCGTTTCCGCCTACGTGAAAAATCATCTTCGCTTTTCTAAGGTTGTATTCTCCTTCTGAAAATGCTTCTTTATCTGCATAAGCCTCAGTTACTTCGCCTATGAAAATAGTGTGATCACCCGTTTTGAATTTGCGGTGAAGTCTACATTCAAGATGGGCTACGCATTCTTTTATTATTGGAGGCTTCACTTTTCTGGCTGGCAGAGGCGTTAAGCCCGTCTTTTTAAATTTGTCATGTTTGCTTCCGCTCTTTCTGCCGCAGAACAATGTCTCTTTTAGGATGTCTATTGTTGGAATGTTCACGACAAATTCCTCCGTCTCTTCAATCAGCGCATACGAATGTCTTTCGGGACGTATACTTACTGCAACCAGCGGCGGGTCTATAGATGTTGGCATTGCCCAAGCCAAAGTTATAATGTTGGGTTTTGCTGTTTTGCCAGCGCAAGAGACAAGCACTGTATGCATTGGATGAAGAAGCCTTGAGCATGAAGAGAGATTTACGTTTACGGTTTCTTTCTTTAACATATGCAAATCCTTCCTTAACGTTTGATGTGAAATTTTTCTACGATGTTTCTGGCTTTCTCTCGCCGTTTCTGATGTTCAGCAAGGAAACCATTGACTCGTTCTGCCAAGTCCATTTTGCATTCTCCACACAAGATTTCGCCGTTTCTGCATTTCTTTTCTCTTTCACTAAGCTTCTCGTCACGTTCTTCAAAGAGAAAATAGTAATACTGGAAGATTGTACAAATGTTCGGCTCTGCCCCAATCTTTTTCTGTTCCGCAGCCGTTTCTTTGCCCCCCGTGAAAGCATTCCAGATTTTGCGTTTCACAGCTTCCGACTTGTCCGTTGTGAATATTGTTGTTTCGGGCTCTGAAGAACTCATTTTTCCACCTCCGCCAAGCCCAGGCAATAAGCGACAGTGAATTTGGGCTGGCTTGTAATAGCCCAGTTTTTGGGCTATGTCACGGGTTACTCGCCAATATGGGTCTTGGTCTATGGCTGCTGGAATCAACGCTGGAACATTCTCGCCTGTCAGCTTAGCGTGAATGAAGCATGGAACTGCTTGGATGGCTGGCCAGAAAATCCATCCTATATTTGTGCTGTCTTGGAAGCCGAAAGTGGCTTTGGCTGTGGAATAAGTTATTCGTTTCGCAACTTCTAAGGATATGTCGTAAAGCAAGTCAATGTCTTCAACATCAAATATTATGAACGTGTCTTCTGGCTCGAAGCCGAGCGCAATCAAGTCCAGAGCGTTTTCTCTGCCAAACTTTCTTGTCTGCTCCAGTTTCAACTCGTCTTCTACTAAGAATTTTTCGTCATCCGTCATTTGGAAATAGATTCTCGTTTTGAATTTTTCTTGCAGGTGTTTCGTGAAAATCCATGGGATAAGATGTCCAATGTGCACTGGTCCAGAAGGTCCTCTGCCAGTGTATAGGACAAATTTTATTCCTTTGTCGTAAAGGTTTAGGAGAACATCCAAGTCTCTATGCGAAAAGAAAAGCTGCCTTCGCAGTTGCAGGTGCAACTTATCGGTGTGCTTCGCTATTTTCTGTAGTAGCTCTTCTGTTATGGGTTGCGTGCCAAACTCTTTTATTAAGCGTTCGTAGTCGACTTTGCCCTTCACTTCCCACGGAGTTACAACCATTTCGTCTTTTTCTTTGTCAACCATTGGAAAGCCTTCTCTTTTTTGGCGTTTTATGGCTCTTATACAATTCATCGAAAACGTATTAAGTTTTATGTGGACAACACTTAAGGTGACTGTTCAAAACAGCATAGAAATAAGCCATAAATACTCTATCCGTATTGGCTATTGCTGACGGTGAAAGTGATGCCCCACCAATTTCCATAGACAAACACGTAACTCCTAAGCAAAAGTTAGCTGGGCACACACATATTTTTATTAAAACTAAAACAACTACATTAGCAAACTTGATTAATTGCATCTGTAGAGGGAAGAATCATGGTTGAGCTTAGAGAACAAGAACGCAAAACACTATTAGCCACTGAAAAGCTAGGCGGCTTAGCTTCAATCGAACAACTAATAAAAGAAAGCAGACTGTCCGACACTGCAATAGTGCGAGCAGCCCTCGCGCTAAAAGAGAAAGGACTTGTAAGAATCCGCGAAGAAAAACGCAATGTCGTTAAGCTTAACGAGGAAGGAAAAATCCATGCCGAGAAAGGCTTGCCAGAAAGACGACTAATAAACGCATTAAGCAAAATAGGCACAAAAGCGACTCTTGAAAGAATAGTTGAAAAAGCCAAGTTAGAAAAACAGTTCATACCAATTGCGTTAGGCTGGATTCAAAGAAAAAAATGGGCAACTTTTGATGCTAAAACAAACACTTTACAAATGTTGAAGAAGCCAGAAGAAGAAATTGATGGAAAACTGCTCAAACTCCTAAACGAAAAGAGTGAAGGAGCAGTCGAAGATTTAGGCTTAGAATTTAAAGAAACTATTCAAGTTTTGAAAAGGAGAAAACTTGTTGAAGTAGAAGAGAAAACAAGGCGGATTATCGAGGTAACAGAAGAAGGATGGGACACAATAAAGAGAGGCATAGCGGTTTCTGCGGAGGAAATTACTCAGCTTACGCCAGAACTTATCATCAGTGGAAAATGGCGAAAAATGAAACTTCAGCGATACAACATACAAGCATCAGTAGCTAAAACGTGGTCTGGCAAAAAGCATCCTTACTTGCAGTTCTTAGACGAGGTCAAAGAGAAGCTTGTCACACTAGGCTTTAAAGAGATGCTGGGTCCAACGGTTGAAACGTCTTTCTTCAACTTTGATGCACTTTACATGCCTCAAGACCATCCAGCGCGTGAAATCTTTGGCATATACCTCGTGAAGTCTCCAAAATATGGTGGCATAGACGCTGATAGGCGTGTTTTGTTGAATGTAAAGGAGACGCATGAGAACGGGTGGAAGACGGGCTCAATTGGGTGGCGATACAGATACTCATTGAAAGAGGCTAAGCGGCTGATACTACGAGGACACGGAACATGCCAAAGCGTAAGAACTCTCCTGCGCAAGGATTTGGAGATTCCTGGCAGATACTTTTCGTTTGTTCGCTGTTACAGACCAGAAGTCGTCGACAAAACGCATTTGACAGAATTCAACCAGGTTGAAGGCATAGTAGTAGACAAAGACTTGACGTTGCGAGACCTTCTGGGAGTTTTGGAAAAATTCGCTATTGACATTGCTGGAGCGGATAAAGTCAAATTCAAACCAGATTATTTCCCGTTCACTGAGCCGAGCGTTGAATTGAATGCTTATAGAGAAGGTTACGGCTGGGTTGAGTTTGGCGGTTCAGGAATCTTCAGGCCAGAAGTCACCTTACCCGCAGGCATTGACATGCCTGTTCTTGCTTGGGGTTT
Organism: Candidatus Bathyarchaeota archaeon; assembly: GCA_013388895.1. Taxonomy (GTDB): domain Archaea; phylum Thermoproteota; class Bathyarchaeia; order Bathyarchaeales; family Bathycorpusculaceae; genus JACAEI01. The sequence continues at coordinate 2,078 of JACAEK010000004.1, read as the reverse complement.
AGGTGTTGACCGATTATACATGCTTAAGGCGGGAATAGATGATATTCGCCAGATTTTCACGCAGGATTTGGATTGGATAAGGCGTAAGGAGATGGTGTAGAGATGCCAACAATAGACGTTGACTATGCTGATTTCGAGAAGCTGCTTGGAATAGAACTGCATAGGGATATGGAGAAGCTTAACGATATTTTGGCTCTTGTGAAAGGCGAAGCGAAGCTTTTCGACGAGAAAGAAGGCTTGATGAGTGTTGAGATTAAGGACACGAATCGTCCAGACGTGTGGAATATTGAAGGCTTAGCTCGGGCTTTACGGGGATTTTTGGACATTGAAAAAGGCTTGAGGCATTATGTTGCTGGTAAGCCGATAATTGAGGTTCACGTTGACCATAGACTCAGAAATATTCGCCCTTACATAGGCTGTTCAATCGTTAAAGACGTTAAACTCTTAGACACCACAATTCGTGGGCTTATGCATTTGCAGGACAAACTCGACCAGACGTACGGGAGAAACCGTCAACGCACATCTATTGGGTTGTATGATTGTAGTTTGATAACTCCGCCGCTAAGCTATGCTGTTGCGAAGCCAACCGAAATTAGCTTCGTTCCCCTAGGTTTTAGAGAGAAAATGAATTTGAAAGAAATTCTGAAGAAGCATCCAAAAGGGCAAGAGTATGGGCATATTGTTAGCGGGCACTCTGTCTATCCTATATTGCTGGATTCGAAGAAGAACGTGCTGTCTTTTCCGCCTGTCATAAACTCGGACGATTTGGGAAAGATTACAGAAGCCACAAAGCATGTTCTCGTCGAAGTTACGGGCACAGTGCATGAAACTGTGCTTAACACTTTGACCATGGTTACTCTGTCGCTTATTGACCGCGGCGGAAAAGCCTACTCCGCCACGATTCATTATCTGCATGAAAACTTGGATGTTGCTACGCCTAAGCTTGATAGCAGGCTTATGGATTTAGACGTTGAATACGTAAATAGAATGATTGGTTTGCGTTTGTCTCCGAAACAAATCGCTGAATTGCTTGCTGAGGCTGGATTCGGCGTCAAAAAGATTGCAGATGCCAAATTGAGTGTGCAGATTCCGTGTTATCGGATTGATGTTATGCATTCTGTTGATTTGGTGGAAGACATCGCCATAGCATACGGATACAACAAGATTAAGCCGTTGTGGCGTAAGCTGCCGACAACTGGCGGCACTAAACCAGAACAGACTTTGCTGGACATAGCCAGAGAGTTGATGGTCGGGCTTGGCTTTCAGGAAGTGTTAACATATACGTTGACTAATCCCGAAAACTTGTTCACAAAAATGAACTGTAAGAAAGAGCGAATAGTTGAGGTTGCCAATCCTAAGGTTCAGACGTTAACATGTCTGAGAAATTGGCTTCTTCCAAGTCTCATCGAGTTTTTGGGCAACAATTTGTCAGTTGAGTATCCTCAGAGAGTCTTCGAATTAGGCACAGTCACGCTTCTGGACGAAAAAGGAGAAACAAAAACACGAGACGAAAATAGACTTGCAGCTGTTATCTCACATGCAAACGCCAGTTTCAGCGAAATCAAATCCGCACTGGATGCCTTTTTCCTAAACATGGGTTTAGAGTGGCGAATAGAAGAAACAGCTCACCCAAGCTTCATAGACGGAAGAGCAGGCACAGCAATAGTCAAAGGAACAAATGTGGGCATAGTCGGCGAAATAAACCCAAAAGTCTTGATCATGTGGAAACTCGAAAACCCAACAGCCGCATTCGAACTAAACATGCAAAAAATAGTCAGAATCAAACAGGCTAGCCACTGAAAACAGCAAAATCCGCACTGTAGTCAAAACTATGGTTCAATCTATACATGACCGGAGAAATTCTCCAAATGTCCACTTTAAAGGAGCTTGATTTAGGCTTCTTTTCATGAAGCTTCAGAAGAGAAGTTTAAGCAATTGATTAAACTAGCCTATAAGGACTGATAGAAGGGACTTCTAGCTTTCTTGTTTTACAGTAGCCCGATATTCGTCAGCAGAGCCTTTTACATACACTTTTCTATTGTTGTAGTTAAGAAACTGAATCCCGATATTGAGCGTAG
>JACAEK010000014.1 GCA_013388895.1 Candidatus Bathyarchaeota archaeon | reverse complement strand
GCTTATGCACACATTCAATTATGTGAAAATGCACAGAAATATATAAATGTTCCGCTTGACATAAAAATAACTGACCGAAAAACATGGGAGATAAGAGTGTGAGAACAGAAGAAGATATCAGAAAGCGACTAGAACTTCTGGAAAAGGAAAGAGAAACCGAAGGACCATTCATCGAACAGAAAAATATCGCCAGAAAGGCTGCTAAACAAGCTTTACTATGGGTTCTTGAAGAAACCGACAGTCTCTTAACATATTAAACGAATATACCGACTATCAACTAAAGAAGATAGAAGGCGGAGGATGGACAACTGTGTGGCGACGAAGACACAGATGTGGCAGAAGAGGAAGATTCCCGAAGCCCATTATGTTAGGGATGACGCCGCCTACAAACAGCTTTACTCCCAATCCGCCAAGAAACCTAGAACCCATATTCTTGGAAATGGCAGAACTTGAAGCTCTCCGACTGGTCGACTTAGAAGGATTGTCGCAAGAAGAAGCTGGACAGAGAATGCGTGTCTCCAGAGGAACAGTCTGGAGGCTTGTACAGAGCGCAAGAAAGAAAACCGCTCAAGCCCTCTGTGAAGGAAGACCAATGTACATTGTTCCACCTGCTTCTGAGGGCAACCGCCGCTCTTAATAATAAAAGAGAAAAATGGTTGTGAGATCGAAATAAACGGCTGACCTAATTGTAATTCTTGCTTCTGTGATGGCAGATAAAGGTTGCCGCAATTGAACATAAACTCTGGCGAATTATCTTTAGCTGTTGAAGTCTTTCGGTATTTGTTACCAAAAGGGTTCTGGTCCAAAAATGGGGCTGCCCGGATTTGAACCGGGGTCACGAGCGCCCGAGGCTCATAGCCTAGACCAAGCTAGCCGACAGCCCCATATGGTGTTGATTTTTTACTTGCATTAGACAAAATAAGTGTTCCCTAACACCTTTAAACTCTTACGTCTAAGATAGTATCCCCCAAAGGGGGAGGCAGAAACACTTGTCTATTTCGCATCGTGTACGAGGTGTTAAAATACTTAAGGCAGTTTCTTCATCTGTTAGGCTACAGCTTTTGAACCTACTTTTTGACAGAGGACCTCTCTCTTACACGGATTTGATGAGTTCGCTGAAAATGAATCCTAACAGGGATGCTGGACGATTTGCGTATCATTTGAAGTTTTTGCTTAAGGCAGATTTGATAGAAGCAGATGTTGAAACAAAAAAATATTGTTTAACAGAACTTGGGAAAATGGTTCTTGACGTGGCTGACAGAATTGACAAGAAAGCATTTAAACCAAGAGGCATGCCTATTCGCACTTCTCGTTTTGCGTTGGAAGAGTTTGATGTAAACAAAATCGCAAATTCTCTTGTAAAAGAAACAAAAATGCCAGCAGATTTAGCCCAGAAGATAGCCAAAGAAGCCGAAAAAAGACTGCTTAAATCCAAAACAAAATATCTGACAGCACCACTCATTCGCGAAGTTGTAAACACAATTTTAATTGAAAAAGGCTTAGAAGAATACCGCCACAAACTCACACGACTGGGGCTTCCTGTTTTCGATGTAACCACCCTAATAGACGCAAAAAACAAAATGCTCCAAAAATCCACCTCAATTCATGAGACAAGTGGAGAAATTGTTTTAAGAGAATATATGCTCTTAAATGTATTTTCAAGAGACATAGCAGATGCGCATTTATCTGGTCTGTTACACATCAGGGGATTAAGCTCTTGGATTTTGAAACCAAGCGAGATAATGCATGACTTGAGATTTTTCTTCCAAAATGGTCTTAACCTAGAAAAAACAAGCGCTTTCCAATTTTCTTATTCTCCGCCTCAGAATTTGGAATCTGCTTTAGGCATGACTTTTAATGTTTTGTTACATTCCGCTAAGGAAATAGATGAATTGCAAACAATAGACTATTTCAATGTCTTTCTCGCCCCATTTATAAGAGGCGTGGAAAATGCCAGAGTCAGAGAGGCTTTGCGCTTATTTATTGCCAATGTAAATCAGCACGTAGATGCTTCTTTTGGTTTGGAGCTTACCATTCCAGATTTTGTTGCAGATAAGCCAGCTTTTGGACCTTTACGAACGCATATGGGTAAATATGGAGATTTTGTTGAAGAAATCCAAGTCGTGGCATCTTTACTTCTTGAAATATTGGCTGAACAAAGCCTAGTGAAACCACTATTTAACCCAAAAGCCATAATAAAAATACGTTCAGAAACATTCACCAATGAAAGAGCAAAAACAATTCTTCTGAAAGCGCACCAATTATCCTTAGAAAAAGGTCTTCCCTACTTTGCTAATTCACTGGGAAAAAACCGAAAACATTCAGTGTTTTCTGCGTCTGGATTTAGGCTTGACGCAAATCTGAGTAAAGATTGGGAAATCGATACTCTAAGAACTGGTTGTTTAGGATGTGTTACTGTCAATCTGCCGAGAATAACATACGATTCGGGAAAAGACGTGAAGAAGTTCTTCGAAATTTTCAGAGAGAGGCTTGAGTTGTCAGCTCGCGCTTTAGAAATCAAAGACAGAGCGCTAAAACAGCATGGTAAGAGTTTGCTGCCATTTCTGACGCAGAGCACTTGTGGCGATCACTATTTCAGAGTTGAAAATTGTTCTCGCCTAATAAATCTGGCAGGCCTGAAAGAAGCCGCAGAAGCATTTCACGGAAAGAGTGTTTCTGAAAGCGAAAAAACCCTAGAGTTAATAGAGGATATAATTAAAGACATTGAAGTTTTCACTCAGAGAACCAGCAGAAAGCGTGGAAGACGTTTATCTATAGTTATGTTGCCAGATTTCGAGGCGTCAGAAAGATTGGTGCAGATGGATATTGAAAAATATGGTATAGGAAAAATCAGATTCTCTGGAACACGAGAGAAGCCATTTTACACGACAGTGAACAAACTAATTGACTCAGACGGGAAGGTTTCTCCAGAATCTTTAAGGTTTGGACAGAAGATTCATGGATTGCATGGTGCCTTGACCGCGACCGAACTAGAGGAAGCCGAACATAAAGCAGATGAGCTTATGACATTAACGAAACAGTTTTTTGAAAATTATGATTTGGAATTTTTGACTTACAATCGCAGAATAACATATTGCGCTAACTGCAAGAAAAGCTGGATTGGACTCCTGCACAAGTGCCCCTCATGTGGCTCAATCGGCACCTTAACAACTTTTGACCGATTCGCATCAACATGAGCTTATAGCTATTTTACTGCGCCTAATATTAAGGCTAGAAGCGCCATTCTGACAACTATGCCGTTCCAGACTTGTTGGAAGTAACGTGCATATCGTGTGTTGTCAACTTCTGTGGCTATTTCATCAACGCGTGGGAGTGGATGAAGAATTATTAGGTCTTTCTTTGCTTCGCTTAGAGTTTTCATGTCTATTTTGTAAAAACCTTTAACTTTAATGTATTCGGCTGGGTCAGGAAAGCGTTCCTTCTGTATCCTCGTCACGTATAGCACATCTACTAGAGGAATAATTTTCTCAAGATTTGTCGTTTCTGATACAGTTATTTTTTCCTTTATTGTTCGAAGTACTTCGCGGCGCATTTTGAGGAATTCTGGCGAAACCAAGTATAGCTCAATGTTATAGAGCGAAAGCGCATAGGCAAGAGAGTGAACCGTTCTTCCATATCGTAAATCGCCTACAAACGCAATTTTTAATTCATTCATCTTTTTTCGTTCTTTCATTATTGTGTATAGGTCCAGAAGAGCTTGAGTTGGGTGTTCTTCTGCACCGCTACCTCCGTTAAGAATTGGAACTTTAGCGAATTCTGCTGCAAGTCTTGCAGCGCCTTCTAGCGGATGCCTTAGGGCTATTACATCTGCATAGCTTTCCACTGTGCGGACAGTGTCAGCAAGGTTTTCACCTTTTTTTACCGAAGCAATTTCTGCTTCTGCAAAGCCTATGGTAGAGCCGCCTAGCTTGTGCATAGCTGCTTCAAAACTTAATCGTGTGCGGGTGCTGGGCTCGAAAAATAATGTTGCGAGGATTTTGCCTTTAAGCATGTCTGAGCCTTTTGCTGCTATTGGCTCCATTGTTCGGGCAATTCTCAAAATGTAGTCAATTTCTTCGCGCGAAAAATCTTTGATGGAAATGATATCTCTGCCTTCGAACTCCAATTTTACACCCAAAACAAATCTACGCAACTCCTAGATAACTCTTGTTAACAAAGAAAAATTCTCTAAGGCGATGTTGGGGTTAAAGTTTTTTATGTTTGTTTTGGTATAAGGCTATTTTCGAAGAGGTTGTTTTGGATGAGCGAGATGGAATTACGTGTTTCTAAGATAAAAGATGGCACGGTTATCGATCATATTACAGGCGGCCACGCTTTGGATGTTGCCAAAATTTTGGGAATAACTGGTCGCGAGAAGCGGGTCATAACCATTGCGATTAATGTGCCTAGTAAACTTTTCAAAACAAAAGATATTGTGAAAATTGAGGGGAGAGAGCTGAATCCACAGGAAGTGCACAAGATTGCTTTGTTGGCGCCTCATGCAACCATAAATATTATTCGCGGCTATAAGGTTGTGAAAAAACAGGCGGTTAAGCTTCCAAAGGTTATTGAGAACATAATCAAGTGTGCCAATCCGGCTTGTATAAGTAACAGTAATGAGCCTGTGCGGGCGAAATTTTACGTTGACAGTGAAGAACCGCTTCTATTGAAGTGTCATTATTGTGGCTTTATTATTGAGAAGAAAGATGTATTGGAGCAGTTTTGACCAACTACGACAGTTTTGTTCGGAATCTGAACTGTAAATAATGCTTATATCGGTTTGTGGAATATTCTGTTTCTAGATATGTCTTGTTGGAGACATATTGTATATACGTAGCACGCAAATACAAATGGTGAAAACATGTTAGAAATACTCATGCTCAGCTCATGGACTTGTTTCGCAACTTATGCAATATGGTATTCTACGTCAGCAAAGCATTACGCTCCAATAACCACTTATGACGCAAGAATATTATGGAAGATTCATAGACAAAGCACCCAATGTGCTTCCCGAAAGTGGCGAGCAATAAAACGAGGAAACAAAATAATAGGCTTCGAGTGCGAATGTGGATTCAAGCACATACAAAAACGTCCTATAATAGCTAATGCGCCTTCAACTCGCATCAAATCTCAAAAACCAGAGACCCTCACGATAAACAAGTTAAACACAACATACAAGGCAAAATAGAAACTAGATTATGCGCCTTCTCCAACCTCAAAAGTCCATGGAATGCGAAAGACGAAGCTTACTTACGATTATGAATTATAACCATTTGTGTAGAGAAACTTCCTAAAAGCTTAAGTTAGAATATTTTGGCATCTTAATTTGTGAGGAGTCACTAATGGATTTAAAGTCAATCAAGACCGTAAAAGATGTTATCGAAGCGCTAAAAGATAAGACATCGTTTGAAAGAGATGTGCTGGTCGCAACTTTCAAAATTCCAAAAGGAAAGGTGACCACATACGGGCGAATAGCAGAAAAAGTCGGCAAACCAAAATCCTATCGTGCTGTGGCAAATGCTCTCCATAAGAACCCACTTTCGCCAGTTGTTCCCTGCCATCGTGTTGTCAATTCTGACGGTTCCTTCGGTGGACCAAAAAAGGGCGCCGAATGGAGAAGAAACATGGTAATCAAAGAAGGAGTTCCCGTCGAGAACGACAAAGTAAAAATAAGCAGCCAGATTCTCTACTAGAACAAGTCAAAAAAATCCATGCCATATTAGAACTTCTGCAGCGACGCTACATTTCCATTATTCCAGCTAAAGCTAATTTTTGCAATAAACAATCAGAAATTTTTAGAACGCTTACACTGTATAATCTATTAGGAAGCGATTGAATGAACACTCGCAAAGAAATCGATCCCCTTGGAGAACGGGAACTACCCGAAGACACTTATTATGGTATCCAAACTTTAAGGGCGATCGAGAATTTCCCAGTTAGCGGAATAAAGGCTCCAACAGATTTTATCCGCGCTTATGTGTACGTGAAAAAGGCTGCTGCTCTAGCAAACATGGAAGTGGGATGGCTCGACAGAAAAATAGGAGAAGCAATTGTCAACGCGTGTGATCAGATTTTGGATGGAAAATTCTTGGACCAATTTGTCGTGGATGTTTTTCAGGCAGGTGCGGGCACATCATTCAACATGAACGTCAACGAAGTCGTTGCCAATAGGGCACTCGAAATAATGGGCAAAGAAAAAGGTGACTATGAGAGCATTCATCCAAACGATTACGTCAACATGGGACAATCTTCAAACGATACTTTTCCAACTGCTCTACATATTGCAATTTCAATTTCACTGAAGCCGCTACTGAAGGAGCTAGAAAATCTATCAAAAGCATTCGAAAAACTAGCCAGAAAATACGACAACATCATAAAATCGGGAAGAACACATCTCCAAGATGCCTTACCAGTCACTTTGGGACAAGAGTTTGGTGCATATGCAACAACTCTCAGAAGCGCCATTCGCCAGCTGAAAGAAAGAGAAAAACATCTCTACGACGTTGCACTTGGAGGCACCGCCACCGGAACAGGAGTGAATGCACATCCACAATTTGCAAAAATTGCCATTTCACAACTCAGAAAAATGACACGACTGCCCTTAAAACCAGCCAAAAATCGTTTCGAGGCACTTCAAAGTTGCAGACCTAGCCAAGCAATGTCAAGCGCCATGAAAGAATTGGCATTGGAACTTATCAGAATAGCAAATGACTTGAGGCTGCTTTCTTCTGGTCCAACGACAGGTTTAGCAGAGATTTCTCTTCCTCCAGTGCAGCCTGGCTCTTCAATGATGCCAGGAAAAGTAAACCCAGTGATGGCTGAATGTCTAAACATGATAGCATTTCAAATAGTTGGCAACGATTTGGCAGTATCTCTAGCAGTTCAAGCAGGTCAACTCGAACTGAACGTCATGACACCCGTAATCATGCACAACATCCTTTCCTCCATTAGGCTCTTAACGAATTATCTACCAGTTTTCAGAACCAAATGCGTCGAAGGCATAAAAATAGATGAGAAACGCTGCAAACTTTACTTAGAAAGAAACCCCTCATTGGCCACGTTTCTCACACCATACATAGGGTATCAGAAAGCCAGCAAGGTTGCTCAACAAGCTTTGCGTGAAGGACGTTCAATTCAAGAAATTATCAAGGAAAAAAGATTGTTAACGCAAGAGGAGATGGAACGAATATTCAATCCAAAGTTTCTGGTTGGGAGGTATATCAAAAAAACGCGTCCAAAAAAGTGCTGAGGCGCCGTCGGTAGGACTTGAACCTACGACCGACTGGTTAACAGCCAGCCGCTCTACCGAGCTGAGCTACGACGGCTTATGCCTCCCGCTACTTTTGAGTTTTGTGAAATATTTAAGTTTAGCCATGCAAAAGCAAATGCCCCTAGAAACTAAACGCTTTCCCGTCAGCCTTAATATCTGTTTTCTATTTTTTGCTTAGAAAGATGTATATCTTTGATTTTCCAATTACCATGAAAGATTCATGGAGGGAAAGCCCTTTGAAAAAAATCCTGGAAGTAAGATGGCACGGCAGGGGCGGACAAGGAGCTTGGACAGCCAGCGAACTGTTGGCAAGAGCAGCCATCTACGAAGGAAAATACATTCAATCATTTCCGGAATTCGGTCCAGAAAGAATGGGAGCGCCAGTAACAGCATTTACGCGCATAAGCACTCAGCCAATTCAGATACATTGTGCAGTTTACAATCCAGACGTCGTGGCTGTTTTGGATCCCACATTAATGAAAGCGGTTCCATTTACTGAAGGAATAAAAGAAGACGGAATAATCGTAATCAACTCGAAAGATGACCCTGCAGAAATCAGGAAAGCGCTTAATACGGATAAAGGTAAGGTTTGGACTGTTCCAGCAACAGAAATATCAATGAAAATTTTAGGAATGTCCATCACAAACACGGCTATGCTTGGAGCCGTGGCACAGGCAACTGGAATAGTCAATCTTGAAAGCATAGAAAAAGTCACAAAAGAACGTTTCAAATCCGGTGTTGCCGAGAAAAACTTCGCTGTAATAAACGAAGCTTACAAGGAGGCAAAATCTGAATGACCACTGAAGACAAAAATTGGAAGGAAATAGCGCCAGCAGGCGTATGCTGGAAACCCAGCACTAAATTCTTAACAGGCGACTGGAAAACATTTACGCCAGTAAGAGATTTGGAAAAATGCACCCGATGCCTCTTATGCGTGCTTTTCTGTCCAGACGGAGCGATACATTGGAAGCCTGAAAAAGGAGACATAGAATTTGACTTAAACTTCTGCAAGGGCTGCGGAATATGCGCCAACGAATGTCCAACTAAAGCCATCGAGATGAAACTGGTGTAGGAGTGTAATGGAAATGAAAACTGTTGTTAAGCAAGAGATGTTAGCCCTAAACGGAGACGAAGCAGTCGCGTACGCTGCGAAACAACCTGATGTGGATGTGGTGGCAGCTTATCCAGTAACTCCACAGACAATAATTGTCGAAAAATTTAGCGAATATGTCGCAAATGGTGAAGTCGAAACTGAATTTGTCTGCACGGAATCTGAACATAGCGCTATGACCGCATGTCTAACAGCGTCAGTAACTGGTGCAAGAACGTTCACAGCTACGTCAGCTCCAGGTTTGGCTTTGATGCATGAGATGCTTTTTGTAACGTCTGGGTGTCGTGCGCCAGTAGTAATGGCAGTTGCCAATAGAGCTTTGTCAGCACCGTTAAACATTCATTGTGATCATTCCGACACCATGGCTGAACGAGATAGTGGGTGGATACAATTGTATGCTGAGAATGCGCAGGAAGCCTATGATTTAATAATTCAAGGTTTCAAGATTGCTGAGAGCCAAGAAGTTCTGTTGCCCGTCATGGTTGGCTTAGACGGATTTACATTAACGCATACGTTGGAAAATGTTCAGGTGCTTTCGGACGAAGTTGTTAGGAAGTTTGTTGGAAGTCATCAAATCCCAAAAGTTGTAACTCATGAAGGAAAAATTGTGCCCTTTAAACTTGACCCAGATAATCCAATGTCGATGGGGCCTATTGCCTTGCCGAATTATTATTTTGAATTTAAAAGGCAGCAAGAAGAAGCCATGAGGAACGCGTTGAAAAGAATTTCGCAGGTAAACGAGGAATTTGAGGTAATAAGCGGTAGGCGGTATGGGAATGGACTGCTTGAGCTGTATCAGGTTGAAGATGCTGACGTGGCAATTGTGTGTTTAGGTTCAACTACTGGAACAGTTAGGACTGTTGTGGATGAGCTTAGAGAGGAAGGTGTCAAAGCAGGGGTTCTTAAAATTCGGGCTTTTAGACCTTTGCCTGTTGAAGGTATTGTTGAAGCGCTTAAGAAAGTGAAGGCTGTTGCCGTGATGGATAGGAGCATGAGTTTTGGAGGAGGAGGTGGAGCTGTGTTTCATGAGGTTCGTCATGCGCTTTACGATTTAACACCTCATCCTAACGTAGTAAACTACATTTATGGATTGGGAGGAAGAGACACAAGCCCAACCCAAATACGCCAGATCTTCGAAGATTTGCAGAGGATGATTCAGGCGAAACGTGTTGGAGAGTTAGTCAGATATGTGGGGTTAAGAGGGTAAAAAGGAGGAAGTGGTGGAATGTTTTCTGAGTGGAAATTCACGACAAAAGATATTGCTGAAAAGCCAGACTTGTTCTTGTCGGGGCATAGGGCGTGTGCGGGTTGTGGACCTGCAACGGTTCTGAGGTTGATTATGAAAGCCACGAGAGGACCGACGATTGTTACGAATGCGACTGGCTGCATGGAAGTGGTTTCGTCGATTTATCCGTATACGTCTTGGGCTACGCCATGGGTGCATACAGCTTTTGAAAATGCCGCTGCAAACGCTTCGGGAATAGAAGCAGCTTTGAAAATAATGAGAAAGAAGGGGAAGATAAAGCAGGAACAGGTAGATGTTATTGCTTTTGCAGGCGACGGTGGCACATATGATATTGGCATACAGGCGCTTTCTGGTGCTGTGGAAAGAGGGCATGACTTTCTATTTGTGCTATACGATAATGAGGCTTACATGAATACGGGCATTCAGAGAAGTGGTGGAACACCTTTGGGCGCTTCCACGACAACTTCGCCCGCAGGCACAGTCATTCCTGGTAAGTTGGAACATAAGAAGCCAATTGCGGATATTATGGTGGCGCATGATATGCCTTACGTGGCAACTGCGTCGCCCTATTACTGGCGAGATTTACTAGTGAAAGTTAGAAGAGGCATAGAAGTAAATGGTCCAGCATTTTTACACGTGTTTGCGCCTTGTCCAAGAGGATGGAGAAGTGACCCAGCGAAATCTATAGAGCTTTCGCGTTTGGCAGTGGAAACATGCATATTTCCGTTATGGGAAGCGGTAAACGGCGAATATCAACTATCGACACCAAGTAAAGTGATGGCATTAAGCCCGCAAAAGAAGAAACCAGCGAAGGAATACTTAGAAGTGCAAGGACGCTTTAGGCATTTGTTTACACCGAAATACGAGAAGATGCTTGCTGAGATACAGCGGATAACCGACGAAAGATGGAATAGACTGCTCAAGAGATGCGGAATGGTGCAGCCTGCTAAGACAGCCTAGATTCTCAAACCTTATCTTTTCAACCATTTCTATAT
>JACAEK010000027.1 GCA_013388895.1 Candidatus Bathyarchaeota archaeon | reverse complement strand
GAGCAAGCCCGAAGGAATATCGACACTTTTTGGAAACTCGCTGATTTCACCAGGATGGCTCCTTATCATACTGCTTCACTTCACATTTTCCTACCCAGTTGTAGTTAGAGTGGTGGTTGGAGCATTGCTCGACTATAAGATGGAGTATGAACAGGCCTCAAGAACCCTCGGAGCACCACCACTCACAGCATCAAGAACCGTCACATTCGCAATCATAAAACCCTCATTGATAGCCTCTTTTATCCTAGCTTTTGCAAGGTCAATTTCAGAGACAGGAGCAACCATGATTGTGGCGGGAGTCTTCGAAAATGGACCAGTTTTCATTCAGAACATGAAAGACGATTTCTCAGGTGGAAAAGTCAGCCAAGCAACTTATGAGGGCTCTATAGTCTTTGCCAGCTTCATACTTATAGCTGTCTCATGCATAATTTTTGCAGCAATCCGCGTCATTGGACCAAAACTAAAATCACCCATAAGAAAAATCTGGCCTACAGCCGAAAGGAAACTGAGTTATTCAACAGCAACCTTTTCGAGAAACAGCATTACACTTTTAATCTTTTTCACATTAGTGCTTATTCCATCCCTTTTTGTCGCGTTTTCAGCATTTGAAGCAGTGTTCTCGGATAACTTACCCAATGCCCTAATGGGTGTTGGTGTCTGGGGAGAATATTGGCAGAGCCTCATTCTTTCATATTTCCTAGGAGCAGTTGTCACAGGCCTAAACATCATCATTGGTTTACCCGTGGCGATAATTGTTGCAAGAAGAAAGTTTGGAACATTACCATCAGCTATATTAGATGTGCTTGTCAACATTCCGTTAATCGTTCCATCAGTCGCTTTAGGTGTTTCTCTTGCGATTTTTTGGAAAGAAACTTTCGCCTTCATACCAGAAATGTGGTTGTTGATTTTTGCCCATTTAGCCATCACGTACCCATATTTTGTAAGGTCCATGTCGGCAGCAGTTGAAAGAATAAACGTGGACTTGGAAGAAGCCTCAAGAACCCTCGGAGCTAAACCTTTAGGAGTTTTCAGAACAATAATCTTGCCATTAACCAAATACTCCATACTTTCAGGCGCAATAATGGTTTTTACACGAAGCGTAAGCGAGACAGGTGCAACTTTAGCCGTAGTCACCACACTCCAAACAGCGCCAGTAGTCCTCGTGAACTGGGTCAAACAGAAAGTGCCAGCCACACCATTTGAAATCGGTTTAGGCTGCGGTTTCCTAATATTGTTCTCCTTCATAATTCTCTTGGCTTTAAGACTTATCTCTAGAGGAAAAGGAAGATACTAGCATGTTTAATATACCGCCTACAATTTATGCAATAAATTCGCACAATTACATACAACATGTGGAGGAGCTAGAGCATGCCTGAGGTTCGCATAGTTAATGTTACAAAGAAATTTGGAAAAATTGTGGCTGTTGACAACGTTAGCCTCCACATTCACGACAAGGAATATTTTTCCCTACTTGGTCCAAGCGGATGTGGAAAAACAACTTTGCTGAGACTCATCGCTGGTTTAATTAAACCGGATGAAGGTGAAATTTACATTGGAGATAGGCTTGTTAATGATGTCCCACCAGAAGATAGGGATGTCGGATTCGTTTTTCAAACATTCGCATTGTTTCCCCACATGAACGCTTGGGACAATGTTACATACGGTCCACGAGTAAAAGGCTTCAACATGGAACAAGCAAAAACAATAGGACACGAAGTACTCGAAATGGTAAGACTGCATGAAAGGTTAGATGCATTTCCAAGCGAACTAAGCGGTGGAATGATGCAGAGAATAGCCGTTGCAAGAGCCCTAGCTGCAGGAGCCAAACTATTACTGCTAGACGAACCCCTAGGACAGTTAGACGCAAAAGTACGCAACGAACTAAGATACGAAATAAGAAAGATGACAAAAGATTTAGGCTTAACAGCCATACACGTAACTCACGACCAATCCGAAGCCATGGCAATATCCGACAGAATCGCAATAATGAAAAAAGGCAGGATATTACAGGTGGGAACCCCAAGAGAATTATACATGAATCCCCAAAGCATTTTCGTAGCCCATTTCATTGGAGAATCAAATTTTTTGGAAGGCTACATACTAGAACAAAGCGACAACGAAACCCTAGTTGAGCTTAGAGGCGGATTAACAGTCAACATAACAAACACAGGCATGAAACAAGGTGAAAAAGTTGTTTTGGCAATCCGACCAGAAGCCGTCACCATTGAGAAAGGAGCAAAGAAAAAGAAAAACGCATTCCATGGCTTCGTGGAAAGAGTCACTTTTGAAGGAACAAACATACGATATGAGGTTAGACTTGAAAACCAAGACTTGGTCGTTGCTATCAAGCCTTCTCTGATTGGAGAATGGTTTAATACGAACGAAGAAGTTAGCATTTCTTTTCCATCGGAAAAAGCACACATGTTCACGTATCCAGAAGTTGGATTGAGGGAGGAAATAGCCATTGAGTGATCTAATAAAATGGTTTGAAAAAAGAAGGGAAACTAAGGCACTTTCAACCATACAACGGCATTTAGCATTGACAGCAGGAATAGTTGAAAACTTG
>JACAEK010000022.1 GCA_013388895.1 Candidatus Bathyarchaeota archaeon | reverse complement strand
TGACTGACAACATCCGGTTCGCCGCCAGTTTTTTCCATTTCATTGAGCGACCAAAGTTTTTCATCCCGGTAGCTATCTGAAATAGCCTCAAGCTTTGCTTGTACTTTAGCCCATTCAAGACCTTTATGGCGATTCATGTTTTTCTCAAAACGGGCTTTCAATGCTCTGAGTAGTTCATCACGTTGTTCTGGTGGCAACTCCTTTTTAATCTTCATAGTAAACTTAAACTTCATTTAAAGTTTATAAATACTTCGAAAGCTAGCTGACTCTAACTTAACAGTTCACAGAATTTCTTCACTTAATACTTCCAAAAATCTTATGAGTTCACTAGGAGTACTAACGTTGAGGTTGATACTTATTGTCAGGTCAGCTTCAGTGGCCAACAGAGAAATTGACATGGACTATTAATGACTTTGTGAAACTACACAAGCAAGCTAGACTAATCATCAATGCAGAATATCAAAGGTCGAAGTGTGGAAACTACCCAAGAAGCAACCTCTGGTAAATTCGATTCTGAATGACTATGACATTGGTCGCATAATACTTAGACAGAAGCAAAATGGCAAGTGGGAGATTCTGGATGGTCAGCAGAGACTGAAGGTGATATTTGGTTTTGTTGAATCAGACTGTAAATGTAGTGGTGAAAATGGTTGACATACAGACCGTTTCTATAGTGATAGCCTCTGCAAGTGTCGTAGCTGGAGTCATTTATTACAGTCTTTAGCTTAGACATCAGACCAAATCAAGAAAAACAGATGCGTTCTGGAGAGTTCATCAGAGTTTCAATAGCAAAGAGTTTCTCGAAGCTTCCTTTAAGGTATGGAATCTGCAATTTGAGGACTACGATGATTTTTTGAAGAAGTATGGTCTACCATTTGCTGAAAGCTCAGTTGCCGTAGCACTTGGCATAGTTGGCAACTTGTACGAAGGAGCTGGAGAACTCCTATACAGAGGTCTGACAGACTACAAAACCATCTCAAACATTCCAACCAGCACAATGTGGGAAAAAATGAAACCTATCGTTGAGGGCGCCAGAAAACAATACAACTTTCCATCACTTTGGAACAAATTCGAATACCTCCACAATGAAAGCAAGAAAAGAGAACAACGCCATTAGAGCTTTTCTTCTATCAGTCCTCATGAGTTAGTTTAATCAACTGATTAAACTTCTCTCCTAAGACTTCGTGAAAAGAAGCCCAAATAAAGCTCCTTTAAACAAGATTTTCCGAAGAAACTTCGGAACATATAGGTTGAATTTGGCTTTTCATGTTTTCCGTTTTGCTGAGCCTTAAAGTTTATTCAACATGTATGACAAATGTCATCTTCTGTAAAGTAGATAAACGCCTAACAGCATCACTAGCCCAGCTAGAAGCTGCACAATCGAAAAAGATTCTCCTAAAACGGCGAAAGCAAATACTGCACCAAAAAGCGAAGACGTAGAAAATATAATGCCTGTCCGCATTGACCCTATTTCTCTCAAAGCAAAAAGAAACAATAATACTGAAGTGGCAATGCTAAAACTTCCTACAGACAGGATGTATGGCAGCGAGACTAAGGGAATAGAGAGGCTGATTCTAAGAAGCAAAGATGTAGCTAACAAGATAAACCCGCCGATTAGGCACTTTAAAGCGGTTATCAGAGTGATTTCCTGTTTTTTGCTTAGAAACTTGCTCAGGTTGTTGTCCATGCTCCAAAATAGGCAAGCACTCAGCACTAACAAGTTGCCTATAATCTCTTTACTCAAAGTTAGCTCTTGAAATCTGCCGTTCGTAGTTAGAAACACAACTCCAACAAGAAGAACAAAAATCCCGACGTAATCCTTTCTTTTCCCTCGTTCTTTCAAAAAAATGAAGGCCAGTAAAACCGTGAAAAGTGACTCTGCACTGAGAAGAAAAGACGCGTTAATTGCAGTAGTTTGGCTTAGACCCTGCAAAAGCATCAACGGCGCAATCACTGAACCAAACAATATTACAAAAGCAAGAGTTCTGAAGTCTCTTCTGGTTATCTCATGCTCAGTTTTGGTTGAAGTTTCAAACAACTTAAGAATCTTCCCATGAAATGGAGAAAAATGGACAACAAAGAGGACAATGCCACCAACAGAATAAATCATACCCGCAACAACTAAAGGATTCACATTTTCCAACGCTATCTTATTCAAAGTCGAACTTATCCCAAACAGAACTGCAGAAGCAAGAGCACCAACATAGCCCCAGTGGTGAGTCAAACAACATCACCTAAGCTCACAGACTAGTTTAGTATAACTGTTTTTATTTAGAATGATGAAATTTTAATATCTCGCATACGCATTCTATTTGCTGAGAGGCTAATTATTGCGATACTCTGTTATTGCCGACGCTTACGAAAAAATCGAAGCTACAATCAAACGGCTAGAAATGACAGACCTACTGGTTGACCTGCTTAAGAACACGCCAAAAGAAATCATCGACAAAGTCGTATACCTAACCCAAGGCAGAATCTACCCAGATTTTGTCAGCCTCGAGATAGGCGTAGCCGAAAAACTAGCAATAAAAGCCCTCGCTAAAGCCTCTGGATGCAAAGAAACAGAAATAGAAGAAGACTTGCCTAAAACAGGTGATATCGGCGAATCAAGCCAGAAATTTATGACAAGCAAAAAACAAGTCACATTAATGCCTCAGAAAGCCCTGACTGTGGAAAGAGTCTACGAAACTCTTGACAAAATGGCGAAAGCTTCTGGTTCAGGCGCCGTAGACCTTAAAACCGCCCTTTTGGCTGGACTTTTGGCTGATGCAACTCCTAAAGAGGCTAAATACATTATGCGTACTGTTACTGGAAATCTGCGCTTAGGCATTGCCGACATGACTGTCCTTGACGCTTTAGCCATAGCCTACGGCGGTGGAAAAGAAACCCGTGAATTCATAGAACGGGCTTACAACATTTCCTCAGATCTTGGAAGAGTCGCCAAAACTGTCGTCGAAAAGGGATTGAGCGGAATCAAGAAGTTTCAGGTTTTAGTAGGCGAACCAATAAGACCCATGCTTGCAGAACGACTATCTTCACCAGAGGAAATCTTGGAAAAACTCGGCGGAAAATGCATAGCCGAATACAAATACGATGGCGAAAGAATACAAATCCACAAGAGAAACAACGAAGTGACTCTCTTTTCTAGACGTTTAGAAGATATTTCCAGCCAGTATCCAGACGCCATTGAACTAGTTAAGAACCATGTGAAGGCAAGAGATGCCATTCTAGAAGCTGAATGCGTCGCAATAGACACAGAGACAGGCGAGATGAGACCTTTCCAAGAGCTAATGCACCGCAGACGCAAGTACGAAATAAGAAAGGCAATAGAAGAATACCCAGTTTCCCTATTCATGTTTGACGCGCTCTACTTTGACGGCAAAGACCTAACATTAGAGCCGTACCCAATTAGACATCATGCCCTGAAAAAGGCAATAAGCGAAAGCGACCGAATGAAAACTGCCAAATACATAATTACAAGCGACCCAAAGGAACTCGAAAACTTCTTCCAAGAAGCCATAGAAGATGGCTGCGAAGGTCTAGTCTGCAAGTCTATGGCAGAAGATTCAGTTTATCAGGCTGGAGCAAGAGGTTGGCTTTGGATTAAGTATAAACGAGACTATAAGAGCGAGATGACAGACACCGTGGACTTGGTGGTTGTTGGCGCCTTCCATGGCAGAGGAAAACGAACAGGAACATACGGAGCATTGCTTTTAGCTGCCTACAACCAAGATAAAGACGTTTTCGAAACTGTGACAAAATGTGGAACAGGTTTCACCGACGAAGATTTAGCCAGGTTGCCAAAAATGCTACAGAAGTATAAGATTGGTCACAAGCATTCGCGCGTGCAATCAATAATTGAGGCAAACGTGTGGTTCGAGCCTGCCATAGTAATTGAGATTCTAGGCGCTGAGATAACATTAAGCCCTATTCATGTTTGTGCGGTGGATGTTATTCGAAAGGGAAGTGGATTGGCAATTCGGTTTCCACGTTTCACGGGAAATTATAGGCTTGACAAAGCGGCTGAAGATGCAACAACAGCAAACGAGATTCTAGAGATGTACCAGAAACAACTGAAGAGAATAAGCTAAGTAACGCTTACACTAGAGCATTTAACATTTAAGATGCATCATTATACCCAGAGCCATAGCCAAAAGAGAAAAAAAGAGGATGTTAAGGTACAAATTGCAATGTTACTGTATTTTTGTCTATTGGAATTTCCGAGGCATCCATTCTCAAGAGCATTGTGTCGCAAGGAGGTTCGTTGAAAACTAGGTACGGGTTTTCGTATGGAGTCGAGTAGTATTCAAACTCTACTATCGCTAGAGAACCGCTGCCAGTTACTGAGGGTCGACTTCCTTTCAAGGTTTGGCACAAGACTAAAGTATCGTTTACGATAATGCGGTAAAACAGCGTATCTCCTGCATTTTCAACATGATCCGATAGACTAGTGCCTCCCACAGGGTCTCCAAGGAAATCGCCCGGCATAGCGCTTACGACTTTCAGGTTTTCAGTGTCAAAACGTAGCCCAATCTGCCAACCATAGACATCTGAGACTTCTCCAACGTTCACTGTGACTATTAGGTTTCCGAGGGGCTTTGGTTCAGGAGGAGGTGGAGAAAAGAACATAGCTAGAACAAAATTTCCTGCTGCTGGCAATCCAATGCACATAATGACTAGAAATGCTAGTATCTTTCTCTTGTTAGACAATATTGAATCCCTCTGCAATATTTTTTTCTGCCATTCCTTCTTGGGGCATGCCCCATTCAAATAGTACAGCTTATTCTTGGTTACTGCTTCCATGCCGCATAGTTCTTTCAATCTTATGTTGAGAGTCTTCCTAGGCAACCCAGTTATCTTGAGTAGCTCAGAAAAGCTTCTTGCTCTGCTTTCTAAAGACTTCAGAATGATGGTGAAGTCTGTTTCCTTGCGGTTTTCTAGGTTGACGGTTGCTCCACAATATGGACATCTTATCTGAGGCATACTTCCCCCAAAAAAACTAGGGCGGTTTCCCTCTTATAAAGGTAAGTGTAAAAAAAACTCTTCATAAAAACTGAAGGCAAGACGTCTGACAAAGGTAGTTTCTTAGAAACTAGTATGTAAAATTGACAAGATTTGGTATTCAGAACTCACTATTGTTCATATTGAGCAGGGCAGCTTTGTTGCCAAGGTGCAGACCTGCCCATCACTAAGTTTTAGACATTTTTCTTGATCTTTCTTCCGAATTTGGAAGAGACAATTAAAAGAATTGTTCCAGTGACCATTATTGTTGCTCCTAGTGGCAAGAGATGCGTATATGGATAATCATATGTTGTGATTATTTTGACGAAAGCCAGGTAGCTTAACTTTGTGTTGTACAATGTTGTGAAGATTAAGGTATAGGTTCCATCTTCTAATGCTTCTCCCGCAAAATCCAAATCAGATGATGAGTTTGTTCTCTTGAGACCGTCAACCTTGGAAACGGTTAGATTAGTTTTAACTATTATCGTGTCCTCATCAGTATCGTAAGGTTCCAGCCAGTACCAGAAAATGGTCGTTTTGTTGCTGGGTGACTGAATCGTGAAGTTTATTGGAGGAAGTAAATCGTTGTAAGGAGGCGTAAAAGCATGGGTAAACGTTACCGTCATTTCCTCTCCAAGGCTGAAATATCGCTTTATTTCTGTTCCAAACGTTATTTCTTGATCTGATTTAGAAAGTGAGTAGCTTACACCGTTTTCTTCTACGGTGGCTTCGTTTTCTGAGGTGTAAATTGACGAGCTCGCCGTCAAAATTAGCCCAGATAAGACCAAGATTATCGAGAAAACCAGCAGCAATTGTCTCTGTCTTTTTCTCAAGTTCTCTTCCCTTCAATTCTTAACTATGAAAGTTTTAATCACGACGAATCTTTCTTATCTTTCTTGCGGTTTAGATATCCTACGTAATCTTCTACTGCCTGTTCAAGGTTAAATTTTGAATCTGGAGAATGCGGCACAGTCCCAGCAGGGTCTGAAGCTGAAAGCACTTTTCCACCTTCAATGTTGTATTTTGATTTGATTCTTTTCTTTTCTTGCCTCAACGCATACAATGATATTAATGTGGGCGCTACAAGCAAGAGAAGAGGATGAATATAGAAGAAAATTATCAATTGTGTATACATGAAGATCATAAACAAAATCGGTAACCAAAACCAGAAATCAGTTATGCATGTCTTTACTAGGTATAACATTTCGTAAATTTCGTTTTTTAGGCTTTGTTTTCGGTTCTCCATCTTTGTTCATTGATTAATTAACTTATGGCGTTATTTAACCTTTGGCGAGTTCAAATTTTGACAAATTGGTTTCAAATTACGCTTTCGAATATAGATGACAGGCAACGTAGTGGTCTTTTGAAATCTCTGCCAGTTCGGGCTCTTTTTTGCGGCACACGTCTCCTATGAATGAGGGGCACCGTGTGTGAAAACGACATCCGGATGGCGGGTTAACTGGGCTTGGGATTTCTCCTTTTATGACCATTGAAATTCTGTTTGCTGTTGGGTCTGGAACAGGCACAGCTTCAATTAAAGCTCTGGTGTAAGGATGTAGCGGTTCATAAACTAACTCGTCAGCGCTGGCCATCTCTACCATTTTTCCTAGATACATGACGGCTATTCGGTCGCAAATGTGTCTTGCTAAAGCCAAGTCGTGAGTTATGAATAAAAAGGCAACGTTAAATTTGTTTCTCAAGTCTAGAATGACGTTTAGAACTTCCGCTCTGATTGATACGTCTAACATTGAAACTGGTTCATCTGCTACTATGAATTCTGGATCCAACATCAAAGCTCTTGCAGTCGCAACTCTTTGACGTTGTCCACCGCTTAGTTCATGTGGATAACGTAACAGAAATTCGTCAGGAGGAGTCAGTTTAACTGCTTCCATTACCTTGTGTATTATTCCCGATATTTCTTTCTCTTCACTGATGCCGTGAATTTGCAGAGGCTCAGACAATATGTCTTCTACGAGCATACGTGGATTCAACGACTCATAAGGATCCTGAAAAACAAGTTGCAACTTTTTTCTGTAACTTTTCAGCCTGTTTTCTGATAATCTGGAAATGTCTTCGCCTTTGAATATTATCTTTCCTCCTGTAGGTTCTATCAGTCTAATAAGCAGTTTTCCAGCAGTGGTTTTTCCGCTTCCACTTTCTCCAGCAAGCCCAAAAATTTCTCCTTTCCCTATCGTGAAGCTAACGTCGTCAACGGCTTTGACGTATAATTCACTTCTCAACAGTGTTGAGAGGAATCCTGTTCTCAATGGAAACCATTTTTTCAAATTTATAGCTTCGATGATTGTTTCATTCATTTAGATTCCTTCAAGCATTTTTCTTATTGACTAGATGACAAGCCACCTTATGATTCTCTTCAACCGTTTCAAGTGGTGGAACGATTTTTTTGCAGACTTCCATGGCATATTGGCATCTTGGATGGAATCTGCAACCTGTTGGCGGATTTAGGAGGTCCGGCGGTGATCCTGGTATAGAAATCATTTTCACTTTTTGGCTTTTTATGTTTGGAAAGGCTAGCACCAGCCCTTTTGTGTATGGATGCAACGGGTTTTTGAAAATCGAAACAGAATCTCCTATTTCCACGATGTTGCCAGCGTACATTATAGCCGTTTTCTCACAAACCTCCGCTATTAAAGAAAGGTCATGTGAAATTAAGATAAGTGTCATACCTAATTTGCTTTTCAGCTCTTCAAGCAGTTTTATCACTTGGGCTTGCACTATAACGTCTAGGGCTGTTCCCGGCTCATCTGCAATCAAAAGCTTGGGACTGCAAGCCACAGCCATTGCGATCATTGCTCGCTGCCTCATACCTCCACTAAACTCGAACGGATAATTATCTGCCCTACTTGGCTCTACTCCTACAAGTTCAAACAGTTTTTTTACTCTTTCTTCTGCTTCTTTTTTGCTTATGTTATGTTCATGAAGTTTTATTGCTTCCACTATCTGATCTTTAACTCTTATCACGGGGTTCATAGCGTTCATCGCCCCTTGAAAAACCAGAGAAATTTCCTTCCATCTTATTTTCTTGCGCACTTTTTCTTCTTGCAGTTTGACAATGTCAGTGCCATTGACGATGATCTTTCCTTGTACTATTTTGCCACCTGGTGGAAGGATTCTTAGTAAAGATAACGCTATTGTCGTTTTGCCACATCCAGACTCTCCTGCAAGCCCAAGAGCTTCTCCTTTATTTATGCTAAATGAGCAGTTCTCAACTGCTTTGACGTAACCCCTTAAAGTTCTATAGTATGTTGTGAGGTCTTCGACTTCCAATAGAGACATCGTTCTATCGGCTCCTTTCTTTATGGTAAATAGGTAGTATTTTATATAAGCTTTAATATTTCTGCGCATTTTCTTTCTCATGAAAGTCGTATTGCTCTGAAGAGGAGATTTCGGCCAGATGTATGCTAGATGGATTGGAAAAAATGTGGATTTGGATTTGTTGATTTCAACTTTAGAAGTGTACTTGAAAGAAAAAGGTTTCAAGGTTAAAAAATCAACTCTGGACAACGAAAGAATTATTACCTGCAAAATTCCTCATATGCCAAAAAACATAGAAATCGTTGTCGAAGGAAATTCTCAAGATTTTTCTGTGGAAGCGTCATTTGTATCAGAAGGATTTTCTTCGCTTATACCTCATCTCCTCTACTCTTTGTTTACAGGCGGATACTTCCTGCTTAACGAAATCAAAATGCGAGAAGTATCTTCAAACATAGAAAAAGATTTCAAAATCTTCTTTGAACATGCTGTTTTTAAACTTGCTAATTATAACAAATCCTAACGGTTCTCTTGTCCCTAGCCAAAATTGATTACAGATGCAAATGGTCCCATAGATATGGCAAAAGTATAAGTATATGCGTTTAAAACGAATTGCCCTGTGAAGAGAAATCGCACGTATTCTGGCTCCATCAAAAATACAGCCATGAATTCTTGCACCGACAATTGTTCAGATAAGTAGCTAAAGGTGAAGTTTAATATCATTTTGGTTGTTTCAAGCGGGGGTATATCCAAAGGTTCATGGAATGTTTCTGTGCGACCTTGAAGTTGCTTGAAATCTGTTTGATCTGGCGTGATGTAACGTATATTACAGGTTGTCGTAGAAATTGTTAGGCCTCTGAAACCTGTTGGATTGGTTACGTTAAATATGAGTGTTAAATAGACCAATCCGTTGTTTAATCTTGTTAGATTTAATGATGCCTCGTGAAGGTTAACTTCGCATTTCTCTATGGCTCTGTAAAATTCTAAATAGTTTGATATGAGCGGTGTAATTGCCAGAAAGGAAATTATCGAAAAAGCAAAGAATGCAATCTGGATCTTGTTTTTGAGTTTCATTTTTTCGCCTTATCGATACATTTTTATTTTCTGGTTACATTTAAGATTTGGTGATTCGTTGGATACTTTGGATACTATAAGAGTGGCGACGTTTTTGCTTTGGTCTTTGTTACTTACCACTATGAGTTTGTTTTTCTCGGTTTTTGCTTCCGACTACTCTTTTTTGAGATATCTTTTTTGGGGCGTGACTGGCCTGGTGGCTGGTCTGGTGATCGTCGATTTCCAGCGGATCATTATTGAAGCTATTTTGTCTTCTCTTGTTGCATTGTTGATCATGTTTGTTATTCTATCTTTACCCGCTTTTTTGGGAACGCTTTCTTATTCTAGTCTGAACGAGTTGGTCTACTCTCAAAGTCTGAGAATAATATTTTCTTCAACGTTTCCGTTTATGCTATTAATTAACCTTATAGCGAGTATAATCGGTGGATATACGGGAGAAACTTGGCTATCGTCTGATTCTTAGCTTTGGATTCAATATTTCATCAAGTGCGTATCCAAGAAGGATAAATGCGACAGATATTGCTGCAATGCACAGGCCAGGTGGCACGACCCACCACCAATCATTATATCCGTGATGCGTCTGGACGTCGTTTAACATTCTTCCCCATGACATCAAGTACGGATCGTAGTATCCAAGCCAACTTAAAGCCGCTTCTCCGACAATTGCGCCTGGAACGCTTGAAGCCAAAGTAACATAGACAAGTCCCATAACATTTGGAACTATATGCTTGAATATGATGTGTCCTGTTCCTGAGCCGATGGCTTTCGCGGCTTCGATGAATGGTCTTTCTTTGAGGCTTAACACTTGAGACCTAACAACTCTTGCGAAGCCCATCCATCCAAGGAAGCCTAGTACTAGAATGATGATGTGTATCCTGTTCCCAAGCACTGCTATTAACACAATTAGCAAGGGTAGACCGGGAAGCACTAGTAGGGCATCGTTGATTCTCATTAATGATTCGTCAAACAATCCGCCTAGGTATCCCGAAATCAAACCTATAATCAGTCCGAGTAACACTGAAATAACTGAAGCTAGTATTCCGACAATTATTGAAATTCTTGTTCCGTAGGCAAGTTGTGTAAAAATGTCTCTTCCTTGCCAGTCAGTTCCAAGAAGCCCGAAAGCTGTTCCGTAAAAGTCTAGGTCTAGTGTGTCAACATAGGCTATGGCTTTGACGCTTTTTCCTGCGTTTGAAGGCAGATCCCAAAATGTTATTTCCAATCCGAAAGAGTAGTTGGCGGCCTGTGGAAACATAAACCTGCCAAGCTCTGAACTTGTGTTGAAACGTTGCTGTCTCCAAGTAATTTGCGCGCCTGATTCTATGCCTGGACTGGGAGTAAGAGGTGTAGTAGTGGTTTCTGTGACATTTTCGTCAGCCCATCCGTAACCAAATCCCCATGTGTAATTTTTGTTATTAGTCTTGTCCTCGATGAAAACTGTTAGCTGTATTGGAATTCCAACTTCGTCCTCAATTAGAACTGTGACATCTCCGGAAAATCGAGCTGGCGGTCCACTGAAGGGAAAGGTGAAATCCATGCATACTCGAGCTGTGGCTACCTGCGGAGTCTGTGATGCCTTTCTCAGAAACATTATTCCTAAACTTCCTTCCTCACCGATGCCGGCAACATGTTCAAAATTCGTGTATGATGAGAGTGTAGTAATGTTCCAATTTTGCTCTATCTGCGGGGTGCTGAATTCTGGGTCAGTTATTGGAGATAAATTTTCGCTCAACATGTCTCCGCCAGGAAGATATTTGAACCAAATAGGTTTTGCGCGGGTCTGCCCGCTTCCTGCAAGCCATGTGCTTAATGTTGGGTTGTAGGGAGTGAGTAAAGGTGCAGTGATGGCGAGGATAGCGAAAAATGTGATTATGCCTACACCTATCATTGCTCTTTTGCTTTGTGAGAAAGCTCTGAGAATTTTTTTGGTGCTTGCAAATGTCCTTTTAACTCGTTTTGAGTACACTTTTTCACCCGTATTTTATTCGAGGATCAACAATTCCGTACATAAGGTCAGCAAGGAAGTTTGCGAGTATTACGCAGAGTGCTATTACGTAGAAGAGTACATGCAATATGGGATAGTCGTATAATTGTATTGCCTCCCAGGTTAGTCCTCCAAGTCCTGGCCAACTGAAAACTGTTTCTGTTATTATGGCTCCTGAGAGCATGAATCCAAAGGCCATGGCTGCACTGGTTATTATTGGAAGGGATGCGTTTCTTAGTGCATGTCTGAATAAAACTACTCTTTCTTGTAGTCCCTTTGCTCTTGCAGTGACTATGTAGTCTTCTGAAAGTGCTTCTACCATTGTAGCTCTGGTTAGTAATAGGTAACCTCCGTATTGGAACAGAACTAGTACTGCGGCTGGCAAGAATAGGTGCCATAGTCTGTCGGCGAGTTCAACTAAACCTGGCATTCTGAAGCTGAATGAAAGTATTTGGAATTCGAATAATGGTGGAGGGAGACCCGTGGGGTATTCTGTCCAGTAGGAAACAGTCTTGCCTATCGGGAACCAGTTTAGTCGAAGCCCGAATGCTATTAGGAACATCATTCCCATCCAAAAAGTTGGTAGTGAATAGGTTATGAGCGACGTAAAAACTAGTCCTGTATCTGCTGCTCCACCTCTTTTGTATGCGGATACAGCTCCCAATAAGATGCCTATGAATATTGCTAAGACTGTGGAGAAGCCCATAAGTAAGAAGGTGTTTGGGAGCGCTTCTTGTATTATTTCTACAACTGGTTTTCCTGTTCTGGCGGATCTTCCGAATTGCAGAGTTAACATGTTAACTATGTACCGGGAATATCTTTCATGTAATGGGTCGTTGAAGCCCCAAAGTTCTAGTAGTTCGTCTACTCTTTCCTGCGTTAGTGACCCTGGTCTTCCGGCGAAGAACTCTAGGGGGCTCCCTGGCATAACTTCAAATATTATAAAGTTTAAAGTTAGTACAAACCATATTAGAAAAATCGTGTAAGCGATACGTCTTGCAATATATTTTCTTAATCCCACTTGCTATGCCCCATTTTTTATGGAAGGTCTATTAAGTATTTAAGTCTTGGTGGGAAGGCTCAAATCTTAAATATGCCTATGTGTTTTGAATAGTCTCTTGTGGTGGGAGAATAGTGAAAAGGCATTGTTTCGCAATAGTCTTTTTGGTTTTGCTATTTACGTTAATGGCTTTCAATTTTCCCATTGTTGATAAGGTGAAGGCAGTTGAGTTTAATGATGGTTCGGTTCATTATTATGCCAATGGTTCTTTTAGTTTTGAGCAAGATATTATTGTAACCGGAAATACTACGCTTGTTATTGCGAATGCGACGATTAGATTCGTTCAAACGAGGAATAATCAGTATGGAATTGAACTTTCAGGTTCTGCAAGTGGAGATCCTCGCTTGGAAGTAAGAAATTCAACTTTCACATCTACGAGGAGTTTTGAGGTTTCCCTTTTTGATGCGAGTAGTGCTTTTGTGAATAACTTGAATTTTACTGGCTCAACGTCTTCTTCAATAAAGCTGTATGGTAACGCGTCCTTGACGGCCCTTGACTCTCGTCTTGCTTTCGTATACTGTTATGATTATTCGCGTTCGAGTGCTGTTGGATGTAGACAGGCTCTTTTCTTTGTTTATGATTACTCTTTTGCTAATATTTCTGGAAGTACATTTGATAGGGTTCAGGTTTATGATTATGGTAAGGCGTCTGTTTCTTTGTGTACGGTATCTTATGCAATTCGTGCTGAAGATATGGCGGAAATAATGGTTACTGCCTCTTCTCTGTTAGGAGAGATTTACTCAGGCCAGAATTCGTCTGTTTCGTTGGATGATATTAATCTTTACCAGTTTAAAGTTAGGTGTTATAACAACGGCAACATTACTGTGTTTAGTGCGGCTTCTACTCCTTCGAAGTATCCCGGGGAGTTTTGGCTTGATGGTTCAGCACAAATTAGTCTTGACAACTGCTCGTTGACTGATGCTATTTATAGGGTTAAAGGCAATTCAACATTGGAAGTCAAGAATTCTTTGCTTGGATCTTCTATTTTCTATTGTTATAATTTTTCTGAGACAAAGTTTTCAGATTCGTACGCGGACTGGCTTATTGAAGCTTTGCAACAATCAAAGGTTAATGCGTCAAATTCTGACCTTAACGTCGTGTCTGCTGAAGATGATTCGAGCATTTATCTAGATAATTGTCAGGTGGGGCGTTTTAGATGCTACGAATCGGCAGAAGTTCTTGTCTTGAATTCGAATGCGGAGGAGGTTCTTGTGGAATTAATGTCTGTGAACCAGACTTTTCATGGTTTTAGTGAGGGATATAGGGACAGTGTTGGTTTAAGCGCAGTTGGTCTCAATGCAACATTTTTGAATACGTCTATAGAAACGGGGTGGAGTTTTAGGTTTCTGGGTTCTTCCAATATAACTTTTTACGACTCCAAGCTTCGGAATTTGGACCTTTTTGACGACTCGAAGGTTTACCTGTGGAATACTTCATATACAGCTGTAAATGTGAGAGATAACGCTGAAGTTGTTGTTTGGTCTTATCTTATGGTTCGTGTGATAGACTATTT
The DNA here is from genome assembly GCA_013388895.1 of Candidatus Bathyarchaeota archaeon. Lineage (GTDB taxonomy): Archaea > Thermoproteota > Bathyarchaeia > Bathyarchaeales > Bathycorpusculaceae > JACAEI01. The sequence continues at coordinate 29,505 of JACAEK010000022.1, read as the reverse complement.
TGGTAGGCCTGTTGAGGGTGTTAACTTGACCGTGACGGTTCCAGCGTCATATGAATATGGTGTTTCTGACGAAAATGGGGAGGCAGTGTTTCAGTTATTTGAGAGGAATGTCAATGCGAGTGGAGATTTCCCTGTTGAAACTTATGTATTAACCATTGTTTTTGATGGCAGTTCCTATAGTTATGATGTGGTTTTGGAAGGCTCAAAAACCTTTGTCTATACTGTTGCGTCTCCTTGGTGGTATTTCTACATGTTTTATGGATTAGGAGTTTGTGCAGTTGTAGTAGCAGGCGCTGTCATTGTTTGGTTTTTCAAGCGGAAACGTGCGTCTAAGGGTTGATTTGGTTCGATTCTGGCGTTTTTTTGTGTGTTTTCTACTGTAATAATGTTCCATAAAACTTTTAAACAAGCCCGATAATATTTTTATCGCTAACAAGAAAGGAGAGAAAGAAATGAAAAAGGCAATAGTTGCTACGATATTTGTTGTAGTGTTCGCTTTTGCATTGATAACACCAAGCTTTTCGTGGTTCTATCCTGGTCCAGCGCCATCAGACGATGGGTTGTATAATGGCTATGGTCCTATGACGCCTAACATGCTAATCACTCCATGGGGTAGTCAAACAGCTGAGTACTTGGCTTATCTGGCTTGTGACATAGATTTCATGGACTGGTCTCTTCTGGCTGCTCAAGTTGACGAGTTAGACACACTCGATCCTGACATGACTACTTATGCTCGTGCGTTCTTCCTTGACAGAGGTATGCGCGAGTTCGACTTGAACCTGAAGAGGTTCCCAACTGACGACATTTGGTTCCGAAAAGCCTTAGCCCACATGTTTGACAAAGACGCTTTTATTGCCACTCAGCTTGCTGGTTTAGCCATCAAAATGGATTCGCCATTAGCATGGTCTGCAGGCTGGTATAACCCATACTGCACAGACCTATACCCATACGATCTCCAGGCAGCAGTCAACATACTGAAGGCTAACGGATATACTGACCAAGATGCTGACGGTTATGTTGAGGGTCCTGGCGGCGAAGAGATTACTATAGTCTTCTACGCAAGACAGGATGACCCAGACAGAAGTGCGATGGGTCAGCTCTTGGCTGATGCAATGGAAATCGACATAGGCTTAATGGATTGGAGTCCATACACCGCAGCAGTCATCGACGTGGATCTTCACGTAGCTCCAAAAAGTGAGTGTTTCCAGAAGGTGATGGTTGAATTCGACTACCACATCTACACTGGAGGCTGGAGCTTCGGAAGAGACCCCGACACACTGTACTTCCTGTACTTAGGCGCATATGCACAGTCATTCCCGTATACACCTAACTATCCAGGTTACCAGAGCCCAGCATTCGACCTAGAGGCTGAAGCCATGCTAATCGCGCCTGACATACCCACTGCCAAAGTTGCAGTGTTCAACATGCAGAAAATCCTCATGGACGACGTAGGCGTAATCCCAGTCTTCACATACGCCAGCTACGGCGGTTACAAGACTGGATGGGAAAAAGTTGTCAACGCTGAAGGAACCGGCCCGTGGAGCTGGTGGACCTTCATGAACACGTACAAAGCCGGAGACGCCACAATCGACTGGGGCTTCATGAACGACATTGAAGAGCTTAATCCAGTTCACTCAGAATGGGTTTGGGACTGGAACATAATGGGTTTGATCTACGACTCACTGATAAACGTAGACCCATACGACATGAGCCACGACCTTCCATGGCTAGCAAAAAGCTGGGCCTTGGGAACATGGGATTACGAGGGAAGCCCAGCCACATACGTGGAATTCAAACTCAGAGAAGACGTGTATTGGCACGACATTGCACCTAGCCTAACTAGATCAACACCAGGCGGCGCACCACTCTTAAGGGATGGTGCAACCAACGAGAAGTTCATGGCTGACGACGTTATCTTCAGCATTTACTGTGTCAGAGACATTGCAGATTCATGGAACAACGCCCTAGTGGCTGACGTAGTCTACGCAGAAGAGGTCGACCCATACACAGTGAGAGTCTACTATGGTATTTACATGCCATTGTGGGCTATGCACTGGGTAGGTGGACTCCCAATCATACCAAAACATGTTTGGGAACCAGTGTTCCTTGAAGGACACACTCGAGAATTCGACCCAGTGGCACAAGAATGCTCAGTAGGCACAGGCCCATGGATCTACGACTATGTAGGCAGCAGCCCAACAAACTACTACCACTTAGTGGCTAACGTACGCCACTTTGCATATCACCCAATTGACATGTTCGCAACAGTAGACACACTCAAAGTAATTGAACCAGGCACAAGCAACACAATCACATTCTGGCTACATAACCAAGACTTCCAACGCATAATACCCCCAAGCGTATTCACCATAACCATAACCATCGAATACTACAACGGAACAGTAGTCGTGCTCGGTCCATTCTCTAACCCAGAACTGATACCCTGTGTACCAGTTCCAATATTCAGCTACACTGACACCTATCCAAGAGGACTGCACGTCATAACAGCCACCATAAGTCCAGACCCATTGACAGGCCACGCTGACATAGACGGCTACCCAGTATACATCTGGAGCACAATACCTGAAGACGTCAACTTGGACTTCTTCGTCAACGCTAAAGACGCAGTCTTGCTAGGAGCAGCATTCAGCTCAGCACCTGGCGACTACAACTGGAACCCAGCATGCGACATCAATGGCGACGGATTCGTCAACGCCAAAGATGCAGTGCTGCTTGGTGCAGTATTCAACTGGGCAGGGTAAGCACGCCAAGAAATCCTACACAATCCCCTTTTTTCTTTTTGAAAATAATGCAGAGTTTCTTATTTAGGACATATTTTACTCATCATTTTAGTACAGACTAAAACAAATAGCATGAAAAACAGCAAGCCAAACCAAACTGGATACTCATCCAAAATCTGAACCTCGTGAAAACCAGTTTCGTAAGCAAAGTAAATCCAAAAATACGTGGCATTAGAGTAAACTTCATAATTGGGAAAAAGAACCAGAGTTTCTCCATTATCAATCACAACAAACAAGCCGGCTGAATTAACCATCATGCGCGGAACCATAACTCTGCAAAAACCAAAACCATCATTCCCCAAAACTTCAAACCTCATAGTGCCATTAGCTTCAAAGAAGACAAAATTCTCTACAGTGGAATTAGAGATAACATTAACACAGTAGCCACTACCAATCTCGAACCTATTAAAGAATCCCATCAAAGGCTTGCCGTCAAGATTCCATGCGTCAATAATGTAACTGTCATCTCCAATGCCGTCCCTGTTCAAATCAACTCCCGAATAATCATCCCAAAAATTTCCTTCAACATCATCATCCCAATAGTTGGAGCAATTTTGTTCTTTGAAAATCACATTCTCGCCATTCATCAAGAAATTGTTATGCAGAAAAACATTGTCTGACGAAGAATCAACAAACAATCCAATTTCGGAATTGGCCATAATAACATTTTCAAAAAACGAATTTGAACTAGAATTTATTTCAATATAAAGGCCAACCTTGTCGTTAAATGCCAAATAATTTTCCAGAAATCTGTTAAAAGAAGCGCTAAAAAACCAAAAACCATACTGATTAGCTGAGATATTATTCCCAGAAATCAAATTGTTATTAGAGTACGCTATCCGCACGCCTTTGTAAGAGTTACCTACAATGTTGTTTCCCACAACCTCATTATTGGATGAGAAATCAAAATAGATGCCACGTTGGTTACCTGTTATGCTATTGTTGCATACACTACTGAACGATGAAAAATAGGAATAAATACCGTGAAGGCTATTCTGCATAATTGAATTGTTAAAAATATTGATTTCAGAGCAGTTCTGAAGCGACAATCCAAACTCGTTATTCGAAACATTGCATTTCAAAACGCCTACTTGGCTGGAAGAAACCACTTTAAAACCGAAAAGGTTTTCTTTCGTAAGACACTCAAGGAAACTTAAATTATAAGCCTCGTATAGAAATACTCCATTCTCGAAATTTTGAATCTCAACATTTTCCAGAGTAATGTTGCTGACTTCCAAAAAATAAAATCCTGTTCCCTGCCCACTTCCAACGAGGCAGTGTCCTCCGCCATCAATAACAGCGTCACTTCGTTCAACGACAATGGCGCCAGAAATATTGTCGTCAAACCTATAGTAATTGTCAAAACGAGTAATAGGTACATAGGAAGGGTCAACTTCACCGTCCGCTCTAATGTGAATCACAAGGGAAGCTGCCCCGTTTGTTTCACATAACATTAAAGCCACCAATCGTAAAAGTAATAAGACTAATACAACTTTGCCAAGCAAACCAGTTTTCATTCTTTTCCCCTCAACAATCTACGTAACTGATAAACACAATTTCGAATTCTGTCAAATATCAATATTATCGATGCGCATCCAAGAATAATAGCGTAAACCGCCAAACTAGAAATCTCAGGAATTATGAATATTTCGTGGGACGTCTTCGCTTCATTGAAGAGAAAAGCAAAGTAAATCCACCTGTGAGTGCCATTATCATACAAGGAAGTGTTCTGATAGAGCACAATCGTTTCTCCCCAATCAATAGTTACTGACAAGTTGTCAACGTCCAATAAACTGTGAGGGATGCAAACTCGACAGAATCCAATAGCCTGATTTAGGGAGGAATTTGAAACCAGAAGCCTAATCGAACTATTCAAAGATAAACACTCAAACTCCCTAATTTCTGAATCTGAAACAACTGTTATAAAACATCCTAAGTCGCTTTCCTGAAAACTGCAAATTGGACCGGCAAGTGGATACACATCCACATTATCAGCGTTTACGAAAAAAGGATCATCGCAGACGCCATCATGGTTATTGTCAGTTAAGCTATGACTGTCCCAGAAGTTTCCCTCTTTTCCGTATGTCCAGTTATTTATCGAAGAATAGCAAGTTGCATGTACAGAGTTTTCAAAAAAGTTATTGTTATACACAATGTTATTCGAGGTGTGGGAGAACCCAAAACCATAAAGATTTGAACTTAGGTTGTTGAATGCGAAGAAGTTGTCATTACTGAAAACGCCTGCATATATGCCGTAATAAGTGTTTAAGGAAATATTGCATCCAACGATTTTGTTGTTTAGGCTGGAATGATCAAGCCATAATCCATAAAGGCACTGTTTTACTTCAGTATTGTATACTTTGCTGCTGTTTGAATGATAAAAATAAACTCCGGCAGTACAATTTGTTATTATAGAATCCAAAACCGAAATATTGTCTGCGTCCACAAATATGCCGCTGTTTGGATAATACTTTCCACTATTTCTTATTGTCAAATTTTGGATTGCCGCATAATCTGCTGATACGATAAATGGGCTTCCCGAAAAGTTGGCATCAATCACAGTTAATCTGTTATCTTCTCCTATTATTTTCAGAGATTTGTTCAAAAGAATGTTCTCACAATATGTGCCTTTTCCAATCATTATTGTGTGTCCATTTGAGGTTTCAGAGGCGTCGACGGCTTGCTGAATGGTGGCATAGGATAAACTCGTATTGACATTGTGCACGTTGTTTTCGCTTTCTGTTATTTGGTTCTGAAAATCAATTCCTAAGCATGTTGAAGGTCTATTGCTGACGGGAAGGATCAGTTGGGGGCACAAGAGACTGATGGCGAACATGAAGCAAAATGGAAAAGCATGCATCTTCAATATGATCGTGTTTACCCTTCCCTCCTCTACATTATAGAATGAAATTCTTCGAAATATGAGTTACTGTTCTCGAGCATTCAGATTAAATCATCGCGCAACATTTAAGTTTCTGAGTAGCTACCGTAAATAGCTTAAGAAGGTTCATCAGTTGAAAAAACTAGTTTCTTTTGCCATTTTGCTTCTGTTTGCATGGGCTTTGCTTGCGTACTCATTCAACATCTTCCCAGTTAGCGGAGCTTTCACGACAATTTACATTAGGGCTAATGGCATGATCGATCCTCCTACCGCTCCCATTCAGAGAGATGGGAACGTCTACAGATTTGTGTCAGACATCAATGGGTCGATTGTCATTGAAAGAGATAACATAGTTGTTGATGGACAAGACTATTCTTTAGTTGGAATAGAAGATTTTGAGTCTAAAGCCTTTAATCTTACAGGAAGAACCAACGTAACTATTCAAAACGTGAGAATTAGCAGATTCTATTTTGGCGTTTGGCTTTATTATTCTAATCGTAACGTCATAGTGGGAAATTTTGCAACAGATAATATTGGAAGATGTGTTTGGCTTGGTTACTCCAACAATAACAGCGTAATTGTGAACAATTTTACTGAAAATAAGGGGAGAGGCATCCTATTAGATCATTCGCATAACAACACTATAATGCAGAACAGGATAGTTGACAATGATTGTGATGCTATGATAATTGATCATTCAGATGGCAACGTTATTGTGGGGAACGTCGCAACTGGTCATATTGGACATGGTGTTTGGCTTGGTTACTCTAACAATAACAGTATAGTTGAGAACAACTTTACTGAAAACAATTATGATGGAATCGGTCTTTATTTCTCTAACGGCAACGACATTCGAAGAAACACGGTGACGATGAACAACTATCATGGCATTCAGCTGCGCTATTCTCCAAACAATACTATCTGCAACAATAACTTTGTCAACAATACAATCCAAGCTTACATTTATCCTTCACTTGAAAACACTTGGGATAATGGCTATCCTTTTGGAGGAAATTTCTGGAGCGACCATGACTTAACTGATGAGTATGGTGGTGTGAATCAGAATGTGACTGGAAGCGACGGAGTAAGCGATGCACCTTACTTTGTTGATGTGAATAATGTTGATGAATACCCATTTCGGGGAGTATTCTATAGTTTCAATGTTTCTTTAGGCTGTGGTGTATATGTGGTTTCGAACTCGATAATTGAAGATTTTCAGTATTTTGAATCTGATGGTTCGATTAGGATATTTGCCTCTTCATTAATTGCGAATCAGACTGATGGTTTCTGTAGGCTGGCGATTCCGCATGATGTGGTGTCTCCTCCCTACAATGTTACTGTTAATGGAAATTCAGTTGATTACAGTATAATATTCGATAATGGAACGATGAGTATTATCTACTTCGGCTATGATTATTCCGTGGTGGGAATTATTGTTATTCCCGAGTTCCCTCTGTTTTACTTTTTATTGTTTGCATTTGCAATATTCTCTGCAATACATGTTCTATTAGGTAGAGTGCGTTTCATGAGGAATGAAGGATGACAGCGTCTCCATAGGCGGTGAGAGTTGACTTTTCGGTGAAAACCATGGTGTTCTTTCTTACTACGCGTTTGATAGCCTTGTAACCTTCGAATAGAAGATAATTCCGGAACATTTAAATTGACAACTTCACATAATTTCCTACGCTAATAAGGAGAAGGGAGAAAAGAGAGCATGAAAATGAAAACTTTCTCAATATTGACTCTGGCAGTACTATTGCTTAGCTTCATGGCAGCAATTCCAATGAAATCAGCATCTGCCTTCGATACGAAACTGGCCGCTAGACCAATTGATGATCTTTTAGGCACTGATATTCACAAGTGGAGTGACGTAGACCATCCAGGCGACACATTCGAAATAAGCGTAAGGGCTGAAGATGTCGTTGGACTCTTCGGTTGGGAATTCGTCCTAACATGGACACCAGGTATGATCAACTGCACACTCGAAGAGTTGAACTTCAACATTTGGGGTGCAGGCAACTTCCTAGGACCATGGGTTTCCCCATCTATAGATAATGTTGCTGGAACATACCACCAAAGCCTTACAGGAAAAGCTCCTGGTACGCCCAAAGACGGAACCTTCTGGCTGGCAAACCTCACATTTGTGATTATACAAGAGCCAGGATACGGAGAAGTGCTACACACTGAACTTCATCTGCAAAAAGCAGCAGGCTTCGTTGCATACTGTTTGCTAGACTCAGGAAGCAACGAAATTCCACACGACTACATTCACGGCAACTACTACTACCACTGGGCACCACCAACAGAGTACGCATACTTAGAAGTGGACCCGGAGGACAACATATTCGCTGGAAAGAACATATACAAGACACCATTCACATTCAGCGTCGACATAAACGTTCGAGACGTTGATCCAGGATGGCGTCTGTCAGGAATTGAATTCCTGCTGTTCTACAACACCTCAGTCTTGGACATTCTCTCAGTAACCGAAGGAACATTCTTTGAGCCATTCTGCGTTGCCGAATTCTTCTTCTTTGAAGACTTCCCGACAGAAGGCAAATTGCGAGTAGCTTATGCAATGCTAGGTCCTGGAGCTGCAGCCTTTGGAGACGGACTCATATGCACAATTGAATTCAATGCCACTCTACAACACCAATTCCCAGACATAGTTTGGAGCGACCTAGACCTCCAAGTAGACGTTGAGAACGGCATGGGTTCATACTTCGTCAACTTCCTAGCTGACGAAATTCCATATGACCCTGAAGTAGACGGCTACTACGAGCTAGCTGGCTACGTCATCGGCAGAGTAATTGACGTCTACACGCAATATCCAGATCCATTCGGCGGTCAAGGACCAGCTCAACCAAGTGACATGTTCTGGCCACAGAAAGAGGTACACCTCTTCGCACTAGTCACATACAACGAATGGCCAGTACAGCAAAAGCCAGTATCCTTCGAAGTACGCGCCCCTGACGGCACGATCATGACAATATTGACAGGCGTAACCAACGAAACTGGTGTTGCACATGTCAGCTTCAGAATGAACTGGCCATGTGAGAACCCAGAAGACTTATTCGGCGTATGGACAGTCGTAGCCACAGTCGACATCGCCTGCATAGTGGTTAACGACACACTACAGTTCCACTATGACTACTTAGTGCACTTTACAAAAGTAACAACTGAATTCCCAGAATACGGCCACTGCGCATACATGAACATCATAGTAGAATTCACAAGCCACGCCCAACAAGAATATTGGGTCATCATCGCCGTAACCCTACACGACGAACTCAACTATCCAGTGATCACCGGAACAGTCTATGCCAACGTAACAATCGGAGGAGCAGTCTTCTGCACACCAGAAGAATATGATGCAGACTTCACTATACATGTTGACAAGAGCGTTGCCGCAGGAACAGCCATAATCCACGTAAGCGCTTTGACTAACTTCCCGTTTGACCTCGGAACTGCACTTTGTCCAGAGATAACTACAGAAGTCAACATATTGGCTACTTGGGCATAAACGCCCAGCCAATACTAACCTTCCCCCCTTTTTTGTCATGCAATAATAGATTTAGAAGTGAGTGGAAGAATATTCCACAATGTATATAAGTTTGGAAAAGAGTATTTTAAATCGGAATAGAGGGAGAAGGGAAATGCTAGGCAAATGTATTATGGTTATCTTACTTGTCGCCTTATTGGTATCTCCAATTCTTGCTTATCCAAGCTTTGCAGCAAACTTTAACCCATCAGCAGAATTGACTCTAACTCTTTCTGTGGACGTTAACAGACAGCTTTTTACTCTCAGAGAAGAAGTCAACATCTATGGAACCCTTGAAGTAGATGGAGTACCAGCAGATAATGGACTAATAGCCATACGAGTCTACAACTCGATCGATAGTCCAATTTCGTTTAGAACAGTGCCCACTGGAAACTTTTCCTTCAGTCCCTTGGTCGACATTCTTAGAGTTACTCCATACAACGCCTCTAATCCTTCCACTCCCACCACAAGAATCAAGGCCGGAACAGTAGGTGTCATGAAAGTAGCCTTCAAAAACTATGATACGTTCGAAAAATCAGTCTTAGTATCCGCCACCATTTACGATGGAAATCTGATTCCAATAGGCTTTAACTCAATGGGCTGGACTTTAGGTGCAGGTTTAGAAACAGAAGTTTCCTTGCCAATACTGATTCCCGCATGGGCATACATTGGAGGAGCAACCGTTGTAGCAAGCGTTTTCAGCACAGATCCAATAACTGAAGGAATTCCATACTGCTTCGAAAAGTCAAACACATTCAACATAACACGCGGACCAGGCACAACAGTTACTGATGGTCCAAACCTCTATAACCCGTCTATACCCGGTTCGTATAACTCAAGTTTCAAGCTTTCACCTGAATCAAGAACAGGAACATACATGGTAGAAGCAACTGGAAGCATAGGCGTAGCTTTCACAACTAGCAGCACGACTTTTGATGTGCAATATGATGAAGTCCCTCCACAAGCATCCTTTACCTTCACACCAGCAAAGCCATACGTTAACCAAACAGTCAATTTCGACGCAAGCGGATCATCAGCCGAAGGATATGCCGACGAGATAGTCCTATACCAATGGGACTTCGGAGATGGCAACAAAACCACACGCACAAGTCCAACCATATCACACAAATTCAATCAAAGCATAACATACGTTGTAACCTTAAATGTTACAGACACCGATGGCTTATGGTGCACAACCGCTAAACAAGTAGAAGTTCAACCACCTACTGGTCCAACAGCAGATTTCATTTGGTATCCTTCAGGCAACTTGAGAATAACTTTTGACGCATCCTCGACGTTGCCTGGCTGGAACGGAACAGGAGAGACAGAAATCGTTGAGTACGAATGGAGCTTTGGAGACGGCAACATCACTACAGTTTCAACCCCAACCATATCGCATTCTTACGTAGCGGCTGGAAACTATTCAGTCACACTAACAGTAACTGACAGCGAATCCCTACAAAACAGCACAACCCAAACTGTAACGGCTACTGAACTGCAATACCCAAGATGGGACATAAACCAAGACGGCTTCGTAAACGCAAAAGACGCAATAGTCCTGGGCGCCGCATTCGGCTCAGAGATAGGCGATCCCGAATATAACCCTGCAGCAGACATAGATGTTGAAGGCGGAGACGGCTTCGTAAACGCAAAAGACGCAATAATACTAGGCGCACATTTCGGAGAATCCTACTGATTTATCTACCTTCTTTTTATGTCATGACCATCCATTAGAGTAGACACTAGCAAGAACATAATGTAAAAGAAAGCTTTAACACCAGTCAACCTGTTTCTTTAATATGACCCAAAAGCAGGCAAAGCCTATCTCACATGGAGAAATGTTAAAATATCCTTAGAATCTATAATATAGTAATCTTAAATCGGAGAAGGGAGAAAAATGTACAATAAGAAATCTATAACTTTTGCAATGATCATGCTAATCACAACAATGCTACTCGCTGTCTTACCTATAATGCCTGCTTTTTCGCAAGCAACAAACCTCAAAGTCGAACCTCCAGAACACATTTTTTACACTAATACTACTTCGGTTGGAACCACCTTCAAAATAAGCATAATCGTCGAAAACGTTGCAGACTTCTACGGTTGGGAATTCTTCTTAACGTGGACACCTGGCATGATTAACTGCACGACAGAAACAATAAACTTCGGCGTTTGGCCTGCCTTTCTAGGCCCTTGGGTTTCACCGTCAATAGATAACGTTGCTGGAACATATCATCAAAGCTTGACTGCAAGAGCCCCCTCTACTCCAAAAACTGGGACATTTTGGCTAGTCAACCTTACCTTCACTATCACTCAAGCCCCGCCAGATGGAGGAACGCTTTCAACGGATTTAACTTTAGAGCCAGCAGCTGGCTACGTTTATTGCCTACTTGATGACCAAGGAAATGAGTTGCCTCACATTTTCAGTCATGGATTATACCAATTTATCAGTCCAAGACCGCCTGTAGAAGAGATAACAGTTAAAGTAACGCCTCCGTCTATTGCAAATCCCTCGCTGGTTCCCAGCACAGAGTTTCACGTAAACATCACTGCACTTGACGCGTCATATCTTCACGGCTTCACTCTCCAATTGAGCTACAATGCATCTGTCATAGAATGTACGCTTGCTGAAGAAGGAGATTTACTGCAATCTTTTGGAACAACAATGTTTATGTTCACAATTGATAACATTTTAGGTAACATCTATGCTTCTGTGAATTTGACGTCAGCCGGAGTCGTGGCGAGCGGTGACGGAACATTAGTTGAATTGACATTCCACGTGTTGGACATAGGTGACTCACCGCTTCATCTATATGACACGCATCTCTATGATGCCGAAGGAGTAGAACTTGTTCACATAACACAAGACGGCTACTTCAACAACGTACTAATGCCGAAACTCTACGTTGATCCGCCGGAAATAATAGACCCAACGATGGTTCCTCCTGCAGAATTCTCGATAAACATTAATGTGGCTAACGTCACAGACCTCTACGACTTCGAATTCACTCTACTATATGACACTGATGTACTCAATGGTCTTGGCGTGATATTCTATCCATTTGAAAATGAAACGTCGTTCGAAGTGGAATTTGCCTTGAACGACACGGCTGGCAAAATGTGGGTAAAAGTTCAATATTACCCGCCGGCAGAATCCTTAACGACCACAGACCCAGTAACTTTAGTCACAATATTCTTCCAAGTTCAGTCTTTCGGAGCAACGGTGCTTGATCTCACTGACACTTCACTCTCTGACTCTTTGGGCGGTCAAATAACACATGAGGCTGAAGACGGATTCGTAAGCATTCTAATTCGAGATGTCGCGATAATTGACATCACGCCAGAATTCTATGAAGTTTACAGATCATGGACTATAGAAGTAAACGTCACAGCAGAGAACTTAGGCGATATAAGCGAAACCTTCAACGTAACACTCTTCATGGACGGCCACGAAATGGGTGAGCAGGAAGTCACGGGGCTAGCACCAAACGCGACAACCACTTTGACTTTCCTTCTTAGCATAAATGAAGCGTGGCAAGAACCCTGCCATAATTACACGTTAAGTGCTGAGGCGAGCGAAGTACCCTACGAAGTTGACACCGCAAACAACGTGCTAGTAGACGGTGACATACACGTGAAACTGATGGGCGACATTAATGGTGACGGTTACGTAAACGCCTTAGACGCCATAATCATGGGAAATGCCTTCGGCACACACCCAGGCGAACCAAACTGGAACCCAAATGCTGACTTGAATATGGACGGATGGATAAACGCGAAAGACGTAGTCTTACTGGGCATGAACTTTGGAACCCAATGCGTTCCCTAAAAATTTCCCTCATTTCCCTCTTTTCTTCTAAAAAATGAATCACCAAACCGAAAATTAAATAAGCTAAAGTTAAGGAAACTAGTCTAAAGGTAAGGTATATGAAAGCTAGTTTAAGAAACAAAAACGCAATTCTACTCGGACTCGCTTTGACACTAATTCTTTGCGGAAGCGTTGTGAGAAACGCCCATGCTCAAACAGCAGTTCTCTTATTTGATGGCCCTGCAACAGTTGACATAAACACACAGACGACATTCGAAGCGAGCGTAATCGCTGCAAACGTGACAAACCTCTTCGGTTGGGAATTTCTATTAACTTGGGATCCTACCGTAGTTAATTGCACTGTCGAAGAGTTGAACTTCAATATTTGGGGAACGGGCAATTTCTTAGGTCCATGGGTTGTATCACCGATAGATAACGTTGCTGGATCATATCATCAAAGCGTTACAGGAAGATCTCCAGGTACACCACAGACTGGAACCTTCTGGCTGGTTAATCTGACATTCACAGTAGTGACGGCGACGATACCGGACGAGACAAATTTCACTTTGCAAATATGGCCCGAAGGATATGAAGCCTATTGCTTGCTAGATGGCTTGGCACAAGAGATACCGCATCAATATTGGCCTGGTCACGTTGATATCATACCTGAATTCCTGTCTGTTCTGCTTCTGCCCATACTGATGCTAGCCTCTGCCGCTGCACTGATAGCCAGAAAACTTCGAATGCATAGATGAACTGCGCAAATGCCATCACCACCTTTTTTTATTCCTGTTTTTTCCGAAAAAATAGTAATCCGAATCGGGTATTTCTTCGGAAAAAGACTAAATGCCTGAGTGATTCGAACAATCTATTTTTCTAGGAAGTCGCTTAATACTATAGTAGACAAGCTTTTTAATAGAGGCATTTATTTTTTGGAAGGCAATATGCCATTAGAGTAACATTTTCTTCTTTGTCAAAATGGTGACTAGAATGAATGTAGTGGTCAATAGTAGTATGACGGTGGCTGTGGAAAATTCGGGGATTATCAGAGGATATCTGTCCATATTATATGCGTCGATGACGTATGGTGTATTCCATATTCCTGAGCCATCTGTTTCTGTGGCGTTTGGGTATTTTTCCTCGTAGTCGCTCCAGTAGTTGCCGCCCAAAGGGTAGTCATCATCCCAAACATTACCGAAGGACGCGAAGATATGTGTCTGATTCGTGTTGTCAATGAAACTGTTGTGGAAAATTCGGTTGTTGCCAGACTCAGAGAGTGCGATTCCGTATCTCTTGTTCAATGAAATAGTGTTGCCGTAAATAGTGCTTGTGTCAGTGTAAAGGGCGTATATCCCATCCCAGATATTTCCAGTTATTGTGTTATTGAAAATTGTGATGCTGCTGGAAGCGGCAAGGTAGATTCCATAAGTAAAGTTTTCAATTTTCATGTTTTCTATTGTCACATTGATTCTGCTAGTCAAGTCGATTCCGTTTCCACTGCCTATGCCTTGAATAGTACAGCCTCTTCCGTCAAGTATAATGTTGTCTCTTTCAATCACTATGGAATCGTTGATGTTGTTTGTTAAAACATAAGTTATATTGTTGACACTTGAAATAGGCGCTGTTGAAGGTTCAACCGCCCCATTCGCTCTGATATAAATAGTGCTCATGGCGTAGCTTACGTGCGTATCAAGGACTACTGTTATCAAGACGCAGAGAAGTAGCGCTTGAACGATTACCAGCATCGTTTTTAAGCCAAAGTTTTTCAATTTGCATCACTCACTAATAATAGTTAATATTCTCTTATTATTTTCATTTTCGATGCTGAAATGAAACTTACACATAGAAGTTAATTCCAAAAGGCTTAAAAAGATTGATTTCTAATTTAATAGTGCCGAGGGAGAAGGGAATTCATGCGTCTACTAGCGATAATACTGGTTCTGCTTCTTGCAGGACTGGCTGCACCGCTTTTTATAGTGCCTAGTAACGCAGAATACGCACTTCCCATTGTGTGGTCAAACAAGAAACAGTATGATCCTTCAGAAATGGCTTATCTCTATGGATACGGCTTTAATCCTTCAACACAAGTCACAGTAACCATTGTTCGACCAGATTTAGTTGAAGATGTAGTTCAAACTTCAACCGACCAGTTCGGCTATTTCGTTTGCCAATATCTTTTGCAGGGTATGCATGGCATCTATACTGTGACCGCAACTGATGGCGTAAATGTAGCCACAACAACCTTCGACAACTGGCTTAATCTTAACGCGTATTGGAACAGTGGAGACTGCCTGTACTTGTATGCTGAGGCTAGTGGATTAACAACTAGCAAGTCATATTACGTAAAATATTTTGATCCAGCAGGTGTTGAAAAAAGAAAAAGCCCAACATATACAGGGGTGCATTCATTCAGAGATAACTTAACAATCCTTCCTACGTTTTCGAACATTCTTGGATATTGGACAGTTAAACTTTACGAAAATGGTGCCCTTAAAAAAACAAAACAAGTCTACATTGGCAAAATGGTGTGGACAACTGACTCAACCTACACGAATGTGAAAACGTCATTTGCCCAAGGTGAAACCGTATACTTCAAAACTATTGGATTGCAAACAAGCAAGTATTATCGTTTTAAGCTTGAGATGCCTAATGGAACGAGATTCTTCGTTGGCAGCTGGACAACTGGCGTGACCCAGATGACTGGAAGTTATGTTCTACTGTCAACTGCGCCAGTTGGATCATGGAAAGTTCACGTAAGACAAGCAGACGATGCATCCGGAACTTGTGAGGTTCATTATGTAGACTGCTGTTTCCAAGTTACGACAGCACCTACGCCTCTAAAATACTACTTAACCGTTCGAACCAGTCCAACGGGCATCGGAACAATTCCAGGGCAAGGATGGTATAACGCAAGCACAATTGTCAATCTAACAGCGCCCGAAGCTTTCCCAGGATCGACAGGAACCAGATACAGATTCGACTATTGGGACGTCGACAGCGTGCCAAATGTCACGGGCATACGAGAAATTTCCATTTGTATGAATGCCAATCACACTGCTACTGCGCACTATGTTACCCAATATTATCTTAACTTGACAACTAGTCCGCTTGGAGTTACGACGCCGGCAGGCATTGGTTGGTATGATGCTAGTACAAACGCGCCGATTTTTGCTCCTGAATTTGTCAGCATCATAACTGATGTTTCTCGTTATCGATTTAACGGCTGGACTACAGGTGACATGCCAGAAATCGCCGATCCCTCGGCAATATCCACCACGGTTCTTATGGATAAGGCGAAAACTGTGACTGCCAACTACGTAGTCCAATACATGGTCAAGTTTGATCACACGGGCTTGGACACATCTGCCCTCGGCACAGTTGTGACAGTTGATAGTTCAGCCAAAACTTATGGCGACCTTCCATACAGCTTTTGGGTGGACAGCGGCACGGTTGTCACATATTCTTATAGCAGCATAGTGTCAAGCAGCACTTCTGGCAAAAGATTCAGCCTAGTAGACGTAAGTGGACCTGCATCGCCAATCACGGTAACGAGCGCAGTCACTGTGACGGGAAACTATAAGACGCAATATTTAGTGTCATTCACTCAGACAGGATCGGCAGTAGCTCCAACTGTAACGTACACGGCAGATGTTGACCCCACTGAAACAGTTCCATTCAGTGTTTGGGTTAAAGCCGGTTCTCAAATTACATACACGTATCAAGATATTGTTTCAGGTTCTTCCGGAGTAAGATATGTCTTAACAAGTGTTTCTCCAGCTTCACCACAAACAGTAAGCGGTCCTCTGACGATAGTAGGAAACTACAAAACGCAATATTGCTTAACCGTAAACTCACCTTATGGAACAACAACAGGCGCTGGCTGGTATGACACCGGCTCAACAGCTTATGCTGGTTTAAACACAAGCATCGTTGACCAAGGAAACGGAACGCGCAGAATCTTCATCTACTGGAACGGAGACGCCTCAGGAACAAACTATGCGCAAAGCGATCCGATAACAATGAGTGGACCGAAAACTGCAAATGCAAACTGGAAGACCCAATACTTGCTTACAGTCCGCACTAATGGATTAGGGTTGGTAATCACTCAAGTTTATGATGGCTCAACAGTTTTAGGAACAGCCACAGACGCCGCGCCATTTACTGGCTGGTTTGACCAAGGCACGGTGATTCAGCTGGACATTGACCCCCAAATAGTTAATCTAGAAGAATGGATTCAATACGTTTTCACTCAATGGACTGGTGATGCTTCTGGCTCGAGCAGACCAGTGTCAGTAACGTTGAATGCTCCAAAAGATATTACAGCAAACTATAAGACTCAATATGGAGTCTCTTTCACTCATACAGGGCTTGACTCTTCGGCGTCGGGCACTGTTGTAACCGTTAATGGTGATCCAAAAACATATGATGATTTGCCATTCATCGATCTTTTTGTAGACCTAGGCACAGTAGTCACCTATTCATACAGTAACGTTTCCAGCACGACTGCTGGCAAAAGATTCATTTTAACAGGCGTAACAGGTCCAACGTCCCCAATCACAGTTACAAGCTCAGTTCATATAGTGGGCAATTACAAGACACAATACGAAATAACGTTCGCTTACTCTGGTGTGAACCCAGATTTCTCAGGAGCAATATTTAATGTCGACGGAACAGATTATTCCACTGCGAAATCATTCTGGTGGGATAGCGGCTCCTCTCATAGTTTTGCTTTCAAATCACCATTAGTAGTGGGAGCTAACGTTAAGCGATATGTTTGGACAAGTACAACTGGCTTGTCAACATCACAAAGCGGCTCAATAACGGTTTCAACTTCTGGAAGCGTGACAGGCAACTACAAGACACAATATCTATTGACAGTGCAAACGAATCCATCTGGTCTAAGTCCACAGCCGACAAGAAACCCAGCAGGTGAAGCAGGTCCAACGAACGGCTGGTGGTATGACGCTGCAACAAGCGTAAGTCTAAACGCTCAAACCGTCACTGGCTACACTTTCAGCAATTGGATTGTTGACGGTGCTTCCCAAGGTAGCGGAGTCAACCCAATAGCCGTAAGCATGAATGCGCTGCACGTTGCTACAGCCAACTACACTGCCATTGCTCTTCCACCTTCAGTTTCCATAAATCCGCTTTTAAAAACGATACTTGTGAATGAATCAGTGACTTTCACGTCAACTGTCGGTGGAGGGACAGCGCCTTACACTTACCAGTGGTACTTGGACGGCAGTCCAGTTTCAGGCGCGACGTCAAGCAGTTGGACATTTACGCCTTCGGCAAGCGGAATATACTATGTGTACCTTAAAGTTACCGATTCAGCGAGCAACACAGTACAGTCTGCAACTGCAAAAGTCACGGTTAGCACGCAACACCCAGTTGGAGGATACACAGTTTCATTGCCGCGGATGAGTCCAGCATCTATGCTCGCAGTATATGGAATGATAATCGTCTTGTTTGCAGTGGCACTAAGCATGCCAAAACGTAAAAGGAAATAACCATCCTTTCCCATAATTTCTTTTAAGCCCTGTGCTGCCACCTGAGGCTCTAACTGATGAAAACACAGAATAAAAAAGGCGAAACGAACAGTCACGGTTATGATAAAAGACTAGTATACATAGCTGCGGCAATTGCGGTAATGCTGATTCTGGCAGGCTTGTTTTTCCGCATTTATTCTAACTATCCGAGCCAGCCAAAAGCAGCCATAATCGACCCGCTAAGTAGCTCCCAGTTAGCCGATATCACTCGTCACGAGAACGATACTTTCATTTAAAGAGCGCAAGCGCTTCTGTATGGTCGATTTTCTAAAATTGACTATTACAAAGATAACGCCACAGTCGAAAATTATAGGCGACTCGCTTCTGAAGGTTATAAACTGATAATTTGGAGAGCACATTCTGCACTTGACGAAGAATCAAAATATATCGCCATATCCACTTCTGAAAGATATGAACAGAACAAATACACTGAGTACTCAAATGATCAGCTTACGCTGTGCAACATAACAGGTGATCCATATTTGTATTTTGCTATAACTCCAGATTTCGTCAGAGATGTCATGGGCGGAGGATTTGAAGATACTGTTCTTATTTTCATGAGCTGTAACGGATTGAAACAGGGTTACTATGCCACAGCAGAAGCTTTCGAAGCAAAGGGTGTAAAAGTGTTCATAAGCTGGAACGGATGGATTGACCCACAAGACAATGACGAGGCAATCGCCCTTCTACTTGACTATCTAATTGATGAAAATAACACCATCAGCGAAGCTGTCAACAAAATCCCAGAATACAATTCCATGTATGGTTCATCCAAGCTCAAATATGATCCCACAAGCTCAGCCAACTATGTTATTCCAGACTACAGAGATAGTGCTGTTGGGAGTAGTATGGGTTTTTCAGCAATTGCAGTTCCTAAGAGAAGAGCTTTTAGTCGTTAAACTAGAGTTGACTGGTTAAACGTTTCAGCCGTCTGGAAACAGTTACGTATATTTGGTTACGAAGATTTTCACCAACAAGATTAAATTTCTGCAATTTCCTCATTTCAGCTGCCAATTCCTGGTCTTCCAAAACCTCGTTTATCCACTTCTCAAAGTCGTTCCGGTGAAGATGAAACTCTAAGGATTTAACGTTCACTTCGTTAATTTTTTCCATAAACTCTTTCAGAGAAGAAGCGCTCAAACCCGTGTAATTCCCAATAGACGTAAAGAAGTAAAATGCCTTTTCCCGCGGAACTGTCTTCAAAATCTTTATGTCTTTTCCTAAACTCATGCAGTTTATCTCCGTTCTATATTACTTGTTTCTTTTATAAATCTAACCTTTTTGGGGTCACTGCCTATTGAGAACTGATTTTCCTTAAACTTCTTTGTCAATATTGATGTGCGTATTCTTAAAACTCCTGGCAAAGGCGCAATTGAATTGGCAATAAAAGCATGTAGACGTTCTTGGTTTTCCGCGGTGATTTTTGCTATTATTTGAAGTTCTTCTGATAGAGACGTGTAAACTTCTAATACTTCAGGTGCTTTGCATAGTTTTTCTGCGACGTGTTCGCTTTCTTTTGGCTCTGTATATATGGTCATTATGGCTGTTATGTTTTTTGCACCTGTTTTTCCAGCGTCAACTATCGTTGTGTACTGTTTGATGATTCCATATTGCTCCATACGTTTTATTCTGTCGTAGACTGTTGAGTGAGCTATGTCTAAATGCTCGCCTATATCCGTGTAAGTCTGTCTTGCATCTTGTTGTAAGGCTTCTAAAATTTTATAGTCTGTGACGTCTAAAGCAAAGATGTTATTTCTAAGTTTCAAAACTACCCCCTACTCCAACATATTAGACCTCTGTCGGGATTTATTGTTTTTGTTCGGAAAAATGTCGAAATTCACGCGGATTTCGCTTTGAAATTTCGATTTTAGTTTCCGTAAATTTGTCGATAATGAACCTGTTTGGCTACAATGCTTCAATTCTGGGAATCTTTGTTCTACATTTTTGCGAATAAACTGACAAATAGGTTTAAATTTGCGTCTGGGAAATAGAATATTGTTCTAGAAGAATTGTCCTTGAGGTTTGTGTGAGAAAATGAAAATGCCTAGGGTTTGGGAAATTCTGAAAAAATTTAAAGAAGCATGCAAGTTTCGTGGTTGGCGAATTTCTGAAAATGAAGATTGGGTTGAAACTGATAACCAGTATCATAATTTTCTGTGGACTAAAGACATCCATCCGTCTTCCTTTAGAAAAATAGTTTCAAATGGAAAATGCATTGTCCGTGAAGGTTTATCGTATAAAGTTGTATCTGCGTCATATACAGCATGGCTATTTTCGGAGACACCTTTTGAATCTGTTGTTAGAGCAGTTTTCGAGAATCCGGGCTTTGCAGAGAGAATTGCGCTTTATGACATGAGCCCACTGTTGCAGGGAAAAAACCTTTGCATTAAATTGAATAGCACCGATAGTTGTGTCTTTCAAGAGTTCGAGCGCTTTCTTAAGAGCGAATTGAAAGTTAAGCTGAAGTCTCTTTCTCCTTCTGTTAAAACCGAAACTACATCGAAAAATCTTGCTCTTGAAGAACCGGCTTAATTTTTCAAAGGTTTCATAAGGGAAATGCGCTAAAGATAGTTCTGTGAAGGATAATGTCGCATGACGCAGAAAAAGTGAAAAGGATTATAGCATTTAAGCAAAAATTGGAAAAACGTGTTGAGGACTTGCAGTCTGAGCTCAAGGAGTTGCAGGCAACACTTGAGGCAGTGAATGCCATACTTTTGGAGAAGGGGTTTAAACGTGCCGAAATAGCAAAAGAATCTGCTGAAGCGGAGACTTGGCCGCCGAAAGAAGAGCCTATTGCTGAGCCTTCTGCCATGCGGGCTCCAACAGAACATGAAAACGTTATTCCATTAATCGCCGTTTCGGGCGAGCTTCTTGCAATTCTTTACATTGATGAAGATTCGTTGCAGGTTTTGCCCGCTGAAGATAAAAGTTTCGACGTTAACTCGCCGCCATTCACTTCGTTTCTTGTAGAACGTGTTCTAGGCAAAATGCAGGAAAAAGACAATGAATTAGCTAAGGCAGGGCAGATTCCGCCCGAGAAAATTTTTTCTTATGCCATTACGCGGGAAGGTGACATAATTCGTGAAATTACGATTAGGAATGTTGATGAAGAGCGTTTGCGTGAGCTTAAGTCAAGTATTCGCTGGACTTTGGAGAAGATGTACGAAAAAATGAAGAGTCAGAGCTAATGGTTTTATGATATAGCTGGGCTGAAGGCGTTTTTCAGCATTTCAATAACAGTGCTTAGTTGACCTGTATATGTGGCTACGGTTAGGAGGGTAACTCCTAGAAGAAGTAATAAGGCGCCTATTATTCTGCGTTCTGGAATATTCATGTGTTTTCCCTTATCTTAAATGCTTTTTCAAGACTGTTTCGATGTGGTTTTTTGGACATAGTCCGACGATTCTTTCAACTTCTTTTCCATCTTTCATTACCAGCATTGTGGGTATAGTGAAAATCTGGAATTGCTCAGTAATTTCCGGGTTCTCATCCACGTTAAGTTTTCCTATGAGCACTTTTCCCGCATACTGTGCGCACAGTTCCTCGATTGTGGGGCCTAGAGCTTGACAGGGTCCGCACCAGGGCGCCCAGCAGTCGATTAAGGCTAGGTTATTTTTGTTGACTATTTCGTTGAAGTTTGAATCTGTTACGTGATGTGGTTCCATGTTTCTCTCCTGCTTTTTCTCTTTTTGTTCCATGAGTTCTTTAAGCCTTTTCATTCTGATACGTTTCAGTTCCACATCTTCAGATATAAACTGTTCGTGTTCACCATTCATTTGCTTTCATCTTTGCAGTGTTTCAGACTGACTTGTAGAGCCTTAAGCTTTCCGTAGGCATTTTCTGGATCTGAAATTTCATCAGCTAATTTTTCGAATGGGCATTTGTCTGTCCCGCTTGTGTCGAGTATGTTCTCAACTAGTTTATTCCATTCATGATAAACCTTATACTTTTCGAGTAACGTCCTTGCTTTTTTGCTCAAAATGACCGCGTAAACTGCCTTGACTTTTGAGTAGACGCAGAGCAGTGCGATTGCTTTTCCAGTGATTTTATCAGCAACTGAAGCTCCTTTAAGCGTGTCACTGCGTTTTTCAATTGCTTCTAGAAAACCAGAAATTCCATGAGAAGAATTTTCGAAGATTGTTTTGCCGTTTTTTACAATGGACATAGTTAAGTTGTTTTCTTTTAGGCGTTGTTTGGCAATGTCTAAGTCTTTCATGCCTGATCTTCGCAAGAATGGTGGATTGCCATAATTTTAGCATTTCCTATTTATCTTAAATAATTGATTTTCTGGCATAGCTGCAATTTCCCAAGCGAGTTCTTCGTTGGAGACGCCTGAAGACAACTTATTCACGATATCCTCTATCACTTTTGGGTTAATTGTCGCTTCTAATGAGTCGTCCGAGTTTTGCAGTTTAAAGCGTGCCGCGATTTCTTTTTGGGAATTTTCTATTTTGAGTTTTTGATTTCCTACAGTGCAGTTGGTTGTGGCTTGGATGCCGTCGAGAATGCATGAGAAGGGAGTCAAAAGAGGAGTTTTGGCAGTCACTTCAGATATTATTTTTTCCTTGGTGTTTAGGGTCTCTTTTGCGAGTTTTCCCATTTTAACTCCGATGACTAGAAAAGGACCTAGGTGTCCATGAAAGTCTGCGGCTTTCTCTACTAGTTTCTTCAAATCAGTTTCAATTTTTGTTTTCATTGCTTACATCTTCTGCAGATTAATCCTTGTTGTAAGTGCTTTTGTTAGAATGATTCCTATTATGGCGCCGGCTACTCCGCCTGCTGCGTGCAACAATGCGAAGAAGGCTATGCTTCCGAATAATGCTGCAAGGAATGCGGGGTTCATGAAAACGTAGCCTATTATAACGCCTGCTATGCCTGTGGAAACGAATGATGCGCAGAGTAAGCTTACTACGCTTAGCTTTGGTTTTTCTAGACTGTTCTTGTATCCAATAAGCTTTGTTAATATGTCAAATGCTATGCTTGCGACTGTGAAGCCGAAGAATTGGGTTGAATATGGGTTAAATGTTAAAGTTACAATTGTGGCAATTATGCCAGTCATGGTTACTGCTCCGAATTTTCTGACCCACCATAAGACGAGGATGAAAGCGAACATGCCTAAAGTGTCGCAGAAGAATGGCAGATGCGTTGCGTTCCAGAAGATTGGCGCGATATATGCGCTTAGTACGCCGTACAGAGCTGCGCTTATGGCTATGGCGGCGACTTGTTTGCTTGTGAAATAAGCCAAACAGTAACACCTTTTGACACATTGGTAACACCATATCCGAATAAAAAGCTTACTCTTTCAAAAAGACAAGCGCGATTTGTAAGAACAAATGTTTTATGGTAATCGTCTTAAACCTATGAGTGAAGGGGCATGTATGGCAAAAATAGTTCGTGTGGGCGTGACGTTTCCGCCTGATTTGCTGAAAGATTTTGATGCAATAATTGGCAAGATGGGTTATGAGAATCGTTCTAAGGCTGTACAAGATGCTGTTAGGCTGTTTGTTTCCGAAAAGAAGTGGCTTCAAGAAGAAAAAGGCACACAGGCAGGGGTTCTAATGCTGCTTTACGATCACGAAGTGAAAGACTTAGAAAGCACGTTGACCCATATTCAGCATCATTTTGCGCATATTATCTGTTCAACCATGCACATTCACCTGAGCGAACGAGACTGCCTGGAAGCCATAGCCGTAAAAGGCAACGCAACAGAAGTGCGCCGCTTAAGCGACGAGTTAGCCGCGAAAAGAGGAGTAAAAATGCTCAAAACAATGTTTGTCTCGATTTAGCTTGCCTAGGCTGTTATTTCAAACATTCTATCCAACGCTTTTCTGCCTTGTCTAGCCACAGCATCTGGAACCGTAACCACATGCTTTTCTTCCTTTAAAGCTGCATAGAGCTTCTCAAGCGTAGTCAGCTTCATGTTCGGGCACACAGCACCTTCATAGGCTAAAATAAACTGCTTATCAGGATTATCCTTCCTCAAACGATGCAAAAGCCCCTCTTCAGTAGCTACAACAAACGTTCGAGCACTGCTTTCTCTTGCATAGCGACACATCTGCGAAGTACTCCCAACAAAATCCGCTATTTCCCGCATTTCCAAGCTGCATTCAGGATGAACCAACGCAACAGCGTTCGGATGTTTCGCTTTGAGCAACTGCACGTCTTCGGGCTGAAACAACAAATGTGTTGGGCAGAAGCCCCGCTCAGGAATCGGAATAATCTTCTTGCCAGTTTTTTTCTCAACATATTCGGCTAAGTTGCGGTCAGGCCCGAAAAGCACAGTCTCAGCATCTAACGATTCTATGACTTCTACAGCATTTGCCGAAGTGCAACACACGTCGCAATAGGCCTTAGCAGAGGCTAAAGTATTCACGTATAGCACTACTGGCAGAAGCGGATAAAGCACCTTCCAACGCTTTATCTCATCCACAGTAAGCATCTGTGCCATAGGACAGCGCGCGCCTAGACTTGGCAACAAAACCTTTTTGCTTGGATTGAGTATGGCGGCTGATTCTGCCATAAAGTCCACAGCGGCAAAAACGATTAGTTCGGCTTCTTGTTCGTTCATAGCTTTTCTACTTAGCTCTATGCTGTCGCCAACATAATCTGCAATGTCTTGAACTTCTAGGCGCTGATAATTATGCGCCAAAATTATGGCTTTTTTCTCTTTCTTCAGCCCAAGTATCTTTTCTGCTAACGCCACTATATTCGCCTTGTTAAGCATGTTGTGAAAATGCACTAACCATACACAAGCATATATCCTTTATCAAATCGTGAACTTTTTCGAAAATGCCAAAAACAAAACCAGAAAAAACAAAGTATTGTTAGGGCTGCATAAGCTGGGCTGTTAAAAGCCTTGCTTTTTAGGTAGTTTTTTTGCGGGTGAAGATTTCATGTACAACGGGACTATCTATAAGCGTCTCCAGTTTAACTTCTTCAACCTTCCTCTCCCCACGAACATTTCGTTTCTTATTCATCCTCTCATTCACCTCAAGTCATCTGATTTTTTCAGCCTATTAAGTCGCAAGTCTTAATAAACCTTTCTCATCAATCGTTCAACCAAACTACAACAAACGCAATAGCAAGCCTTAGTGCAGCGGGTCGGATTTGAACCGACGAACCCCTACGGGAAAGGATCTTGAGTCCTTCGCCTTTGACCTGGCTCGGCGACCGCTGCACCGTACACTCAATAGAACTCAATTTTCTTTCTATTAATTCTTTCCAAATCCAAAAACATCCAGCAAACAAGTCCCTAACCAAATCCAGCTCCACTATCCACGTAACCCATTCACAAATTCATAAAACATACTAGGATCCAAATAGAGGGGATAGAAAGCGTTGCGCACACGCAAGACAAATCCCAGTAAGATTTTTCTGATGCCACGTTTCCTTATCTTGATGACGACTGATATGAGCAAACTAGACATAAGCGACGCATTCGTTGCAGGTCTTGGCTTAACCATCGGCCTATCAATGGGACAATACATGGCGCAACTCATGACATCCACAAAAAAGCCTATCAAACAAGTCATCATCTGCCTAAAATGCGGCAACCCAAACCCAAACGAAAACAAATTTTGCGGAACATGCGGTCAAGCCCTATATCCATCACCGCCCATCCAATGCCCAAAATGCAGCACCACAATGCCATCCAACATAAAATTTTGCAGAAGATGCGGCTTCCCACTAAAGAAAATAGAAAGAACAAGAAAAAAGAGAAACTAGATACTTAGCCTAGTTTTTCTCCGCAGTTGCCACAGAACTTTGTTCCAGCAGGATTCTTTGTGCCACATTTTGAACAGGCAATTTCTGCACCGCTGCTTTCAGCTTGTTGCGCAAGAGGCGAACCACAATTTCCACAGAATTTCGTTCCTACAGGATTCTCTGTTTTGCATTTTGGACAAGCAATTTTGGCTGCGGGTGTCAAACTTGCGCCACAGTTTCCACAGAACTTCGTCCCAACAGGATTTTTGGCTCCACAGCTCTGACAAATCACGACTTGCTGGGCTTGCTGACCTTGCTGCATCTGCTGCGCCATCATATAAGGCATCGTCAAACCCATTCCAGCGCCTAAGCCAGCTGCTGCTGCACCGCCACCTTCAGAACCCTTCAGCTCTGTAGCTGTTTCCTTCATATACTGCATCACCATAGCCTGAGCGCCCATTCCAGAGGCGAATCTTCGGGCTTCTTCAGGAATCTTGACGCCTTCGAACACGCAGTCTATCACTTTTAAGCCCACTCTTGCTGCTTCGTCGCTTATTTTCAAAGTCACTTTGTCAGTTGTGGCATCCACATTCTTTACAACTGTGAAAATGTCGTAGCCGCCAAACTCGTTTATGATGCGTTCGTTTATGAATCCTCGAATGTAGTTTTCAACGTCTCTTGAAGTGCTCGCTCCTTTGTTACCGAAAAACTCCACAACAAAAAGTTTCGGATCTTCAACTTTGTAAAGCATATAACCAAAAAATCCCAACTCAGCCTGGTATTTTATGTCTCCGCTGGGCGCTGAATATGCTGTGCCGCCGAAATTGGCGCGGAATTGGCTATTGCTGACGAATACCACTTCGCAGTCGAATATGTCGCCCATAATGCCTACAGCTTTTAAAGCGGCAGTCAAAAGCGGAACATTCTTGCTCGTAATAGTGTGTCTTCCTGGTCCAAAAACGTCGTAGGCTTTACCGTCTCTGAAGAAGACGCCCCACTGATTTTCCTTAACAATTACTTGACTTCCAAATTTGAGCGTAAGTTTTGGAAATCTATACGCTATGTCTTCGGCACCAGCATAATCCCACGCAACACGTTCAATAATTGGCATTCAATTTACACCTCCATAGGCCTGAATTGCTTCTCTCGACCATCCCATTTAGACTCAAAACCGAGTATTAAGGATTTAACGTTCCTAGCTTTAGCCCCCGCTTCAGACCATTTTTCAGCTTGGCTATCATTGTATAAGTCTTTCACTGCATCTATGATTGATTGGATATCCATGCTTACGTCTTTGTCATAATTAAAAACCCGCGCCAATTCAGTTTCCCTTATATGCCCTCTACGATCCATCAAGCCCGCATAACCATAATCTGCGTGATTCACTTTTTCGGCAACTCTATCCATGATTTGTATGACTTTTTTGAAGTCATCAGTGGCTTTTCCAGCATTCAACGCTGCTAAATAGAGTTCTTCCCACCTGTGACGCATGCTTTTGAAGTCAGCGTAATAGAAGTCCCGAAGTTTTTTGTCTAGTTCTCGCAAGTCTTCTTTGGTGGCGTATCCGAACGTGAATACGTTTTGGATTTTGTCTAGTATTCCTTGCTTGTCTTTGACTTTCTCTATAGTTTTTTTTTCTTTTTCTGACATTTTCTTAACCTTCTATTTGAACTTGAATAGTGGTCTTCCTCCACCTAAAACTTTTCCCTCGCAACCATCTATGGCAATCACGTAATTTTCTCCTTTCAATGTGTAGTGGACAAACCAGACTGGTGCATGCACGAGTTCAGCTTCGCCGAGAACTATGTTTGTACTGCACATTTCAAGAGAATCCACTTTGCCGCTTGCGATTAATTTTTCTTTTGCTTCAACTTCTGCCTGAACCCTCATTTTAGCCTCTTCCTCATTTAACTCAGTGTTAAGAAACTCTGCCTCTGCAGGTATTTTCCCTGCATCGAATGGAATTTTCTTTGCCGCTGGCACATCGTAGTAGTTTATTTCGCTAATCATTGTTTGTCTAGCTATTGTTGGCCAAATGTAATTGTTTGAGAATGAATAAGCGACTGCATGTGGTTTCCTGTCTTTTTGCTGCATTTCGGCGTAAGCTTTGGCTCCAGCGAGAACCAGTTTTCCAAATTTTGCGAATCCGCTTGATCTTTTGTCGCCAACTGCCTCTTGTGCTTGGTGGATTTCTCCTGCAATTCCTGTACCTGATGTGCCTCTAAAAGATGTGTTAGCGCTGGCTGAGAAAACCCAGAAGGGAACATAACGAAGTTTCACATTTGTTATTGAGGCATCTCTTGAAACGCCAACTCTGAGAATGCCTTTATCCATATATTTTTTAGCTGCTTCTGCAGCCTGTTGAGCGAAAAGGCGATTTTCCAACATACTATGCTTCTTAATTTCTTCTCTTGTGGCTATGGTCACTGTGAAGCCGCAGTATCTGCAGGTTATTGCAATGTCTTCTTGTGAGATACTGAATGGTGCGCCGCATCTGCTGCAGTTTGTAGGTGGTGGCTCAGCAGGCTTTTGAACCGGGGCAGGTGGCTGGGGAACTGTAGAAGCCACAATTGCTGGCGCTACAGGCGCAGGTTGTGACGGAGTTACTACGGTTTCTGTGTGGCTTTTGAAAGCTTGTGGATTCTTGGCTGAAGCTAAGATAACGTCTTCAACAATAAACCAGATTTCTTGGTTGTTTTCGTTGATTCCAATAACCATAAAATCGTCCGGCACGCCTCTTACATTCAGAGATTCTTTTGCTCCAAACATACCTGGCTTTTTATATTCTACCAAAAAGCTGGCTTCACCCGTTAAAACACGTTCTATTTTGTAGCCTTGCTTTTCCATGGAAGCTTTCAGTTTCTCTAAAAGAGTTTCAGTGTCAACTCCGAGATTTTGATAACGTGCCATAATTATCCAACATTGTTATTTTCTGCGTGTGAACCTTTAAAGTTTTATGGACGGTTAATCAACAAATATGTCTACTTCATTGTTAATTGGTAAATCTCTTTTGTCACGTATTCCAAATATTTCTCTTTGTCGGTTAGGTTGAAGATTGTTACTGAGGCGTCTCTTGTTAAGCCCACAACATAGCCATATTCTTTAGACCTTGCCACCACGTACCATAAGTCGCCATGCTTGCAGTAGTCTCCGAAAAGCGAAGTGTTAATCAAATCTGGACCATAAAGCGAAAGCTTGTTAACGTTTGGAATGTCAACATT
>JACAEK010000057.1 GCA_013388895.1 Candidatus Bathyarchaeota archaeon | reverse complement strand
GGCGTCCATTCTCGACTACTGGTAATTTCTTTATGTTTCGTTCGAGCATTAGTTTGGCTGCGTCACCAGCGCACATATTTGGTGAAGCCTCAATTAGAGACTGCGACATTATGGTGCTGACGCGGGTTTCTTCTGGGTTTATTGATTTGTTTATGACTCGCTTTATCATGTCTCGTTCTGTTACGATGCCGACTGGTTTTTGTTTGTTAACAACGATGACGCAACCGATTTCATGTTTATTCATGAGTTCAGCTACTTTCTTTACTGTGTCGTTTGGTCTGACAGTTACTATGTTTTCTACCATGATTTTTCTGAGTTTTTGCGACATGCTTAACGCTACCAGCGTTTTCTAATGTTTTGTCGCTTACGTATAGTTTGTGAATCTCAGATTCGGATTCCAACATATTGAGCAGATACGTGACAGGACCCTCAAAAGTACATGACTTGGGCTTCTTGCTTTATGCAAAGAGTAAATAAGTCAGATAGGCGCTGAAATCATAAGAACAAACTAGGAAAGTAAAGATTAGTTGGGGATATGTGAAGTGCAAGGTAAAGCTTTTGAAAATGTGAAGAATCAGATTGGCTATTGTGGGCTTTGGTGTGGAAGTTGTATCGTGGGCAATGGAGCCTTAAAAGAACTAACGAAAAAGTATGAACATCTTATCAGGGGTTATGGTGTGAACGACTGGGGAGCCAAAGACTTCGATGGAAAAGAGTTTATGAAAGGATTAGCGTCAATACAGGTTCTGCCTATTTGTCCAGGATGTTTGAAAGGTGGCGGTAATGATGAATGCAAAATTAGACCCTGCGCTTCTGGAAGGAAGGTGTCAGATTGCACGGTATGCAATGAGTTTATGAAGTGTAGTAACTCTGAAGCACTGCAGAAAGTGCGCACTGGTGCGGCTGCGGTTGGCATGCTTATGAAAACTGATAAAGACAAAGCTGATCAGCAACAGCTCATAGAGAAGTGGACTGAGGAAGTTAAAGATAATTTTCCTCACTGTATCTTGTTCTCACAAAGCCAACATTGAAATAGGGATTTCAGAGTTTTTCTATGATTAATAGTAGTCGTTTCCTTGGTGTATAGTTAGCCACTGGACGATGTGAAGCGAGTTTATCACTGCCTTGTTCGCGTTTTCTATCACTTTTAAGCTTGTTTCAATTGACTCAAGCCTTCTCATCATTCCCCTCTTTCTGATCCTTAATTCC
This sequence comes from Candidatus Bathyarchaeota archaeon, assembly GCA_013388895.1. Lineage (GTDB taxonomy): Archaea > Thermoproteota > Bathyarchaeia > Bathyarchaeales > Bathycorpusculaceae > JACAEI01. The sequence continues at coordinate 2,690 of JACAEK010000057.1, read as the reverse complement.
ACCGCAATCCCTAAAACTATCTATTGTCTTAAGTTATAAGACACTTACTCCAAAACCGAAACGTTATGAAACGCGATATAACAACTGAGTTGCCAACGCTGTGTCTGGTGGACGGGGCGGGATTTGAACCCGCGACTTCCACGATGCCAACGTGGCGATCATACCAAACTGATCTACCCGCCCATGCAAAGCCATTTTTTCCAACTATTTCTAAAGGTTAAAGCTATTCTAAACTTCGCCTTTACTTAAAGTTTCTTAGAACCATCAATTAGAAACAAAAGTTCAATCTATAAATAAGGGGGTCTAGACACAGCAGAGAGCAACAGAGCACTTTACTAGCCGTAATGCAAATACTGCTTCAACACATTCTCGACTTTTTCTGGCTTGTCACCCAAATTCTTCCACAAATCTCTATCCTTAAACGCATTCAGCTTCTCGATGCTTTTTTCAATTAGCTTCTTCGGAAAAACATCATTCGCCTCATAAAACTGCCTATCCTTTCTAAGCATATTCGCAGCCTCATAGCATGAACGAGGCAAAACCTTAGACTGCTTTCTTTTACTGCCACCTTCTCCAACATACAAGTCCTTAGCAGTTTCAAGCGATTCCTCAGAATTCTCCAAGCCATAATTCACAGCTAAAGCCAATCCACCAAAAAGCAGAAACGCATTCGCAAACGGGTCAGGCGCTCTATATTCAAAAGTCTCCCTAAGACTATCCTTTTCCCCGCTTTTTCTTGCATAATTCCACCATAACGGAATACGAATCAAAGCCAGACGGTTCCTTGCACTCCAACAAACATGCATGGGCGACTCTTTACGCGCAATAAAACGCAGATAAGACACAGGCGTAGTGTTCCCAAAAGCTGATAGGCTAGATGCAAACTTTAATATTCCACCAATCATTTTCAAAGCGTCAGTGCTTAAACTTCTCTTAGGATTCGCAACAACATTTTTTCCATCTTTAACCGCGCATAGGTGAATGTGCATCCCAGTTCCAGCGTGCTCAAGCGAAACTTTAGGCGAAAAAGACACAGATGCGCCATACTTCACAGCAACATTACGAATAATCCACTTAGCAATCGCAATGTTTTCAGCAGTTTTCGCTAAATCTTGCGGAATAAACTCCACTTCTTGCTGCTCCATAAGCACGCTATTTTTGCTAAAAACTAGACCAACCTCGCTGTGCCCATATTTCGTAGCGATGCCCACATCAGCCAAAGTAGCCAAAACATCATTCCTTAACCCCTCAAATCGTGCGAAAGGAGTAGACTCATGATAATTCTTATCAGGCACTCCGGGAAAAAGCATTTCACTTTCCAATTTAGAAATTACGTAAAACTCAAGCTCTGCCAAAGCTTTAAGAACTAAACCGCTTGAGGAACGCAATTGCTCTTCAGCCCTGGCTAGAACATTTCTCGGCGCAACATCCAACGGCTTTCCATGCTCATCTAAATAATCGCAAAAGACATTAAGCGTGGGAATAGCAGAAAACGGATTCATAAAGGCTCCGCTAATGTTGGGCGTTATGTAAATGTCGCTTTCACCAGCTTCAATAAACGAAAACAAATTTGAACCATCAACTCTTTCTCCATACTCTAAAATCTCAAAAACCCTGCTCTTATCGACTACTGAAAAGCTAAGCGTTTTTAGCCTTCCATCTTCTGGAATATGACACAAATTAAGGATTTTAATTCCATTTTCCGAGATAAATCTAACCGCTTCTTCTATTTCGGAGAAACTTATCATGCTATTCATGGAAAAGCGCCTTTGCCATTTTAAGGGTGTTTTACTCATTTAGAAACCGATATTTTAACTCTCCCATACAAGTTCGAATTCCAAATACGTACGGATATCTCTTCACGTCGATATATCTTGAGGATTCGCTACGTTTATCTACGAAGAACCGACATTATTAGGTTGAAGGAAACAAGGAAAAAGGAAGAAAAAAGCGATGTCTAGGAAACTGCCATCGAAGAACGAAGCCCTCGAAGCGCTAGATTTCATAGTCAACGTCCTAAAAGAGCATGAAAAAGATTTGGACCGCTTAATAAACGAGTTAGGCAACATAACTGAAAAATTAGGCGACACTGGTGCATTGAGCGGAAAAATAGAAAAAGTCGAAGAAACACTCGCAACATTGCAAGGCGAAATAACAAACCTCATCACATACCTATCCGCATCACAAGAAACACCCACAATCCTCACGCAACCAACGCAAGAACGAAAAACAGAAACACCACAGCTTTCCAGAGAAAACCATGGACCACCAGTAATCATGCGCTGCAAACAATGGGAAGACTTCCTAACATTGGCTAATCAAGCGCAAACAGTTTCTTACTTATACCGCGAAGCCGAAAAAACCTTCCAAGCAGACGCACTCAAAGACAACCAAATCATAACCTACAGTGGCGAACTCCCCAAACCCACAATCTTACTGAAAACATGGCTAGCAAAACAACTAGACATACCTGAAAAGAAAATCTTAGAAGGCATACTAGCCATAGGCTAAAACCACCCTTCATGTTTGTAAAACCGCACTATTCAGCAATCTTTTTATACCCGAAATGTATCTTAAGTCTTACGATGTAATGGAGGGCTAAGGTTGAGGGCTAAACTTTACGCAGCGTGGAATGGTTTTTTCCGTTTTCGAAGCCTTCTCCTTTCTCCTCGATGACGGAAGTGGCTGCG
>JACAEK010000058.1 GCA_013388895.1 Candidatus Bathyarchaeota archaeon | reverse complement strand
TTGCTATTCTATACTGTGACCAAAATTCGCTTTATCTGCAAGCATCTGATTTTGGAGTAAATTATTGGATAAACTCCCTTGACGTTGCAGATGTTGATGGAAATGGGTTAAACGAGATAGTGATAAGTGGTTACTGTTGGGACTATTACGGTAACGAGTACATGTTCATCTCTATTGGAAATAACTATCAGAATCCAAACGAAATCATAGGAATGGGAACCTACTATTGGAGTGTTAGCGGAGACAGTTTCATTTGTTCTATAGATGTGGCGGATGTTGAAGGTGACGGCATAGCAGAAATCATAGCAGTCGGCTACTATTATGATACAGAGGATTTTGCATGGAAGAGCTATACTGCGATTCTAAGTTGGAGCTACACTACAGGTTTAGTTATCGAAAACGTTCAAGAGGGCTACAGTCAAACATACACTTATTCTGTGACAACAGAAAACGTTGATGACGATTCCCAAACGGAAATCGTGACGTGCTCCCAAGAAGAGGGCAGTTCTTCGAGAGCTAGAATCGATGTTGTTGAGGCTTCAAACAATGTTGTCACGACTGGCACAATTTCTGGAACAGTCACAGACGGAGAGAACCCAATTCAGAACGCTGTTGTCGAAATTTCTATTCCAAGACTCTCCATCGTGGCTTCCGTTAGCACTCCGGTAAATGGTTCCTACACTTTTGACAGCACTCCGGAAGGATGCTACACTCTTAAGGTGTTTGTTGAAGGAAAAATCAATCAAACACGAAACAGCGTGGTCATAAAAGCTGGGCAGATAACTGAGCTTGATTTTGCACTAATCGAAAATGCTGTAACAACCAACAGTCACCCCGTTAACATTGGCGGGCAACTCTTCTACGTGGTTACTGTTGGCAACTCCACAATTTCCAATTTCGTTCTAAACAGTACCGCAAAAAGCATCAGCTTCTCAGTGTCAGCAGCAACTGGAACAACGGGCTTCTGTAACATTACTGTCCCCGAAGCCTTTCTGGGACCTCCTTACACGGTAAAGATTGACAGCATTCCAGCAGAGCCAACAATATCTTCTAATGGAACGCACACATTTATTTACTTTAGCTACACTCACAGCGTTCATATAATTGAGATAGTTGGGTCTTCGATTGTCCCTGAATTCTCCAAAGGCGCATTATTGCTCTTTTCTCTATGCGTCACATTTTTCCTTACAATTCTGATAAAGAAAAGGAAGAAACTGTAGATCTTGGAAAGCATGACAAACAGACGCTAGTCTAGCTTTTTCATTTTCTGCAGAAGATTACGTGCTCCATTGGATACTCCAAACCATGTCTTCTGACATCATTCAGGTGTTTTTTGATGAAGGCAGGGTCGGTTTTCCATTCTCTAAGCTTTTTTGTTGCTGTGTTAAAGTCCATTTTTGCGTCCGTTTCAAAATACTCCACAGTTATATTTTTGAAGCCTATTTTATGCATGAGTGCGGCTACTTCGTCAGAAAACGGTGAAAACTATTCTGGTTTTGGCTGCGACGTTTCTAATGAGTAGGCGTTTGCTTCAATGACTAGTCTTTGAGCTTCATTTTCTGGAATTGGGCTAAGCTCTCCATGAGCCATCTGACCGCTAGGTTTTAGAATTCTGTAAAACTCTTTGATTGCTCTTTCAAGACCTTTCTTGTCCAATTCACAAAAAAGCTCGTTGGAAATTATTAGGTCAACACTTTCATCCTCTATGGTTTTCATGTTTTTAACATCACCCTTAACAGCCACAACAACCTTGTCAAGTTTCTCTCTTCTCATTTTTTCCTTCAAAATGTCTAAATCGCCTTCGTAGGGACCAGAAGAAAAGTCAAGGGCTATAACCTTGAAATTTTCTTTGATTTTATGGACTTTTCTGACAAAAGGCATGGTTAGTTGTCCGCGTCCACATCCAGCCTCGAGAATAACCGATATTCTTTCAAAATCGAGATGTTTCACTATAGAATCAGCCAATCTTTCATACATTAATTCAAATGCGTTCAACTGCAGTTCACTAGAAATTCGAAATTATCCATGTACTTTTTAACTTTTGCTGCCGTCACAAGAAAATCGTGAATCAGAAACTGCAATCATTAAACGGTGTTATGTTTACAAATTCGCAACCTATAAGTCAAACTATTGAGCCATCACTTTTACGGTTAAGCATGAAAACCAATGTCGATGTTCTGGTAGAGGTTCCGTGTTTCAAATGCTTGTTTTGGGAATGGAAGAAAGACAGCCATCTGTACTGCAATCCAAATGAATGTCAAAAGCTAACGGACTGGCTTCTCAAAGACGTAGAGAGTTATCAGCAAGATGAACATGAATTAGTAGTTCTGGCTGCACAACAGTCTAAAGTAGTGGAAAAGCCCAAACCATAAAACCCACGTTCTTGAATCTAAAGTTCTTCATAGTGAAGCACACTAGAAGTTCAATCTATATAGGTGAGGGGTCTAGGCTTCGCAGAGCACAAAAGAAAACCTGCAGACACAGAAAACCATGAAGGAACAACGAAAGACTCGCACGCTATACGCGGTAAAGCCTAGTTTGCTCTTCGGCTTTTCGCATGAAATCCTTAATCATCGGCTGCATGGCTTCTGGATATCGTTGAATACACTTGCGTCCTTTACGTGGCTTCAGGAAACATTGCACCAGCTTCTTTTGCAGAATCTCTTGTTGCACTTGCCTTCTAACCTTCCAGGCAAGCTTTATCCTTTCAACATCTTGAACGTCGTGTAAATCTATCTTTTTCCTTTTCTTCATACTCCTAACATCCTGTGCCATAATAATTCTATATCGTAAATCTCGATAAATCGTTTCTTTCGATCTCGGATATATATCAAAAAGCGAAACATCACAAGATTGAGGGAACGAAGCGAACAGGAAGAGACCAATTCTTTGATTATCCGTTTAAGAGCATTGGAGTAAGTGTATAGTTTTATATGCTTTGGAATCAGAGATGTTTAAAACATTATTATAGGGAAAGTGAAATTCTGGAAGATTGGAAGATAAAGATTGCAATGCTGTGGCTCGTTTACGAAATGGCTGGTATTTGGATAGCATTGATTGAGCATTATATCAGGTTTCGTAGAGGAAGCCGTTGCGCAAACAACACCTGAAATGGTGCTGATGTTAGTAATCATAGAGATGATTCTACCACTCATGGCTTTACTGTCCCTGACCTTGAAGGATTCGATAAATCGCTGGTTAAACATCATCGTGGGCATAGTCTTTATAGTTCTGCTGCCAATTGGTGCAGTTGGCTTTCCAGCTGCCTATTTGCCTTCTTTAATAGTGATTGCAATTGTACAGTTTGTAGCTGCAGCATTGATTGTCTGGTTCGCATGGAAGTCTAAACAGGAAGCATACGTCTTACTAACGGATATTTGATCTTTTTTCCCTATTTAACTGCATTAACTTCTTTAAGATGCCCCGTAACGTAAACTGCGCTCTGCCCGTCTTCTCTAGTTTCATAATCGTCTTGAAAATCTGTGATGTTAAGGGTTCGTTAAATGTGGACGGGGCGGGATTTGAACCCGCGGCCTCCACGATGCCAACGTGGCGATCATTCCAAGC
>JACAEK010000002.1 GCA_013388895.1 Candidatus Bathyarchaeota archaeon | reverse complement strand
GCTTAAGACAATGCTGAAAAGACTTGAAAAATCAATCTCCTGCGCAAATGCCTTAAACGCTTACATATGGGTTTTTCATCCAGGACTAAAAACTGGAATAAGCATGTTCTATCCTGGCATGGATTGGATTCAAAACCAAACGACGACGCGGTTCTTGCTGAAGACTGCAGCGGATTATGGTGTAAAAATAGCGATAGAGAATGTGCCTGAACCTTTTGCGTTTCTTATGAAAAGCGTTGACGACTTCACCAAATTCTATCAAGAAATCGGCGAAAACATCGGATTAGTTCTTGACGTTGGACACGCAAACCTGAATGGGCAGACAGAGCGTTTCCTAAAGGTTTTTGCAGACAAGATTGTGCACATTCATGCTCATGACAATAATGGAAATTTCGACCACCATTTGGGCATAGGCTATGGAAACGTTGACTGGAGCAGCTTTGCAGCCACGTTAAAGCGGATAGGTTATGATAAAACCGTAATTGTCGAGTCCGTGGAGCACGTAGAGGAAAGCGTGCAGAAACTAAAGCAACTACTCTAGCTGTCCAAAAGCGGAATCTCTATCTCCATGAAGTCTTCTGCGACCACTGTATTTTTGAAGATTTTCTTTGCATGTTTCAGCAATGGGCTTGTGTCCTTGTATCTGGCGCTCACGTGCGTAAGAATCAACTGCTTAACCTTCGCTGCTTTAGCGTTTTTAGCCGCTTGCTCAGGAGTCGAGTGTCCATCCTCTTCTGCTCTTTCCGTCAAATCATCATCTAATGTAGCGTCGTGAATAAGCACATCCGCATCAGCTGCAAACTTGGCAAACTCTTTAAACGGTCTCGTGTCGCCAGTATACACAATTTTTCTTCCATCCCTAAACGGTCCTGTAACGTCTTCGGGCTTCACCACTCGACCGTTGGAAAGCTTGACTTTCTGTCCATGCTGAAGTTTCGACCATAAGGGGCCTTCTGGAACGCCTAATGCTTTGGCTTTTTGAGGGTAAAATCTTCCTGGCCGATGCTTTTCCACTAAGGCGTATGCTAAGCTTGGGATTACGTGATTCGTCCAAACTGTTCGAACAGCATATTCAGGCTCTTCGCATACGGCGCCAGCTTCGAGAACTTCGTGAATTTCAACTGGAAAAGTCAAAACAAACTGCACGGTTTTTCTAATGCCTTCCAAGAAGCCCTTTATTCCAGGCGGACCGTAAACGTCAAGTTTCTCTCTGCGGTCAAGCAAAGACATTGTTTGCAGAATTCCTGGCAAGCCTAGAACGTGGTCGCCGTGCATGTGTGAAACGAAAACTTTCATTTTTCTGTGGAAACCAGCTTTCGCTTTTATCATCTGTCTCTGTACGCCTTCGCCGCAGTCAAACATTACTTGTTCGCCCTTGCGTTGTATAAGTATAGATGGTAAGCTTCTTTTTTGTGTTGGAACGCTTCCCGCTGTGCCGAGGAAAATGATTTTTAGGCTCATGTGTTTCACGTCTTTTCCAGTGTGGCTATTTCTCTTGTTAGGCTTCGGTGTACATAAACAAAATGCGATTCTAACTGTCTATAGCCTAGAGCTTTGCCTAAACGTCCGATGCCTAATGTTTTCGGTGCTGCTATGCAGACCCGCTTTTTCTTTTTGAGCATGTTATGGGTAGCTATTAAGACTTCCTCAACTATCTGCCTTGTAGTGCGTTTAAGCGTGGTTGTAGATATGCCATAAGGCGGGTCAGTTACAACACAGTCAACCGTTGTTATTGGAGGGTTTTTTGCGTCTGCAACTATAAGCCCTTCTGGTTTAATATTGAAAAAAGCCAAGTTTCTGCGAGTTCCCTTTACCATGCGCTTTTGGATGTCTTGTCCTAAAACTTGACAGCCTATGAGTGCGGCTTCAACGAGCATACTTCCAGTTCCACAAAACGGGTCGAAAACAAGCTCTCCAGCTTTTGGCTTAGCCAAATTTACCATGCATCTGGCAAGTTTTGCTGTCATGGCTGAAGGGTGAAAGAAAGGCTTATGCTTTGGACGTCTTTCAACAAACAGTTTAGGCTGAATAGTGGCAAGTTTTAAACCAAAAACGAATTTGTTCTCTGTCAAGATTCCAGTGAAGGTTTTGTCTGGCTGTTTTAGGTTTACTCTTATTTTTGCTGTTTTGTTTAGAATGACTTCTCCAAGTTTTCGCTCAAGAATCATGCTCTCCAATTTTGGGGAATAGTTTTTCACACGCTTTACACGAACTACAAATTTTTCTTCGCAATCCAAAACTTTTTCAAAGCCGACTGAACATGCAGTTCTAAGTATTGTGCCTATCTCTGCTTCACAGCTGAATAATTCTAGTCCGCAAAGCCTCGTTAGTGCTGCTCGACGTTTTATGGCTTCTACGCAGTTTAAATCTGCTTCAAGCTTCACCACTTGGTCAAGTTTCTCTAAAATTCTAAAAGCGCAGCCTTCTGCTTCAAGTATCGCCTTTAGCTCGGAAACTGGCAAAGTCTCATGCTCGCCGGAAAGCAAAAAGAAAAGCTTAGCCACACTGTTGCTCCTTTAGCGCATAAGCTCCTTGCTTATTAGAGGCGCGAGGGAGACTTTGCTGACATGGCTTTGAACGCTATCGGTTCCAACAATTTCCTCAACTCCAGCTTTCAGGATGCGTTTTTCAGCATCACCAATCAGAAGTGGATGAACACAAGCAGCGTAAACCGTCCCTGCTCCAGCCTCCTTCATATTTTTTGCTGCCAAAGCCACAGTGCCTCCAGTGCTTACCACATCGTCAAAAATAATCACAGTCTTATCCTTTACATCAAACGGTCTTTTTTCCATGGTAATTTGCCCAGTGTAGCGGTCTCTATGCTTCTCGATATAGCCACATTCTCCGCCTAGGACTTTTTTGGCTTCTTCTACCAGCCACAATGCGCCTTTGTCTGGTGCCAAAGCGAAAGCCTTGCGGAAACCTTTCTGTTTAAAATATTCAGCTAGTGACGGAATTGCCGAGATTGTTTTGGCTGGAAAGGGAAATTTAGTCAAAACTTTCTGTTGATGAACATTTACTGTTATTAGATTGTCAACCCCGGCTGCTTTGAGTATACGTGCAACCACTTCAATGCTTACGGCTTCGCCATGAAGAAAAACTCTGTCTTGACGTGCATACGTCAGATAAGGCACAACCGCTGTTATCTTTTTTGCTCCGTGTCGCTTGGCTGCATCAACAATTAATGCCAGTTGCATAAGACGTGTATCCTGTGGCGGACTCGTTGACTGTACTATGGCTACTTCTTCATTTTTTACGGTGCCTTCAATTCTTACATAGGATTCGCCGTCTGGATGATTCTTGAACACCAGCGGCACTGCTTCTACGCCTGAAAGTTCTGCAACTTTTTCGCCTAACTGTTTGGACGCTGGTCCTGGAACAATTTTCATTGTTTTCACTCTTAAAACGATGCCGTTCTTTGCCTTTTTAGACTTTTCCAGAAGTCTTGTACTGTTCTAATAGTTCTTTCGCTCTGTCCATGCGGATTTTGCGCTCTTCAACCATTTTCTCAGCAACTAGATCTATCAACTCATCTGTTGCGCCTGCAGCAACTGCAATGTTTCTTGCATGAAGCGACATATGTCCCCGCTGTATACCTTCATGGGACAATGCCCGTAAAGCGCCCAAATTCTGTGCTAAGCCAACAGCTGCCAAAACTTCGCCAAACTCGTTTGCTGTTTTCACGCCCAAAATTTTAATGGCTATTCGTGCTATTGGGTGCGTTTTTACCGCTCCGCCTATTAAGCCAACTGCCATCGGCAACTCGATTGAGCCTACTAAGTCACCGTTTTCGTTTTTCTCCCACGTTGAAAGTGTCGTATAATGTCCGTTTTTGACAGCGTAAGCATGAGCTCCAGCTTCAATGGCGCGATGGTCGTTACAGGTTGCGATTATAACGGCAATTATGCCGTTTAAAATGCCTTTATTGTGCGTGGCCGCTCGATAAGGGTCTGCTGCTGCGAAGGCATACGCATTTACTATGCCGTCTACGACTTCTTCTCCACCTATAGCCTCTTTTGGCACGGTGCACCATGCTCTCACTAGGCGTTTTGTAGCCAAATTAGAAATTATGCGTAGGTAAACGCGTCCGCCAGTTAAGCGTTCTATCGTCGGCGCCACAGCCTCCGCCATAGTATTAACAGCGTTAGCGCCCATAGCATCACGACAGTCCACATGCAACTCAGTGATAAGCATTGATCCCTGAGCCGTTTGAATTATCTTTGCATCCAAGTCTTTTGCGCCGCCGCCAACGGAAACAAGCATCGGGTCTTGATCATTCGCCTTCTTCAAAATTTCCTCTTTTGCATGTATAACACGCATTTTAGCCGCATAAGGGTCTCTTACGCCCACAACTTGTATTTGTCCAATCATTACTGGCGGCGTACTGCTCGTATAGAAGCCTCCACCGTCACGAACCATCTTCGCCGCGTAGCTAGCTGCAGCCACAACAGACGGCTCTTCAATAGCCATCGGAATCAAATAATCACGTTCGTTTATCATGAAGTTTACAGCTATTCCAAGCGGTATGGGAATGGCGCCAACAACGTTTTCTATCATGCGGTCGGCTAAATCCAAAGGCAAAGAACCAGTATTCTGCAATGAAGCAGCTTCTTCATCGGTTAAATCGGCAAACTTTTTAACGAGATTTAGGCGCTCTTTTGGGTTGAGCTTGTAGAAGCCAGAAGCCAAAGACGATTTACCCATCAATTCACCACAAGCCTCTACTATCAAGCAGTGAGGATAAAAATGCTTCTGGAAGCCGCGAATTTCTAGGAAAATTCGAATGTAATTATATACAGCGTATATGTTGTGGTGTTTGGAGTTTTTATCCTCAAATAAACGTTCAAAATTGTTTCTCCAATAGAAAAGTTTTCAACTAGATTCATGATACCTATATATATTGTCGCATTATCCGTAAGACTATAATAGTTGTTTATTTGGCTAATGTTTCCACCGCTTATCGCGATCTGTTGGCTTGAAGTGGAATTGTTATGTAGAATTATTGTGGCATTTACGCGAGTGATGTTTACATAATCATAATATTCGAGTCCTACTTGCCAAATGCTAGCGTTATTATTTACAATGTTGAGAGAGTAATTATAGGTTAGAGAGGTTTGATTTGCGTTAATGATTATTTTGGCACTTGTATCGTTACTGTAAATTGTGCTAGTTTGATTCACACCGTTATCAAGTATTACAAGAGGCGTTATACAACCATAGTTCTCGTTTAGATTCATGAAATCATCAACATTTCCAGACGTTTTTTGACACATAGAACCAACTATAACTAGCAGCGTTATCGCTATCAAAACGCGATGCGATTTTGTTACGCGACTTGTTCCCATCTTGTGCTACCTCTGAATATGGAAAAGAAAAGGGGAAATAGAGATTTTATGCGACTGGTACTTTCAGCTTCAAGTTGACAGTTACTGAATGAGACGTTGTTGCTGTAGATTTCCATTTGATTTCCCATTGGAATCTCCACATGTGTCCAGATGGTATCGGTAAATTGTTAGCGCCGCTTCCTTGGGCTCCGCTTGCCCAGATTGTCATGTTTTGTATCCATGTGGTGGTGTTCAAGCTGTATATCCTAACGTATATTGAGTCTAATTGTGGAGTGTCACCTGTTATCGCATCTATTGTTACGTTAAACGTTATTTGGCTTGCTCCTGTGTTGTTAAGTCTTACTGGGTCAGCATAGATTCTCGTACCATTCGGTGGACCGTTTAAGTTGGTTAGTGTAGCTGTTACTCCGCTGATTGATGTTCCTGCATCAGTGCCGTCGTTACCGCTAACCCATGCCAATGACATTCCCTGAACTCCAACGTTTGCATTCAAATACATGTAATCGTAGATTGTAGCACTTACGGTCGCTATGAGCAATGCTGTTATTAGCAACGTTACAAATTTGAGACTTTTCTTATAATTGAATTTCATTTTGTTGTTTCACCTCCTTGCTTCTGTTTCTTTCTTTTAACGTTTCGATCCAGATTTTTGCGAGAATATAGACGCTTATGCCTAAGACGAGGATGCAGGCTATTGCGAGAGCTATGGCTGATATTATGAATGCGGCTTCTCCCCACGATGGTTTAATAAAGGCGTATACTGTTGCGCCTGCTACTGCTGTGCCTGCTCCTACTGCAATGTACCACCATTTTGGTTTGAAGAAGACGTATGTGCCTATCCCCACAACAACTGTGTCGAAAGCAACTATACCGATGAATGCGGCTTCCCAAGACATCTGTGGAGTCATCACTAACGGGTGGACAGCAACCTGTGAATAGTTAGATAGAAAGAACGTAGTTAATGCCAGAGCTGGGAAAGTGACGGTTAGCAAGAAAACCTTAGCATGATTAAGCAGTTTCTTCATTATGCCAAGGTATACATTGATCGCGATTATGTTTGTCAAAGCTACAACTAAGTATAGAAGACTGTACCAGAAGCGCATATACTCGCCGAAGAACGCTATGAACTCCCTGCTTACTAGCAGCTGTCCAAAACCCGCCAGAGCTGCAAGCTGATACACGTAGGGCAGCTGCCATGGGAAATGCCTGTCTAACAAGCATGTCAGCAGACTTATTGCTAGAAAAAGGTCTATACCTAGCAGTGCAAAGAACTCTGGTTGTAGTGGGGGAGCCATTTCTGTACCGCACTCGGAATGTCTCGTTTCTTTTTATTTAAGCCGTATGAATTCGGAATCCAAATCTGAATTCTGCAATAATAATGTGAGTTGAGGAAGATAAATCTTCTGTAGTAATATATGCGATACCTGTTCTAGAAACCTAGACGGTTTTTTGTTGTTACTTTGGGAGTGGTGTGGTTGGTATTTTTAGGCGTTTTTGGATTTCTCTGGCTAATGTTTCTGCGTGTCCTACTCGGTAGTTTTCTGTTATTACTTGTGTTGGTTTTGAGTGTCTGACGTATTCTATTAATTCGTCGAAGTCTGAGTGGTCACTTAGGGCTACGATGTATTCTTTGTCGGCGATTTCGCGGCATGGCTCATTAAATTCCCAGCCGCTTGCATAAATACGGAAGCTGTTTTGGCCAATTTTGTTTCTGGTATTCATGTGACAGAATGCTATGCATGGCAGGTTTTTTTCAAACAGTTCTTTTGCTTCTTTTTCTTCTGAGAGCATTAGACGTCCTAGACGCATGCCGTGTTTTTCGCATACTTTAGACACTTGTAGCACTCTTTCAGGAGCGATGAAAGGAGCTTTAACGTTTGCTTCGTGTAAGATTTGCATGGCTTCTTGTAGTTTGCCGTGGTAGCCAAAAATGAAGACGGTGCCTTGTTTTAGTCCTTTCTCAACTGTGGAGATGAAGAGGTTTTTGATGTCTTTTTTGAATGGGCGTTTGCACGTTGGGCTTCCGTATGTGGCTTCTATGACAAGGATGTCCGCGTCTAAGATGGGTGTTTCTTCGAGTCTGAAGTCTCCTGTGTAGACGATTCTTGTTCCTTCTGCGTCTTCTACGAGTATTTGGGCTGCACCTAGAATGTGGTCAGCACGGAAAAGTGTTATGCGTTCTTCTTCGTGTTGGATGGCATTGCCATAGTCAAGCGTTTCTACGAAGCCGCTCATAAGAAATAGCGGTCCTCTTAAAACGTCGATTAAGTCTTTTGTAGCTTTTGTCATCAGCACTCTCTCGGATGTGTTTAAGCTTTGCCGCAGGCCTGTCATGTGATCTGCGTGTGCATGTGTGACAACTCGAAGTGGTTTGGTTTCGTCAAAAGCGTCGCAGGCAACGTATTTTCCGAGAATAACTGCTCCTTTTTGGGTTACTGTGGCTTTTAAAGGCAAGATAGGCACCCGCTTATTGAGCGAAATGGTTTATCAATGTTGCAATGAATTTTGTTCCCGTTATGAAGCTGTCTATTTTTAGGTTTTCGTTAGGTGCATGTGTGTTAGCTTCTGGGTGACTGCACCCGGCTGAGACGATTGGATAGCCCAGGAAGTTTCGGAACAAATGCATAGGTCCGGAGCCTGCACTGATTGGGTAAATCACTGCTCTTTTTTTATAGACTCTCTCTGCAGTTTTTGTAACTAGTTTCACAAAAGGATTATCAATTGGTGTTCTTGTCGGTTCGGTGGAGCCATGTTTAACTATTTTTAAGTCTCCAAACCCGTGTCTTTTTAGGTGTCTGACAAGTTTTTGGTAAATTTCGATTGATGTTTGGTCTGGAACTAGTCGGAAGTCAAGTTTTACTGTTGCTTCATGAGGTAGAACTGTTTTTGAGCCTTCGCCTGTGTATCCTGATATGAATCCGTTTATGGTGCAGGTTGGCTGGTACAATAATGCTTGCAGAGCTTCTAATCCTGTTTTGTTATGCAAGAATTTCTTTAGCTTCAGTTCTTTTTTTGTTTCCTCTTCTTCGAGAGGGATGTGTTTTAGACATTCTATTTCTTCTGTTGATAACAGTCGAACATTTTTGTAAAAGTCTTTAATCAACACTTTTTCTTTTGTGTCTTTTAGAAGGTTTAATCCCCAAATGAGACGCCATGCAGGATTCGGTATTAAGGGCGCGTTTGCGGAGTGAACATCTTTGGATGCGCCGCTGGCTTTTATGTCGACTGATAAAACACCTTTTAACCCTAGGTATAGATTTGGTCTTCCTCGTCTGTCTGTGCCGCCGAACTCCCAGATTGCGGCATCTGCGGAAAAATATTTCTTATATTTCTTTATTATTGGCTCAAGATTAGGGCTGCCGATTTCTTCTTCTCCGTCAACGAAGAATTTTACGTTAACAGGCAAATTGCCAGCAGCTTCCAGAAGTGCCTGAACAGCTTTTAGCCTTGAGACAAAGTTTCCTTTATTATCCGATGCGCCTCTTCCATAGATTCTTCCACGGAGTATTTTGCCACTGAATGGTTCATGCGTCCATTTTTCTAGGGGTTCTGGTGGTTGTACATCGTAATGGTCGTAGAAGAGGAGGGTTTTATTAGATTTTTTGGAGAGTTTTTCTCCATAAACAACTGTGTTTCCTTTCTCGCCTTTGAAAATTTTTGTTGCGAGTCCTATTTCTTGCATCATTTTCTCTACGAGTTTTGCACATGTTTCTGTTCCTTCGCCTTTTGCTGAAACACTCGGTTGCTTAACAAGCCTAATGAGGTCTTTAACAAAATCGTCAGTGTGAACATAGATGTATTTGTAGACTTTTTCTAAGCTCATTTTTGTTCACCTAAATTTTTCGGGTAAGCCATTGGATTAGTTCTCTTGGGTTGTCGCACATTATTTTAACCTTTATTGGTCCTAAAGGTGACTCAGCTACTTCTTTGGAAAAAGAGACATGTCCTGCATAGGCTACTTGCTTGTTTAGGCAAAAGCTTATGGATTTTTCGTCTAGTCCTTCAAAAAAGACTACTCTAGCAGCGTCACGGATGCGCTCCCTTCGCAACAAATTATAAAGTTTGGTTAGAGCATCGAGACCTTTTGTCTCCGCGGTGATTAGACCCCCCTTATATATAGATTGAACTTTAGTTTGAACGTTGCCGAAGATGTTTTCTATGGCTTGTTTCACTTTTTCTTCGGACTCTGTTGGGTTAATTTCTGTCTCTATGTAGACGGTTATCTCGTCCATTTCTCCTCAACTTTCTTTAAAACTTGTCTCATCTTTTCTTTTACAATTGTTTTTTCTTCTTCGTTCATTATTTTGTATTCTGCCATTGTTATGGCTTCTCCTAGTCCTACACTTAATTCCCGCTGGTCTCTTTCGTAGAAGATTCTCCAATTTTTGGGGTCGTCGCTCCTTTTGCGGCGGTACAGGCGCTTAAACCTTGTTTCCTCTGATGATTCTATGGCTATTAAGGTGAATTTTGGAAAATGTTTTTGGAATTCTTCGATTTCGGTTGGGCTTCTTATGCCGTCCACGATAATTTTGGCTTCTTTTGCATTTTCTATTTTTGGAACGCTTCGCTTGGCTACAACTGTGTTTCCTTCCTTTTGCCTTAGTTCCAGCATTATTTTTCCAAGATTTTCAGGGTTCGGCTCTAAGCCTCTTTTTCTCGCTTCCTCTCTTACAGCATCACCCATAACCACAACGCCATAACCGCATTCTTTTGCAACGTTAACAATTACCGATTTACCCGACCCTGGCATCCCTGTCAGACCTATGACAAGCTTTTCGTTCATTTCTAATCATCTTCTTGCATTGTTTTGCTAGACTAATTAATTTTCTGCAATTCTTTCGCAATTCTTATTTTGCTGTTAAGCTATAGTTTAGATTGGAGAAGGTCATGTACAAGAAGCTTATTTCTGTGACAATTTTTATGTTGCTAATAGTCAGCATGTCGTCTTTTGAACTTGATATTTCAGCAATTGATTCTTCACGTCAGATTTCCACTTTTCTAAATTCTAACCCTTGGGGTGATTGGCAACACTATCATAACTATACTGAAATCGTTGACACACTTGTCTTCTTGAACACTAGCTATCCGAACATTGTAGATGTTTTTTCTATAGGTAGAAGTTGGCAAAATAATGACATCTACTGCATTAGACTAACGAACGAATCGAATAGTGATTCAAAGCCCAAAGTCTTTTTCGTTGGCTATCATCATGCCCGCGAACCAATAAGTGCAGAACTGCCACTATACTTCGCCATAGAAGCCGCAACCAGCTTCGGCATAGACGAAACCCAAACCCACATGCTAAACTATAGCGAAATCTACATCGTCCCAATGTTAAATGTGGACGCCTTTGATGCTTTACTGGCAAATGAGTGGCAGCGCAAAAACGTCCATCCATTCGATGAAGATGGTGATGTTTTTTTTGACGAAGACCCGCCAGATGATGAAGATGGTGATGGCTACATAGAAGACCTCTACTTTTGGGATGGCTCCACATACAATTTCATTAGATGGGAAGGAATAGACGACGACAACGATGGCTTACTCAACGAAGACTGGGTTGGAGGCGTCGATTTAAACAGGAACTATGGCTTTCAATGGAACGCAACATGTGGTAGCGGCAGTCCCTTTCCGGAGGCGGAAGACTATCGTGGACCTGCACCATTTTCAGAACCCGAAACTCAAGCCATAAGAGACTTGGCACTAAGCCACAATTTCAGATACGCCATAAGCTTTCACTCAGGCGCTGATGTCATCCTCTATCCATGGGGCTACACATATCTTCCCACATCTGACGACTCTCTCTTTAGAGAAATCGCGGGAAACCTCTCAAACCTCGTAGGTTCGCCATATGCTCAATCTGGAGTGGGCTTGTACACCTCTTCAGGTCTATGGGACGACTGGATGTATGCCAACAGAAGCACATTCGCCCTCACATGTGAAATCTACACAAATGCGAGTGCATGGCAATATGAATCTGGACCAGATCCAGACACTTGGTGGGAAAAAGGCGTATTCCAATTCTTTAACCCAGACCCAACCAACATTGAAATCGTAATCCAACGTTGGCTACCTGTCTTCACCTACATCACAAACAGAGCCATAATAGAAATCCACAACATAGCCACAACCAATGTGAACTCTCTCAAAACCGTTGTCGGACAGGGATTTTCAACTCAAATAAACGTCACAGTCGCCAACGAAGGCTCTTTCACAGAAGCGTTCAACACAACTCTCTACGCTAACGAGACTGCAATAGATACGAGAGAAGTCATCTTAACAAGTGGAAGTTTCGCAACCATCACCTTCACTTGGAACACCACTGGCTTTGCCAAGGGCAACTATGTCATATCTGCTAACGTAACCATACTACTAGACGAAACAACAATATTGGACAACGCCTTCACAGACGGCTGGCTCCTCATCACGATTCCCGGCGACATTAACGGTGACACATACGTGAATGCTACAGATGCTGTACTCTTAGGCTTAGCTTTTTGCAGCAATAAGCTTGACTTAGCTTATGATGCAAACGCAGACGTTGATGGTAACGGTTGCTGCAACGCAAAAGACGCCGTGATCCTAGGCGTATACTTCAACGAACACTGGGAATAGCTTCCCTTTTTTTTATTCATTCAAATCGAAAGCATAGCAGTAGCATTCGATTTTCATGTTAAAAGTATTTATGTCGAGAACAGCGAGAAATATGCGAAGGAATAATTGATGCCCGAAACAATCAGAAGTTTCATAGCCTTCGACATTGACAATGCGTCTGTTCTGCAGAAAATGGCGGATGCGCAAAGTCTCTTGGTTAAAACTGGAGCAGACTTGAAGCTTGTCGAACCGAAAAACATTCACGTAACTATGCGCTTTCTAGGAGACATTACCGCCAGTTTAGCGGAGAAAATCTTTGAAGAAATGAAAAAAACCCAATTCTTGCCTTTCGATGTTAAACTTCAAGGAATGGGCGCTTTTCCAAATCTGCATTATCCACGCGTTTTATGGGTTGGAATAACACAAGGCACAGAGCAATTGGAAAGTATCTTTAACCAGTTGGAACCTCGTCTGCACAGTTTAGGGTTCGCTCCAGACCCGAAAGGTTTCAGTCCGCACTTGACTGTTGCACGTGTCAAGTCTGGAAGAAACAAGGCTGAGCTAGGCAAATGCATTACAGAAAATGCGGCTTACGAGTTTGGAGTAATTAGAGCTGCATGTTTGAGGCTTAAGAAGAGTGATTTAACGTCCAAAGGACCAATTTATTCGACGCTTAAAGAGTTTTGTCCACAAACATAGAAAATAGGAAAAAAGGGCAGACCTATGCGGGACAAAATCGATAAAATTTGCACAACTGTGCTAGGGCGTGTTACTCCCGATAAAAGAAAACGAGCTGAAATTGAGGCCTTAACTAAAGAACTCGAAAAAAAAGTTGCTAATGCGGCTGAAACGTTAGGTGTTGATGCCGTTGTGCGCGTGGAAGGTTCTGTGGCAAAAGACACGTGGCTAAGCCAAGAACCGGACATTGACGTTTTCATGCGCGTTCCAACATCGATACCTCGTAAGAATCTAGGTGAGATAGGTCTGAGAATTGCTAGAAAAGACACGAAAGGCTCAAAGCAGGTTGAACGGTTTGCTGAACACCCTTATCTTGAGGCATTTATCGACGGTGTTCGTGTGAATGTTGTGCCTTGTTACGATGTCAAAAAACGAGGAGAATGGCTAAGCGCCACAGATAGGACACCGTATCATACTGATTATGTGAAGAAGCATCTGAGCCTGAAACTGCGAAGTGAAGTGCGCCTCTTAAAAAAGTTCATGAAAGGCATAGACGTTTATGGCGCAGAGATAAAAATTGGCGGGTTCAGCGGCTACCTCTGCGAACTCCTAATATTATATTACAAATCTTTCACCAAAGCTCTTCAGGCTTTTGCGCAACATAAACATAGAATCGTAGTTGACATTGGAAACTATTACAAAGAAAGAGAAGATGAACTGCAACTCTTATTTAAAGAGCCGCTTGTGGTCGTTGACCCTGTGGATAAGGGAAGAAACGTGGCTTCAGCAGTGCAACCACATAAGCTATACAATTTTGTAGCCGCATCGCGGGCTTTTCTCAAAAACGCTAATTTGAGTTTCTTTTTTCCACCACCGACAACTGCCTTGACATTGAAAGAGCTTACTCAAAACTTGGAGACAAGGGGTTCGGCTATGTTGTTTCTCACTTTTGGAGAGGTGAACGCTGTTCCGGATGTATTGTGGGGACAACTGTACAAGTCTCAGCGTTCATTAAACAAGCTTTTGCTGTTGAATGATTTTAACGTTTTACGAAGTATGCCATGGAGCGATGGAAAAGCCCTTAACATGTTTGCATTTGAGTTGGAGCGATGCTGTCTACCGCCAACAAAAAAGCATTTGGGACCCCCTCTCGAAAAGGAAAATGAATGTGCCAAATTTCTCTCGAAATACGTGGGCAATTCAGCTGCTATTGCTGGTCCATACATTGAAGACGGAAGGTGGATTGTCCAGGTTCGAAGAAGATACACAGACGTTTGTTCTCTGCTCAAAGAAAAACTACGGGACGGTGGAAGAAATGCAGGCGTTGCAGAGCAGATTTCGCAAGTACTGCGTAAGAAATTCAAGATTCTGGTAAATAAGGAAGCAGTTGAAGTTTATAGGAAAAACAGCGAATTTGCAAGTTTTCTCACCGAATTTCTGTCGGCGAAGCCTAAATGGTTAGAAACCGCTTAGGTTTAACAGTATAAGCACTGTGCCGAGTAGCCAACAGTAAAACGCGAAAAGGTAAAGTTTTTTCTTTGCAAGAATCTTCCAGAGCAACTTTATTGCAAAGTAGCCAACTACCATTGCTGCGATGACGCCTGCAAAAATTTCTGTCCAACCTAACTGTGCAGTTACTAGTTTGTCAGATTCTGTGTAGAACATGTAGCCTATAGCGCCAATAACTGACGGTATTGATAACAGAAAAGAGAATTGGAAGGCTTTTTCGCGTTTTGCTCCCAGCAACACAGCAACTGCGATGGTTATTCCGCTTCTTGAGATTCCGGGTATTATGGCTATACCTTCTGCTATGCCCACTATTATGGCGGTTTTGTAGCTTATGTCTTCGGTTTCTTTTCCAGTTTTTGTAGCGTAGAGAATTATGCCGATGAGGATAAATGCCGTGGCAATGTATAGTATGTTTCCAGACAAGTCAAGAAAATATTTTATTATGATTAAGGCTACTGCTGCTGCAGGTATTGTTGCGGCGATTAGTAATGGTATGAACTTTCCACTTTCTGTCTTGAAGTCTAAATGAACCAGAGCTGAAAGTATGCTCTGAACGTCTTTTCTGAAGAATATTAGAACTACTATTAGTGTGCCAATGTGTAAGATAAAATCGAATGCGAAAGGAGCTCTTTCGCCCATGTAGTGTTCGGCTATTTTTAAATGTCCAGTGCTTGATATTGGTAGCCATTCTGTTATGCCTTGAATTATGCCCAGAATTATTGTTTCTAGTAGGTTCAATTGTCGTCGCCGCTTCTTCATCTCTATTTTCCGGTTAGGTTTTAAAAGGTTACCTTGCTCAGCTTAGCTTAAACTATGAAAGCCACTAGTTTGTTATCGTTCTTCTTTTATTATCTTTTTGTAGGTTTCAGCGCTTTTCCTCTCTTTCCGCACTTTTGTCTCTAGGTCAACTGAGCATAATCCAAACTTCATGCGGAAGCCCTTAGTCCATTCGTAATTGTCCGTTAACGCCCAATGGAAGTATCCTCTGACATCAATTTTCTCTTCATTTATGGCTCTTTCTAAGACCTTTAAATGATTGACTATGAAAGTGTGTCTAAGTGCATCTTTTGCATCTGCGACGCCATTCTCTGTTACATAAAGTGGTTTCCCATACATTTTCATCGCTTCTAAGGCGTCAAGCAGTCCTTCTGGATAGATTTCCCATCCGAAGTCTGATGTTTGCAATCCGTCTGCAGATTTGCTGTTGGGTTGGCAAAGAAAGCCATAGTTAGGCACCATATCCGGAATTGCAGGTATGCCAGCAAACAGTTTAGCCAAGATTGATGTTCTCCCCTTCATCACTTCTCTGGAGTAGTAGTTTACACCCAGCCAATCGAGACGTTGCCCAAGGTAATTTTTCACTTCTCCTCTGTCTTTTACCCCGTTAAGATTTTCATCTAACCATCCGTTGCACACGGATTGTATAAAGAAGTGATTGTGCATGTGATTCATGAACTCGGCTGCTTTGACATCGGGCTTCCGTTCTGCCGAAAACGGTTTTGTCGGAATTACATTATGTATTAATCCAACATCGGCGGCGCTAAGGCTGTTCTCATCTGCTTTGGCGGTGTCAATCTTCTTTATGACGTCGTAAGAACGGGCATGCGCAATAGCCAAATGTTTGGCTGCTCTCTTTAAAGCTCTGAAATTGTTTAGTGCTGGTGGAAATCCAGACTCAGGTATCATATAGCTTGTCTCGGGAATTATCATAGGTTCATTAAATGTTGCCCATTTGTCAACGATGTCGCCTAGCTTCCAAGCCATATAAGCGGCATATTTCGTGAATTCGACTATTGTGTTTTCGTCAACCCATCCTTTAGGGCCTCTAGCCAGTTTTGTGATGTGAACGATTATTGGTTCATGAATCCATAGGGGCAAGGTGAAATGATTTAAGCATGCGAATACTTCAAGCTGATGCGTCCGCAAATCTTCTATCACAGCCCGGTAGTGGCTGACCGCATCCTTATTGGCGATTTTCTCAAGATTTTCGAGGGCATGACCATCAACGTCTATCTCTCCAATGTTATTATCGGATGCTCTCTGAACTCCAACTTCAACATCCGACGTGCTTTCTGGAAAGATTCTACTCCACTCAATCCCCATTCTATAAGCGTTTAAGCCAAGCTTTTTGGCAATTTCGTGATCCTTCTTGTAGAGATTCCAATAGTCTACACCATTGTCGGGTAAATCACCGCTAACGATGCCCTCCTGTATGTTGTTGGCATCGTGTACCCAAACGTACCAGTCTGTGTTTGGATCAATGTTCTGTCCAGTTGGGTCACCCATCTCGAATTGAAATCCACTGTTGGATACACCCCAAAGAAAATCCTTTGGAAACTTCATAATCTTACCAGCCTATTCTTGTGCACATGTTAATATTAAACTGCTTTTGAAAAATTTCCACAAGCTAATGTTTAAAAGGTTTTCATGTTAATTGTTAATCTTACGTTGGTGTGTTTGCATGAGCGAGTATCCTTTCGGAAGTGATGAAGATCGAGCGATGCTGGCTAAAGTGCCCAAGGAGAAGCTGCTTGACTTCTTTTTTTTGCAGATTCGCAACCTGTGGAGGGTTGACGGCTTATATTTCTTGGGCATAGAAAAAAGGTTTGGCACCGAAGCTGCTACGGAGATTGATGCTGGCGTGTGGGAAACCATGGCACAAATAGAAGCCAAAAGCCTCCAACGAATGTTCAATGTGGACGAAAATCCCGACGTCGCAACCATAATAAGCCTATTACGCAAGTCAAGCTGGACTTTAGATCAACCTTTCAAAATAATAGAAGTCACTGCTAAGCGAGCTGTTTTGAGCATTAGCAGATGTAGAACACAAGAAACACGTTTGGGCAAGGGCTTAAGTGAATTTCCATGTAAGCTGGTGCGGTTTAGCTATTTACAAAATTTTGCAAAAGCACTGAATCCTATGGTCAAAGTAAATTGCCTTGTTTGTCCGCCTGACAAGCATCCGAAAGAATTGTGGTGCAAATGGGAATTTACACTATGATTTGAGAATTTTGCACGTGTTTTCGCGTTCTATTATTGACTTGTGCTAGAAATGCTTTTTTATCATTGTATGATAATAGAGAATTCTCTGCGGTCTGTGGCTAAGGTAATTGCATGGCAAGTGGGAAACTCTATACTACCACTGTTCTAGTTCTGGGTCTTGTCGCATTTATCGAATCTCTTGCTTTCTCTTTGCCGCTGTCCTTCTTTCCTCAATATGCCCTTTCTTTGGGTGCATCAGTTGCTTCTATAGGTTTGTTCACTTCCAGCTTTATGGCTGCGTCTGCTCTGCTGTCGCCTAGGCTGGGCACGCTCTGTGACAGAATTGGTAGAAAGAGAGTTATGCTGGGCGGGTTGATTGGTGATGTTATCTTTGGAGTATTGACGGGTCTGGCACCTTCATGGGAATGGTTACTGCTTATCCGAACATTAAACGGTGCTGTCACCGCAGCCGCTACTCTGCCTGCCGAGGCATTACTCATTGACCATGTTTCGCCACTTAAAAGAGGCGAAGCAGTCGGATTTGTTCTGTCTTGTGGAATGATTGGGAGAAATCTAGGACCTATTTTTGGAGGTTCTGTCCAATTCTCTGCATACACATCAGGGCTGAGCAGTTTGAATGATAGTTACAGGATGCCCTACTTTGTTGATTCGGCTTTGGCAGTTCTTGCTATTGTCGTGGTTGCATGGAAGTTGAAGGAGAAGAGCTCGGAGGCGAGATTCGATGAGGAAAAAGCTGCAGAATGCACTTCAGCCGCAAATGAAGAGCATGATAGCAAAGTTAAGCTTTCAAGGTCTTTCAAAATCATGTTAGTTTGCACTTTCTTCAACGGTATTGCTTTAGGCTTCATACTACCTGTTGCCGCATTATTCTTTGAAGATAAGTTTGGCGCAGAACCACTCATCATCGGCACAATTTTAAGCTCTGCAGGGTTTGTAGGCGTGCTAGCTAGCTGGGCTGCGGGGCGATTCTCCGACAGGGTGGGTCGAAAACCACTAATTGGCGTGGGCGGAATATCTGCTCGTATCTGCGGCTTAGCATTGCCTTTCACTTCAAGCGTAAGTGAGGCCACATTCGTCTTCGTATTCCGCAGTTTGGGCTTTAACATGTTCATGCCTGCCTTGCAAGGTTTGCGAGCTGACCTTGTTCCTGCAGAGCAACGTGGGAGGCTTTTTGGGCTCTACAATATGTTCTTTAATGCTGGTGACATTGCTGGACCGTTGCTTTCTGGCTACCTCTATGACCTTTATAGAACGGAAACCTTCTACATCGGTTCAATAGCTGTTCCTGGACTTGGAATGCCTTTCTATGTAAACTCTGTGATAGGTATAATAACAACGGCTGTGCTGCTGCTGTTCGTGGAAGAAAACAGAAAGCGGAAAACCTGAGTTGAGGAATCTACTTCATGTTGAGATCTATTGTGGGTTGTGATCCTTGTCACCTTTTCTGCCTCTTCTTTTAAAAGTCTAGTGCCATGCGGTATCTAGCCCCTCCCTTATATATACGTTGAACTTCAGCGTCCCTTATTTTATTCGAATATTTTGGAAAGATTTTTTGAGAGCGTATAGTTAGTGAAGATGAGTTGATGCATTATGGGTGATCATACAGTCGTTCATTTTGAAATTCCAGCCAATGATGTTGAAAAACTGAAGAAGTTCTATGCAGACCTGTTCGGATGGAAGTTTCAAGGAGTGCAGTTTATGCCTTATTGGACTATTCAGACAGTGCCAGTCGACGAACAAGGCATGCCTCTTCGTCCAGGCGTCAACGGCGGCATGTACAAAAAAGAATCGCCCGACATGAAGACGGTAAACTACATTTCAGTCGAGTCTGTAGACGAATATGAAGAAAAGATTAAGGCTTTAGGCGGCAAAATAATCGTTCCAAAACAGGAAATCCCAAACATAGGCTGGTCCGCTCTCGCAGTAGACCCAGAAGGAAATATGTTCGGAATCTTCCAATCCAAATAAGCCTACAAACGCTTTTCCTATTCTTTTTTCTGTAAGCCTACTGTCAAGTTTTTAGCCGTACATGAATCCTGTCCATGTTTTCCGGTCACATTTTGTGACTACAAGATGTGCGTTGACTTTTAAACTGTCCGCGTCTCTCTTTGATTCTGATGGAAAAAGTGAAATCGGCAGCTTTATCTGTGACCATGTTGCTGAGCACTTTTTCCCAGAATATTAAACTGTGGTGTGCAATCCATTAGAGGTTCAAGGAAGAAGAAACGTTGTCAATCATCACTACTCTGAAAAACGAATTCTCGTTCATTAGAGGCAACTATGCAGTTCTGGTGTTGAGTTGGATTTTGATAGACTTCGCCATGGAACTTCCTGGAACATATTATTCGCTTTACGTCCAAGGTTTAGGCGCTACGGAAACAGTCATCGGCATGATAGGCTTATGCTCATTCCTAGCCTTAGCTTCGATGCAGTTTCCAGGCGGTTATCTAGCTGACAAATTCGGAAGAAAATGGCTCATTTCCACAATGACATTCGGCGTGGGACTTTCCTTTATTTTCTTTGCACTAGCCCCGTCGTGGCACTTTATCCTGTTAGGCGCAGTGTTAATGAGTCTGCTTAACTCCACTTACCAACCAGCCCTGATGGCTATGATTTCAGATTCCGTGCCTTCAGAAAGAAGAGGCATGGGCTTCGGCATAATCATGCTCATAACGAGCGCTTCGACGACACCCGGGCCTCTCGTAGCTGGTGTTCTTCGCAATCAATTCGGCTTGATGAATGGTATGCGAATAGGCTACGGGATAGTTGTTGCGTTATTCTTAATCGCAGCATTTCTTAGAACGAGAAGCCTCAAGGAGACCATGACGAACGGTCAAAGACCCAGTTTCAGTGAGCTGTTTCAAAGCTTTCCAACGTCAGTACGAGCAGGTTTCGGCGTGTGGAAAAGTGTTCCGCATTCAATGTTCTATCTTTTCATTGCAACAGTAGTTACAACTTTCGGATTTGCAACTGTTCAACTATATCTGGTCTTATACGCCACAAAAGTGCTTCTTATAGACGAAGCAATTTGGCCGCTTATACTCACAACCCTTTTCATCACGAATATAGTCTTATCTATACCTGTTGGAAAACTAGTTGACAAAGTCAACAGGAAACTTCCGCTTTTGACAGCATACATTCTTTTTGGAGTTTCAATGTGGATTTTCGTAAACGGCGACTTGTCCCGACTCTTTGTCTCGCTTGTGTTGATGGGTGTGGGGCTAGTGATGATGAATGCGGCTTTTGGTGCTTTACAAGCAGATTTGACTCCCCGAGAGCAAAGAGGAAAGGTAAACGGTTTCATAAACTTTGCAAACTTTATTCTAATGGCGCTGGGCAGCCTAGTAGGCGGCTTGTTATACGAGCATGTTTCGCCTCAGTTGCCTTTTCTCATTGCAATAATCTCCGTTATTCCATCGTTCGTTCTGACACTTTTCATGGTTCGACAACCAGCAAAAAGAGAAGAATGACAAGCCAAGTTTACACTAAAAAATGGAAAATGTGAGAAAATCAACTATTGAGTTAAGATTGTAGGCTTAACCTAATATCGCCGTCTTGCGGTTCTTTTCTTGGACCAGCATTCTCGGCAGTAAACGGGTCTGTTTGGGTCAGGCTTGAAGGGAACTTCACATTCCTGTCCACATTCAGCACAAACTGCCTTATGCATCTCTTTCTCGGACATTACTCTTTTCACTCCTTTTCGATTTGATGTGCAAAAATTGCTTCTTGCACGATGGAAGTATCCACTACGTAGTAGCTTATAAAAATTGTCATACAAACATCCAAAAAACGTTTACCGCGTGCGCAAATAATGGTTAGGCATTCACCATTTTCCAGATGGCCTCTTCCATTTCTTTGCCATATTTCATTCCGTAATATATTCCTGCCACTT
>JACAEK010000056.1 GCA_013388895.1 Candidatus Bathyarchaeota archaeon | reverse complement strand
GTGAGGAGAATATAGATATGCAAGCTTTTCAGCCTTCAACCGTCTAACGAGGTATCGTATACCAATTTTGCCAACAAGTCCCAAGCCAGGAAGGCCCGCAATCATAATTGGATTATTCAGATCAGTTTTCGTGAGCTCCTTAATGAATGTCTCCTTCACCTTTCTGAACCTCCCTTTTTAAGGCCATTCTGTACTTGAGATATTTGTCATCAGGCGAAAATTTAGGCGGATGCGGCACTCGAACATTTTCGCCGCAGTAAGGACATAACTCTTTTTTTAATGTGTATTTTCGACATTTTTCGCATTTTCTTAAAAGCCAGACCATTACTTTTCTCTCCTAAAAGAACCTTGTCCACCGGCTTTGACGACATTAGAAACAATGTTTTCGCCAACTTTTTGCAGAATGGATTCAGCTTGTTTGTAGTTATCAGCCTTAACCTCAACAGCATATTTTGGCGCAGCAATTAAATAAAAACGAAGTTTTGCCTCTCGAGATTTTTCAGCTTTTTTAGCATTTAGAAATGCTTCTTTGATAATGTTCACTCCTTTAGGCCTCATGCAACGAAGCTCGACTATGCCTTTTACCTCAACCATTGGCACATGCATTCGTTCTTCTGCAATTTCAGCAATGGCAGTGGCTATTTCTTCAGATATGCCTATCTTTGTTAGAGCCGCTTTGCCTTCTTTTACGGCTTTTTCGAAGCCTTCGTATAATCCGTATTCCTTTTCAATTTGCACTCCTGCTTTTTCGTGAATTTCGTCAATGGATATGCCAGTTTTTTCAGCTACGCTTCTGAGCAAAGTTTCGGCTTTTCTCTCTCGCTTCCAAGATAGAATTTTCTCGATTCTTTCTCGTTTTGTAACTCTTCTAAGGGACAAGTCTATGTGCCCTTTTTCAGCGTCAACTCGCAAAACTTTCAAAACGACTTTCTGTCCTTCGCGAATAAAATCACGGATATTCCGAATCCAAGATGAAGACACTTCAGAAATGTGCAACAAGCCTTTTTTATCGTATTCATCCACCTTCACGTAAGCACCAAAATCGGTGACTTCTTGAACAGTGGCTACTACTAAGTCACCTACTTCTGGCCATTCCTGTTTCTTTAAAGCCATTTTAATCCCTATTCAAAAACCGCAACAATTTCGCCCTTGATTTTTGCTTTTCCACCTGATGGTTCAGCGATTTCGGCTCCGCAGACATTGCAGTTAACTTTGTTTATTGCGTGACTGTATACTAGTTGTTCGTTTCCGCATTTTAGACATTTCACTCGAAGGAAGCTACTTCGCGGTCTTGGCAAGAGTTTTTCCCATTCAAACATAACGTCAACCTCAACTTTCAATTATTATGCGATTACCAACTTTCTTAATCGTATTCCGTCTTTGTGCCTAGCATAACCACAAACCTTACATTTCAATTTTAAAGTTTGCTTCTTTGTTGTCTTCGAAAATTCTCTTTGAAGAGGATATTTCTGTCCACCATAACCCTTCTTCTCCCGTTCATGATGTCTTTCACCTTTAGCTAATGCTCGCCTCTTTCCAGCTTTATAGAGAGCAACCGCATGAGCCTGGTGTTTTTTACACTTTGGACAGTAAGTCTTGATTTCCTTTGGAACATTCACTTAGACCACAACCAGCTTTCATAAAGAAAACATACATACTCTTATACTTTTTCGCTGAACAGATTAGTTCAGCTGACATAATATGTCGCTCCATTTTCAACTACAGAAGTAATATCTACGCAAACAGTTATTGGGGTTTTTTGGTCAACTGATTCAATTTTACCGTCGCCAAGAGAAGCGCAATCGTTACCATACCTGCTATGAAGCCAAATATGAAAATCATAAATCCAGTAGCATCAGCATCTGGAGAAATGGGCATCATGATAAACGCCAACATTCCAGTCAAAAACCCGATAATGAAAACTGCAAAACAAAAAACCAAAAAACCACCAAAAAAGCCTTCTTTTATACTCATTTTTGGCCCTCTTGATTCTATCCCATGATTATCTTGATATTAACACTTTTGTTTTTCACATGAACATTGTGCAAATTCGTGCGAACTCGGACAAACGAGTTGCCTATGAGCCAATTCAGATATATCTTATATATTAGCGGGAGAGTTATTGCTTAGTTTCAAAAGAGTGTGAAACTGAACAGCAACCTTTGATGGCAAGTTCTAGGTGATGGCGCGCAATGAATTTACAAACCTTCAGAGAAGCATTGTCTAAAGCGAAGTTGCCAGAAAAAGCAATAATTTTGCCAATCTTCAAAAAAGTTTTGCCTATCATTCCGTTTGCGATTTCCTTTCTTATCCTATATTATCTCTATCCAGCATCGTTTGAATCAACATGGAAAGGGAGAACCTTCTATCTCTTCTTTCTGTGGCTTATTGCCGTGGAAACAATCCTAAATTGGGAAGAACTTACAACGGC
Organism: Candidatus Bathyarchaeota archaeon; assembly: GCA_013388895.1. Classification (GTDB taxonomy): domain Archaea; phylum Thermoproteota; class Bathyarchaeia; order Bathyarchaeales; family Bathycorpusculaceae; genus JACAEI01. The sequence goes on along the minus strand of JACAEK010000056.1, from coordinate 64,086 downwards.
AAAATGGAAGTTGAAATCTGCAAAAACCGTTCTTACCATATTAGTTTGCTTACTTCCAATAGTCTATGTAATAGTTGCCAATTTTTCGGGCTTAAATGCACTCATTGCCGATGTTTCTACAAAAATCAAAGTAGGCGGTCTCAGTGACCCTAATGCTATAGCAATTTTTGCAAATCTCATGCCACTTACGATAGAGTATCTTGTTTTCACTATTCTCTTCGTCATTATGCTACTCGTAGGATACGAAATGAGTTACGTACGGAAATACGCAATCTCTGCCATATTTCTTGGACTCATCGGTCTCATATACATGTCAGACAATCTGTATCCAAATGGAAAATGGACACCAATGCAGTTGCCTGTCTTTCCTACAACAAACCTTGCAGCAAATATTCTCAGTTCTATGGGATTCAAAACAACTATATCAATAAGGCAACCTACACCTGAACACGGGCTAATGCCTTATTTGCTTGTACAAGATCCAGCAAATCCATATGTGAGGTGGGCAGGATTTCTTATAGGGTGGCCATGCGCGGGTGTCGAAAGCCTTCTAATCTACACCATTACGATTCTCCTATTCCTTTCGAAAAGCACTATTCCGCTGAAAGTTAAGGCAGTATACTTTGCATTTGGGGCTGTTGTAACCTATTTTATCAACATTTTGAGAATAGTAACTATTTTCAGGATAGCGATAGATGGCGGTGATTGGGGAACCTTTCATGATTACTACGGTCAGTTGTATTCTATTTCCTGGATAATATCCTATCCGCTCATTCTGATTGGAATCAGCTTGCTCTGGGCAAAAATAAAAGAAAGAAAGGTCAATGCAAAAGTCACGCCTATTGTTGTCCCAAAGTAATTTCAACCTTCTCAGCTAAACCTTGTTTAATCATTATTTTGGCATTTTCAACTGGCAAGGATGCGATGTCTTCAATTTTGAAGGGGCCGTAAGCTTTCATGTCAACGCCGACTATGGGAGGAGTGCCCTTCAAGAAACGCAAGACCGCTCTTTTCTGGTTTTGCTCAATGTTAATTTTTGGTATGTGCCCGCTCAGAATTTCCTTAGCGAAACTACTGTATGCCTCCGTCAAGGGCGAAATGCCTCTGTAGATTTTTTCCTCCTCAATCGTCAGAAAACCTGAGGAAACCTTTTCTTCCTTAATCATTTTCTGTATCACTTTCCTATAACGCGTCTGAATTATGTCGCTGATCATCCTTTTCGCATTCCTCAACTCTTTCCTGAGAAGATTCGCCTTTATCGTTCTTTTGTCAAGCATTCGTCCTTCTTCTCTCAATTTTTTCAGATAATCTATAGCTTTCGAGTAAAAGTCAGGTGGAAGTTTTTCAAGTTCTCTGTTTTCAAGCTCTCTTTTCCAAGTTTCATATAACTCGCTATATACCATCGCTTACCACCTCTGCCCTGTTTTTACACACAAGTAACAGAGCCGCTGCAGTCGGCAATTCCACTTTTTCACTCTTGTAGGGACCAAACGTTATGTCTCCTAACCTGAACTCGGGCGCACTGTGAACCAGAACACTAGTGGAGCCATCCTTAAAGGCTATCGCATCCTTAAAGGGGTCAAAATCCTCAATTTCCGACGGCTGGAATTCCATTTTTTTCAATGCTGTTTTACCATGCAACGTGCCTGCTAGTCTAATCAAACGATGGATATCAGTTGTAACTACGGTATCCACATTAGCAGATTGCACTCTTGCGCAATGTTCAGCTATTTTACTCCAATTCTTAACACCTACTCCTTTAATTAAGGGCAACGTCCCTTTTTCTCTCCAATTCTTCAGAATCATGTTCCTATTTGCCAGAATTGCTTCAACAAAATTCTTTTTCAACCCTATGTTTTGATAATCTTCCCGTGCCGCATTTGAAATAAAGTTGTATACACCTTGCGCAATTCGCCCACGCCAACCGTAATTACTTAACCGCAGAGTTCTTAACAAGTTTAACGCGTCTGAATCATTGTAACGTGACCGCCCAAACGCAACAGTAAGACCTAAGCCACAGACATAGTCAACAATTTCTTTGCGAGCCACTGAATCGAGAGTCCTAATTGAATCATCCTCCACATGTATGTGATAACCACGATGTCCAGAGAAGAATACGTGAACTTCTTTGTCAGAAAATCCAAAATCACTTTTTAACATTTCCAAAAGCTTGATTATTTCTTCTTTGGCGGCATTTACGCACAGTTCGCAAGGCCACGTCTTCACGTCAAACTTTTCACTATTGCAGACGGGACATTTCTCTGGAGAGATACCTTTACCAGCAAAACCGCACTTGCTGCAGATCCAATCGTCGTGAATCTTGTCACACGGCGTAGACAAATGGTCTGCGTCAACATCGAAAATCAGGTCAGCACCAAACCAACCCTTAGAATTCATTTCAGGAGCGTCTGGCTGCTCATAATAGGCACTTGAAAAATAGACGTCTGAAGGAATTATTGAACATAGGAACTCTTGAAGTTCAGCGGCGGTTTCAATTTTTCTGTGTCGAATCATGATTCTCTCTTTAGAAAGCAAACCGCCGAACTCTCGTTTTTTGAACAAATTGGGAATACAAACCTGGTCAAAGCATTCACTGTAGTATTTAAGAAACATTTTTTTTACGAAATCCTCTGCGAGATTAGGCATTTTACTCATGACATAATTCCACGACAAAGTATTTTAGGCTCTCCTTAGCTTATTACAAAGATACTCATATTACGCTAAATGTATAGCAAGTTTTTTATATCAAGCCGAAAATTATTCCCAAATTCAGAAATAACGGTGACAATGATGAATCGAATACTAATAACAGGTGGTGGCGGTTTCATCGGCAGTCATTTAGGAAGGGAACTATACCGTCTAGGCAAATTCGTCAGAATTGTTGACACGAAATTTGATGACTATATTCAAGAGACATACTGCAATGAAAAACTGACACTTGACCTACGAGAGTTTGAAAACTGTCTAACTGTCACGAAAAATGTTGATGCAGTTTTTAATCTTGCCGCTAACATGGGCGGCATAGGCTTCATCACTTCAGTAGGCGCTGACGTGATGCATGATAACGTTTTAATAAACGCAAATATGTTAGAGGCATCTAGACAGAACGCTGTTAACAGATACTTTTTCAGTAGTTCAGCTTGTATCTATCCAACTTACCGACAAAATGACCCAAACATAAAAGGACTGAAAGAGGAAGATGCTTATCCTGCAGACCCAGACAACTTTTATGGATGGGAAAAACTTTACTCTGAAAAAATGTGCGAAGCGTATCAGCATGATTATGGATTAAACGTGAGAATTGCAAGATATCACAATATCTATGGCCCCGAAGGAACATACAAGGGAGGAAGAGAAAAGTCTCCTGCAGCACTCTGTAGAAAGGTAGTGATGGCTGACGATCCAGGATCTATCAGCGTGTGGGGAGATGGGAAGCAAACAAGAAGCTACTGTTATATTGATGATGCTGTCAGAGGAACAATCATGCTTATGGACTCGAATTTTGACAGACCACTAAACATCGGCTCAGAAAGATTAGTGACGATAGATGAACTTGCAGACATGATTATAAAAATCTCTGGGAAGAGAGTAACGAAAACCCACGATATGTCCGCTCCTCAAGGAGTGAGAGGAAGGAACGCTGATATAAGCCTCACCAAAAAAGTTCTCGGCTGGGAACCCAAAGTCACTCTTGAGGAAGGACTGTCCAAAACCTATTCTTGGATAGAAATGATGTGTGCGAACGAAAAAGAGGTTTTAGCAGTAAGTTAGAAATTCAGCTAGACCTCGCGCATTTTCCGATGTTTTTTCCTCGAGCGATTTTTTATGGATTTCAATGTGCTGGTGTCGGAAAAAGAGAAGAAAAAGTTTTCAAGCGCATATAGGTAATGCTTGTTGAAATTTAGGAAACCCATATTTTTCATGCGTCTTGCTGATAAATAGAAGTACGTATCCAGAGAAAATGCTACCTCGCCCATACTCAGTAGCGTTCGACCCATAAGACCATCTGCATTTATATCATCAACAGCGAATCCTCCAGTCTTTTCAAAATAATCCTTTCGAACGACCAGAAAGTTGGTGCTTGTTGAAAACCTCTTCAGTGACTTTGGAAGCTTTGCAAAGAAGTATCGTAGAAGATTGTAGACGATATATTCTATTTTGCCAAATAAAGGCGCATCATATGCATATCCAGGACCAGTAAGTGCTATGATTTGCGGGTTTTTCTCAAATTTGTTTATGACTCTGATGAATAGCTCTTTTGGAAAAATTATGTCTGCGCATGTAAAAACTAAGAGAGTACCTTTAGCCTCTTTTGCACCTATATTTCGTGAGATAAACTCGCCATGTCCAGGCAAAATAATAGTTTTGGCTCCATATTTGTGCGCAACCGCCACGGTTCTATCTTTGCTTTTTGCATCGACCACTAATGTTTCAGAATCTAGAGATTGATGTCTTATAGATTCAAGAAGAAGCTGAATATTTCTCTCCTCATTTAGCGTTGGCACAATTGTGGATATGCACGCTTCTTTCTTATGCTGCAACTTTCTCAACAACCTCGGCTATTCTATTCATGAAAGCATTTTTCTCAAATTTCTTTGCTCTGACTATGGCTCTAGAGGCTATTTCAATTCTGAGATTTTCGTCAGCGACCAGCATATCAATTAATTCCCCTGCTTCTTCCGCAGTGTCATATGAATAACCATACCTTCCTTGTTGGCAGCCAAGTATGTCCGACCAAGGACCGCCAGAACGGTGCACTACAGGAACGCATCCAGATGCCATTGCCTCAACAACCGAAATTCCAAAGTGGTCGAATGGCATCACATGCAGATAGACTTCTGATCGTGAAAACACGTCCAATAGCTTGTTGAAAGGTACGTTTTGCAACAGCGACACGCGGTTTTCTACATCTAGTTCTTTTATTTCCTTCTTCAATCTTCTCAAGATCGGTAAAGAATATTTGTCTGCTTTTCCCATGATCACGAACCTTGCAGATTTTGCATGTTTTGCTATCAATGGAACTTGTTCCAAATGCCTTTTGGGAGTATAGCTGGCGACAACTACAACAGTACATCCGTTTTTTCGGTTTTTGTAACATTTTGATGAAAAAGGTTCCACGTCAACAGGTGGATATACTACAAGCGAGTTACGATTAAGAAAACGTTTTATCACTTCTCGCATAAACTTGGAATTAGTCAGGAGTATTCCTGGTGAAACTAGGTCAAGTCCTCTCATCAACTTTCCATATAAGGGCGCAACAAATCGCCACATTGGCTTGTTTGAGAAAGCCGGAATTTGAGAAAGTTGACCTGCTGCACGAAGTGGAAAATGAACATATGTAATGTCTGCGATTGAGTTCACGATGTCACCAAACGTGTTCAATAATAAATCATATTTTTTTTGTCCTCGGCTGATTAAGAGCTGAGCAAGATAGCTCATGAAATATGCGGATGCTATAGACACGTTCGACAAATGTTTTGAAATTTTGCTTGTCGTCAAGTAGACTTCTCTTTCAGGCAGTTTTATTTCACCGAAATTTTTCGTAACAGTCTGCCAGTCGGTTTTTTCAACCGTTATTAGAGTGACTTCGTGGTTCTTCCTCAGCAAGGCTTCGATAGTAGCTATACAGAGTCGTTCAGCCCCTCCAGGAATGTTTAGGCTGTGATGCGCGATGGCAATATTCATTTGCTTCCCTTGCTGCAATCTTTATCAATAACGCAGTATAATAATTATCGCATTCGTCTTTTGAATGATGTTTCTAACAAAGTCATCTCGATTTCTTCAACACGGAATGGTCTATTTTAAACTTAAAAACTTTGACCATTTAGAAATTTCTTTTAGTTTGAATCTTGCTCTTGATTCGTGAAAACTCGCTTTTGTCAAGTTTTGCGCTGGTAAAGAAGTATAGTATTGTTGTCTTCGGTGACGATTAACGTAAATTGGGGAGGTTTAGTTTCTAATAGTGAATGAATAAGTGACGTTGAAGTTGGATCTGTTTTATTATCCACAAGTATGAATTCAACTTTGTCCATTGTTTGAGATACAAAATCTATCGCTAATTCACGAATTCCGCTGTCCAAAAAGATGTATGGTACAACATAGGCTTCAACCCTATGCGAAACGTGTGGAAAAATATTGTCTTGCGTAAGAATAGAGGCATTTGTCGGAATTAGAGCTAGGACCTCATATAACAATCTTTCATGCTCTCCAATCTGGATGGAGGCATAACCCGGAAATAGTGTTGTTATTAAAGGAGAAAGCGGACTGATTGTAACTAAAAAAATAAAGCTACACACAACGAGTTTCTTCAATGACCCACTGATATCTTTCAAACCTTGCTTTTTCAAAAAAGTCTTTCTCAATCCAAATATCGCAGCAGCAGATATGAAGGCAATAACATAGGTTTCATACTGATGCCCCAAAACGTGATGTGCCAGCGTCTGGGAAATCAAGGAAAATCCAAACCATGAAATGGTAGGTATCAACAGAGAAGATGCCTTAAACGAAAACAATGCCAATGGCCCAAAAAGAACGAATAAATATAGAAGTTTCAAATGACCGTCGTATGCTAATGCTTGCAGGGCATTCAATGGTCTCAACACAATCAGCAAAGGTATTTCCAACGGATTCTTCGCCCCCAAAATAGTGAAATTCGCTGACCCCAAGAAGACTTCGAGCGCTGCAGGATTCGTGGGAAAGAACGTGTTTCGCTGCCACAATGTAAACCAGTACCAAATCACAGAAATGACCATGGTGATAAATGGAACGAATAACTTTCTCTCAACTGGTCCCTTTCGTCTTACTGCAGAGATAATCTGTTCTCTGTATTTCCAGGCTACGTATATGCCGACGAAAAAAGTGATAATTGCTACATGTTCTTCGCACATAAGAGCAAAAAAAATAAACAAGAAGTATTTTGGCCATCTTTCCTTAAAGAGATAATAGATTGCGAAGCTAAAGAAAAGCGGTAAGAAAATCTGTACATGAAAATCGTACCAATTCACATATTGAGTTGCCGGATAGGCAAGATAAGTAAGCGCAAAGATCAAACTTACGACTCTATAACCAATGTATTCTTTCGCAAGTTTATAGATTGGGATGGCAGCCGAAGACAAAACTAATGCTTGAATGATCAACAACGTCTCGACTGTAGGAAAGATTCGGTAAAAAGGCAAAACAAAAAACAATATAGGACTGAAATGAACCCCAAAAAAGCTACCACTAGGATTAACCATAAGTTCACATGTGTGGTAAAAAAATCTACCAGCAAATGATGTTGTCCATAATGATTGCGTAAAAATGCCTAAATCCCACGCGCGTGTTTTGAAAGCGTAATGTCTTACGATTGTAAGACTTGAAAAAACAACAACATAAGTGATTATCGAAAGATATAAAATGATTTCACTGCGGTCACGCTTAGCGAGTTTTTGACTTAGCCACGTTTCCAAGTCTTCCAATGACAGCATCCTTAGTCTCTGCATCTTTTCCACAGATCATCAACGCCAAGAACTATGATTAGTTTTGTGTGCAACAGACCATCGATGGTGCTAGTATTTTCTTTTTAAGCCAAAGATGTACGTAAGGAAATCTTTTATTTCGTTAAAGGTTAGTTTTGATTTTCCCTTCTTTCGATTGGCAAAGGTAATTGGCACTTCTTTGATCCTGAATTTCTGGAGAGATGCTTGCCGGATTGTCTCGATTTGTATCTCGTAAGTTTGGCTATGTAAATCATCTATTATATTTCTGACAAGCTTAAATGAATAGCAACGATATCCGCTTGTATGATCATGTATCCGCGCAGCTATTCTAAAAGAAGCAATGAGGTTAGCTATTCTGCTTATTATCAGGCGTATCACACCCCAATTCCTTGCACCACCGCCTCGGCAGTATCTACTTCCTATAACCAAGTCATAATCTTGCTGTATTGATTCTATGAGCTGAGGAATTTCCTTGGGATTATGCGAATAATCAGCATCCATCGTGATTATATATTTAGGCGGTTTTTTTAATGACAAAAACGCCTTGAACCCATAAGTTATGGCGGTTCCAAGCCCAGATTTCTTCGATCTCACTGAAAGCAGAATGTTGCTGTATTTCTTCTGGAGAGATCGTACGATGTTTGCTGTTCCGTCTGGACTCGAATCATCAATAACTAAAATACATATTTTCTGCTTTAATCCCTCAATCTCGTCTATCAGTTGACCTATGTTAGCGGCTTCACAATATGTAGGAAGAATTATTCCAATGTCTGATTGTATGCCACTGTTTCCTTCAACTGAGGAAAAACGAGTTTCTATAGTTTCAAGCCTCCAATTTGCCGTATTATACTAGAACCTTTCGTAGAAGCTTGAAAGTTCATTACTTGCCAGACACCTTTGATGAATGGTGTTTTGTAATCTCTTATTTACTATATAAAGCCTACCACTAGAAAAGTCAGTGCGACTGATTGTTTATTATGATGACTCAAGTTTGTTCTTGTAATATCCCAGTGGATTACGGATTTTTTTGCACCTCTTGTCTGAGTTTGTGCAAACTCCGTGTGTCTGTAAGGTAGTGCATTTTGGAGGCTTGTAGTGTGTTCTAGAACCTCTTTCACCTGCTATATGCTCTACTTGATAGCGAGTCATTCTGTCGTTGTAATCGGAGAAGTTCTTGAATAATTCGATCACTTTGTCTGGTGACATGCCGATGTTCACAAGAAAAGACGTCAAGGTGAATCGACCAACATGTGAGAGGTGGCGTCCTTTTGAAATTGCCTCATAGAGCGCGTTTATGCATGGTGGGAAGGCTGACTGCGATATGATTTCTGGAAAACCTTCCATTTCAGCTTTACCTATTTTTTCCGCAGCTAATTTCTTTATTTTTTCCGCCGTTTCAATTATTTTAGGTGGAAAGTTCGGTAGTTCCTTGATTTCTAGTCTTTTTTCAATATGTTTGCGGATTTCCTCTTGTAACAGTCTTGCTGTTTCATCTTTTGTTAGATGGATGTTCCCATTTAACAGGATGTGGTTAACGAGTTTCCATTCTTTGGTTTGTAAATGTGTTATATTGCGGAGGTAGTCGGTGAATTTGAGCGAAAATTCGCCGGGTATTTTTTCTGACGTTGTTGTGTCAAGTTTCCATTCGAAGTTTTGTGCGATTTTGAGGATTTTTTCTTTTGGTTCTTTTTTTAGGTCCTCGGTTGCTCGTTTTGCTTCTGCCAGAGCGTATCTTTTTTGGATGTAGGCGTTTTTGGTGGCGACGGCTAATATTATTGCGATGGGAAATGACATTAGTTCGATGTCTTCGTCAAAGTGTGGTGTTTTGTTGATGGTGTTGTAGAGTATTGCGTCTTTTACTCTTTGTTCGGCGCGGTTTAGGATTTTTTCCAGGCTGGGGTCTTCTAGGTCTTCGATTTTTAGGTTGGGTGTTTTCACGTATTTGGTTGCGTCTTTTAGGAATGGGTATTTTGCATAGTCGTTCTTGGCTAGTTTGGAGAATACGGTTTGCATTTTGTGTTTCCTGTTTATTCTGTTTCGATTCTTGGTGCCAAATAGAATGTTAGTTTTCCTTCTTTTGTTTGTTGGAAGTCTAGTTTTATTGGCATGTCGGATGAGAATTCGAGTGTTGCTATGTCGGATGTTGCTGATGCTGCTTTTATGATTTCGGCTAGGTAGCTAAGGCTGAATGTGGCTTTTGCGGGCTCTTTTGTTTCTAGGTCTAGTAGTGTGTCGCTTCCTTTTTGGAGTGTTATTGTGGCGCCCATGAGGTCGCCGGATGCGTTTAAGACCAGTTTTTCTGGGTCTGCTTCGATTTTGACGTGGTCGCTTACGAGTTGTGCGTCTTCGATTGCTTGGCTTAGCCCTTGTGTTGTAGCTTTGGCTTTGACGTTGAAGGTGACTTTTGGCGTTGGGACTTCTTCTTCTGTGGCTTCGAGTGTGGGCATTGTGAAGCTTCGCTGGTATTTGCCTGTGATTTTTAGTTGTAGTTTTGCGGTTTTTTCGTCTAGGTTTAGTTCGACTATTTCGTCTTTGCTGGTTCTTTTGAGTAGTTTTAGTAGTTCGGATATGTTTATGCACATTTTTGTTGGTTCTGAGGCGGAGTATTCTTCGAACATGGTTTTTGGCCATTCGAAGTCTATCATGGCGACGCGGCTTGGGTCCATTGCGCGGAGTTTTATGCCGTCGGGGTCGATTTTGAATGTGGCTTCGTCTACGAGTATGCTTATGCTGGTTATCATGTCTTTTAGTAGTTTGGCGTCAGCTACTTTGAGTGTGAACATGATGGTTTTCTCCTTTCTATTGGATATTGGTTGGTAAGGAATAAAAGGCTTATTCAATTGTTTTTTGCAATCTTATTTCGTCTCTTATTGGCAGTCCGCCTATGCCTTTGAGTGTTGTGCCGTGTTTTTGTGCTATTACGTTTGGTTTTATTTGGGTTGTTTGGAAGCCGAGGTGTTGGTAGAATGCGAGTGCGGGTAGGTCGTCGTTTGATGTTGAAACAAGTAGTCGTTTCTTTTTTTGTTGTTTGGCTTCTGTTTCTATTTTTGCTATTAGGCGTTTGGCTATGCCTTTGTTTTGGTGTTGTGGATGGATAGCTAGGGCGATGATTAGTGTGGCGTTTTTTGTTTGTGTGTAGGTGATGAAGCCTATTATGCTGTTTTGTCTGGTTTTTGCTATGTATGTTGGGAGGTTTGTTATGGTGTAGGTTTTGTTGAATGTGAGTTGTTGTGGCTCGCCCCAGAATTGTTTTACGAGCTTTTGGATTTGGCTTTTTTCTTTGTCGGTTGTGGCTTTGGTGATTGTATAGCGTATTGGTGTGGTTTTGGTTGTGTGTGTTGGGCAGGTGGTTTGTAGTCGGGTGTGTTGTGGGCATAGTAGTGCTCCGCAGACTGTGCATTTGTATGTTGCTGGGTTTTGGCAGTGTTTGCATTTCATAAGGGTGTTAGCCTCTGTGTGTGTTTTGTCTAGACCCCCCTTATATATAGATTGAATTTTTGGTTGTGGTTGTTTCCGCCTTTTCTGTTAGTTAGTTAAGAGTGTGTTGGGTGAAGAATTTATAGAAGGTGCCAAAAGTCAGACTTGTAATATTTTTTTGGATTTTGAAAAGGAGAAGGTTTCTGGTATATCTTTGTGGTATACGAGTAGGACTTCGGACTTTGAGGATTTGGAGGGGAGCAGTTTTTCTCCTCTCTCTTACTTATGAAATGCCGATGTGGTTAGTATGAATAAGGACTAGAGAAAAATAAATGATTTTTCAGGCTGTTCATGATCTTTCTTAATGATAGGCCTAAAGTTAAATAAGAAAAAAGAAGCCATTTTCATCATCTTTCAAAGCTTATATTTTCAGTTCCCATAATAGTATTAACGAAAAGAGTATAGGGTTTGCTATTTGTCCTCATCTGAATCTGAAGAACACAAAAATAAAAACTCTGGTCTGTAATCGACTTAAGGAGTGGACAGGAGCAACTTTACAAGAATATCCATCTTCAGGACACGAACTTGACGTTTTTGCAATGACTCCAGATGGAATCAGCATCTATGTTGAAATCATATGGTCTGAATCACTCCAGAATTTCTACAGAGACATGAGTATGATTCAGAGTTCCGATGCAAATATCAAGATAGTTATAGTCAGTCCAAGGATTTTGGCTAATGAAAGATACCAACGAGAATTTGAAAAAGTGGCTATCTCGCAACGAAAACTTGGTTTTGCTATGCATGGTGAGTTAATTGATGGTGGTAGGGTAATTGGCAATAGTTCTTACTTGGAAAATGAATTCAAAACAGCGGTTCTGGAACTGATGACTCACATTCAAAAATATGGCAAAGTTGTAGGAAAGCAAGTAGAATCCAAACTACCAGAACCGAAATCAGTAGATAGAGTAGAAGAGCACTTATTGTCGAATCTCTTTATTGTCACAGAAATTCCATCTACAATTCTCTCCAGTCCAACAGACATCAGGCGGGTTAGAGATGTTTATGCGAAGCTAGGGTCTGACATTGCTGATTATCCCTTTCTCCTGAAGAACAAGAGACTCTATACTTTTGATAATCTTAGAGACCCTTCTTCAGTTTTTGCACCTATTATTCAGAGGAATTACATTCTAGAAGAGCAGACTCTTGATTGGCTACATGATGATGTCAAGAGGAACGACTTGAAATATCTGTTCAACATTGCCCTTGTGAAGTATTGTAGAAAGAGAGATATGTATTATGATAAGAACCATGACAGATTTGTATGTCGTCTAAAGGATGGCAAAGATAATGTCTTCCAATGGCGAGCAGGGTCAAAATATATCGAGAGAAAGGTGGCAAGAAGGGTCTGCGGAAAAGATGGACTACTTCTTTTTGTTATTCATTATGCTGCAAGCTTAAACTTCATGTTAATTGATGATACACTGTTCCTAAAAATCGAACCGACCAAGACCTTTACATTTGACGGTTTTAATCCAATCCGTACAGAAAAACTCACTTCTTTAATGAGTCGCTACTTGTCTAAGGAATATAATAATGCATATTTGAGCTCAGTTAGGTTCTGGGCAAAATACCTATCTAGACTTGACGTAAAAATATCGATTCCCGCTGGGAAACAATTTATCGAAATCAATACAGTTCCTATTGGGTCGAGAATGCCAGTTGGAATATTGAATGAAAAGGTGACATGAAGATCATGACACAAGCTTTTAAGTCCATATTTATCGAAGAACCTTGGCTTGCATTTGGAGATGGTAAGCGATATATTGATCCCAAAAAAGGATTGCTGGCATATGGTCCTTGCTTGTATGATAACAGGCGAGCAATATCCTCTTCAATAAGACTAGGAATTGTTGGCTCAGGAGAAACAATAAGCCTAGTCCAACAATGGATTGAAAGATGCCAAGGTGAAATTCCTGCAAAGAAAGATAATTCTCTGCTTTTTCAATCATTTCCTGGTTTCACTAAAATATTTGGCTGTAAGTTATATATTCTAAATGAATGTATAGAAACGTTGACAAGGGAAGAGACTGAACAAGTCTTGGAAATAAGAGGTTTTCAACGGAGAGTAAAGGAAGCTGCAAGACTATTCATTGAAAAACTATCTAATTTTAAAGGACGAGAACCTAGACCTCACGTTGTAATTTGCGCATTGCCTCAGGAAATCGTAGATAAGTGTGCAACAAAAACAAGAGGATATGCTACAGTAAGAATCAGACTCACTGAAAAAGAAAAGAAGATACTAGAGAAGATCAAGAAGCATCGTAGAACTGGTCAAACAACTTTATTTCCAATACGTGAGGAGGATATTGAAAGAACATCTGAGGCAAGCAATTTAAGACGTCTAATAAAAGTCGGGGCAATGCAACTGGATATTCCAACACAACTTGTAAAGCCGCGAACACTTAGAACAGACTCTACAGACCAAACTCTTCAGGATGAAGCGACACGCGCATGGAATTTCTCCGTTGCCATTTACTACAAGGCAGAAGGATATCCTTGGAAGTTGGCAAACATGGAAAGTGGTACATGCTACGTCGGTGTGTCTTTCTACAAAGACCCACCAGATTCAAGAGGAAACATGAAGTCGAGCATTGCCCAAGTTTTTACTCATACCGGGGAAGGTCTAGTTCTTAGGGGAAGTCGTGCAATAATAGATGAAGTCACAGGTTCTCCTCATCTTACAGAAAAAGGTGCCTATCAACTAATCATTGATGTGCTCAAGGAATACGAGAAACAAATGCGGCAACTCCCAAGAAGACTCGTTGTCCACAAAAGCTCTAGGTATAAACCAGATGAACTTGCTGGTTTTGAGAAAGGAGCAAAGAACGTCAAACAGAGAGACTTTGTTACAATTGAGACACGAGGCATAAGATTCATGCGAAAAAAGGGAATATACCCGCCTTTGAGGGGAACTGTGATTCAAATAGGAAACAGTGACTATCTTCTCTTTACAAAAGGATACTCACGCTATCTTGAAACATATCCAGGACTTAGAGTCCCAACTCCAATAGAGATTGTGGAACATCATGGCGATTCATCGCTAGAGATTATCTGTCAAGAGATATTTTCCTTAACAAAAATGAACTGGAATAGCGCAGATTTCTGTATTAGAAAGCCAATAACCCTTGAATATGCTAGTGAAGTTGGAAAAATCCTTGCATATGTTCCAGAAGAAGTCATTCCAAGACCTGAGTACCGGTTTTATATGTAAATTAACCTAAAGAGATGCCAAAGAAAAGTTAACCGACGATTCATTTTTCTAGTACATAATCCATATTACCCACAAAACACCAAACAAAATCAAAAGGTCTACACATGACCGAATCAGTATCCGAAGAAAAAATAGTCATATCCACCACAACAACGCCATCCAGCGAAAAAATAGCCGAAAGAAGCATTATCGTTTACGAAACACGCATAGAACCAAACGTAATAGAAACAATAGGAGAGCAAACCAAAACGCAACTGTTCACCAGATTCGGATTCATGAAACCCAAACCAGAAGAAATCCAACTCCTCTCCATCGACAAATACTACGAACCCTACATGGCAATCAGCGGCAGATACATGATAGACTACTACCGCAAATGCGTCTACACAGTCAAAGTCGACAACAAAGTACACGAAGTCATCCTCTCAAACCAAAAATACAAACCCAGCCAACCAACAGACAACCCAACGAAAGACCACAACGTAATCAAACTCCAAGGAGAAGAACGACTAACAACAGAAGCAAAAGCATCGCTTATCCTAGACAAATTTGGACAAGAAATCAAACCAAAAGAACTTCCATCCACCCCACCAGAACCAAACCCCAAAGAAATACTAACAACATACAGAGTAAAAGAAATCACCCAAGACACAGACCTAGACACAATCCGCTCCAGAATACTCAAACGCCCAAAAGACATAAACAGACTCAACAACGAACTCTTCGAAATCAATGAACGCGCAATAATTTACACACCAAGATACAGAGCCCTATACACAAACCTAAAAACAGGCGAAACAAAAGCCATAGAATACGACGGAATCACAGCCCAAAAAATACAACACCCCCGCCCACACCCACAACACCTCTAAAAAACAACCTAATTTTTCCGCAACCACACAACTATCCCTAACAAACCCATTCACAAATTCACAAGAAAACCTATTAGGATCCAAATAGAGGGCCTTAGACAGTGTTGCACACACGCACAATCATGTCTAGAAAGCTTTAATACAACAAAACAACCGCACTATACCACACCACCAGAGGCTAATACTATGTGCATACTTGGCAAAGACAAACTCAAAGAACTCATCGAACAATACAAATGCATATACCCATACGACCACAACCTCCTCGACGGCGACAGCTACATACTCACAGTCAAACAAGAAACCACACTACATTATCTCGAACACAAAAACCTAACAACATACGAAATAGTATTCGTCCCACCCAACTACGTAGCACACATGACAGCCAAAAGCAAATACGGACGCATGGGCCTAAGCTTCCTAAACGCCGCAAAAGCCCACAGCGGCTTCATCGGCAGACTAGTCCTAGAACTAGTAAACCTCAGCAACGACCGCCACCCAATCACAATCAAACGCGGAGACCCATTCATGCACATAGAATTCGTCACGCGCGAAGGTGAACCATCACCATACACAGGCGAATACCAATTCCAATACCTAACCGAAGAAGAAAAACAAATATACATCCCCATCCTACGCAAAATCTTCCCAAACTACGAAGAACTCGCCGAAACATGGCAAAAAAACAAACCATAAACCACATTCTAATTCTAAAACCATATCCACAATTCATAACTTTAATCAAAACCAAACATCAACAAATCGTTTAAATAGCGCACCCAAGCTAACCAAAAGGGGATATTCAAAATGCGAGCAAAAAACTACAGACACCCAAAAGGACGAGCCTACACTAGAACAGACTTCGTAAAAGGCTTCCCAGCACCAAAAATAAACAAATTCACCATGGGCGACACAAAAACAAAATTCGAATACCAAGCACAACTAATCGCCCTACAAGAAGCTCAAATCCGCCACAACGCCCTAGAAGCCGCACGCGTAGCAACAAACCGCGAACTAATGGAAAAACTCGTAAACAACTACCTCATGCAAGTCCACCCATACCCACACACAATCCTAAGAGAAAACAAAATGATCTTTGGTGCACACGCAGACCGCCTACAAGACGGCATGCGCAGATCCTTCGGAAAACCCATCGGAACAGCAGCCCATATAAAAACAAACCAACCAATCATCACCATAAACGTAAACGCAGACGGTGTTGAAACAGCCAAAAAAGCACTTAAACTCGGAAGCGCAAAACTCCCAATCCCGTGCAGAATAACAGTCGAAAAAGTGCAAACGAAAGAGGTGGAAGCCGTTGAATGAAATGCGAGAAGAATTAGTAATATGGTTCGAAGATCTAAAAAAAACTGACATATCCTCAGTCGGCGGCAAAAACGCCAATCTAGGCGAAATGATAAACGCCAAAATACCAGTCCCGCCAGGTTTCGCCATAACAGCCTTCGCCTACAAAGTCTTCATTGAAAAAACAGGAATAGCCCAAAAAATCTACGAAATCATAAAAGAAACAGTAACAAATCCCGAAGACCCAAAACAATACGAAACAGCATCCAAAAAGATTCGAGAACTAATAGAATTAACACCTATGCCAAAAGAAATCGGAAACGCAATAAAAACTGCTTACGAAGAACTGTGCAAAAGACTCAACGTAAACGACGTCTTCGTTGCTGTACGTTCAAGCGCAACGGCTGAAGACTTGCCAGACGCTTCATTTGCTGGACAACAAGAAACATACCTAAATGTCAGAGGCGCAGAAGACCTTCTCCAAAAAACCGTCAAATGCTGGTCCAGTCTTTTCACACCACGAGCTATCTTTTATCGCACAGAAAAGGGCTTTGCCCACGAGAAAGTCCTCATAAGTGTGGGAGTTCAGAAGATGGTGAACGCGAAGGCTGCAGGTGTCATATTCACACTAAACCCTGTCACTGGAGATTTTGGCCAGATAGTTATTGAGGGCAATTATGGACTCGGCGAAGCCGTAGTCTCTGGCGCTGTTACACCAGACGACTTTGTCGTTGACAAGAAAACGCTAGAAATAACAGACAGGCGCATAGCCAAAAAAACAGTTCAATACATGCGCGACCCAAACGCTGGTAAAACAGTTCACATCGAGGTTCCAGTTGAAAAGCAGGAGCAAGCATGCATAAATGACGAGGAAATTCTCAAACTTGCAGAACTAGCCAAGCATATTGAACAACATTATGGAAAAGCTCAGGACATTGAATGGGCAATCGACAGCGACTTGCCATTTCCAGCCAACGTTTTCATTGTGCAGTCAAGACCAGAAACTGTCTGGAGTACAGAAATGGCACAAGCGCCAACAAAAGAAGCCGAAATGAAATCAGCAGAAATACTAAAAGTAATTGTTAAAGGAATACAAGCTGGCAGAAAGGGCCTAATCTCAGGCGTTGCAAAAGTTGTCTTAAACCCTGAAGAAGCTTCCAAGATAATGCGTAAAGGTGACATTCTTGTTACGGACATGACTAACCCTGATTATGTGCCCTTTATGAAACTCGCTAGCGCCATAGTAACCGATAAAGGTGGAGTGACGTCTCACGCAGCTATCGTAAGTCGTGAACTTGGCATACCTTGTCTAGTGGGAACGGAAAATGCCACGAAACTGATGGTTTCGGGAAGAGAATACACGGTGGATTCAGGAAGCGGTGTCGTATATGAAGGCGCAATGCCAACGTTAGTGGGGCAAACGCCATCTGCCCCGATAACGCCTTTGGCAGTTGCTGCTGCAGGAGGGGTGTTTCAATCTGTGCCAGTGACAGCAACAAAAATATACATGAACTTGGGTGTTCCAGAGAAAATTGAGGAATATAAGGACTTGCCTTTTGAAGGCATAGGCTTGATGCGCATAGAGTTTATTTTAGCCAGCTACATAGGTGAACATCCTCTTTATCTTATAGAAACTGGGCAATCCCAAAAATTTGTTGATAAACTTGCAGAAGGAATAGCGACAGTTGCGAGAGCTATACAACCGCGTCCAGTTGTCGTCCGCTTCAGCGACTTCAAAACCAATGAATATAGAGAGCTCAAAGGCGGAGAGAAATACGAGATTGTCGAAGCCAATCCAATGCTTGGATGGCGGGGATGCAGCCGTTACATAAGCCAATGGTACGAGAATGCGTTCAGACTTGAATGTCAAGCTGTTCGAAAATGCCGAATGGAATGGGGTCTCAAAAACGTTTGGGTTATGCTTCCTGTTGTACGCACACTTTGGGAAGCCAATAAATGCCTCGAAATTATGCGCGAAGAGGCTTTAGAAAGATCGAGAGACTTTCAAGTGTGGTTCATGGCTGAAACTCCTTCAATTGCAATACTTGCAGACGAATTCTCAAAACTCTGCGACGGCTTCTCCATAGGCTCAAACGACATGACCCAAGGCATACTTATGATTGACAGAGATTCTGAACGACTTGGACAAATGGGATATTTTGATGAGAGAGATCCAGCAGTAGAAAGAATAATTACACACTTGATCAAAGTAGCCCACGAAAACGGATGTACAGTCTCTATTTGCGGAGAAGGCCCATCAAACCTACCAGACTTCGCTGAATTTCTGGTTAGAGCTGGAATTGACAGCATTTCCGTAAACAACGATGCATTAGTTTCCACTAAGAAACTTGTGGCGAGTATTGAACAGAAAATGATTCTTGAACAACTCGCTGAACAACGCGAGAAAGCTCTTGGGCATCCAAACAGAAAGCCGAAAGAAAAGTGGAAATGGATACCCCAATGGAGTGAAAATACAGAATAACAGTTTCCATATTCTCTTTTTAAAAGTCAATTTTGATTTTTGGCGAAATGTTATGAAGCACTACGATTTTGAGCAGGAAAGGATAAAGCGGGAAATACTCAGATTGAATGCAAAGCGCGTTCTAATTCAGCTTCCTGAAGGACTAAAACCTGAGACGCTGCATATAGCTAAAACTATTGAGAGATTTGGAGCCCTACCGATAGTTTCTGCAGACCCATGCTACGGCGCATGCGATTTAGCAATCGTAGAAGCTGAAAGGCTGAACGTGGATTTGTTGATCCATTATGGACATGCTAAACTGCTTAGATATGAACGTGTTCCCACGATTTATGTCGAAGCAAGAGCCACCCTAAATGTAAATAACGCTGTCACAGAAGCTTTACCAATGCTAAAGAATTATCAGAAGATAGGATTAACCACATCTGTTCAACATGTGCAGACACTTGATGAAGCTAAAGAAATCTTGCTTCACGCACGAAAAGTAGTTGTGATTGGTGATGCTGGGCGTTTGAATTATCCAGGACAAGTTATTGGTTGCGATTACAGTAACGCTAAATCAATAGCCAAAGATGTTGACGCGTTCCTCTTTGTTGGCGGCGGAAAATTTCACGCTTTAGGTGTCGCCCTTTCAACATCAAGACCCACAGTGGTTGCGGACCCTTATGAAAACAGAGCGT
Source organism: Candidatus Bathyarchaeota archaeon (assembly GCA_013388895.1). Taxonomy (GTDB): domain Archaea; phylum Thermoproteota; class Bathyarchaeia; order Bathyarchaeales; family Bathycorpusculaceae; genus JACAEI01. The sequence continues at coordinate 44,578 of JACAEK010000056.1, read as the reverse complement.
ATTCAATTGATAAGGAAGCTGACAAAATTATAAAGCAAAGATGGGCCAGCATTGAAGAGGCAAAAAGAGCGAAAAACTTTGCAGTTTTAGTTGGACTAAAACCAGGACAGATAAAATTTGAAGAAGCATTAGACGTGAAAAAGAAACTTGAAGGAAAGGAAAAAGCAGCTTGTATTTTAACTACTAAAGAGATTACTCCGGAAACGCTTATAGCGTTTCCAACAATAGACGCTTATGTAAACACTGCATGTCCAAGAATATCACTCGACGATGCTTCAAGATTTCAAAAGCCAGTGCTTACAGTTAATGAAGCGTTAGTCGTCGTTGGAGAGTTATCTTGGGAAAAGTTATGCAAAGAAGGCTTGTTCGGAAACTAGAATTAGAGACATTCCTTTCGCACATTGATTCGCATCCATTTCCTAAACCAAACCTCGAACAATACACGATTCCCACCGACGTCGCTGCAACCATGCTTCATATGGCAGCTTACACATATGACGACGTAATTGATAAAACAATTTTGGATTTAGGATGTGGCACTGGAAGACTCGCTCTAGGAGCCGCGTTTTTGGGCGCGCGACATGTCGTAGGCATTGATGTAGACAGAGATGCAACAAAGGTAGCCTTTGAAAATTCAGTGAAGACAGGTTTAAAGGAAAAAGTCCAGTGGATAACTGGAGATATAGACGCACTTCAAGGAAGCTTTGACACTGTTCTACAAAACCCGCCATTTGGTATACAAAAACGAAGGGCGGACAGAAAATTCGTGAGAAAAGCCCTAGAATCAGCTAAAGTTATCTACTCACTTCACAGGCATCCAGAAAGAGACAGAATCCTTTTAAAAAAGCTAAAGACACAGAGAGCCCATATTCCGTTGGTAACGCCTTCTCCTTTCTTGGAAAAATTTGTTGAAGACCACAGGGGAAAAATTAGAGCCGTGCACAGCATGATTATGACAGTTCCACATATGTTCAGCTTTCATTGCAAAAAAAGACATGAGTTCATAGTTGACCTATTTGTTATAGAAAAGAAATGAAAGAGTTGTCGCTTATCATGTCTAAAATTGTTATTAAACGAAAAGGTTTATTGAGGTGGGTAGAAATGACAACTGTAATCATCCACAAAATGCATGATCATTTCACCATATGTATTAATTGCACTAAAACGTGACAATGGCAAAAAAGGAGTTTAAAAGAATTTGAATTCGTCTGAGCGAAAAAGTGGGAAAATTGTGTTGCCAGGCGACAGTCTAGGTGTAATTGAGGAGTTCACCCCGGACCCTGGAACTTACGTTAAAGACGGAATCATCTATTCAGGAATTGTAGGTCGAGCGTTGCTTGATCTTTCGAACAAACGTGTTTCGGTTTATCCGTTAGTTCATGGTGCCAAGATTCCGAAAATTGAAAGTATAGTTCTAGGACAAGTTTCGAGCGTTCAGGCAGAGAACGCTAGCATAAGAATCTTCAAGATTGGTAATAAGCAACTTTCTGGCTTCTTCACAGGCATCCTTCACATTTCTGACGTGCAGCCTAGCTATGTAGAGTCCATGTTTGACGTTTGCAAACCTGGCGACATTATGAGAGCTGAAGTGATTAGTGAAAAGAACCAAGTTTACCATTTGTCCACGAAAGATAGGAATTTAGGCGTGGTCTACGCATTTTGTTCACAATGTGGCTATGAGTTAGAGGCAAAGAGGCAAACCGCATATTGTCCAAGATGTGGAAAGATTGAAAAACGTAAGACTACATTGGATTATGGAAAAGGAGCACTATAATAGAAGGATAGAGAAAAATGAAAGTTAAGGCTTTGAAGAAAACTGCAAATGAACTTAAAATCGAAGTAGAAGGGGTTGGACATACACTCTGCAATCTGCTTCAAAAAAGGCTTTTAGAAGATGCTCATGTGGAGTCAGCAGGCTATGACGTGCCGCATCCTTTAGCCTCAAACGCTATAATTTATGTTCGTACAAAGGGCAGAATGAAGGCAGAAGAAGTCTTACAGAGTGCCGTGGAAAAGATACGAGAAACAAACAAAGAATTCGGCAAAGAACTGCAAAAAGTTCTTAAAAAAGCTTGATTCGCGTTTTTATTATGTTGAGTAGTTGACTTAAACCGCTAGTGATATCATCATCCTTTTCAAGAACGACAACACACTCTTCTAGTGTTATATCGCCATCGAGCCAAGCATAAACTATCAATGCTTCTGCAGCATCAGCTAACATGTGTCGAGTCATTCTTGATGGCAGATATTTTCTCAACCCAGCCTTTCTAAGGGCTTCAGCGAGCATACTCCCTTTCGTCTTGGCGCCTGAAGGTTTCCCAATTCTGTCTGAGAGGGCTAGTGAGTAGGCAAAGTTTACATATGCGTCTCCGAGGGAGGCTAAATCGTGGTCTGTTAGTATCTGTGTTAGGTTGTGGCGTTTTTTTGTGAATGTATAGGTGTGTTTGGGCATGGTTGTGTTGTTTGTGTTGGTTTACTAATATGCTTATGTGTGTTCGTGCGCAGCAGTTCTAGGCCCCTCTAATAGGGTCAAAATATGATTCAGTTTCTTATGGGACAAGCTTTTTACAGTCTCGGAGTAAATCTTCCGGTTCTTTTTTGATAGTTTAGATATTCGTCGCCGAAACGTTGGGCTAAGAGTTGTTCCTCTTTCGAAGCGACACTAAAATAGCCTGGGATAGCCAATAGAGAAATAGGTGTAAGCAGGTTTGGCCATATGAAGAAGAGTCCGAAGAACATGAGAAAGTAGCCTAGACAAGAAGGATGTCTCACATACTTGTATGGTCCCCATGTTACTAGTTTTTGATTTTCCGGCATAGCCCAAGAAGTTGCATATTGACCTCTAATGATTACGCTCCAAATGAAGATAGAATATCCCGTTATGGTCAAAACTAAGCCTAGAATCTGGACAAGAGGCGTTAACGAAAACTCGAAGTAAAAGGGCACGTCACGCAATAGGGAAGTTAAACCAGCAAAAACAAGAAATAAATATGCAAAGACTTCTAGAAAGTAAACAAGTGTTCCGATTCCAGCCATATTTACGACAAATCCATAAGGATGTTCAACTTCAGCACAAGTTTTCACATGTCCTCTGCGTTTGTGAACTACCAGAATATTGTGTAAGTTAATTGAGACAAAGAAAATTAAACAAATCAAAATGACAATGGCAACGACAAATTCAACTTGCATGATTTTAAATGACGAGAAACAGTTTATAAGCCTATGGAAATCTTTCTCAGTAAATTTATAACAGTTCTTATCTTATATTTTTGGATAACATTATCGAGGAATTGTTTTGGTTTGCAGGAAATTTCGTGTAATTAAGCCGGAAATTCGTGTTCTCGGCGTTGACGACGGAACATTTACTTCCCATTCAAAAGGTCTTGTGCTAGTTGTGGGAGTTGTTTTCCGAGGCGGATATTGGCTTGATGGTGTAATGCACACTAAGATAAAAATCGACGGTTTCGACGCTACGACAAAAATAGCGTCAATGGTACTCAATTCGCCACACTACAAGCAGTTAAGGGTTATAATGCTCAATGGGATAACATTTGCTGGATTCAACGTTGTTGACGCCAAAAAGTTAAATGCGAAGACCAAACTTCCAGTTTTAGCTGTCACACGAGATAAACCTAATTTTAAAGAAATTCGCGAAGCCTTGAGGCATTTGCCAAAAAGTAGAGAGCGATGGAAGGCTATTCGAAATACTGGGGAAATAATTCAAGTTGACACTAGGAACAAACGAGAAACGGTCTACATGCAATATTCTGGAATCTGCGAAGAAGACGCAAAAAAGATTCTAAGATTAACTTCAACTCGAAGTAACGTCCCAGAGGCATTACGTGTAGCTCATTTGATTGCTTCTGGACTTAGCGCTACTTAGCATCAATATTTATTGTAGTAAGAAAAAGTTTAAAAGGCGCCATGTAAGGGAGAACAGACGAATAGCGGAGAAAAAAGCTATGGAATTTTGTCCGAAGTGTGGCTCTCGATTGGTGCCTAAAAAGGGAAAAGGCAAAGAGGCATCTGTATCATTAGTTTGTCCAAAATGTGGTTACAGAAAACACTCATCGAGTAAAGAAGTGGAGCCAAAGGTGGCAAAAGTTATACAACATAAGCCGCAACAATTGGTGGCAGTAATAAGCAAAGAAGAACAGAAACTTCGAACATTACCCACGGTTAGAATTGAATGCCCAAAATGCGGAAACAACCTAGCCTATGTTTGGCAAGTACAAACAAGAGGCGCTGACGAGTCGTCAACTCAATTCCTACGCTGCACAAAATGCAACTACACATTCAGAGAATACAGCTAAACTATAACTGAGATTTTATGTTATCTAAGGTTTCTTTGGCTTTTGAATATTCCGCGAACACTTTAGAGAGTTTTTCACAGGGATAATCTCCACAACAAGCACAGTTTTCAACTTGTTTCTCCTTTCCACATTTCCTCACATTACAAACATTGCAGTAATTGAAAATACGTGAACTATCGCTCGGACAACCATCGCAATTAATATCCACCTGTTTGTATTCGGTTCCATATTGCCTAGTGAAAATTTCAGAAACATGACGCCTTTCCGCGTCGTCATTCTCTCGAGTGGCAATAAAAACTGGACAATCAGAACATATTATTCCGCAATATCCAACCATTTTCTCCATACTAATCACTCAAACGATTAGTCTATCATCTATTTAACTCAAGTTATTTGCTGCCTAGCCTTGAAAAGTGCTATTGCTTCGAAAAATGGCAAATCACATCTTGCAACTATGCTTGCTTTTAGGTCATTTTCTTCAAATTTTCGCAAAGTTTCACTAAAGCCAGACAAAGTAGACTGCATCAAAAAGACGCATCCATTCTCCTCTAAATATTTCGGTGATCCACAGATAAACCGGTCTATGATTTGCCTCCCTTCAACTCCACCTAACCAAGCACGCTCAAGCCAATTTGCATTTTTCAAGTCTCCGGAAGGGAGATAAGGAGCATTAAAAAATATAGAATTAAATTTTTGTCCAGTTCTCATTGCTGCAAATAGGTCGCACTGTACAATGAACATTTTGTCAGAGACGTTGTTAAGCTTTGCATTTTTCTTAGCGCAGCGGACAGCATAAGGATTCACATCGATAGCAAAGACGTTGGAGGCTTTTTCTGCCGCTATTATGCCCAATATGCCGCATCCAGTTCCTACATCTAGAATAGTGTCGCCTTCTTTAACAGTCAAATTTTCAGCGAAAAGAAACGAGTCTTCAGCCGGCTCGTAGACATTTTTCGAAATATAAAAGACGTAGTCAGCAAAAAACACTTTTTTACTTGCTGAGCGCATTTGCTAATGCTCCAAAGTCTTCAGGCGCCAATTCTCTTACTCTTTTGTCTAGGAAATGAACAAGCCCAGTAGTTTTTTGTTCACTTGCTATGCGCACATTCTTAATAAAGGGGGCAGTAGCATTTCTGACCTTTCGGTTGCGATGGGTAAACAATGATTGTGTTAGCTGTTTAAAAAAGGCTTCATTCTCTAAGCTAAATGGTGAAGGTCTCTTCGGTTTTAACCGCACAATTACAGAGTCAACTTCTGGAGGCGGATGAAACATCAATCTAGGGACTGCTTCCAGAAGCTCGCTTTCCACATAGTAATGTGTGACAACGGCTAGCCATCCATATTTCCGACTTCCGATAGAAGCGACAAGGCGCTCTGCAAATTCTCGTTGCAATATTAGAACAGCACTATCAAATTTTTGTCGGAAGAGCCAAAGAAGCAACTGAGAAGAAATATAATAGGGTGGAATTGACACAATCTTGTTAAACTTTGGAATTTTCTTCGTGAACAAATCACCATGGATTATTTCGATATTAGGCACATCTGCAAGTTCATTATGCAAAATATTTACGAGATTCGCATCTGACTCAACAGCCAAAATCTTTCCACATTTACCCGCCATAAATCGTGTCAAAAAACCCAAACCAGCGCCAATATCTAACACAAAATCAGCTACATCTAATGAAGCGTGATTAACCATGTTTTGAATAATTGAGGAATCAATCATGAAGTTTTGTCCGAGAGATTTTTTGGGAGAAATCCGATATTTTCGGAGCAGTGACTTTGTTGTCTCTAAGAGACTCATGTTTCTTCGCGGACCAGCTTGTTTAGTGGGCTCTTGTAAACAGTCGATACTTGCTTTCGCCCTCTAGTTCCTCTAAAATTCTCTTAGTAATTAGCTTAACTGGATTGGGTAGTTCTGTACGTTTCTGCAAATCGTCAAAACTTTCGAAAGGTTTTTTGTCTCTTTCGTTTATGACTTGCCACATGTACTTTTTCCCTATCCCAGGAATCAACTCTAAAGCATGCATCCTAGGCGTTATAGCCCTCGTAGTATTGAAGAAGTCTATGAACCATTTCTCTCGGTTTAGCACTATTCTACTGATGACCGTTGAAAGCTCTCCTCTCGCAGAGGCTGTCAACTCATCATAGCCAATACGCCCAATTATGTACGTGATTTCCTCGCGATTTTCTTTTCCAACATAGACGCGGTCATGAGGTTTAAGGGTAACACCCTCCTTAGCCAACGCTTCTAGGAGAGTGAAAAATTCTTCGCCTATCAGCTGGACTAGGGCTCCTGCTCGATAACCAGCTCTTCCAGAAGGTTGTACTCCTGGACGACCGTGCGGCAAGAAGTCTAGAACATAAGCGTGCTCTTCGTATCGCTTCTCCATCACGCCCGCCTTTCATTGTCTTATTGCTTAAAAATAGTAATAGGCTTTGCCTATTTCACTTTTCGCTGTTCATTAAGAAGAGCAACTATAGCTTCCAATTTTGACGTTTCGAAAATTTTGCGCCCACCAGCGAGAAACACCCTTAATTCGTCAACGCTTTTTGGCATGCAATTGACGATTTGAACTGCTTCGACTGTTTCTAAACCGTGTTCTGCGACAAGTTTTTCCACGAGTTTTTTTGCACCATCAATATCTACTTTGGAAAACTTGGATAAGTAATCAAGCGTACGACGTTGAAACTGGTCAAGATTTTCCTCGCCCAACGACTCTAATAGTTTTTTAACTTGAGGAAGAGTTATTTCTTTTTCTCTTATGCTTTCTTTTTCGGACATTTACTGCGACACCTTATAGGGTTCTAAATGTTCTGGTCTAACAATTATCTCTTTAACAGCGTCTCCTTGTGGCACACTTACAACGTAGCTCCGCCCACGTTTATCAATGATTGTTCCAATTTTGCCGTGATAGCGTCGATGAGGCATTCCCTTTTGAATACTTGGGTCTATTTTAATGACGATGCGGCTTCCAGGTTGATATTCATGTAATAGTTTACTTATTCTGATTTTACCATGTTCTCTCGGTTCCTTTCTTAGAAGACGACGTGTTCCAGCGCGATACCCCAGTGATTTCTTCATTTTTTCACCTTTCAATCTTCCATAATCACGTTCAAAACGTCAAGTTTCATAGGCTTCGCTTTGTTTTGAAGAATTTCCGAGACGCTAGGTGTTGTTCTTCCTTCATCTCCAGTCACCAATTCTTTAACATAAAGTCCTCCTTGACATCTTATCCACATTCTACCCTTTTTAGGCGACAATTTCTTTACTTTCACCTCGTATATGTACTTTTCCCGCATTAAATCTGCACGCCTATGCACAACACGAAGGGGAGTTTTCTGTTTAACCATGACATTAGTCAATTTTTTCTCTAATAGATTTAAATCTTCAACACCAATTTTATGCTCAAATTCTACCATGACACGGTATTCCTTTTGTGAAGATTCAGCCTTTTTCAACTTTCTGACAAAGGATTTGTCTACAAACCGAAGATTTGAAACTTCAACTTTTCCTTTAGCATGTATATTGACATTTTCTTCCAGTTTTTCGAGGTTTAGAAATCGTCTTTGAGGTTTTGTCACCTCTATTACGAAGGGTCGTCCTCTGCCCAGCATACGAGCGTCAATATCTTCTCTACCAGAAGCATGAAGTGAGACTTTGGTGCCGCTGGTTAGGTCTAATGTGGGCTTTGCAATCAATTCTTCCACTGATTCTGGATACATCTGCCCTGTCCAGTTGCATTTTTTGCAGCCTTTTCCTCGACAGTTTGAACAGAACCATCTCGATTGCGGTATACCCCTTATTAATTTTTTATAATAGCCAGCAATGAAAAGCGGATTTATCTGAAGGCGCATTTCTTCAGTGAAAGGGTTAACAAGTACAACAACTTCCGGTTTCTTATAGTCTGCAATTGTTCCACTACATTCAGCAATTTTTTTGCCAATGACTCTTCCAAACTCGTTTCGCATGTTTTCGCTATAGCCTATGTCAAATTTGGCTTTGAATTCATCTTCTCTTTCTTCAACAGCGACTGGCAGTTCTATTCCAACTAAGAAACTCGTGTGTTCGTAACCTTCAAGTTGCTCAAGGGCATTTCGCGCCAAGCCCTCAGCCTTCTCAAACCTATCTTCACATAGGAAACATTTTTCTGGGAGACTTTTGCTTGATACATATTTTCTCATTTTTTGCAGTATTTTAGCCGCTTTTTCGGAGAAACCTTTTGCTGCAAGGATTTTAAGGTTTTTTATGCCTTCTTTACTCTTGGAAAGAGCAAAATTGTGAGCTTCTAATGTCAAGGCTAGTTTTATTGCACATCCTCTTTCATTGTTCTCCATGTTATGTCCGAGCAAAGCAAACTGTCGACCTAGACAGTGATCGCATAAAGAGTATTCTTCAAGCATTCTTAGCGATTTTTCCAGAATGTTCATAATTGATCCTTCAGTGCCCGTTGAGACTTTATTTAAGGTCGAGTGGCAACCCCTTTCCAAAGAAAGGCAGTTTCTTTTTCCTTCTTAACGTTTTAAGCATGCGTCGCATCATAACATATTGCTTCAGAAGTTCTTTTACTTCCTTTTCGCTTGTTCCTGAACCTCTTGCCACACGTTTTATTCTTGAGGCGTTGAAGGCTTTCGGATTGTCTTTTTCTTCTGGTGTCATTGATTGGATTATTACACGCCATTTTTCTAAATGGTCTTCTGCCATTTCCAGTTTGTCTTCGGGTATGTCGTAGGACATGCCAGGCAGCATTTTCAAAAGTTTTCTGAAGGGTCCCATGCCTTTCATGGCTTCGAATTGTTCGTACATGTCTGTTAATGTGAATTTTCCGCTTAAGATGGCCTTAGCTTTTTTTTCTGGAACCTTTATTTCTGCTTCGCGCACTTTGTCGATTAGTGTTTCTAGGTCGCCCATGCCTAGGAGTCTGCCTACAAAACGTGAAGGAATGAACTGTTCTATGTCCTCAGTTTTCTCTCCAGTGCCGATGAATTTTATTGGGGCGCCTGTTGTGGCAACTGCTGATAGGGCTCCTCCGCCTCTTGCTGAACCGTCTAGCTTTGTTACGAGAATGGAGCCTATAGGCGTTGCTTCATGAAAGGCTTTGGCTTGCGCCATTGCTTGTTGGCCGATTGTTCCGTCGATTATCATCATGACTTCGTCTGGTTTAATGTTCTTCTCAAGCATGGTCATTTCTTTGATTAATTCTTGCTCTTCTTTGTGGCGACCAGCTGTATCAATAATTATTATGTCTTTGTCAGCGAACTGTTTTAGCCCGTTAGAGGCGATTTTGACAGGGTCTTTGGCGTTTGATTCTCCATATACTGGTACGTTTATTCTAGCTGCCAACTGTTGCAGCTGTGCGTAGGCGCCTGGACGATACGTGTCAACGCAGATTAGAGCAGGTTTTAGTCCTCGCTTTTGGAAGTACCTTGCAATTTTCGCTGAGGCAGTTGTTTTTCCAGAACCTTGTATACCAACAAGCATAATCACCTTTCTCTTTCCCGGCTCGATTTTCATTGGAACTGATTTTTCTCCGAGGAATCGCGTTAACTCTTCATAGACAACCTTAATTACGTGTTCGCGTCGGGAAATGCCCGGGGGAACCTTCTCTTTCAAGGCACGTTCTTCTATTCGTTTTGAAATATCCAGAACAAGTTTAACGTTGATGTCTGCTTGAAGGAGTGCCCTTTGAACATCATGTACAAGTTCTTTGACGGTTGCCTCGTCTACAACAGAGGCTCTCAAAACCTTCTTCAGAGCTTCGTAGAGCGAGGAGCCTAAGCGTTCTAAAGCCATGGTATTTCTCCAGATTTAAAAATCATACACGCATTTAAATAGATATTCCGTTGTCAAGATAAACATAGACATAAATTCTAACAGTCAGCGAAGCCTCAGCGCTGGGTTTAAAAGCGTCTTCACAATTCAGACGGCTCTTCTTGCATCATCGGCTTCAAATAACAGTACGTAGAATAGCGAGATAAAGCTTAATAGAAAATCTTTACAATATGAAACTCTAGCTTCTAGGAAATCAGGGTGAGGGTTGGTTGACTGCTGAGAAAGCAATCCACGTCGCAATGTTTGTTCTCATATTAGTTGGTTTGTGCAGTACAAGCGCTTGGGCGAGTTACACATATTTGAGTGATAACATAATATTAGAGCTCGCAGGCATCACATTAAGCTGGGGAGTAATCCTTCTAGTGCTTTACATAAGTTTCAGAGCACTTAATTGGGACTGGTGGGGTTAAGGCATTCAACAAGAAGTGCTTTCAGAATGGTAGTTGAGGTGGCAACGACTCCAAAGATTTCGCTCAAGTTTTGCTCTAATCTTACTTTGCTCTGATGATTTTGACTTTCCCAAGTATTTTCCAATATTCAATTTCCACGCCAGCAACAAGTTTCGCTTTCAAATCCTCTTCTTCAGGATAAGGAGCATCCAGATACTCGTAAGTTTCCATATCCATTATTTGAATGCCAGTGGGATTAACTGCGAAGACTTGGCCAGCCCTTTTGTCAATTATGGGAACCTCTGCGTTCAAATCCACAGGTTTCACGATGCTTCTTTTTACGCCGTCAAAAACGCCTATAGCAACTATTCGCGCTTTTGCTGAACCGTGTTTTCCTGGTTTTGACTTTGTTATGTCCACTATGCGGCATGGCTCGTTATCAACAATCATGTAGCCACCTACGCGTAAACTTCCAACATCAACAGGTTTGCTCATCCATTCACCAACTATTTTGCAGGCTTACACTCACAGCAATTTTAAACAACACCAATATATAGATTAAGGTGTCGCTAATAGGTGAAAAGGGTGAAAACGTGTTCAAAAACGTTGGCTTAGTCGCTCGATTCGACAAAAAGGCAACCATAAAACTCGCAGAAAACTTGGCCAATCATATGAAAGCAAAAGGAATTGAGGTTTTTGTAGAAAACACGTTAGCGGAGAAAATGGCCACAAAAGAAAATAGTGTGCCATTGGAGGGGATGAAAACAGATTTTATAATTACGATTGGCGGAGATGGAACAATATTAAGGACATGTGTCTCAATTCCGAAGCCAGAGCCGCCAATACTTGCAATAAACATGGGTGTCCGAGGCTTCCTAACAGAGGTGGAACCAAAACAGGCTTTCACAGCAGTGGACAACTGCCTAAAAGGAAAATTCATAATCGAAAAATGCATGAAGCTTTTAATTCAAGCAGGAGACACCAAGTTTCCAGATGCTTTAAACGAAGTATTGATTTCGGCTGACGAGCTGGCAAAACTAGTGTATGCACGCGTTTTAAAAGATAATGAACATGTTTTGAACTGTCAGGCAGACGGTTTAATGGTTGCAACGCAAACTGGCTCTACGGGTTATTCACTTTCAGCTGGAGGACCAGTGTTAGATCCTGGTGTAGATGCTTTTGTTTTGACGCCAGTATGTCCACTTAGTGTCTTTCGTCCTGTTGTGTTTCCAGCGAAGTCAAGCCTCACAATAGATGTAATTCGACCTAGCAAAGTGCTCATAGTGGTTGATGGACATCATCGCAAACTTTTAAGTTCTAAGGCTTTGGGCTTGACGGTAACACGTTCAAAACATGAAACGTCGTTCATAAGGTTTAAAGAAAACTTTTACCATCGCTTAAAAAGTAGACTTCTCTTTAAGGGAACTTGATTGAAGAACTCAACAGAAAAAACGAGCAAAAGGGTCATAGTCTTGGACACGTCAGCCTTTCTGGCTGGTTTCGACCCCTTCTCGATAAGTGAAGAACAATATACTGTGCCCACAGTTAGAGAGGAAATATTTGGAGATTCAATGCCTCAGGTTAGATTCAAGACGGCGATTGAAAGCGGAAAACTTGAAGTGAGATCACCAAAGAAAGCCTTTTTGCGCCAGATCAAGACGTCAGCAAACGAAGTAGGAGACGCATTTTTTCTGTCCAAAACTGACATCCAAGTGTTAGCGTTAGCCCAAGAACTTAAAGCGCAAGGCCATTCTCCACTAATTGTAACTGACGACTATTCAATACAGAACGTTGCAGACCAATTGCACATCAAATTTGCTTCACTGGCTACTTTGGGCATCCGCTTCCGCTTACAATGGGTCAGATATTGCCCAGCATGCTACAGAAAATACTCAGCAAACTACAAATCATGCAAATGTAAGATATGCGGCACAGAACTGAAAAGAAAACCATTAGGCAAAAAACTCCTTAGATCATAAATGCGTGAAGAAGAAAACAGGGGCATACAGCCTATGAGTTTGACAAAGAGAAAAGCGGTCTACTTTAAAGGTGCAGGTAACCGGAACACAGAAGCCCTCCTGAAGCTTGTTAAGGAGTATGTTAAAAGGGAAGGCATAAACGATATAGTGATAGCTTCAACTTCAGGCGAAACAGGGGCAAAAGCGGCTAGACTTTTCAAAGGATACAATCTTGTTGTAGTCACACATTGCTTTGGATTCAAAGAACCAGGAAAGACTGAAGTGCAGGAAGAATACAAAAGGGAAATTCTGGCGAATGGAGCCAAGATTTTTACAGGTGTACACGCTCTAAGCAGTGTCGAGCGGGCAGTCCGCAAGAATTTTGGGACAATTCAACCTTTGGAGCTTATTGCTAATGTGCTTAGGCTTATGGGTGAAGGAACAAAAGTATGTGTGGAAATTACTTTGATGGCGACTGATGCGGGCATGATTCCATCAGATAGAGACATTGTTGCTATTGGTGGAACTGGCAAAGGTGCAGATACGGCGCTAAGGATACGCCCTGCCAACGCTGCCAGATTCTTTGATTTGAAAATAAGAGAGATTGTAGCTAAACCGAATGACTTCTAAAGTGGACACTACGTTAAGAATAGGTTAGATTTCTTCGCTGTCTCTTTTGCTGAAGTATATTATATCATGATGCTCGACGTACCCACATTTCTTGAAAAGATTCTTTGATGCAACATTGTAGTCCTCGATTAAAGCACAGAAAATTTTGAAGCCATGTTTTCTCAGAACTTTCTCAGATTCAGCAATCAATGTCTTCGCAACGCCGTAATGCCTGTGAGTTGGATCCACTGCTAAACGGTTAATCCACCCTTTTCGTGCGTCGCTACTTAAGACGACGGCACCCACGAGGCGATTGTTGACAAAAGCTCCTAGAAAGAAATCTGGATTTATTGCCATTTGTTTTGCTATGGCTTCTTTGTTGTCTCTTCCCTTTGGTTTAAAGGGCAACCCAGCTCTTGACCAAAAATCAATCAGTTCTTCATAATTATTTATCGTTAGTTTTCGAATTTCCATGCAAATGCGCCGACAATTTAAGCTTCTTTTTCAACTTCTTTTACAACGTCCTCAATTATGTCCATTGCAGAATCTACAAGTTCTCTCGTAATGTTAAGCGGCGGCGCAATTCTAACAGTTGAAACCCCACAAGTGATGACGGCGACTCCGCGTCTCCACGAACGCAGCATAATTTCTGAAGAAAGCTTAGAAGCGGGCTTCTTATTCTCTTTGTTTTCCACAATTTCCATGCCTATCATCAAGCCTTTACCCCTCACATCGCCCACAATTGCGCTTTCTTCTTTGAAGCCTTCAAGTCTCTTCATAATATATGCGCCCTGTTTATTCGCGTTTTCCAGTAACCTTTCCTCTTCAATGATGTCGATAACGGCGCTTGCGGCAACACATGAAAGAGGATTACCGCCAAAAGTGCTTGCATGAGAACCGCCGACCCAATCCATCATTTTTGCTTTGGCAATAGTTGCGCTCAATGGTAATCCAGAGGCTAATGCTTTTGCGCTGCATATAGCATCGGGTTCAACATTCCAATGTTCAATTGCAAACCATTTCCCAGTTCTGCCTATGCCCGCTTGAACCTCATCGTCTAGTAGCAGTATGCCATATTTGTCGGCAAGCTTCTTTAGCCGCGCGAAATATTCTGGGGGCGGAACAACGTAACCGCCTTCACCTTGAATCGGTTCAAAAAGCATTGCAGCAACGTCCTCTGGGGGCACGTATTTCTGCAGAACGAATTCATCTATGAAGTCTACACACCAAAGGTGACATTCAGGATAAGTTAGCTTGAACGGGCAGCGGTAACAATACGGGTATGGAACATGCGTCACACCCGGCATTAAAGGAGAGAAATAGCGCCTTTGAGCAGGCTTGCTAGCTGTAAACGCCAACGCGCCCACTGTACGCCCATGGAATGCGCTAATGAAACCAATAAACAGTTGCTTACGAGTATGCCACCTCGCAAGTTTAATCGCAGCCTCAATTGCTTCTGCTCCACTATTACCAAAATAGACTTTCTTATCAAACTTTCCAGGCATTATTCCTGCTAGTTTTTCGGCCAAGTTTACAACTTCGTTGTAGTAGAAGTCTGTGTTGGAATAGTGCAAAAAGCGGTCGCACTGATTTTTTATGGCTGTAACCACTTGCGGGTGATTATGGCCAACGTTTAGGCATACAAGACCTGAATTGAAGTCTATGTATTCGTTTCCATCAACGTCTCTAACAATACAGCCTCTACCATACTCAACTACAAGCGGATAAAACCGTCCGTAAGAAGGCGAAATTAGACTTTCATCTTTTTTGACCAATTCTCTGGCTTTAGGTCCGGGTGGAGCAACAACCATTTTGGGGTAAACGCCCATTTCACATCACCTATAAGGGTTAACAATTTGAAAAAAAAAGTTCTTTATATAATTACCTATACACATAAACAGAAAGCATCATAAAAAGCAGATTATAACCTAAACCGATTTGCTACATCACGTTTGTATTGCAGAGAAAAGGTCAGCTTGCTACGGTTTGGTGACCGTGATCTCGATAGCTGATACTTTTGATTTTTGGCCTTCGCTTCTTGTAACTTCTTCCGTACTCAGACTGATACCGTTGAGTCTTAGGTCCTTCGCGAAAGAGCGTCTTAGCAATTCAGTTGTGTCGACAGCTCTACTGATTGCCTGTCCTCTGGCTTTTATAATTACTTTTTTGGCTCCGGAGTTAAGGAAAGTAAGGCAGGCAACCACGTAGTTCATCACTGGTTTTTGCCCGATGTAAACAATGTTTTCGCTGTTGACCTTCACGGTTTTTGTGGGTTTTAGTGTTTTTTGTGAAGCCTCTTTTTTCTGTTTTTCTTCTGTCATGTTTTAACTTCCTTTATTTGATTACTTTTGATGGCAACGTAAGGCGAGACTATATCGTAAACTTTCAGTTTCTTATATTTTTCCGTGCAGTGTGGCATCAGACGCACTGCAGGATGTTTGCGCACGGTAGTTCTCCCAGTCTTCATCAACCCCTTTCTGAATTCTGTCTATGTCTTCTTCGGTCAAGTTTCGGAATCTGCCTTGCAACGCAAAATATTCTTTGACAGATTTTCGTTTTGCCTTGTCAATCAATCGGTCGCTGGGTGGATTAAGTTTAAACTTTCCATTTTCAATCTCGTATAGAGCCCATAGACCTGTTTGAACGGCAAGCCTTCCTAATTCAACGGTTTTACCTGTGTCATAGCGCCAACCAGTTGGGCATGGTGCCAAAATGTGAATGTATTTTGTGCCTTTGATTTCCTTAGCCTTTCTAAGCTTGCTTACGAAATCTATTGGATATGATGGACAAGCTGTTGCCACGTATGGTATTTTGTGAGCAGCCATAATTAAGGGCATGTCTTTCTTACGTTCTCTCTTTCCAGAAGGCGTAGTTGTAGTCCATGCGCCATATGGTGTTGCTCCGCTACGCTGCATTCCTGTATTGCCATAAGCCTCGTTATCGTAACATATGTAGATGAAGTCTGTTTCTCTTTCAGCTGCTCCAGACAATGCTTGAATGCCTATATCAACAGTCCCTCCGTCTCCAGCCCAGCCAACGACTGTTATGTCTTTGACGTTTCTTTGGTGTAGAGCAGCAACAATTCCGGAAGCAGCTGCGGCTGTCGATTCGAATAATACGTTTTGAAGAGGGACACTGAAGGACGTGTAAGGATAGGGTCCTTGAATCACAGTGGTGCAGCACGCGGGCACGACGAGGAAGATTTTGTTTCCTAAAGCTTTGAAGAGCAAACGAAGAGAAATGGCTGGACCGCACCCAGCACATGCTGCATGTCCTTTAAGCAAATACTCTTCTTTTGAAAACTCCTTCACTGTCACCATCATTATCACTCCCTTAAATCAACCCACGTGGTTTCTTTTTCCACCTTTCCGTCACGCATCCACTTCAGCGATTTCTTAGCAATTTTTTCAAGTGTCCCAGATGTTACGTCTCTTCCGCCTAAGCCAGCAATATAACCAGCCACCAGAGGCTTGTCTTTTCTGTTGAAAACAGACGCCTTAATTTCTGTAGCGAGGAACCCTTCCATTCCAAAGGATATGTGACGATCTATAGACGTAAGCATTTGCGCTCGTTCAGCTAACTTTCCTATTTCTTCAGTTGGAAATGGACGGAAAACTCGAACTCTCGCTGAGCCAACTTTTAATCCTTCTTTGCGCAGATTGTCAACAGCTATTTTTGCATCACTGCCCATAGTTCCCATCGTTAACAATAATAAATCGGCATCTTCGCACCTATACTTCTCGATGAGCCCCCCATGTTCAACACCAAAACGTTCACGATATTCCCTGTCAATTTTTGGAATGAGCTGTTTTGCGTTTTCCATGGCTTCCTGAATCATATAGCGAAATTCCATAAACCATTCAGGCGAAACCAAATTTGCATGAGATATTGGATCATTAAGATCCAGCGTCCATCCGGACTTGTATGGTGGCAGAAACGCGTCTATTTCTTCTTGTTTGGGGATTTTGACAGGCATGTAAGTATGTGACAAAATGAAACCTTCGAGACAAACCATAGCTGGCAGAAACACACGTTCGTTCTCGCAGAGTTTATAGGTCTGAATTATTGTGTCGAAGACTTCTTGGTTGTCAGCACAATAAAACTGTAACCAACCTGTATCCCGCTGGCTAAGAGAATCGCTGAAGTCTGGCATTATGCTCCAAGGAGCCCCCATAGCACGGTTAACAACTACCATCACAATTGGTAAACGTGAGCCAGAAGCCCAATGTAAAGCTTCGTGCATCAAAGCAAGTCCGTGAGCAGATGTTGCTGTGAAAGTTCTGACCCCAGTCACAGCAGCGCCAATGCACGCCATCATGGCGCTGTGTTCGGATTCCACACGGATATATTCAATGTCCATTTTTCCTTCTTCGACAAACTCTGCTATTTTTTCAACCACAGTTGTTTGAGGAGTTATGGGATATGCCGCAACCACCTTGACCCTTGCAGCTTTCGCAGCGTAGCCAGCAATGTGGTTTGCCGTGTCAATAATCATTTGCGCCATTCATTCTTCCTCCTCTCTACACATTGTTATCGCCTTAACAGGACATTCGTTGGCGCATATTCCGCAGCCTTTACAGTAATCATAGTCTATTTTTGGAGAATCATCTGCTTGCCGTATTATGGCTGCATCTGGACAGTAAATCCAACAAAGCGTACAACGTGTGCATTTGGAATAGTCAACTTCTGGACGAAAGGTCCGCCAAGTACCAGTCTTGCCCATGCTACCAACTGTGGGAAAAGACAGCGGTGTCAAAGGCATTTCCTTACGAGTTTTAGGAACACGACTCATGAATTTCACCATCCTTTTGCCAGACGTTCATAGGCCAACTCTGCTGCTCTAGCATTTTTTTCGCCAGCGCTACCCGACCATGTATCTTTTACGGCTTTTAAGACACTTGCTAATTCAACCTCACTGGTTGCTTTGGCAAAAGCGCCCACAATTGAAGTGTTAACAACAGGTAATCCAGCTACAAGTAGGTTCAATTCAAGGGCTATTCCAGTTGCATCAACAGTAGCAACTCGGCAATCCTTTAACCCTACTTCTTTAGGCTTTTTCCTAGAGTTTAAAATTATCATTCCGTCCTTTTTCAAACCTTCGGTTACGTCTACAACTTTGTAGATTGCATGGTCAAGCACTATCACATAATCAGGGGTGTAGATTTGACTGTGAACAAGTATAGGTTCATCGCTTATCCTTGCAAAAGCTTTTACAGGAGCGCCTCGTCTTTCTGCGCCGAAAAAAGGAAAAGCTTGAACCCACTTGCCCTCAGTGAAAGCAGCATGAGCCAGCAGCTCTGCAGCAGTGACACTGCCTTGCCCCCCACGACCATGAATTCTAATTTCTTTGAGCACTGCTTTCGCCCTTCTATATGTGGAGAAATGAAAATGGGAGTGTTCGGACTTATTAGCATTAGCTTACACAAACATCAAAATCAACATTAAGAGTAAGCCATCAGTAACCAGTATGGGGATAATAGCCTTTTTTGCTTTTTGAAGTGTATTGTCTATTAGCAGACATAATTTCTCAAGTTGTTTCTCGCCAATGACTTTGACTGCAGGTATTGTTATGCTATTACATGCGGCTTTAACTGGTTCTAAATTGGACATAGCACCAAGAATTGTCTCTCTGACATACCGAATAATGGTGTTATGTGGTATTGCTTCTCCAATCGGATAGTATCCACGGTTTCCCAGTATTACAGCACTTACAGAATGCGTGTCTGTAGTGAAAACTTCGCCTTCGTCAACACCTATAGAGTTCATGGCTGAAAGGATATGTTCACGCAGTCCAGAAACCATGTTGTTACCGTCAATAACAACATAAGCAGTTTTCTGCTGTCCGACCCTCACGACCACTGCAGCAATGCCACCAGGCCCCATACCATCTCTTAGACCAAACTCTTGCGGAACAATTGTAGCAGCACCAACCTCAAAGGAAAACTGCTTCAGGGAAACTGCCTTTTTAAGGCAGGTAATCAAAACAGTTTTCAACGCGTCCAAAGCTTCTTCCACGTTTATCATCCCGTTAATGCTGTTATGCGAATTAACAACAACACAACAGTCTAACCCATACTTTTTGCATTCTTCACGGGCAAACATTCCTAGCTCCTGCGGCAAATCCTCAGTTGTCTTAGGCGCCAAAGTAAACGAAAGGAAAGCAATGTTACCAAAAATTTGGCAGCACACGGTAGCTAAACCATTACTGGCTTTAGTAAATGATGTCGCCGTAACCTCATAGCCTTCATGATTCGCAAGCTCGGCAACGCGGTTTATTACTTTCTGACTCTGGATTTGGGAGGCTAAATCGAATTCGTGGCCAAATAAACCGTGCGGAACGCATACTACGCACTCAAGTTTCTTTTCCAAAGCAGTTTTAAGCATTGACGGTAAAAGGCTGCTTCCAATGTTTTTGAATGGTCCTGGGTGAATAGAGGGAACGGCTATTATTGCCTTAGGTTTTGAAGAACTGAACTGTAATAATGAAACTTCAACATTTTGGTTTTCTCCTAATCTTTCAAGAAATTCTTCGAAAGGAACATTCAAGTCCATTATCCAGTTAAGCAGAAAAGCTTTGAACAGAGGTATTGACGGAATTCTTAAGGTTTGCTGCCCTGCGTAGTTTAAGACGTAAACGAAGACAAAACTTGAGATCACTCCTAAAGCTGACGAAAAAATAAAAAAGAACCCTGCAAAAACAGTTATTGCGTAGCCTACCCCTAACCAAAATACAAGAAAAGGAATTACACAGAAAAAGGGTTGTAGAAGAGAACCTGCAAAAACATGACCGTAATGCGCGGGAGACGTGGAAAGTAGTACTATAGAACGCAGTATTATAACGGCCGAAAAGCCTAAAAGACAAAGCCTAATCCACCAGGGTAAGCCAAATATTGTCGCAATAGCGACTCCTAAAAAGTTGAAGGGAAGCCAAAAGCCCCAACTGAAAAGTGAAAGCCCAGTAATTCGTCGCAGATCATATATCGAGTCATGCTTTAAGATTAGGATGCTTACAATATTGTCAGCAACGAAGTTAACAAGAAATAGAGATATGCCTAGAAACAAGCCGCCAATTAGCATTTCGCAGTGTGAAAAGAGGATAATCACAGACAATGACCCTCCACTCAGACACATCAAAGCCTGAAGAAGAAGCATTTTTTCGTATGATGGAAGTTTAAATAATGATGAATAATGTTGGACTGCCCTATTCATAGACCGATTCAAAGAGTCTGCGGTTTTCACTTTTATCCTCTCAAGCGATGTTGTATGAAATCTATCAAACATATTAAAGTGTCGCGAAGCCGCGCACAATTATTCACGAAAGATTGAAACATTCTTTAAACAACCAATACATACTAGGCTGTTTCAGTTTTAACATGAAAATTGAAAAAATGGAAACGGTATCCCAAAGACTAAACGCTACACACCATTAGTGCAATAATACTTGAGAAAGGGCAACTGTTTTATCCCTAGAGCGCCTACTATAAGGGTTTGCGAAACTTATGCCAGACCAAATCCTTCCACCTACCATATTTCACATGCTCGAAAGGAATCTCGATAAGAAGATACGGGTAATTTTGGACCCATCTTATGGCTTCGAAGGCAGACTTGTGGCTGTAACGCATGAACCTGCAGGAATATGGCTTTCAGACGCTGAAGCCATCGTAATGCGCGCTACAATCGCCCAACCCATTCCACAAATTGCAAGTAGAGAGGAAAGAAGCGAGATATTCATTCATCTTAATTCTGTTCAGCGAATAGAAGTTTTGCATCCATCTTCTAGACACTAAAGGCATTGCGCTTAGAAGAATATGTTTGCTAGGACACATACTATTACTAGTGCCACTGCTAAGCTTATCAGAATTTCTGGTTTAACCTTGACGCCTTCCGTCTCCTCTTCAAAGAATCTTAGGAGTCCGGCGCTTGCAGCAGGCATTGGTGACGATTTTTCTTTCTTCTTTTTACTCATTCGGCAACATCTCTGCACTAGTGTAATTAAAGCCTACAATCATCTCCATTATTAATGTTTTGCCACTCAAAAGAATTTTATTTGTGAACAAATGATTATGTGATGCAAAAGGTGTTTACAATGGCGACTCCACATGAAGAATATATTAATGCTTTTGGCCTCCTACAGCAGCATCACAAATGGTTTCAAGAAAGCATACCGTTGATTGCGAGCGAAAATATTCCGAGTCCAGCAGTTCGTGAAGCTCTCTGCACAGATTTTGGAAATCGTTACGCAGAAGGATGGCCTGGAGAACGTGTCTACGCAGGCTGTCGTTTTATAGACCAAATAGAATTCAAGTGTATTGAACTGATGAAAAAACTCTTTGACGCAGAGTTTGTTGATGTCAGGCCCATTTCAGGTGTTGTGGCAAATCTTGTTGTTTACGCAGCTTTTACTGAACCTGGCGACACTATGATGGCTTTGTCCATTCCATGTGGTGGACACATAACAACTGGTAAGAAAGAGTTAGGTGGCACAGCAGGCGCTGTTCGGGGCTTAATTGTTGAATATTTGCCCTTGGATTACAAGGAGCTAAGTATCGATGTGGACAAAGCCAAAAGCAGAATTAACGAATTGGCATCAAAAAATCGTCCGCCAAAACTTGTCATGTTCGGCGCGAGCGTTTTTCCATTTCCACATCCAATCAAAGAATTGACTGAGACTATTCACTCAATGGGCGGAACAGTGGGGTATGATGCAGCACACGTTGCAGGTTTAATTGCTGGAGGACAATTCCAAGATCCTCTCAGAGAAGGAGCAGACATCGTCAGTTTAAGCACACATAAAACGTTTTTTGGACCTCAACACGGCGGAGTTTTGTCATGGGAGAAATATGCAGACAAGGTAAAGCGGGCTACATTTCCAGGAATGGTAAGCAATCACCATCTACACGCTGTTGCAGGCTTAACGATTGCCTGTACAGAAATGCTCGAGTATGGTAGAGAGTATACAAGCCAGATAGTGAGAAACGCTAAGGCGTTGGGACAGGCGCTTTTCGAAAGGGGATTCAACGTTTTGGCAGAACACAAAGGCTTCACGCAGTCGCATGTAATTCTGATTGACATAACGAAGCATGGCGACGGTGGAACAATCGAAGAAACATTGGAAAAGGCAAACATAATCATAAACAGGAATTTGTTGCCATGGGACATTAAAGAGGGGAGACACTTTATGCATCCGGGCGGCATTAGGCTGGGTGTTTCAGAAGTTACAAGGCTTGGAATGAAGGAGCCTGAAATGAATGAAATAGCAAAACTTGTCAAACGCGTAATAATAGATAAAGAATCATTAGAAAAAGTGAAGACAGACGTAGCGGAATTTCGAAAGGATTATCAAAAAGTGCACTACTGCTTCGAAAACGCGACAGAAGCCTATAAATACGTAAGAATCCGCTGAAAATTGTCTCGCTATAAGCCTTGTCAACAACGACTGTTTTCCATTAAAAATTAAATTCGCAGCCGAAAATCTCTGGACCTGGTCTCCAAGGATAGTTGGAGAAATCCATGAACAATTCCACATGCCCAAGGTTTTTGAAACCTTGTTTGCATAGGAATTTTATAGTTTCCGCGTTTCTTGCCACTGGTTTTATTTTGAGAAGCCTCATTCCGATTTTGCGGGCTTCAGAAATAACAGTCTCTATCAGTTGTTTCCCTACTCCTTTGCCACGGTAGTCTTTGCTTACTATAAGCGGCTCTATTTCAGCTTCGTTTTCTTCAACGATCAACCCAACAAGCCCAACTGTCAGGGAATTGTGAACAGCAACCCAGAGCCTATCGGGTCCCACTTTGGACAAGTGTTTGTCAAAATAGTCTTCTGGGTGTTCCCCGCCGATAGTTGGGTCTTGATAGATTTCACGGTGCCATTCAGTCAATTCTCGCCACAAAGAGCGACATTGCTCTCTATCACCTTCCCGATACTTCCGAACAGCATAAAACTTTGACATTGCCTCACCCGTGTTAAAGCTTAGATTGCCGATTCTTAAATATTGATTGATTCAACTTAGTATAGGTGAATGATATGCATGTATCCGAATTTCAGAAAATGATGTATCGGATATATTTTCAGAGAGATTCTCAGCGAGGTATAGAAGGCACATATAATTGGCTTAAAGAGGAAGTTGAGGAATTAGGAGAAGCATTAAAAGCGAATGACAAAAAAGCCTTAGAAAACGAGTTTGCCGATGTTGTAGCATGGTTAGCTTCACTTGCAAACATCGCCAGCATAGACCTTGAAAAAGCAGCCTTTAACAAATATGCCCATACATGCCCAAAGTGTAAACATTCACCATGCCAATGCGTTTTAATTTGAATTGACCAGCCGCTTTTGACCCAATCCAGTAAGCACCCAAATGTGCGGTTTACTATGTTTCCGCTCTACTATACCTTCAGCCTCTAGAAGTCTTAAGTGATGAATAATGACTCCATAATGCATGCTAGTTTTTTCGGCAATATTTTTAGCATCAAGAGAATTTTTGTCCAAAACGTTTAGTATCCGAGTTCTCGACTGCAAGCCAAGCCTTATGTTCTTAATGTTCGATAAGTAAGCGTTCGGATGATAAGCCTCTCTGGACATGTCTACCCAAATCAGATTATGTCTTTGTATTAGAAAAGTTTTTTTAGGCAAAATCTACTAGGCTTATTTGTTTGGGTTTTTTACCCTCAAATAGTGCATTAATCTCTTCTTTCACGAGTGAAATTCTTTGAGTGTAATATCTGGGTAGCTTGTACTTATCAATCAATTGCTGTGCCGCACCCAAGTATTTTTCGATGCCGCCACGATATACTGTCAGGGCTAATGAACCGCCACAGAACGAACATACGCCTCGTAGGGGCGGACGACGGAAACGTTTGTTACAAGATTTACACCTGAAGCTCTGCGTTGAGAAAGCCCTCAAGTTTCCAGCGATATCTCTGATGAAATGTTTAGTTAAAACTTTTAAGGCAACTTTTCTAGCGTCTACAGCCTCTATTTTCTCTGCTAACTCAAGCTGGCTGTTCATTTTCTCTATCATTGTCTTGAGCTTCTTGTAAGAGCTTTCAGCATTTCCCATGTTTATGTTCGAAACAGGTGTTGTGAACTTAAAGCCCTCGACCTGCGCCTCCGTGCCGAGGCGATGTTCTATGACGTCTATAATTCGGCTGATATGTCGTGCTTCAATATTTTCCCAAGTTTTTTCATAAAACTCAATAGGATACGTTTCAGCAACATCAAAATCATGTGCTTGTCTTTGCACTTCTTGCGTATTAACGATTGAGATTAGAAGCAATGGCGCATCCATTATTCCGCCTATTTGCGCAGGTAAATAATCACGAGAGAAATTGAGAAGCGTGTCTAGTGCCGGCATTAGAGCATCTTCGTCGCCGTCACAATCTCTTCTTTTAGCAGAATGCCATATTGGATGCGCATAACAAACATTTAGATCTGTGAAGCCGATAATCCGCCCAAGAATGCCGACAGAGGTGTGGGGGGCCAAGCCAATAGCAAGGTGCCCAACAAGGTCGTTTGTTCGCTTGATAGTATAATAAGGTGGAAGCCCATAAATCTTCATTAAGAGGTCATCTAAGAAGTTTGCAACATGCACAAAGTATTCAGCACATCTAGTTGGAATAACAACATCTTGAACCTTGAGCTCACACAACTGGTTCAAATCAGTCAATGGCGCTCCATAAACATCCTGAACATACCCAAGTTCTCTAAGCTTCTCAATTGAGATTCCGATTTCGGCTGGTTTAAAATGAGTTAATGGAGCATTAGTTGCGTCAAACCGTATTGTTCCATCCTTGTACACTGACAAGTCATATTTGGCCCGGAGAACACCTTTTTCCATAATTTCCGGAGATTTCGTTTCATTTGTTAAGCCCTTAACTCCCTTCAAGACTTTAGGAATGGAAACTCCTAGGCGATTACAGGAACCTTCTAACAATACTTTGAAATTCACAGCTTGCTTTTGATATTTCTTTGCTGGCAATCCGCATGTTGGACACTCTTCTTCCTTTAGGTTTTTTCCGCAACGAGGGCATAGTTTTTCGTAAAGTGTTTCACAATCGCAGGCGGGGCATTTAATTCTAAATGTAAAAGTGCCACATTTTGGGCATTTACGTTTGACAATGTCAACCAGAACACGCTCCTTCTTCGCTGCTTCTAAAACATCTCTTTGCGAACCTCCAACTAAGCCAACTGGAAAAAGAACATGCACGAGTGGTCTCATTTCACGCCTTTTAGCCTTTTCAGGTCTTCCCATGCGTGCGCCTACAAACGTCGGAGCCTTTTCCCTAACCTGCACATTAGACAACAAACCAATTGCTTCTAATGGAGACTTAGCTGGAGAAAGATCCGCATCTGCAGAGTTATTATGGCCAAGGCAGAATGCAAACGAGAAAGCATCATCACCCTCAATGATAATTCTGTTAATCAAGACCTTATGTGGCAAGCATATTGTCTCCAAAGCTTTTTTCGCGTTTGCGTCCATTTTACCAGAAACACGGTGGATGACAGCACCATCTTTTTCTATTTCCGAGTTAAGAAGCCAGTTCCTTAGCATTTTAAGCTCGTCAACTGAAGAAAGGTTCGACCAGAAAAATGTAAAAGATGGATGAAGTGGCACATTCAATGTTGAAGACAAAAGTATTGCCTCAGAAACACTAGGCTTGTTGCCAAAAGGATTGCATATGAAATCTTTCAGCCTATCTGCCCCAATATTTACAATTTCTGCAGCTCTTTCAAAATGCCCATCAAATCTTTTCTGAAAAGCGTTTAGCAGATTCTCAGCCCACCATTCTTCAACATAACCAGAAGGGGCAAGGCATTTACTATTGTACAAGAAATCGCCAAAACTGATTAGAATGTCGCCTAGAAAAAGAATTCGCTTAATTTCACTTTTTATCTGCTTAAAATTCTCAACAGAGACCCGAATTACAGAGCCGTCTTTTAGCATAACAACAGACGGTTCGATAGCATCCACTGGGACAGCGATGCCGCCTTTCCCTGGAAGTTCCAACCGCATTTGCGTGCCGGCAGCTAAGAAATTGTGAAGCACAAGCATAGTAGCTGGATGTACACCAACAGCAGCGAGACCACTGTTTCGCGCCCTACCATATCTTAAGCGAAAGCCGCCTTGCGTAGAGGGAAATGAAAATACTGGGCGCCCAGCAATAACTTCATCCATAAAACCGGCAGATTTTCTCTCAGATTTTTTACGAAATTCCTTAAGCCAATCCCACCCCTGAACCCCAAGCTTTTCAATTATAGTCAAAACCTTTAAGGCGCGCCCAACCACACCGTCATTTACGACCCTGAGGGCGCCACCTCTTACACGATTTGTCTCTATTCGAGAAAGATTTCGAAAAGAGGAAACTTCAACTGGATCAGATTCCGTACCGGTAACTTCTACGGGCAGCCATTGAAACACTTTCCTCAACTCCTCATCTGAAACATGGTATTGAAAACGTCCTATCGAACGCTCATAAAGCCGTACCTCCTCAAGAAAACGTAAAATTTCCTCTTCAAGAGGCTTGTACCGATCAAGACCTAAGAGGTGTCTGACAAAATCTCCCACAACAAGTGTTAAAGCCTGATCAGTTCCTCCAGCAGATCTTATAGGCCCTGCGAAGTAAATTGCTAGGTGTCGAGTGCGGTCTTTATTTGTTTTGATCTTTACCTTTGCTACTCCTTCTAGAGGCGCCGCAGTGAGCCCTTCTGTAAGAATTGCCAAAGCAGTGCGTATGGCCTGTTCAGCCGCTGATTCAGCTTCCATGTGCCCAAATTTGCCATAAACAATCTCTTCAGCAACCTTAAAAGCCAACTCTTCCCTTGGAAGTTTTGCGCTTAGCTCTCTTATGCTTGCAGCAACACCTTTAGGACCTACAAGGCCTTCTACGAGGTCGGCCAGATCTCTGGCAATTCTGCATTCAGGACTTAGCGCCGGGTCAAGGCCTTTTTCTCTAGCTTCTTTGCTTAGCTTATATAATTGTTCAAGTTGGCTTTCTAGGCTTTTGGTGTATTGATAATGTGCCTCGCTCATTGGACTGTTCAAGTTTTGTCCCGCAAATCTTTGTGCGTTAATGGCTTATTTCGGTTTTGTAACATAAAAAAGTCAAAAATGTCATTGCACAGCTTTCTATTTCACATGTATTCCAAGCAAAACCATACAGAACGGCTTCACTCCTAGTATAAAAAGCCAGTTAGAACAGTGGTTTATATTCTGAAGCGTTTAATGCCCTCGATGATTTCGGCAACCTTGCTTTTTACCTCAGCGTTCTCAATAACATTGCCAGTCACTATTATATCAGCGCCTGCTGAGGCTGCAGCTAAGGCTTGACTTCTGGACTTTATGCCTCCTCCTACAATCAAAGGAACGTCAATATAATCCTTGACAGCGCGAATCATTTCTGGAGTAACAGGTTTTTTTGCGCCTGAACCTGCCTCCAAGTATATAAAGCGCATGCCCAAGTACTGCCCTGCTAAGGCGTGAGCAGCAGCAATTTCGGGCTTATCATACGGAACTGGAACCGCCCTTCCAACGATACTTGCAGCACCACCTTCGCCAACAATGATGTATCCCATGGGAATAGGCTCTAGTCGATATCTTTTCACTAACGGTGCGCCGAGTATTTGAGCGCCCATTAAGAAGTATGGGTCGACAGAGTTTAGAAGTGACATAAACCATATGGCGTCAGCATGGTGACTTATGCCTGTTACGTTATTTGGGAAAAGGATTATTGGAATTTGAACGACTCGTTTAACAGTTTTAACCACATCATCTAAATGTGTGGTAGAAAAGAAGGTTGAACCGCCAACCATTATAGCTGAGGTTCCGCTTAATTTTGCTTTGTCAGCAATTCTCGAAGCTTGGGATGATGTCACCTTTTCAGGGTCTATAAGTGTTATGTGGATGGTGCCCTCGGATTCAATTTTCTCAAGCAAGTATCTTTCAACATTTCCTGCCATGATAACCAGCCTAATTAAGCGACTTTGCCCTCTACTGTCGCTGAGGTTTTTCTGCCGCTTCCATAAATTGCATCGGTAAACATGCAGTAAACGTCAACTTCCCCTTGTGCAGGCTTGACTTGGAATTCTTGCTTTAAGCCGCAACTGCTGCAACCAACAATGGCTCGACCATTTTCCCTGAAAATTTCAACCCTGACTGTTTCTTTTCCACATCTAGGGCAAGAGAAGAATCTAGGCAAACGTTTCTTGGGAATGCGAACAACTTTTCTCCTTCTTCGCCCCACTTCCAAATCCTTCTATATCGTAAAATTCATGCCATACCAGTATTTTTATGTTTGCCCTTAAATATTTGCCTATACCCATAAACAATGAGGATACAGAAGCTTGAAATTGGCATCATTCATTCTCGATTTAGACTGGCAAGACGCAGTGACAAAAATAAAACGGTTCATCAGTAGTTACGTGGAACAGAGCGGCGCCAAAGGCGTACTTGTGGGGTTATCGGGAGGGATTGACAGTTGCACTGTAGCCGCGCTTTCTGCACTAGCCATAGGCGGAGAGAAAGTTCTAGGACTTATGTTACCTGAAAAAGAAACACATAATGCAAAGGATATCAAACATGCGAAACTCGTAGCCGAGAAATTTAGCCTCAAAACGAAAATGATTGACATCACCTCAACTTTAAGAACGTTCTATATGTCCATACCAGATTTTGATCCAGCTAGTAAACTGTGCATGGGCAACTTGAAGGCACGAACCAGAATGATTTACCTTTATTATTATGCTAACAAGTTTAACCTGATTGTTTGTGGAAGTTCAGATAAATCTGAGACAATGATGGGGTACTTTACTAAATGGGGCGATGTTGCAGCAGACATTTCGCCCATAATGGACTTGTACAAAACACAAGTCCGAAAACTTGCGTTGCACATAGGTATACCAAAAACAGTTATAGCAAAACCGTCTTCGCCTGCCTTGTGGCCAGGACAACTTGCAGAAAAAGAACTTGGCATAAAATATGAACTTTTAGATCTCATTCTTTACGGGCTTGAACACTTTATGAATGTTGAAGACATTGCTAGACAGCTAGGCATTGAGGAAAAGACGGTTGAGGGCATAAAACGTAAATGGCTTTCTGCAGAACACAAGAGGCGGATGCTATTAACAATGAAATTAGAATATCGTACAATAGGGACAGATTTAAGACTCTCACGTAACCCATAATAAAACGTACATGGAGGAAAGAATAATGAAAAAAGAAATCAGAATGGCTCTTGCGCAAATAGACTCTAAACTTGGAGATAAAACTGGAAATATAAAGAAAATTGAGAAAAATGTATTGAAGGCAAAGAAAAAAGGCGCGGAACTCGTCATCTTTCCAGAACTGACATTAACAGGTTACGTGGTTCGAGACCAAATATATGAACTTGCAGAAACTATACCGGGACCAGCAACCAGAACCATTGAAACTATTGCCAGAAAAAGTAACATGCATATAATATTTGGTATGCCAGAAATAGATGAAAAAACACAGGCAACGCTTCATAACGCTGCAGTATTAGTGGGCCCGAAAGGTTTAATCGGGAAATATAGGAAAATGTATTTGCCAACCCACAGCGTTTTTGAAGAAAAAAGATATTTCCGTCCAGGTTATCAAACTGCAGTTTTTGACACAGAGCTTGGAAAAATAGGGTTAATCATATGCTACGACATATTCTTTCCAGAAGTAACTAGGTTAACACGCTTAAATGGTGCTCAATTGATAGTGTGCATTTCTGCTTCTCCTGCAGTTCGGCGAACCTTTTTTGAAATATTAACTTTAGCGAGAGCCGTAGAAAACACGACTTTCTTGGCTTACGTGAATTTAGTGGGCATAGAAGATGGGCTGCAGTTCTGGGGAGGAAGCAGACTTGTTGGACCTAATGGAAAGGTCCTTGTTCAGGCCAAATACTATGAAGAAGATTTCGTGATGTGTGATATCAACTATGAAGACATAAAGCCTGTGGAAACATTTGTACCCGCTTTGAAAGATTTGCGACCTGAACTCTTTGACAAACTGAAAAGTTCTGCGGAACAATTGTGAAATAAGAATCAGGAGTCATGATTTTCCTAGTTTTTTGGTTGCCTTTTCTATGTGGTCTAATGCTTCTTCTATTTGTTCATACGCTGCAGCGTAAGAAATTCTTATGTGACCTTCCCCGTAATTGCCAAAGGTCGAGCCTGGAACAGTTGCAACATGTGCATTCCTCGCGAGAAAAACCACAAATTCTTCGGAAGTCATGGCAAAATCTTTCACATTTGGGAATACATAGAAAGCGCCCTTGGGAAGAACGCACTTAAAACCATCAATCTCGCCTAGTCTCTTATGAACCAAATGGCGGCGTCGATTGAATTCTCGAACCATTTCTTTGACAAAATCTTGTGACCCTTTTAACGCGGCTAAAGCAATGTATTGTGCTAAACTGTCTACGCACGCGACAATGTATTGTTGGGCAAGCCAAATAGGAGAAACAAGCTCTCGTGGACCGTAAATGAATCCAACTCGTAAACCTGTCATGGCGTATGTTTTAGAGAAAGAATTAACAACAAGAGTGCGTTCACGCATTTCTGGAAAAGTTGCAGTGCAATAGTGTTTAGTGTTGTCATATGTTATCTTTTCGTAAACCTCATCGGAAATTACGATCAAGTCATGTTCAACAGCAATTTTCGCCAAAGCAGCAAGCTCTTCACGAGAGAGAACGGCACCAGTCGGATTATTCGGATAATTAAGAATTATCACACGTGACTTTTTCGTGATAAGTGACATCACATCACTGATGGACGGCTTGAAACCGTTTTTTTACCGTAAAGGAACAGAAACTGGAACGCCTCCTGCTAAACGAACGCACGGTTCGTAACAAACGAAACCAGGGTTGGGAATTAGAACTTCATCACGAGGGTTTATTAAGCCCATAAGTGCTGAAAAAATTGCTTCAGTGCCGCCGACAGTTACCAAAATTTCCGAGGCAGGATCATAATTGAGATCATAATCTCTGTAAGCTTTTTGCGCAAGTTCTTCCCGAAGTTCGAGGATGCCATTCGTAGGAGCATAATGAGTTTTGCCTTCCTTTGCTGCTTGCCAGCCAGCTTTAAGCGCATACTCTGGAGGGGTGAAATCGGGTTCTCCCACACTTAAATTAACGATATTAGGTGTTTCTTGGGCTAAAGTGAAATATCGGCGTATTCCAGAGGGTTTTATGCGTTTCAGCCTATTTGCAGGCTTAAAGTTCAGAGTCACAGAGATGCCTCACTATGGATTGCTTGCATGAGAATAAAATGTTTGCGTTAACAAAATCGCATTTTTTCGATAGCTTTAAGAGCGAAGCCTGTATACGAAACTGTATCCAATAAGGACAAACCGTGAGGAGGAAGATTTGAGACTGAAGGAATGTGTTCAACCATGGCTGATAAGCTCATTAAATGACCCCATTGTTCAAACACTCTCACACAGCAGTCACTTAACCAAAACACAGATTGAAACTCTTCTAATTGACATTTTAGCTGAGAATATCTCAGGCAAAATGCTCAAATACGATGAAAAAGCCAGATTACGGCTAACAAAGGCAAAAATAAGCAGAGGTGCCTTTAATCGAACACTAAAACAGGCAAAAGAAAACGTCATAAAATCCATCTACACAGTACTACTCTTAGGATACCTAGGAGTCTTTGAAAGCACAGCTTTAGACCCCTACCTTGAAATAGCAAACAAATTGAAAGAATATTTAGAAGCATACCAGAACATGCCAAACAAAGATGCAGAACTAAACGAACACTTAAAATCCATGGAAATTGTGCGACAAGAGCTCGAAAAATGCCTAAAACAGCTGTCAAATACTTCAGGAAACTCTTCGTGACATCACAAATCACACGAGCGAGTAAGCAACCTGCAAACACAAATTTAGTCTGAGGCATAATTCACATCAAAAAATACTGAAAATGTGAAAACAACCTCAAAACGAAGAGTTTTCTACATCATGCTTTTGCGCAAGTGAAATCATGTTTATTTTAGCTTGTGATGTGTGATGTCATATGCACTTTCTATCTATGGTCAGCACCATAAACTTTAAATGGCGTATCTATCAAACTGTGATTTGTGATGCAACATGAGTGAATCACACATTATCACGTGTAAATCACAGAGGAGATTCTCTTGATTGAAGAAGTTTTGCTGATTCTAGCTGGTATTCTGCTCGCTGTGACCGCAGGCGCCGCGGTGGAGTATTATAGGCAACTGCGAAGTGTTAAGAAGGAGTATGAAAAGGCGAGAGAAGCCGTTGAAGACATTGTTCTAAGCTTCAACAGACAATTCAAGCAGGAAGCTGACAAGCTGGAGCGTATAGCGTATAAGGTTGAAGCAGTTTCCTCGAAAAGTGATCATGCTTTGAAAAATGCAGAAGAAGCAAATAAGAAGATTCCAGACCTAGAAAGTAAAGTCAGCACTGCGACAGAAAACAGAGAAACCGAAGTCAAACGCTTAGATGAAATCGACCGAAAAGTGCATGATATCGCCATGTCACAAGAGGCGTTAGTTGTCAAGTTTTCTACAATAGAGGAGCAAGCTCGACAGTCTCTGATTGCCCCCGAGGCAAAAATTGAAGCGGTAATACCGATAAAAAGAGAAAAAGCATTAGCTCCATTAACGGAAACAGAATTGTCCGCGCTGGAGATGCTGGCTTTGGAAGGCCCTAAAACAGCGCCTGAAATTAAAGAGAAAATTAGGCTCAGTAGGGAACATACCGCGAGGTTGATGAAGAAGCTTTATGAAGGAGGCTATTTAGAGCGGGACACTAGCAAAATTCCGTTTAAATATCATGTCAAGGAGGAAATGAGTAAACTTCTTAAAAAGGCTGAAAGTAACCCATAGTTGCTATAAAGAAAGAGATTTTTGTTCATTCAGTTGCCTTAGGCGTTTATCCATTTCTGAAAGATTCTGTGATTCAGGTAGTTCATAGCCTTCTTTTCCTTTTTTGGTCAAATATTCGGGGTAATGGGTCACTTTTATTGGTACGGCGAACTTGATTTTTGGTTCTGATATAAGCAGGGCCTCGCCAACATCTAGCATTTTTATCTCTGTATCGCTGTATTCCAAGTAAGGTGTGTTTTCGGTTAGATAAATTCTGTCTTTGCGCAGCTCTGTCTTCATAATCACTTTTGTCCATAACTCGGCAAAAACGTCAAAGTTAATTCGCGAAGGTCTAGGCGTCACAGCGTTAAGCCCAACGCGGTATTTACGATACGTTAGAGCAATATCGGAGAATATTGTTCTTAATTTGTTCGGGTCAAGAAATTCGTGTGCCTCTTCTAAGGTTATGAGAAGGGTGGGCAACTTCTTCCATTCCTCGTAGTTTTCTTCCCACATGTGCTTATAATGTTGGGCCACTGTTGATGCTGTAAGGCATACGATTTTATTTTGTTCATCAGAACTCATCCCCGAAATGTCGACTAGGCACGTTATCCCCTTAGCTATGTTCTGGGTGACGCTGTCAACAAAGCTATAGTCAGATGATGGGAAAAGGTCGTGAGAAAGAGAGGATATCTTAAGTAATAGAGCCTCTATAACATGTTTCATCTTGTAATCTGCGAGGCGGCCGACACCAGCATAGCCTTCAGCACCATAAACCTCTCTAACTTCTTGAATCCAGCCTTTGCCAATTTTTCTGTGTAGTTTTCGAGCAAGCCTAAATTGAGGAACCCCCAAATCGGGAAAGAGTGTAATTAGTTTCTCAGGAGTGATTGTGTATAAGCCAACAATCATTTTTCTATCTCTTGCAGAATAATATTGAACCTTGATAGAAAATAATGGATGATCTTTTAGCCCCTTTTGTGGTTTAATTCCTTTTCCTTCAAGAAGCTGCCCTGCAAAATCGAAGATAAGCGCAACTGTTTGAGGGCTATTGTCAATAATTTGCGCATTAAGAATCAATTCAGTATTGGTTTTTCCCGAACCAGTCATTCCGAACATGCCCATCATTAACGGTATAGCTTCGAAATTTATTCCAGCAGACCCTAGAAGTTGTTCTCCAGAACGTAGGTGACCTACTTCAAGTTCTCCAAAGAGTCTCAGAATAGTGCAATCCTCTTCATTTGCAGTGAACACTTTATCTCTATAGTTTGGGTTGAAAGTCGGCGAGCGAATTTTGTTTTCTCTTTTTTCTAAGAATAGAACGGCTTCGACGTTTCGAAAACTGGAGTAGGGACCAAAAGCCTCTTTGCCTTCAGCCTCACGAAGTTGTTCGATTGTCTTCAAAGTAGAGCTACTTTGGGCGTTAACGACCCTTGCATAGAAGCTTCTTCCGTCCGAATCTATTCTCACAATTTGCCCATAAGAAAGCGAGACCCCATGATTCAAGAAGAAAGATACTTTGTCTCCTTCGGTTCCACACACAAAGCCTATTGATTCAGACATATTCACCCCAAGACTCCCGTTGGTAAGCATATCTTACTCCGTGAATTTCATCTGCGAAACTGCACGTATGTTCTTCTCTGCGAAGAATATCTAAAAGCCCAGCAGCACCTAGTTCCTTCTCAACCAAGTCGTGATAATGAAGAAGCATAGATTCAGATGGTGCAGAAAACTCGTGAGCAAGCCAAAGAGCAATTGGATACCCCATACACCTTGGATCTACAGAGGAAAAAGTCAAAGGTGACAAGATTTCACTTACATCCTGACTCGTGAGGTAATCCATAATGTCGCACCGGAAAATGCGCTGGCTTTCCTGGCACAGCTTTACTATGGATATGTCGCCGTAGAGACTACGATCTTTCTCAGCTCGCCTAATTGGATGGTAAACCCAAATGTCATAGGGTGAGAGTGTACTCGTAGTAGCAATGAAGTCACGACCTTTATCATCATGAAGTAGGGGCGAATTTTTGCTTATTGCCAAAAGGTTAATGCCCTTTTTCTTACTTTCCTCATACAATATCACACGAAATTTCCTTTCACCACCAAAATAGCCGCCGCCATCTAGGAGGAGGTAAATACTACGAGGATACTCGTAGTATGTCATACTATCATTCTTTAGAAGTTGCAGAGCCATTTGGCTTTCTAACTCAATTCTAAAGTCGGTCAAGTAATTACTACGAGTATATGCATCCCCTACTACTGAACATATTCTTTCCATGTAATTCCAGTTAACATCACGACCCTCAAGTGCAGCATATGTTGTGCGCATAAGGTAGATGCCCCAGTTGTTTGCTCTCTTCAAAGTTCTGGTAGAACAGTCAACCGCCCAAAACTGTCCTTTGAAGTTGCCTAGTTTTTTTAAGGGTTTTATACTGTCGAGGTTTGGCTTAAGAGCAATCATCGGTTCCTCATGAACCTCAGCAGGACCAGCAACTCGCCCTTTTTCCACGTACCAGACAAATTTCTTTTCCATATCAACTAAATCTTCTTTAATTTTGGCTTCCATTAAGAGCGCGTCCCATAAAGATTCTTATGTTGTCACACCATAAGATGAGAATAATTCATTTATTATCTTTTTGTGACCTAGTCGTATCATAATATCTGATGTTTAAGCGTGGCTTGAGGCAGGCTAATTGTCAATTTATATTTCAAACTTCTAGGGGAGCCAACTTTCACGAGGAATCCCTTGTCTGTCATTCTGGCAAGGTAAGTTCCTACAGTGCTAAGACTTATTAGTTCTTTATATTCCTGCTCATAGACCGGCTGGACATCGCGGGAGGAAAACCAAACCAAGGGGAAGTGTTTGCGAATCAGTGCGCGAACTCTTTCATATTTCGAAATGTCATTATTTGAAGTTGACTGAGTGACTGCGACGTTTCCTTCGCTACTTGGCACCCCACCTAATAATTCCACCAATTCTAAAAGCCGGATTGCCTTTTCTCTACTGATCTGTCCTTCAAAGGACACAGTATATTTGTTGCCTTCACCATCGAACACTTCAACACGCATTTTCCTAGTTGCCATTGACAGCTTGCACCTAGTTGGTGTTCACAAATTGCAGTTCACAGGTTATAGAGTTTATGGTGAAAACGCAAAAAACCAAAGGGTCTAAATAGGTAAAAAAGGCAAAAAGAAGGCGAAATTGTAGATGTTTAGAAGTTACGAGCATCACAGTCTTCTCAGAAGTCAAAAGCGCAATAAGGCAGCATTGTGGATATATTTCCAGTGGAAAGCAAGGGGTAGCATCTTCACAGAAAAAGTACAGAAAAACGTGAAAGAAAAGCAAAAAGAAGCTGAAAAGAGACACGAGCAAGTTAATTTCACAAGGTCTTCACAATTTGTGAACACAAATTACAGAGGCAAATAGTCTTAAGAAAAATGCATCCCTCATTTCCAAACCACTTACCAGGGGCGCCCCTTCATAACCACTGGAGAAAAGTCTGCACCAGAAAGAAAATTCAGTTGACTATTTTCTAGATTTTTGCATCTAAATTTTTGAGGGACAACTATTTTATTAGAACTTCGTTGCATTACAATCCAGAGTATAACAGTTAAAGAGTAAGTATCAGACTTCTTTACCCTTTTTGGGAGGCTAGTTTCGCAACTTCCACCAGAAATAGTGGGGTGACTCTTTTTCTATTTGCCGTCCGTAACATGTTCAATACTTTTAGATTTTTGTGTTGCTGCATTCACTTTTCTGTACGACAGTGCTTATTTCTTCACAAGAAAATGAGGCATTGCCTCTAAAACTAAGATGGAGGAGGAGACTTTACGCGCAACAATAATATACTTGATGACCTTTTCGACAAGTTTGCTAGTGAAACGCATATTTTCGAGGATAGAGAGGTTTTGCGGCATGATTACTTACCTGACACATTGCCCCATAGAGAAGAACAGATTCGCCAAGTTGGAGAGATAGTTGCGCCAGTCTTGAAGGGCGCAAGATGTTCAAACGTCTTCATTTATGGAAAAACCGGAACAGGCAAGACGGCTGTAACAAAATATGTGTTAAGCCATCTCGAGACTAAAGCGAAGGAGTTTAATGCGCCAGTCAAATTCTGTTACATCAACTGTCGCGTAGTAGGGTCTGAGTACCGGGTTTTTGCGAGACTGTGCCAAAGTGTAGGCGTCTCAGTTCCTTTCACCGGTTTATCTGTCGGAGAAGTCTTTGAACGATTCAGAGCAAGTCTAGATTCCTCGCATATCATTTTGATTGTAGCGCTGGACGAGATTGATTCACTTATAAAAATGCGCGGTGATAGTCTTCTCTATGAATTGACGAGAATCAATGAAACGCTGACAAAAAGCAAAACATCTCTTATTGGCATATCAAATGATCTTCGACTGAAAGAGTTTCTTGATCCACGTGTTTTCAGTTCGTTGAGTGAAGAGGAAATTGTGTTTAGG
Organism: Candidatus Bathyarchaeota archaeon; assembly: GCA_013388895.1. Lineage (GTDB taxonomy): Archaea > Thermoproteota > Bathyarchaeia > Bathyarchaeales > Bathycorpusculaceae > JACAEI01. The sequence continues at coordinate 7,174 of JACAEK010000056.1, read as the reverse complement.
CCGTATGATGCTTATGAATTGCGAAACATCCTTCTTGACCGTGCAAAAATCGCCTTCTTCAAAGATGCTTTATCAGATTCTGCTCTTAGCCTGTGTGCTGCTTTGGCTGCTGCAGAACATGGCGATGCCAGGCGGGCTCTAGACTTGCTACGTGTTGCTGGCGAAGTTGCTGAAAGAAAGAGTACAACTATCGTAAGCGAAGAACATGTCAGAGAGGCTGAGAAGCATATTGAACACAACCGTGTCGTTGAGGCTCTTAAGAATTTGACTTTGCATTCTAAACTTGTGGTTTTGAGCGTCTACCATCTGAAAAAAGCGGATGCGCATCAAGCTAATACTGGGGAAATCTACGAGGTCTATACAGAGATATGCGGAGAGTTAGGTGTCTCGCCTTTAACGCAGCGGCGTTTGAGCACTTTGGTGAACGAACTTGATTCTATGGGGCTTTTGAATGCTAGGGTAATAAGCATGGGAAGATATGGGCGCACAAAAAAGATTAGGCTTGAGATGGCACGTTGTCTAATCAAAGATGTGCTCTCCAGTGATGATCGGGTTGGGCGTTTGACTGATTATGACCCGAGGTGCCTTTCCAAAAACACCCGCAATAAGAGTTGATGATGGAAACTAGAAGAAACGACAATTGAGAACATAAAAACAAAGATGATAGCTGCAAGTATTCAGATGCAACAGAAAATCATTTTGAAGACCGAGAAAAACGGCGGAAAGTATTCAAAAACGACACGCATAATAATCCTCGTAGTAACTGGTGGAGTTCCAATTTTATACCGAGACTGTAGGCACGAGCATTAATGAACCTCAGAGTATTGTTCAATTTTCACTTTTTGTGATAAACCCCTGGGTCAATTCGGATCGCGTGATTAATTGCTCGCGGATTTTCTTAATTGAACGAGACGACTGTAACTTCTAAGGTTTGAAGGTTTACTAGGGGAACTTTTCCTGGCGTAGGAACTAGTCCTAATCTTTGCATGTAGCCTGTCTGATCTTGCCATGCGCCTGAGTTCACCGTTAAGACTCCGCGATAATTGCAATATCCTAAAACGTGAATGTGGCCAGCATGAAATATGTCGGGCACATGTTCGATAACTAAATGATCTCTAATCTCTGCTGACAACATTGTCTTTTCACCATATATGGGCGCTAAATGGCGACTCTGTAGCAATAGTTTCATTGCTTTTTCCGGATGGTTAAAATTCATGCCTGGAACTGTTGAAATAATGTCATCTAAGCTACGACCATGGTACAATAATACTTCGACATCGTGTATGCTTGTAAGGCATGGGTTTCCAAGGGAATAGATATTTCTTGATTCTTGCAGTATTTCTAAGAAAGCATTGGATATTGCTGGTTGAGGCAATGCTTTTCGTGAAGCGTCATGATTCCCAGGTATAATTAGCACTTCTACATAATCGGGAATTTGCTCAATGTATTTGGCTGCAAGCCTATATTGCCCGTATGCGTCTTTAATTGCTAACTCTTTCACTTGATTTGGGTAAATTCCTATTCCATCCACAATATCGCCGGCTATTAGAACATATTTGACATGGCTTGCCATCTCTCTCATCTTTTCGTCGCCGTATTTTCCATTAAGCCATAAAATAAAACGATTAAAGGAGTCTTTTTGGAATTTTGTGCTTCCCACATGTATGTCTGACGTTAAAACCGCGTATACAGGAATGGGCGCCTTATGCTGGGCTTTTTGTGCAATATCTGGTAAAATTATGTCTTCAACGATTAAGAGATTACTCCTCGTCTTTACAATGCTTAAGCAGACAACTTGATCGCGCATAAGTAAATGAGCTTTTTCCATAAGCTCTGCTGAAGCGTTTTGTGGAACGAGCATCGTGACGTTTGCATGCAAATCCTCCACTGTTAGCAACACTTTCTGTTGGAATTCGCGTTTCTCTGTTATCATCCCTATAACTTTAAGTCGCATGTTAGCTGATGCTCTTAAAGCATCTAAAATGGATGTTGCGTTTTTAACATCCATTCGTTGCCTCAGTAACTTCTCCATTCGTTTGAACCTATCTCGAAAATACTCCAAGTAATCCTCTATGGCCCCACTTGAACTCAGTTTGCTAGCAGGATCGCCAAGTATTTTGATGTTTGACTCGATTTCTTTTGCATATGGGTGGAACTGTTTCTTTCCTTCCGTTACATGTGGCTCTAAAAGTGGCGCAGGTGGCTCCTCAAATAATTTAGTGGAGTCATCCATTTTTGGTTTTAATGGTTGCACCATTTTTTCCAAGAAACTTCTATCAATAAATAATGGCTTTTCTTTTAGTGCGTTTATCTCATATATTGCTTTGCTCATTACTTCTGTCGGGTCTTGTGTTGAAGACAAGAGGCTTAGAAATTCAAAGGCGTTACTGTCGATCTGGTACCCTGCAGCGATTGTCAGTTCTATGGCTTTTTGCAGCTTCTGCGCGTCATTCATACCTGAAGTTTTCTCCAATCCTGTTGTTTTGGGATGATTATATAGCCTCCTTCTTCGTCCCCTAATGCTTCTGTCTTGTTCTGTGTATATAGGTATGCTGTCAACGTCGCTGTAACTGCATCAATCTCATGAGATGCTAAGGCGCGTTTTAGGAGATCTCTCCATAAGCCTATTTGTATTAGAATGGTTTGAATTTTTTTCCACTCTTTCAATGGCATGCCTCGAGCCTTACGCGTTGACGTTGGATGCACTTCTATTGTTTTGAATCCTTCTACTTTTGCTAGTTTGTTCAGCTTCATAGCACGTAAAGTCAGCTCTTTCATTGCTGGCAGGCTTGGAGGGAAAACGTGGTAGCCCTTTGTTATCATTTCTTTGTCAGCTTTTCTGAGAATTCCTTTTTTGGTAGACTAAAAGGAGCATCAATAGCTAGGAGAGTAGGTTCGTTTTGTGTTATGCTCTCAATTATTTGATTGTTTGTGTAAAGTAGACTCGTTTTCACCTTGCAGTTATCCAAAATTGCTAGTTCTGTAGGATTTTGTGGCTTTCACGCCAAGTCTATACCGATTGTAACATTTCTCTTCAATTCTAATACTCAAGCCCAATTATGGTATACGCAGCATTAGTTTAGATGGGTTTAAATCTTCAAGTGTCTCTCTTCTGCTATGGTGAAGTGAATGGGTGAATTGCGTAAGGTTCAGCAAACTCCAAGTGGCACCTTCTTTGTCTGCCTGCCCAAATCTTGGGCTGAAAATCACGGTTTGAAACGAGGAGCAGTAGTGTCGGTTGCTGAGACGAGTGATGGTAGACTCCTTGTAGACACTGAATATGGTGTTGAGCCTTCTCCCCGAAGCATTGCTTTGAAGCCTGGACCTTATTTGAACAGGGAGATTATTGGGAAGTATTTGCTTGGTTTTGACATAATTACTGTTGAGGCGAAGGATCGTATTAGTTTTGAGGTTCGAGACACTGTTAAGAACGCTGCCAGCCGTTTGATTGGATTGGAAATTGTCGAGGAAGATTATTCGCGTATCGTTATGCAATGCTTGTTGGAACCATCAAGTTTTCCGCCTGAAAAGATTCTTCGCAGAGGCTATACTATTGCTGCCGGAATGCATCGCGATGTCACTAATTCTCTGATAGATGGAGATGTGCACTTAGCCAAAAGCATCATAGCACGTGATGACGAAGTCAACAGACTTCACTTTCTTCTAGTTCGTATTCTACGTACTATAACTCAAAACCCTAATCTTAGCGAGAAACTTGGTGTTAGCCCAATCGAATGCTTGGACTATCGTCTTGTGGCGAGCCTAGTTGAAGCCATTGGAGATGAATGCGTAAGATTAGCGATGAAAGTAACCGAGTTGAAAGGCACAAAACTAGCAGAAGATTTGAAGCAGAGGTTTGCTGAGTTTCATGCTACTTGTTTTGAAGCACATGAAAATGCTCTAAAAGCCTTCCTAGCTGGAGACGTAAGCACAGCTGAAAACGTAAGGCTAATGCGCGGAAAAATTGAGAAAATGTCCGTTGACATTGAAAAGATAGCTAAAGCGCAATCCCTTGATGTAGTTCCGCATGTTCTCGCTGTGGCTTCAATTTTAAGGCAGATTTATGAACATAGCGTTGACATGGCTGATTTAGCAATGCCAAAAAAGCTGTAGAATATTCTTTCTATGATGGAAGGGATTTGACCTTTTGTGGAGATTTCGCTAAGGACACATGTTCACCTAGCCTTAACTCATCAACGTATAGGACTTCTCCGTTTATTTGACAATGAGATTCAATTGTGACAATTTCACCGTATATGTTTTCTGCGTGGGCTCCACTTCTTAGGAAAATCTCTTTCCCGTAAATATTTTCTACATGGGCTTCTTTGCCAACAATAACTTGGTCTGCCTTTATAGGTCCTTGAACTTCACCTTTTTTTCCTATTTCAACAAAACGTGCGGTCGTGCCGTCGATTGTTGCTATTGCGCCACCAACTTCTATATGTTCTTCAGCAGTAGCCTTTTTCGCATGTACCACTCCGCCAACCTCAATGTTCTTTGCTAATAACTCTCCGCCAACTTCTACTTTGCCTCCCACTTCAAGCTTTTCAGAAAGCTTTAAACCTCCACCGACTTCTACTTTTCCGCCAACTTCTACTTCTTCGCCCTCACCTGAACCTGTTATCTCTACTTTGCCTCCCACTTCTATTTCTCCAAACTTCAAGTCTCCTTCAACTCGAAATGAACCTCCCACCTCTATTTTCTTACCTACACTTTGCTCAGTAAGTCGCACAGTTCCACCCACATCTATGCTTTCAAACTCTAATGGACCGTTTGATTCAAAACTTCCGCCCACGTCTATTTCACGAATTCTTCCTCCGCGAACTTTTGCTGTGCCTCCAACATCCAACTTTTCAATGTTCACTTTGGAGTCGGTTGAAACACTTCCTCCTACGTCTATTTTGTTCGTTTCTACTTCTCCTTTAGCGTTGAAACTTCCACCAACATCAATAGTTTGAGCCTTTACATTTCCATCAACCTTCAAACTTCCACCAATGTCAATTTCTTCAGCCACCAGATTTTTAACCACAAACAAGGCCTCGCCAATATCCACATGTCGCACAGTCATGTTTTCGTAAACTTCTAGGCGCCCTTCTTCAACTTCAACATCGGTTTCTATTTGCAGATTACCATGAATTATTACGTTGTCTCCAGCTTCTAGACTCTTTGCTGAAACATTACCCTCGAAAATGTTGTTTCCTTCGCAATAAATGGTACCAGCAACATTTATTGTTAGTAGAGTTCCTCTTGCTTTTACGGTTGAATGCCTACCTACTATCAAGTCACCGTCGACATGATCTAACGTTGTGATACTTTGAGACGGTACAGATATCTTGTTACTCATGCTCTGTCTCACCATTTTAACCCATATATTACTGGTTTAAAAAAAGCACTCACGTTTTGTGACTATGATTTAACCGAGAAAAGATAGTTGTCTTTGTATGAGCATTATGGCTTCGGCTTTTTCTGTGTCGCATATTTTGGTTGTCCTATTTGATTGATGAACAGGAATACTGGTTGTTGATTTCGAGTCTGCATTAAGGTAAGTGCTTTTTATGAATTTGAATAATTTTTGAGGGCTTGGACTGAATCTTTCCTTCGTCTTTTCTTTTAGCTCGAACTTAATCTTTACTAATTTTCCCATTATTTACCACCTTTTTCTGAATGAAAGTATGTCGTCAGGATACTTTAAAAGGCGACGCACATGGAGAGAACACTTCCTGTAGTTACAAACTGTTACTGCTTCTATTTCTCTTCTAACGCAGCAAAGAACTTGCGCACGTGCTTAAAGGTCTCCAAATACTCCAGCCCCCATTTGGTTGCTCTATACTTTTTGCGGTCGCCTAAGACCATTTCTCTTAAGAAGCCATGGGAAACCAGAAAATTCACAACTGTTTTAGCTCGGTCTACTGGCATATTTGCCCCATAAGAGATTCTGGTTAGAGAGCACAAATCCTTCTTTGCAACCATTTCTACGATATCTGCGTAAATGTCGTATTTCGTTCTTTTTCGCTCGCTAGACAACAGTCAAGTTCTCCAATTTCCACTATTATTAAATTCTGAACTCTTAATCTTAACTATAGTGAGCGGTATGCACTCAGCAACTCGTAGCAGCAAACAGTATCATATTAACTGTGAAAAAGGCGATCTAGCTGAATATTTGCTAGTGCCAGGCGACCCAGATCGTGTTCCAAAGATTGCTCAATTTTGGGATTCCTTTAAAGAAATCTCATGTCACCGAGAGTTTCGCAGTCTTACAGGCAAATATAAGGGGGTTCGAATCTCTACCTTGTCAAGCGGTATCGGTCCAGCTTGTATGGCTATCGTTGTCAACGAGGCTTCTCGTATAGATGTGCACACTTTCATCCGTGTAGGAAGCACCGCCGCAATACAACCGAGCATAAACTGCGGCGACGTGATTATTTCTTCCGCGGCTGTTCGCTTGGACTATACAAGCAACTGCTACATAATGCCTGAATACCCCGCTGTTGCCAACTACGAAGTTTTGTTAGCACTGATTGAAGCTGCTGAACAGCTAAGTGTAAGAAACTATCATGTGGGTATAACTGCAACTACTGCAGATTTCTATGCTGGGCAAAATCGCCCTACAATAAAGGGTTGCACACAAATAGAGAATCTGCTTCCAACATTGCAAAAAACAGGAGTATTAAACTTCGAAATGGAGACGGCTACGCTTTTCACATTGGCAAGCCTTTACGGGTTAAGAGCTGGTTCTGTATGCGCCGTTTACGCCAACAGATGCATAAATGAGTTTAAATCAGAAGCAGGCGAAGAAAACGTCATAAAAATCGCAAATGAAGCCGTAAGAATACTTTATGCATGGGACAGGAAGAAACATAAAAAGAGAAAACACTGGCTTTTTCCCTCACTTTTGGCTAGAAGATGAAAACTCTTTTAGGATAACTGTACTCTCTTTTTGTTAGCCGGGGTGGCGGAGTGGTTATCGCGCTGGCCTCGAGATCAAAAAGCAACGCAAATTGGGCTTTAGAATATTAGCGGACAAGTAAGCCAGTGGGCCTTCGGGCTCGAAGGGGTTCGAATCCCTTCCCCGGCGCCATTTTAACCAGTTAGGACTCATTCCTAGGCTATTTTGGACAAAAAACCTTGATTTGCACGCGCGCACACACGTGTACATTTGCGGAAAAGTTATAGC
>JACAEK010000055.1 GCA_013388895.1 Candidatus Bathyarchaeota archaeon | reverse complement strand
TGAGAAATTTAAACGAGATAAGTCACGTATCCCGGGCTACCATGAAAACTCGAGTTAAAATGATACATTCTAACGACCATGATTCTTTCAGCTATGACAGTGTCTCAGCAGCAGTTAAGTAGTGGCACTGATATACGAAAAAGACGGAGATTGTGAACATGATTAGCCGAGTTTGGCATGGTTGGACGACGCCTGCAAATGCTGATGCTTACGAGGCACTTCTCAAGAGCGAAATATTCACCGGCATAAAGAACCGTCAAATTGCAGGTTACAGAGGGATTCATCTCTTTCGTCGCGATCTTGGTAAGGAGGTAGAGTTCGTTACGGTCATGTGTTTCGACTCAATAGAAGCAATTCGAGCTTTTGCAGGAGAAGACTATGAAGTTGCAGTTGTCCCACCGAAGGCAAGAGCACTGCTTTTACGATTTGACTCGCGTTCGCAACACTACGAAGTCAAGGCTGAAATAAAGATCTGAAAAATCTCGAACTCTCGCCTTCACAGCAGAAATGCGCGTAAGATGCAGCTGCCTAGTATTATGAAAGCAGTGTTTTTATTGCAATCGAAATTCATAAATTGTAGTTGTCGGTTCAATTTGACCGGAGAGGAATTTTTTGAAGAAAATTGGAGAACTAGTTCAAGAAGCAGATTGGAAAACAGAGAAACATGTGCCCGTCATCGAATGTCCAGAAGCAGTCAAGACTGATGAGATGTTCGAGGTTAAAGTTTCAATAGGCAAAGAGATTGCACATCCTAACACCACTGAGCATCACATCGAATGGATATCACTGTTTTTTTATCCAACAGGCGAAAAATTCCCCTATCAAATAGGACACTACAAGTTCCATGCACACGGCGCTTCAGTCCAAGGTCCCAACACAAGCTCAGTGTACACTCACCATGGAGTGACAACTTGGTTTAAAACTGGTAAACCAGGCACAATTCTCGCCCTGTCTTCATGCAACATTCATGGACTGTGGCAATCTTCAAAAGAAATCAAAATCAAATGAACCCAGCCACCTCTTTCTTTTTTTATGTAAGCCTATTAGCGAGTGCCTGCTTCTCTGGTCTGTATAGCCTCTTTATATGTAGGTTGAATGTTCGGTTGATTTTGTTTGATGATTGTTTCAGTGTAAATCTGCTCGGGATATCCTGCAATAAGCTAACTTTTAAGTCTGACCTTTCCATAAAGCATAGAAGTTAAAAAGCCATAAGGCAGGATGCAGCTTGGACATAGAAACGAAAATCGACCTAATCAAAAAACCGCCGACAGAAGAAATTCTAATAGAGAAGGAATTAAGAGAGCTTCTGCAAACTAACGAGCATCCTGGACACTATCAAGGCTTCGAAATCTCCGGCATGCTACACTTGGGCAATTTCGTCGTCTCCGGCTTCAAAATAAACGATCTCTTGAAAGCTGGAATAAGATGCCAGGCTTACATGGCAGATTGGCACAGCTTCATCAATGACAAATTTGGCGGAGACTGGGACAAAATTTTAGCCTCGGCAAAATACTATGCAGAAGCCTTCAAATTCTTCTGTCCAGGAGTGAAAATTGTCGTGGGTTCTGAGCTTTATCATAACAATGATGAATATTGGCGAAATTTTGTAAGATTCTCAAAACATATGACGCTTAGCAGAACATTAAGATGCATGACGATAATGGGACGAAGCGAAAGCGAGAGGCTCGACTTGTCACAGTATTTCTATCCGCCTATGCAGGCAGTCGACATAAAAGAAATAGGCGCAGACATACCGCATGGCGGATTAGACCAGAGAAAAGCCCATGTCTTAGCTCGGGAAATATTTCCCAAGATGGGCTGGAAAAAACCTGTAGCTGTTCACCATCACTTGTTAATGGGCATTGCAGAGCCAGTCAAACTCGAAACTAAAGACAAATTAGAACAAGTAATCGCAAGCAAAATGAGTAAGTCAAAACCTTGGACAGCAATTTTCATTCACGACACTGAGGAACAAATAAAAGAAAAACTGAGAAAAGCTTGGTGCCCCGAAAAACTTGTAGAAATGAACCCAATGCTCGAAATAGTCAAACACGTTCTCTTCCACGAAAAAACCACGTTCAAAGTAGAGCGACCAGCAAAATTCGGCGGCACGGTAGAATTTCAAAGCTATGGTGAACTTGAAAAATGCTACAGTCAAGGAAATCTGCATCCGCAAGACTTGAAAAACGCAGTAGCGAAAGAATTTGCAATAATCCTCGAACCTATCAGAAGATATTTTGAAACCAACAAAGAGGCAAAAGAGCACCTAAACATTCTAAAAACTGCGGAAATAACAAGGTAAAAAAATTGTCAAAACACCTCAAAGAGAAAGAAGAAAAAATTCTGCACGTTTTAGAATGTTTAGCTGAAGAATCTGCAAAGGGGACGCCTATAGTTGTGGAGGGCAAAAAAGACATCAACGCACTCAGAATACTCGGCATAGAGGGAAGCATAATATCTGCAAAAACTGGCGGCAAGTCTCTACTAGACGTAATTTCAGAAATTGAGAAAACAGAAGCGAAAGAAGTAATACTGCTATTAGATTTTGATAGACGGGGAAAGGAACTAACACAAAACCTGACAAAACATCTAGACACGATGACTGTAAGGTTGAGTCTCAATTTTTGGAGAGAACTTTCAAGTTTAATAGGCTCTGAAGTAAAGGACATTGAAGGTTTAGCAAGTTACATGGAAACCTTAAAGAGGAAGACTATTAATTCATAATTCATAAAAGCAATATATAGTAAAGGTAAACAATTAAGTTTGAGAGAGCGGTTCTCTCATCACGTGATTAAAACTTACCTGAACTAATCAAGTGGAGGTGTACGTTTACGGGTTCATCCCAGACGTTTACCATAAAGTATGTTATACATGCGAAATTCGAAATAGAAGGAGTAGTTGAAAAACCTGATGTCATAGGCGCAGTTTTCGGTCAGACAGAAGGCTTATTCGGACCAGACCTCGACCTAAGAGAACTACAAAAGTCTGGAAGGATAGGCAGAATAGAAATTGAGCTACATTCTAAACAGGACAAAACAACCGGCACCATCACCATTCCCACAAGCCTAGACAAAGTTTCCACCGCATTATTGGCTGCAAGCATAGAAAGCATAAACAGAGTTGGACCATGCGCTTCCAAAGTAACACTAGAGAAAATCGAAGATGTCAGAGAAGCCCGCAGAAAAGTGATAATTGACAGAGCCAAAGAGATTTTGCACAAATGGACAATTGAGGCTATGCCTTCAGTCGACGAAGTCTTCAAAGAAGTTGCCGAAACATTAAAAATCGCAAAAGTGGAAAAATACGGTCCAGAAGAACTATCTGCAGGTCCAGAAGTTACAGGTTCTAAGGAAATAATCCTCGTTGAAGGAAGGGCTGATGTGATAAATCTAATGCGGTGCGGAATGCTGAACGTTTTAGCCTTAGAAGGCGCGAAAGTGCCAGACACCGTAAAGAAGCTTTCAAAAGAGAAAGAAATAACGGCTTTTCTCGATGGAGACAGAGGCGGTGACCTAATCTTAAAAGAGCTTTTGCAGGTTACAGAGACAAAATACATTACTAGAGCGCCAAGAGGCAAAGAAGTTGAAGAATTGAACTGCAAAGAAATATTTGACGCCTTAGAAGCTAAAGTCCCAATGGAAGAGTCATTCAAACCCAAAAGAGAAAAACAGAAAATTGAAGTTCCACAAGAAATTGCTCAAATGGCAAAGGAGTTGGAGGGCACTTTAGAGGCAGTTCTCCTAAACGAGAAGCTGGAGCAAATGGAACGGCTGCCAGTAAGCCAACTGGCAGAGAAGCTTACGCAGTTAGAAGGAGTAGACACAGTTATTTTCGACGGCATCATAACCCAAAGAATTGTTGACGTGGCAAGTGAAAGAAACATTAAGAAAATCGTTGCGTCACGCGTGTCTGAAGCTGTAAAGCCTTCATTAAACGTTCAGTTAGTGACATTTCCAGAAATTGTCGCTGGTTAGCTTCCGAAAAATTCTGTAATCTTCTTAGTCTCTTTCTCCTCTTTCTTCTGGCTTTGCAATTGTTCTTCTGTTACGCCGAAGCTTTCTAAGATTCTAGCTGCGACTGGTACAACCTGCTTCGAAACGTAATATTCGATGTCTACGTCATCGTATGAAGCGAAAATGTAAGGTTTAACCCTTTCATACAATCGCCCAGTGCCAACCACTGCCACATAGCCTATTTTGTCGCCTGCAGCAAGCTTCCAACCCTTCTTCATCAGCATTTTTGCAGCCTCCACATGCGAAGCTTTAATCTCATACTCTTCAACTGGCTTGGTCAGCGTCTTCCAAATGATAAGGTCGCGGTATGGGACACGTTTCTCTCGCAGTTCGTTAATGAATTGCTGCACAGATTTGGCTGCTTTTTGAGGTGACTGCTCTTTCAATATGATTTCTAAGACTTTTTCTTGGACTTTTTTGGCTACGGCTGCCCAATCTCCGCGAATAACTTCTAATCCGACAATTTCAAGCTGTCCGCTTGGCAAAAGTCCTGCGTAGCGTTTTTTTGCTTCTGTGAAGAAAATGCGCACGTAGACCTTGTCTGGTTTGATTTCTAAGCCCTGTTTTTCTTCAATCTCTTTGGAGAGTTTTTCAATTTTTTCTGGTTCATTCTTCGCGAAAAGGCTGTCTGTATCACCGTAAATAACTTTTAATTCGGCTTTTTCAGCCATTTTAACCGTTGTGAGGATTGTGTGTCTTCCCCATGCTGTGGCTGCTTCGGCTACTGGTTTTATGTACCATCGTGCTCCAACCCATCCAGCATAACCATAAGAAGCGTTAGTTATCACCTTCACGGCTTTTTGACGGGCGTCTAAGACTCTATATTCTGTGCTTTTCTGCGTTGTTTTCTTCATTTTTGAGCGAACTTCCTCTCGCGCTTTGATAAGGTAGGATAAAACTTCCTTGTAGAAGCCTGCGGGTTCTTTTCGGAATTTGTGTTTAACTTCTGGGGCTTCGTAGACCCCGCCTGATGGCTGTGGCTCTTTTGGCTGTATGTAAGTGTCTGGAGACAGGTTGTAGGTTATCATTAGGTTGGGATACATGGACTTAAAATCCAGAACAGCAACGTTCTCGTGCAATCCAGGCTCAGGCTGAAGCACGATGGCGCCCGCGTAGGGTCTATAGGGCTGTTCAACTCTTCTGGGCACCAGTTCTCCTATATTTTGTGCATGCTTTATGAGGAACCATTCTACTCTGAAGCCTACGGCAGCAGTGCCCACATGGTCGGGCGGTAAGCCCACAAGATTTGAAAGTTGCATGACAAAGTCTAAGATGGCGTCAGCTATTCCCATGACACAGCATGTATTTTCCATTGAAAACTTTTTGAGAATTCCATGTTTGCTCTTGTCATCCCAATAATCTGCAAAGTCTATATCCTCAATTAACGTACGGTTCTCAATCTTCATAACACCCAAATAATCTGCCAGATTCTCCAAAGTTTTGATTTTGACTTCTGGAAACTCATCTGCAAAATCGTAGAGGTCTATGTTGGCTCTTCCAGTCAGCGAAACATGACCATAGACACTTGTGTGCGGCTCGGTTCCAGCTCTATCCACATGCAATCGTAAACCATGCTTTTTGCATCTTGCATTGAGATATTGCCAGTCTTGCTCGTTTGTGCCGTAGCCCACAACAATGTCTGGGTCAAAGCTCCGCACGCAGTCTACGAAATCTTCTATTAAGGTCTTGTCATTTTTGCCTTCATTTGCCAAGAACTGTTTTTGTTCGCCGCTGTTTGTTGCAACTGAAATGATGATTATTGGGTTTCTGTCTGGTTTAGGTGAGCCTTCACGGCTGTAGCATATTGTTGAAAACCCCAAAATTTTCAGTTTAGGAACATCAGCCTTTTCAAGAAGTTTTGGAAAGGATTTCGCCACGTAAACCGTGTCAACTTGAATGTTTTTGGCGTTTATATCTTCTTTTGTTTCTACTTCGTGCCATCCGCACGGAACAACATTGTTGTCGATTAAGTAGCGCATGGAATATCGAATGTCGTCTTCGAGGCAATCTTTTACACCTTCGAAG
>JACAEK010000031.1 GCA_013388895.1 Candidatus Bathyarchaeota archaeon | reverse complement strand
GGCTTGGAATGCCTATCGTAGGCGTTGTAGAGAACATGAGTGGATTCGTCTGTCCTAACTGTGGTGTCAAAGTTGATATATTTCAATCTGGCGGCGGAAAACGAATAGCCAAAGAATTGGGCATTCCATTTCTTGGAAGCATACCAATTGACCAGAAGATTTCAGGAGCCTCTGACAAGGTCTTGCCATTCATAGTTGAGCATGCAGATGCTTCGGCGTCGAAAGCTTTCTTAGAAATTGTCGAGAAGGTGGAAGCCTTTTTGAAGAAAAAAGAGCATGGCAACAGTGCGAAGAGTAATGGTTAGGGGAAGTGCCAGAATCATGAGCGGAAAAGGTGAACTTCCTTTTATAGGAATTGTGGAAAAAACAAGCGAAGAAGAAGCTAAGATACGCATTTATCCTGAATTCTGCGCTGGACTTAAAGGCATAGGCGGCTTTTCTCATTTAATTATTCTTTATTGGATTCACTTGCGCGACAATGAAGAGGAGAGGCGGACATTGCTTGTTTTCCCGAAGCGGCATACATGGAATGTTGAAACGGGCGTCTTCGCTTCTAGAAGTCCCTCTCGTCCGAATCCAATAGGATTATGTGTGGTAGAACTGCTGAAAGTTGAAGACTGCGTCTTAACTGTGAAAGAGCTTGACGCCTTAGAAAATTCGCCCATAGTTGACATTAAACCATACATACCGCGAGCTGACGCGATTTCAAACGCGCGCGTTCCCGAATGGACACAACATGGACCAAAAACATGAGCGTTTGCTCCCTGCAGATTTGTGTACACAATAATTTCTTGTTTTGCGCACACAATAGCAGCGAGGTTGCTACATCTCGGTTATGTCGATGTACAGTTTGTTCTCACCAAGGCGAGAGAATCTCTTTTCTGATAGGGATTTAACAAAGAATTGGAGACCTACTTTAGCGTGTCTGAATTGAGAGAGGACTTTTGCAACTGGACTCTCCATATCTGTTGGCACATGAAGCAGTGTTATTCTGTTTTCCAAAGCTACGTTGACTACATGTTTGACCAAATCCGCGATGCTTTCAGTCTGTTTGAAAGCTAGCGCAGTCAAATTGTAGCTCAGAAGTGGTTCGCCAGGCTTGGGAATTTGAGGCATTTCAGTAAACAAGCCTGCAATTCTCATCAAAAATAATTGTGCTCTCAGCCTCCAATTGAATCTCTCCACTATGTATTTTCTCACTTTTGTATAATCCCAGTAGCCTAGACATGCACTTATGCCTTGGTTGTCTTGAAAGACAAACAAGTTGTGAAGGTTAAAACCAGGCATTCTGTCGAGATAGTCCAAGAGGTCTTCGGTTTTGAAGGGATTAAAGAAATTGTAATTTCGGTACATCTCGTTAATCATCTCCGCTATCTCGGTGAAGTCGCTTTTCTCAGCACTTCTTATGTTGGCTTCTTTGGTTAACCTCTGTTTCTTATATGCCATCAGAGAAAGTGTTGTGCACTCTTTGACTTTTTCAAAGCCCATTTTCGAAAACAGATTTGCAGAGGGCACATTGTCTTCGATTATGTTTAGGTATAGCAAGTCAACGTTTCTTTCTACTGCGTTTTGCTCAATGCATTCTTGCAGCTTAACTGCTATTCCTTTTCGTCTTTCTTGCGGGTCGACCATGAAACCATATTCATACGCCGTCTTTACTAGTCTGCCCTCAACGAGTACATCGCTAATAGCGTATCCAGCAGAACCAACTATTCTGCCATCATCAACAGCTACAAGAACAGTCCAGTCTTTGAACGGTTTAGAGCGAGCAAAGAAGTCTGGCGAACTGTCAACATTAAGGATTAAGCTGGTGCCTTGGGGACATCTTGTCTGAAGTTCAATAAGTGCGCGATTGTCTCCTTCAGTTGCTCTTCTAATTTCGATCATACAACGTCTCCGTGCAAACTCGGAATCAGATGCGGGGGTTAGGTTTAAACATCGGTTTAAATTCTCGGTTTTTACATGAACTCAGAAATCCAATTGTAAAATCATTTTGAAGATGGGCGGTGGGAATCAAATTCTCCCCACAGTGGAAATATCTCCCGCGGACTCTCTTTCCTATTCCTTTCTGTCGGCGTTGACTGCCTTTTTGCGAAGCGGGTTCTGTTCTGGCATCACCTCGTAGCGAAGCCATACACGACCATCATTTTGAACCTGCGCCCAAATCAATCTGAGCGGGGTTGGCCATTCGTTGGGTTTCAATTCTGGAGACTGGAATAGAGAGGGGGTCTCGAAACCTCCGATGATGGCGGGTAAGAATAGAATGTTGATTTCATCAACGAGTCCAGCTCTCAGAAGTGCGCCACCAAGCTTGCCCGGCGAGGTCGACACAACACTGGTTACACCCAATTGCGATTTCATCTTTTCCAACGCCAGTTTGAGGTCGACCCGTTCCTTCCCTGCTACTAGGTAAGGTATATTCTCTTTATGAAGATACGCCAAGTATTCGGGCGGCGTGTAATTCGCTACGATTACCATTAGGTGCCATCCTTTTCATTCTTCGCTTGGAAACTCCTTGTAGACCCATCTGATGAGGCCTTTACTATCTATGGTGCAGAACCAGCCACGATGGTTGGGACGTTTAACAACCGAGTCTGGCAAAAAGTCTCGATAGAGCATTTTCGGATCACCTTTGAACGATGGAAGCGGCTTGGATTTTTCCGCATACGTCACCAAACTGCCGCTGCCTTCGAGATACGCCTGAGGCTTGTGTTTTTCTCTGAGCCAGTTGTCTATTTCTTCATCTGATCCAGCAATGGAATCCCACCTTTTGTCTCCAAACATAAGCAGAACGCCTGGAGCTATTGTGAGTCTTCCGTCAACAGAGACTCCTCCATATATAACCACTTTAGGTCTGTTCATGGCTCCGGTTTCTCTCCTAATCATGAATACTGAGAGAGATAATATCTAAAGCGCGGTCATATAAAGTCATTGTTCATGGTCATTTTCAGGTATAGCACGCGCATAGAATAAGACTGGATTTAGATACACACCAAAGCGCTACTGGAATATTCTGCAAAGTGCATGAATTTATCTTTAGTGCGGGGGTTAGGTTTAGACCTCGGTTTAAATTTTCGGAATTTTCATGAGCCCAAAGAATCAATCGTAAATCATTAAAATGCCGACGATGGAATTTGAACCCACGAACCTGTATCTTCCTTCCTGCATACTAGTAAGGCTTCATTCCGAAACTCATTCAATTCAAGGAACTTTTCCTACGGCAAGAAAACCGATGCCCATCGCAAAAGCACCTGGATGAGACAAAAACGCTCGAACTTCGTTCATTGCTTCTTCATAATACTCAGCTGTCACGAGTCCTTCTTTCATCATAGTATCTTTGCATTGTTCCACTATCTGAACAGGAACTGAGACAAGCATTTTCAACATCTCTGGAGTTTGCTGTGTAGCATGTATTGGAAGCGGATAAAGTGTGATTGGACTTAAACCCGCCTGTGAGAATATCGAAAAAAGCTGCCTACCGATGTAACGATCTTCTCCCCTTGTCTTAGCCGAACGACCATATTTGGTCCACATGTCTATCATCTTCGGCATTTCTGGGTATACAATCACTCCCTCATCATCGTTGTCGGATACTGCAACAATTCCGCCTTTCTTAGTGACTCTCTTCAATTCGGTCACTGTTTTCACTGGATTCTTGACATGCATAAGAACCAGCCTACAATAAGAAACATCAAAGGCGCTATCATCATACTTTAAATCATCAACATCGCCCACCTCAAATCTAACGTTGCTAACTCCTTCATTTGCCGCCAGCTTTTTTGCCTCACTTATGAACAAAGAATCAATGTCAATTCCATAAACTTCTCCTGGAGAAACCTTTGCAGCCATTCTCCTTGCGACTGCGCCTGTTCCACAACCTGCATCAAGCACTTTCATGCCAGGCTTTAAACCTGCAATCTCAAACTCTTTTTCAAGCAGTCTTTCAAAAGCCTTGGCTTGCGCCTCAAGTCTCACCACTTCTTCGAGTTTTCCAGCGTGAACATACTTGTCTTGCGACTCCCCATTCAAGATCTCACCTAACAGGGATACTCTCCTAGCGCATATATAAAACTTCAAAAGTGCGGGGGGTGGGATTCGAACCCACGGAGGCCTACGCCAGAGGATCTTAAGTCCTCCCCCTTATCTTAGGCATATGCTTGTCTGGCCCACTGCCTATTTAGACCTGGCTCGGGTACCCCCGCCACGCATCAGCACTATTTTGGTAAGCCCCGTGCAGTTTAAGTTTTCTGAACAAAGCGAATGCATAAGTTAAAATCCAGATTTTTCTTAGTAGTTTCGAAGGGCGGGTAGCTCAGTACGGACAGAGCATCAGCCCCCTAAGCTGGTGGTCGTGGGTTCAAATCCCACCCCGCCCGCCACAGACAAGTTTCCTGCGTAAATCATAAGAATCTGCGCAGAAGACTTAATGAAATGATGTGAGCCGTGATAAGTTGAAAAAGGAGTTTTCTATTAGTCTTGGTTTGCAGCAGCTACCTGAAGGTCCTGTCTACTTGGTCTCGTCAGAGTTCGAAGGAAAAAAGAACATTATGAGTGTTTCAATGTTTGCATATATGTCAGGAAAATTAGTTAGTGTCGGTATAGCTCCTTCCAGGTTTTCATTTGGCTTGATTCGTAACAGCCATGAATACGTGATTAACGTTGTTGACCAAAGTCTCATTAGGGCTGTTAAAATATGCGGGGAGAATTCCGGTCGAGATGTCGACAAGTTCAGTCTAACAAAGCTTACTCCAATGAAAGGGGTGAAGGTGAACGCACCGACTATTCAAGAAAGCCCAGTTAGCTTGGAATGCACAGTGGTTAAGGAAGTTGACATAGGTGGTCACGTTTGGTTCATTGCCGAAGTGCAAGCAGCGCAAGCACGTGAAGGCTACGACTGGCGAAGTGGACTGCTCCTAAAATGGATTGGAGAAAAAAGATTCTACTTCAAACTAGGTAAAAAGGTGGGCAAATTCTGAAATTACCAGGCTAAACCTTTTTATAACAGATTCGTGTTTGTGGTGATTGTCACATTAATTCGTGTAATTAACGAAGCTCCTGAAAGCTTTTAGTGAATGCATGAAGA
Organism: Candidatus Bathyarchaeota archaeon; assembly: GCA_013388895.1. Classification (GTDB taxonomy): domain Archaea; phylum Thermoproteota; class Bathyarchaeia; order Bathyarchaeales; family Bathycorpusculaceae; genus JACAEI01. The sequence goes on along the minus strand of JACAEK010000031.1, from coordinate 24,700 downwards.
AATTTTGTGGCAGGAGAAATGATAAATATTGAAATACAGTCCTTCAGAGACTTGCCACTAAGTGTGGAGGTCATGAAAGGCATTGAGGAACTTGGATTCAGTAACCTTTTTCCAATTCAAGCCCAAGCTATTACTCCACTGCTTGAAGGCAAAGACGTTATTGGACAGGCACAAACCGGAACAGGTAAAACAGCGGCTTTTGGAATTCCGATGATTGAACGACTTAACCTAGAGGTTAAGAATGTTCAAGGTCTAGTTTTGGTTCCGACCCGAGAACTCGCTATCCAGGTTGCGGATCACATCTGGCGATTCGGAAAATATACGAAGCTGAAAGTGTTACCAATCTACGGAGGAGAACCTCTGGAAAGGCAAATACATGCGTTGAGAGAAGGTGTCCACATTGTTGTGGGCACACCAGGCCGCATAATAGACTTGCTTGAGAGGCGCATCCTAAATCTAGCATCTGTAAGGGTTGTCGTTCTTGACGAGGCTGATAGAATGCTTGACATGGGATTCATAGACGACATCGAATACATACTTTCAAGAGTGCCGCCGAACAGGCAGACCAGCCTTTTCTCAGCAACTATAGACCAATCAGTAATGAAAATATGCGGCAGATACATGCATAACCCTGAGAAAATACTTGTAAGCAAAGATGAAATAGCCCTAACACAGATGAACCAATATTACATGGTTGTGAATCCTTGCAGCAAATTCGACATCCTGTGCAACATTTTGGATGAGAACCACATAGACAGAGCAATAGTATTCTGCAGGACGCGTACGGGCGCAAGCATCCTTGCAGACAAGTTGAGAAAAAGCGGGTATGACGCAAGACCGCTACATGCTGGTTTCACTCAAGCCCAAAGAGATTTCGTGGTTAACTCTTTCAGAAAAGGAAAACTGAAGTTGCTTGTTGCGACAGACGTTGCTGCAAGAGGTTTGGATATTCAAGGAATATCTCACATAATAAACTACGATGTTCCAATGGACTCTTTGGTCTATTTCCACAGGATTGGTCGAACAGCCCGAATGGGACAAGAAGGAACAGCCATAACGCTTGTGGGCTATGGAGAGCTGACAGAATTCAACAATATAAAAGCCTTGACCAAAACAGCAATAGAAGAAATGACTTAACCTTCAGAGTGATCTTCAGCGCAGCAATGCAGACGTAATGTCCCACATCGCCATACAAAAACGACCGTGAAAATCACTTTTACCAATAGATAAGTTTAAAGCAGAACTGTCAACTAAAATACGTGTGCAAAAAAACAGTTTTTTTGCGCTAAACAGCATAGGGAGTTGAAACAGAAAAATGTATAGAAAAGAGACGCACAAAGCGGTCTGCGCTGAATGTGGAAAGGAATGTGAAGTTCCCTTCAAACCCGACGGAAGCAGACCAGTATACTGCCGAGAATGTTATGCCAAACGAAGACCTCCGAGAAGATATTAAGCTTATAAGCTAACGTCTTTACTTCGTTTTCATAAACCTTCTTTTTTCACCACTAACCATAATAAGCTAAATGCAGACGTTTACTTGGGGTTAAGTAAAGACCATGCCAAAAGATCCAGTTTACAGTGCTTTTCTTGACGTAAAAACAGCCAAATTCAAAACCACCCAAGATGAAGAGACCTATTGTCTTTTGCAGTCTAACCTGCAAGAATAGGGTCAAAAACCACTCAACGAAGTTCGTAAAGTAGACAAAACTGTGATGAGCAAATATTCGTAGACAAGGGGGAGAAATGTCTCAAAAGGATTTGAACTCAAATCAAGAAGGGTCTTCAACAATGGAAGTGGCATTTACAGAAAGGTAGAATAAAATGCGAAACAAAACGTCACCTAGTGAATATCTTGCTTTTCTTTCATTAAAATATGAAGTTGACGCTGATGAATTTTTCAATGCACTGATTTCAGCGAAAAACAATCGAAAATCAACATGCGGAAACCTTTCAATCGAATGTCGGGATAGACAAAAGAAAAGAATAGTCCTTCTAATAACAAAGGGTTCCAAAGTCGTCGCGCAATTCCCCATATGTGAAGAGTTTCTGCTGGAGCAAAATAATCCAATCAAAACCGCCAGAAAAACTGATGCGCTCGCCAGACATCCAATCAAAAAGAATAGAGAATCAAGTTCGCTTCAAATTAAGGACTTGCGAGTAGGAATGAAAAAGGTCAATTTGAAAGCTGAGGTCTTGGAAATTGCAAGACCAACACTTGTCTTTACAAGGTTTGGAAACTATGCTAGTGTCGCTAACGCTTTGATAGCAGATGAAACCGGAAGAATTAAACTGTGTTTGTGGAATGAGCAGATAAACTCGATATCAGTAGGAGACACTGTTCACATTGGGAATGCAAGCACATCCTCATTTAGAGGCGAAAGACAATTAAGAATAGGAAAAAAAGGAACTCTTAGCAAGGAAGGAAACTTGGTCACGCAAACCAGTGCGTAGATGCTCATTTAGAAAGTTTTTGAATAAAGAAATAGTTTTCGTGCATAGTCAAAGTCAAAATGTGAAAAACCATAATGTTTTATTATTGCGCCTTCAAATAAATCCCTTCAAACGTTTGGCATTTCACGGAGGCATCATTTGAAAGAAGTTTTAGGCAAGGTAGTTGATGTTGCGAGCGCAAAATTTGGGGCTGAATATGTCGAAATTCGTGCTCAAAAGCTTTTCAAGACCATGCTAACGCTTAAGGAGGGACGTGTCGAAGCCACAAAGCAAGGAATCGAGAATGGCGCCGCATTGCGAGTACTAGTGAAGGGTGCGTGGGGCTTCGCTTCTGTGGGGGCTTTAGATTTTGAAACATTAAATGAAGGAGTTACAGACGCGTGTAAAATGGCAAAGGTTGCAAGTTCAAGACTTAAAACTCCAATTAAACTTGTTGAAGCTGAATCTGTTGATGACAAGGTTCAAGCGAAACCAAGAAAAAATCCTTCTCAAATCCTCATAGAGGATAAGATAAAGACAACATCCGCATTGAGCAAAATAATTTTAGGCTACAACAGCCATATCAAAAGCTGCACCATAGACTATCTTGACTTAACTGGAACAAGCTATTTCATGAACAACGAAGGCACATGCATTGAACAAGATAAGCTCTACGTTTGGTCAAGAATAACTGCAACGGCCTCAGAAGCAGACGTTTTCACTTTCAGCAGAGAAGAAATAGGCTCAACTTCCGGCTACGAAGTATTTGACGTGAAAACTCCAGAAGTTGTAGGTGAAATAGTCGCGAGGCGTGCGGTTGAGCAGTTGAAGGCAAAAACTCCAAAGGGCGGAACGTTTCCTGTTGTCTTGGGACCTGAAGTTGTCGGTGTTTTTGTTCATGAAGCTTTTGGGCATTTGGCTGAAGCGGATTTAACGCTTTCTGGGTCCATATTGCTAGACAAGCTTGGAAAGAAGATAGGCTCCGAGGCTGTTGACGTTTATGACGACGGAACAATAGATGGCGCTTTCGGCTCTTACAAATATGACGATGAAGGAATCCTTGCACAGAAAACTCTTCTCATAAAAAACGGAGTTGTCGTTGGACTCATGCATAATCGTGAAACCGCACTGAAATTCAATGCAAAGCCAACAGGCAATGCTAGGGCAGAAGACTTCCGTGTAGAGCCACTAATTCGTATGCGCAACACTTTCATGCAACCTAAAGACTATTCCTTCGAAGAACTAATCAAAGATGTAAAAAAAGGATATTACTTCAAAAGCTTCAGAGGTGGTCAAGCAAATCTCGACGGCACCTTTCAAGTTGGCATTCAAGAAGCCTACGAAATAATCAACGGTGAACTGGGTGAGCCTGTTCGTAATGCGTCCATAAGCGGTAATACGCTTGAAACTTTGTTTAAAGTTGCTGCAGTTGGAAAAGATTTTGAATTATCGCCAGGTAGATGTGGCAAAGGTCAAACGGCCTTCGAATGTGATGGTGGTCCGCATATTAGAGTAAAGGAGATGCTTGTGGGTGGTAGCGCTTAAACAAGAAGAATTATTAAGCCTAGCGGAAGATGCTGTTAGCTTTGCCTTGAAGAAAGGCGCTAACGAAGCTGAAGCTTTCGCTTATCAAGGGCTCACCACTAACGTTGTTATTGAACGAGGACAGATTGCCAAAAGCGCTCGAATAATTGATCATGGAGTCGGAATCAGGGTTATAGCTAATAAGACAGTGGGATTTGCCTACACAAACATTGTTAAAAGAAAGGCAGCTATTGAAGATACAATTCTTAAGGCGTTAAGTTCTGCTAAAGCAAGTAAACCAGACGAAGACTGGGTCAGCTTGCCGTCAGACAAGTCCTACGCTTCTGTGAAAAAAACCTACGACCGGGCTATTGCTGAACTGCATCCAGAAGACTTGGTTAAAGTAGCCTCAACAATGTTGGATGCAGCTGAAAAAACTGACAAACGCGTGTTTCCAATAGAAGGAGGCTCAGGTGCATCGTATCTATCTAAGGCTGTTGCCAACTCTAATGGCATAGCAAGCTTTGACCATGGAACATTTGTCGAATGTAGCCTAGCAACAATAGCTCAACAGGGGGGCGAAGTGACGCCAGTTTGCTTCGAATTTAACACTGAAAGAAACTATAACATCAATCCTGAATGGGTTGGGAAAGAAGCCGCGCGACTAGCAGCATCAGCGCTCAAAGCCAGAAAGACAGAGACAAAAAACACCAAAGTGATTTTTGCGCAATATGCATTCCAAGAGCTTCTGTACTTTACGCTTATCAACGCTGTGAAGGCTGATTTTGTGCAGAGGAATCAATCCGCATTCAAAGGCAAAATAGGAGAAACGGTAGCTTCTGACATTGTCACAGTTTACGACGATGGCTTATTAGATGGTGGAATGCGCACATGGAAATCTGACGGCGAAGGAGTAGCTCAACAAAAAACACTTATCATAGAAAAAGGCGTTTTACGCAATTTCATATATGACAACTACACAGCCAAGAAAGAAGGAAAGAAAAGCACAGGAAACGCTACAAGGGCCGGATACTTGTCCACACCAAATGTAGAAGCCACAAACTTTCATTTCACGCCTGGAAACAAGTCGCCAGAAGAGCTAATCAGCGAGGTGGACGAAGGCTTGCTCGTATATTACCTGCAAGGTGCCCACAGTAGCAATCCAGCCAGCGGTGAATTCTCAGTAGTTGCTACGCCCGCTTGGAAAATTGAGGACGGCAAAATTGCCTACGCTACTAAAGGTGCAATGTTAGCTGGCAACATCTTTCACGCGCTGAAAAATGTGTCTGCCATGGCTAATAATGAAAGGAAGATTGGGCAGTTGGTGGCGCCTTGGATTGCAGTAGAAAATGTTAAAGTCATCGGAAAATAAATAACTTAGACCTTCATTAATGGCTTGAAAGGGAGAAAGAATTGAAAGTCGAAATCAAGCAACGCTTACTCAAATTCAACACGCCCAGAAGAATAGTGCAATTCCTATCTTTCGTCTTATTCAGCGCCGTAACCTTCAATCTGGGAGTGTTGCCAATTTTATTGCCTGTTCTGTGGACGTGGGGTTTTCCTGGAAACATTATTGGCGACTCATTTACCGCCATGCAATTTACACTAAGCGGATGGAATGACTTTCCAGTGGCTTTCCCATGGTTAGCAGTTGCCTCTTTCCTAATAGTTGGCATACTAATTGGCAAGTCAATGTGCGGCTGGATTTGTCCCTTCGGCTTTATTCAAGACCTGATTGATTTTGTCAAACGCAAAAAAACAGTAATCTCACCAAGAACCCATCGAAACATTATCTATCTAAAATATATCGTCTTAGGTGCCGCCTTGTTTATCAGCGTAACATTTTCTGCTACAAAGCTTGCAGGCGTTAGTGAAAGCTATGAGAGCGCTCTAGGCATTTTCGCAAAGGCACCGTTTACTACTTTAAGTCCAGCAGAGAGTTTGTTTGCAACTCTCCCAAAATTGGTTCTCGGTTTTCGCAATGCAATAGCTGAAGGAGTCTCATTTGATGGTATAATCGGCGCTATTGTTTTGACTCCCATTTTTTGGATACAAATGTTTGTCATGGTGGCCATTCTCGTTTTCGCAGCTTTAGTGCCTCGAAGCTTCTGCAAGTATCTCTGTCCACACGGAGCAATAATGGCAATAATGAATCGATTCAGCTTCATAGGCTTGCGACGCGACCCGGTGAAATGCTCTAAGGAAGGATGTCGCCAATGTGTCGAGGTTTGTCCAATGGATATTCCTATATTGGATTTGCCTTGGGAAAAATTTAGCGATCCAGAATGCATTTACTGTCTCAAATGTGTTGACGCTTGCGAGCATAAGGCCATTAAAATCAAATATCCGTAATTTTGCCGATATTATCATTTCACTGAAGTTCTGTCCGATTTCCAAACATGTCTCCCCAATAAGACCAATCCAATTAGGAAAGCTAAACCTACGAGACTCATTCCAACAGGATTATCTGTTCTACTTTTATCTAGCTCTTGCAGAGGCGCAAAAACAATAAAATAAGTCAGGGCTCCGCTTGCCAATGCAAAGCGATGTTTCTCGTTAGGTTTTTTCCATTCATACCTTGTAAGCAACTTCCAAAAAAGCAAAACAAGTGTCGGACCGAAGAGAATTCCGATTTGCCACAATGGTATTAAGGCGTGGATTAGGTAAAAACCTAAGAGCAAGGCAAAAGATGCAACAGTTCCAATTGCCCACATCATAAATGTTCTTGGCAAAGGCTTTTTGCCTATGATGCCCCATCTTTTTGGAAGTCTAAACGCCGTATAACCAAGCAGTATCATAACCAAAGCAGTAAGCAAATATTGTGGAAGCGGAGGCCAATAACGCAGGAAAGAGGCGAATAGCAAGAAGCCGAAGACAACGTCGCTTATCAGTAGCACAAAAATGGCAGTTAACTTTTTGTTGCTCATCCATTTTTCGTTGCGTCGTTCTGGGTAAGCTAGCTCTACTAGAACAATAGGTATCGTTATGCTGTAGACTGCGTGATATAATGTGAGCATTACAGCCCAAACCCAGTTAACATCTAGCCATCTGCCATAAACAGCGAAGGGTCCTAAATCAACCCAGCCTGGATTAAAGAAGCTGCACACCATTAAGCCCTCTTCTAAAATGCCATAGGCTGCGCCAAGTAAAAGCACAGAGCCTATGCCTTTCTTCCAGCGAACCTTCAACTCTCTGATGATTACTGCGCCGCTTCCGTAAAGCGCTACAAGTATTGAGAGACCAAAAGGACTGAAAAACTCCACAGGTGGAGCAGAACCAGACAGCAACTCGCCAATGGCTGGTGATAACAAGAAAAGGATAAGAGCTGGTGGGGGCTTTGGGGATTTCATGGTTTTTGATATGTTCTAAAGAGAATATTATGTTTTGTAAGCGGCAGTATTGATTATCGCTTCTTATCTGTAATGCATAACGCTTTTCTTAAATGTAGAAGCTTTACTTTCAGTTAAAATAGAAAGTAGGATTGAAAAGTTGAACTTCAAAGCTTTGTTAGGAATTTTGCTTGTCGCTTGTCTATCAACAACATTTGCCATCGCTCCAGTTTCTGCAGATACTTTGCTGAGAACAGATTTTGAACAAGAAAGCTTCGCTAAAGTCGTGGATTACTTTGACTATGCAAGAGCATGGGCTGTGCTTCACGGTCTGCCGAGCATGTCAAGTATCTGGCACGCTTATACCTATGTGACTTACGTCAACAAAATGGGTCTGCAAATGCTGTACGCTGGACTGTGCAACATAAGCGCAGCAGACCAAGTATTCCTCACGATTCCTCTGCAAACAATCCTTTTGCATTACAAAACCGAGAATAACAAAAGAGACGCACTCGTAGGCTCATCGTTCCTGATGCTAATGGGCTTCAACGACTCTGCAAAGTCAATTTATGCAAATTCTCCAGACAGAAACGACACTCTATGGGCTTCGTTCAGTTTCGGCCTTAATCTTCAAAATGTAACTCTTCCAGCATTGAACAGCAAATGCGAGGTTTTTCCGTTAACATCTTCCGAAGATAAGTTAACTTGGAAGTGGGGTATGCGTTACACGAACTTGACTGCGTTCTGGATAACCACGTTCATTACAGAAGAAAACGAAACTAACACGAGCAGACCTTGGGGATTCGCAACATACGAAGAACTAACATTCAACTACACCTTAACCATTGATCCAACTACTCACAGGGCAACAATATCACAGGATCATGCTATCGGCAGAATCACTAATCTTTGGAGCTTCTGGGGTTGGATTCTGTTCTGGCCGCAGTACCATCACTATAACAGTAGCGGTTGCTATCAGTATGGCGCAAAAGTGTCAAATGAAACTGTCTACGATTTCCTTTACAAACACAATGTTAAAATGAGCATCGTTGAATTCCAAACGTCAATACTTCTGGACAGAGAAACTTACTGCACTTCAGCTAGCGGACAAAATGTAACAAATAATGATGTATTCGTTGGCAACTCTTCGATTTCTACCTACGCTGATGACGGTGAAAAGATTTTTGATTCTTCGTTTGGAGTGAAAGACACTTACAATCTTTTCAACTATACTGAATATCCGTCAGAAAATGTGTCACACCCATATGACGCTGTTGTTAGGACAACTGAAATCACTGGCTATGCCAAAAACGATAATCTATTCAACGTTCAAAAGAACTTTGCAAAATATTTGCCATTGATTCTGGTGCACATGTATCCTGTGCTGTACTCTAAGGCGAAAGAAACAATAACGAACATGACAAGGGCAGACTACCTCTTCCTGATTTCGTATCCAACATACAGCGGCTACAGAATAGAGCATGACCCATTATACACAGTTTACTTTGCTCCGGTCACTTCAACAGGCATTAATCTTGGAGGCATCATAATCATCGCTGCAATAGCAGGCGCTGCAGTCATTGCGATAGCAGTCGTCTTAAAGAAGAAAGGACAAAAGCCAATTCAAGTGTTTACGAAATGACATCCGCAATCTATAGCATCTCTTTTTTATTTTTCAATAAATGTCCCCATCTTAATTACGTAGCTGAATATGGACGAGTTTAGGCTAGATTTGTTAAACACTGAAAAAAAGTTTTTAGAGAGCTTTGCGGGTTTAGCACGCAGTAGTTAGATAGCATGATATATTTTGTAGGCTGGAATATCCTACTTATACTGAAAACTGCTTTTGATATTTTGAAGAAAAGCCAATGTAGCTATCGCACGATAGATGGGGGAAAAAGCAATGGTTAGGTATATGAAGTTTGTATTTCAGTTTCCTCCAATTCACGGGGTTTTTGACGCTGGTTACGGTGTTGTCTACATTTTTGGTGGATTACACGAGAGCGAGATTGAAAACATCATAGCTCATGAGACTTTACATTACGTTCTACTCAAAGTGGCTGGAAAAAAGGCAAGCTTGAAACTGGACAGAATCTATGGACAGTTAGAAGATCAAATCTAAAATGATTCCCCTCAACTTTATACCTCCAAACCGAAAAACCTAAACAAACAACAAAACAATAGCCATCCCATAAGCTCTTGAAGACAACAAAAACCACCTACAAAATCACTATACATGCAATTAGACTTAAGCCTTAACTTGTCAGCACTTTGGCATATTCAAATGACTGAACGTTGAGTTCAACCTATTTATAAGGGGGGTCTAGTCTTCGCAGAGGATAGAAGACGCTTATGGTGTAAGCCTAAACTTGTCCCGTGGATAGAGTGTCACTTCTCGCAAATTCTTCTTTCCAGTCAACATCATTGTAAGCCTCGCCAAGCCAATTGCCCAACCCGCATGCGGCGGCATACCATAATCAAAAGCTTGCAAATGATATTTGAACGATCCAGGATTCAAACCCTTCTCTTCCAGCCGCTTAATCAAAAGTTCCTTCGACGCAATCCTAGTCCCACCGGAGACGAGTTCTATCCAACGCCACATCAGGTCGAAACCTTCGCATATGTCTGGATTGTCGTCTCTTGGTTTAATGTAGAAAGCTTTAGAATGCGTAGGCCAGTCAACTATGAAATAGAAGTACGGGTGAATCTTGCCCAAGGTTCTAAGCGCGGGTGTAGGTATGTCTTCGCCCCACGGAATCTCTATACCTTTTTGTTTCAAGTCTTGGAGAGCTTCATCATAGCTTAATCGTTTGAAGGGCAGTTCTGGCACTTTCACCTTGCTTTTCAGTTTTGTCAATTCCTTCGAACATTTCTCATTTACAGCAACGCAAACGTGTTGCATAGTTTGCTCCAGCAGTTGCATCACGTCTTCAGCGTTAACAAATGCCTCTTCGATGTCCACCGAGATAAACTCGCTAGAATGAATCCGCGTATGCGATTCTTCAGCCCGAAAGAAAGGTCCAACCTCAAAAACCTTTTCCAAGCTCATAACAAGCTGTTCTTTATACAATTGAGGACTCTGCGCAAGAAACGCTTTCCGGTCAAAGTAATCAACAGAGAACAATGCTGCGCCACCTTCTGTCGCAGAAGCAATTATGCGCGGCGTATAAACCTCAACAAAGCCACGTTCAAACAAAAATTCACGTATTGCCTCTATTGCCGTATGCTGTATTCGAAAAATGGCTACGTTCTCTTCTCTGCAAAGGTCTAATGCTCGTGCATCGAGTCGAGCCTCGAGATTTGCTGGTGTTTTTCCAGTCACGTCTATGGGCAGTTGAGGAGTCGCTGTTCCGAAAATCTTAATTTCTTTCGGAATCACTTCGAAACCTCTAGGTGTCATGTCGGTCTTCTTCACAACACCTTTCACGCCAATACTGAAACGCTTCTGCAATGCATCAGACTTCGACAAAACTTCGCCGCTGACTTTCTTTCGCGGAACCGTGACTTGAAGAGCACCTTCTCTATCCTGCAATATAACAAACCGAATTCCGCCCAAATCACGGACTTCTTGAACCCAACCAAAAAGAGTAACCTCTTCACCGTCCATCTCAGGTTTAACATCAACAGAATAATGCGTCCTATGCCAATCGCCAATTACATCCGATTTCATTTATCCACGCCCCTATTCTAGTCCGTAAACTCCACACGCAAAGTCATTTTCCGAACTTTACGAGCAATCTCCTTTAAAGCCTTTACATCGAAAGGCGGTTGAGAACTCCGCCTCTTCTTTAGAATGACCCGCGTTTCAGTGGTTCCATCAGGCAACCAAATCGTATTAATCGCTAAAATACTCAACGGTGCAAACAAATCCTCCAAAAACTTCCGGTCATCCACTCCATATTCCAAAACGCGAATGTTTCTGCCAGTTTCTTCACTTAAGGCTCTGATAATTTTCCCACCAAAACCCAGAAGACGCGGAACATCGCCAGAACCCACAACAATCGCCAACGTTTTACCTGCATCAACAGCTCCTCTGAAATACACGTTTTGCAGAAAGGGATACTTCTCTTCCAGAGACAGCAATAACCGAGCGATTTTCAGGTCTAACTCACTGACTTCACCAGACCTAAGCTTCTCTGAACACTTCTGGCACAGTATCCCACTTTTCAGACAGAAACTGCATAATGTTGTTTTCACCCTTCGGTACGCCCTCCACAAATAAAGGAGGGGGCGGAGCTCTGCGCGTTTCACGCGACATTGTAAACGTCTATCTTTCAAGTGTTATTTCGATTGTGCTAACGTTTGTAGGGGATCCACCATTTTCTCTGGGTGCCATCTGCTGCGTTCCAATACCGATTTTCTTGACTTTTACGTCTGGCAAAAATCGGCGTCTGACAACTTCAACCACATCTACTGCCGTGCCTATGGATCTCCCTCTTGCCTTAACATTCACTTCTTTTGCTCCGCCGTGAAATAGGGTTATGCAGGCCAGTACATAGTTCATTACTGGCTTATTTCCGATCAACACTGAATTGCTTTCAGACATCTGTACCGCCTCACTCCTAGTTTTCATTTTTTCTATGACTCGATAACCATTTTTATCGATAAATAAATACATTACGGTTTATACTTATATTTCAATAAATCTTCAAACACAAAATTTAAACATTGCATTATTTTTAACATTGCCAAATACTTAAATAATCCTTACCTACGTAAAATTTCAACTTAACAAAGACCCACGTTGAGGAAACAGAAATTGGAAGAAGCACTAACAAGACGCTCTGTGCAGTTGCTGCGTATGCTTTACGAAAAAGGCAAATATACAAACACATACACGCTTGTTGTGAAACAGAACGAATTAGCAAACCAATTGGGCATAAGCAGGCAAGCATTAAATGTGCACTTGAGAAAACTTAGAGACTTAAAATACATTCGCACTGGCAGAGGCTTCATAGATGTAACAGAAAAAGGATTGAACATTCTTGGCTTATCATCAGCTCCTGCATTCGTGTTCATTAAAGTGTCTCCTTACAAAAGAAACTATGCTTACGAAAAAGTCAAGGAGCTAACAGCCCTAAGAGCATTCAGAATCACAGGCGACGTGGACGCTGTTTTGATAGTTGAAAGGGAAAAACTGGATGAAACACTGAAAAAATTATCTTCTATTGACGGTATACAAGACACAAAATCCTACGTAACCATAGAAGCCATAAAGTAGAAGGAGAAAGCCGCAGATGAAGTTGTTCGAATATGAAGCAAAAAACATACTAGCAAAATACAAAATTCCAGTACCGAACGGAGAGTTAGCAACCAATCCAGACCAAGCTTGCGAGTTAGCGACAAAACTGAAGCCGCCATTCGTTGTTAAGGCGCAAGTGTTGGTTGCTGGAAGAGGCAAAGCAGGCGGAATAGTATTCGCCAATTCGGTTGCCGAAGTGGAGAAGGCTGCGGAAAAACTGCTGAAAATGCAGATAAAGGGGATAGCAGTCAAGAGCGTATGGATTGAAGAAAAGATACAGATAAAAAAGGAACTCTACCTCGGCATAACAACAGACAGATTCAATCAAAGTTATGTTATGATTGCCTCTTCCGTTGGTGGAATGGAGATAGAGGAAATTGCCTCTAAGACTCCAGAAAAAATAATTCGATTTCCAATAAATTCGCAAAACGGATTCCATTCTTTCCATGCCCGTCAAATAGCAAGAAAAATGGGCTATGCAGGAAACCAACTTTCTGAACTTGGCAGAATTTTTGAAGGACTATACCATGCAGGCATGGATTATGATGCAGAATTAATCGAGATGAATCCGCTAGTGGAAACTGTTGATGGCAAATTTGTTGCTGCAGACGCTCGCACAATAGTAGACGATAATGCATTGTTTCGCCATCCAGAATACAAGAATAGGCTTCTAGAAGGGGAAAGCGAGCTTACACTGCAAGAAGTGGAAGCCGCAAAGAATGATTTAGCTTATGTTAGATTGGACGGTGACATAGGCGTAATAGGTAACGGTGCAGGCCTAGTGATGGCAACACTGGACACAATCCAATATTATGGTGGAAAACCAGCAAACTTTCTGGACGTTGGCGGAGGCGCACCAGCAGAGAAAATTGCCGTAGCTCTAAAAATAGTGCTTTCAGACCCGAATGTTAAGGCTCTTTTCATAAACATTCTTGGTGGAATAACCCGTTGCGACGAAGTGGCACGTGGAATCTTGGAAGCAAAATCGAAAGTCGGCGTGACAAAGCCGATGGTTATCAGACTTGTGGGCACAAACGAAGATGAAGGAAAAGGAATACTAACAGAAGCCAAAATCCCCGTGTTAGAAAGCATGGAAGACGCCGCCCAACAAGCAGTTGCAATTTCCAAACAAGGAGGAAAATAGAGTTGCCAATAATAATCGACGAGAAAACACGCGCAATAGTGCAAGGCATAACTGGAGCTCAAGGAAGTTTTCACGCTAAACTTATGCTGGAATATGGAACAAAAATTGTTGCCGGAACGTCTCCAGGTAAAGGCGGAACTCAAGTTTATGGCATTCCAGTCTATGACACGGTTGAGGAGGCTCAAGAGAAACATTCAGCAAATGCTTCGATAATTTTTGTTCCCGCTCCATTCGCTGCAGACGCAGCCCTAGAAGCTTTAGAGAATGGAATAAAAAATGTCGTGATAATAACCGAGCATATTCCAATAAGAGATGCCGTCAATGTAATGGCGTATGTAGAAAAAGTTGGCGCTACTATAATTGGACCGAATACTCCTGGCATTATAACTCCTGGAAAAAGCAAATTGGGAATAATGCCCGCTCACATCTTCAAATCTGGCAGCGTAGGCATGGTTTCAAGAAGTGGAACCCTCACGTACGAGATTGCTGCAAGCTTGACCAGAAAAAATCTGGGACAATCCACGTGCCTCGGCTTGGGAGGAGACCCAATAACGGGCTTAAACTTCATCGATGCGCTTAAAATGTTTGAAAAGGACACGGAGACAAAAGCCATAGTTTTGATTGGAGAAATCGGCGGCAACCTCGAAGAGTTAACGGCTGAATATGTCATAAGGGAGAAGTATCCGAAGCCTGTTGTAGCCTTCGTAGCTGGGCGTTCTGCTCCACCTGGCAAACGCATGGGGCATGCTGGAGCAATAATCATGGGCAAGGCTGGAACAGCAGAAACCAAAATTGAAAAATTCCGCAACGCAGGCGTAGAAGTGGCTGAAAAACCCAGCGACGTAGCAGAATTACTGGCGAAGCTTGTTATCTAGAAAATGGTCTACACGGAAACAGGGCAAAAAGTATATGTTCTGGTAGATTATCTCAGTCTCTAACCACCAAAAGAAGGCGCACACATATGCCAATAATGGATCCGCTTAAAAAAACCTTAGCTCAAAAACACAGGCTTTACATGAAAATCTGCAGAGAATGTGGCGCCAGAAACGCTGCAACAGCAACTAAATGCAGAAAATGCCGAAGCAAAAACCTACGCTGGAAGAAAAGAGAACTAGTCAAGTAAATTCGCCTGACTTTGATCTGTCTTCTATTAAAGAGTGTTAAGCAAAGTTTCAACGCTGAAAGTTGTGTTGGCACAACCGTTTTTTATTAATGGAACTGCCTGACCTGCAACGCCCAACTCTCCGAGTGTTTCTCCGCTCATTCTTATTTCTTCACCGCATGCTACTCCGACTATGCCCTCATAATTTTTAGCTTTCAATATTTTCGGAATACAAGAGCCACCAGGCAAAATGAAAACGTCATAACCCTTTTTCTCGGCAGCCGACACCGCCCTATTAACTGAACAGTCAGGACTGCAATGTGCACAAACATACGACGGAATGTTCGAATCAAAAACCGCTTTGCAACGGCTATCCATATATTTTCTGGAACAATGAGGCAAAAACAACGCCCTTTTCTTTGTGTGCACAAATCTTTCCCGCTCAAGCAGGTTCCTAGCCTGCATCTCTATGAGGTCTTGAAGAAGAACCACAGCGTCAGAAACATTAAGCCCAGTTGCCTCTTGAATCCTAAACTGCTTTATCAGCTTCTGCGCGGTTCTACCAGCCTTTTCAGCTAATCCCTTCTGATAACTAATTTTTGCAATCTCTGTAAAGAAGAACCGTGAGACTTTCGAAAGGTCAAATGTGAATTTATATGGCATAGATACATAATACAAGGACAAACCTTTAAAATTAACTGTTGTTATCTTAGATGTTGAATCTAAAAACTCTCGAAAATCCAGTATGGAGGAAGGCTTGTGAGCATACTTGACAGATTTAGGAAAAAAGAAGAAGTTAAAGTACAAATAGAAACTAAAATAGTGACTGAGCTTGAACAGTTTTTGGGAGATGACAAGGAAACCTTTGAGGCGTTAGTTAACACAATTTTTCTCGACCCTAGGAAAATTTCAATCTCTATGAAAGACGCTGCTGAAAACGCCAAAAAATTCGAAAAGGCAAACGACTCGGTAAACGCCAGAATAATGTATGAAATTGCGGGCGGCTTGGCAATCTACGAAGGAAACACCAAAAAAGTTGTTGAATACTTCAGTGAATGTGAAAGACTTCAAACAGACGTGAAATATCCAGTCATAAAAAACCCAGACAAAGCAGTAGCTAAAGCTCAGGAATACTACAAAAAGTATCTAAAATAGTTTGCTATTTTCCCGGTTCTTCAACGTAGCCTAAAAGGTCTCGCAAAGAACTTACTTCTTCTCGCAACATGTTTATCTCGCTTTCAAGAGTATCTGCCCGCGATTCTGCAACTTTCTTCAGATTCTCAATCTCAATCATTAGATTTGCACGCTCAGTCTCCAAAGTCTTTATTTTTTCACGAAGATTTTTCAATGTCTGCATTAGTTCTCCCTTTATGCCTCTAATTCTTGCAATCATATTTTTAATGCTTGCTGTCTCTTCAGTTTTCGTTCCAGTTTCTAAAATGGCTCTGAACCTAATTTCACACTTTGGGCACTCAAATATTCCCATAATCATTCTAGATGTCTCGCCTTTTTGAAGAGATTTTCGAGCAAGAACAGGCCACGTTTTGATTGGAGAAGCTATCTCAGCCTTACATTTTGGACATCTAACCATGACTACCGCTCCTCCTTATATATTCGTCAAGAGTCTAAAATGTGTTTTGTGATAGCTAAAAAGGCTTAGACCAAATTTTTTAATTGTAAACACGTGACAATATAGAAGTGTTAGGGTGAAATTTACGCAAGTTATCGGATTAAAGAATAGGCTAGAGGAAAAAATCAAGGCATTAGAAAAAGAAAAGGCTATGCTTCTCGAGGAAGCAGCGCAGCTTAAGGAAGTTGTGGCCCTAAACGAAAAGGCAAAAGGCTTGGAAGATGAGGTTAACGAGTTAAAAACAGAAGTTAAAATGTTAAGAGACAAGATTCCTAGAAAACTTTTTCAGGATACTATTGAGGCTGATTCTTTGGCGGAGGAAAGCGAAGAGGAGAATTTCGACGAAGAATGTGAGAACTGCCAAGAGAAGGAGTCGTTTTAGGAATCAAACCTTAAATTTAAAAAAAGAGGGGTCAAATGGCTATTTGGAACATTAGCCGTTCAACGAGTTCTTTGTAGCGATTTCTGATGGTGACTTCAGTTACTTGGGCTATCTCTGCGATTTCTCTTTGTGTTTTTCTTTCACCCGTGAGCACCGAAGCTATGTAGCTTGCGGCTGCTGCAATCCCAGTGGGTCCGCGTCCAGAAGTTAGTTTTAGTTCTTTTGCTGCCGCCAAGATTTTATGGGCGATTTCTTCGACTTTTCCTTGCATTGTCAACTGGTTCGAAAACTTTGTAATATATTGACTTGGTTTTAGAGGCGGTATAGAATAGTCAAGCTCTTTGATTAGAAAACGGTAGCTGCGACCCACTTCTTTTTTGTTAACGCTTGATGCTTGGGCGATTTCTTCTAATGTTCTGGCTAGTCCACATTTTCTGCATGCTAAGTAGATTGCGGCTGCTGTTACGCCTTGAATTGATCTTCCTCGTATGAGGCGTTCTTTTACGGCTTTCCGATAAATAACGGACGCTGTTTCGAGGATGTTTTTTGGAAGATTTAGATTATTTGCAATTTTTGTGATTTCAGATAGTGCAAAGGCTAGGTTGCGTTCTGTGGCGTCTGAGACTCTTATACGACGTTGCCATTTTCTAAGGCGATAAACCTGTGCCTTCTGTCCTGGTGATAGGCTTTTTCCGTAAATATCACGGTCGTGCCAATCAATCATTGTTGATAAGCCTTTGTCATGAATTGTATAAGTTAATGGAGCGCCAACTCTTGTGCGTTTGGCTCTTTGTT
Source organism: Candidatus Bathyarchaeota archaeon (assembly GCA_013388895.1). Taxonomy (GTDB): domain Archaea; phylum Thermoproteota; class Bathyarchaeia; order Bathyarchaeales; family Bathycorpusculaceae; genus JACAEI01. The sequence goes on along the minus strand of JACAEK010000031.1, from coordinate 7,122 downwards.
CGTCGTCGAAGGCTCTCCATTCAGGTCCTCTGTCAGCTATTTTTGCAGCCACTACGTAGCCGCAGTCCATGCAGACTATTTCGGCGCATTCGTAATCGCGCATGAGTCTTGTGCTGCCGCATTCGGGGCAAGAATGAACCTTTACGGATTCAACTTGTTGTGTTGGCAGCAGAGGGTCAGGATCGTCATGTCCTTCCTCATCTTTGCTCAACTTTTAACCCTCTCCTTTCTCCTTGCCGAGGGGATCATATACAAAACTTTGTTTGTTAGCTTTTCAAGCTGTGTCACCGCAGGTTTTACTGCTGCATAGGGTGCTGAAACGGGACCAAATAAATCAAAGACTGTTCCGACCGTTTTCAAGTTTTCGTCAATAACAGTTCTGCCAAGTTTTGGAACGTTCTCGACTTTTATTATGATATTTCGGCTTGGACTGATATGAAGGACACAGCCTAATCGTTGCAAAATTCTCAATTTCCCCTCACGAAAAGCAGAATGGTTCAATGTGGCAGTTTATTTAAACCTTTCTACATTTTATTGATAAACAAAGCAGTCTACAGCCAAAATTGAATAGCCGAAAGAACGGAATAAGGGAGAATTGTTAATCTGAGACTATTTCGCCGATTTCACTTCGCGCTATTCATGTTTATTGCAGGAAGATTTTTCGAAAAAGTATAGTTTCGCAACACAGTTCAATCTATATGTATAGAGGTCTAATCAGACTCACACATCAAGCACAACCCAAACATATTTGGATCCTAATAGAGGGACTAGAAAGCGTTGCGCACACGCACACACGCCCAAACAGCGACGAAACCTTGATAAATGAGAAGCGTTGATAAGACTGTGCATTTCAAAAGGGTGAAGGCTAATGTCTAAACCATTTTACGTCAAATTCGAGGTCACAAAAGAACTAGTAGATGCAGCCTATGAAGCCCTACAAATAGCCTCAAAAACAGGCAACGTCAGAAAAGGCACAAACGAAACAACAAAAGCCATAGAAAGAGCACAAGCAAAACTAGTAATAATAGCAGAAGACGTTGACCCCCCAGAAGTCGTCGCCCATTTACCACTCCTCTGCGAAGAAAGAAAAATCCCATACCTATTCGTTCCAAACAAAGAAAAAATAGGCAGCGCAGTAGGCATAGACGTTCCAGCAGCTTCTGTCTGCATAGTCAAAGAAGGAGATGCCACCGGACTGATTAAAGAAATAGTCACAAGAATAGACCAAGCGAAAAGAGGAGCAAAGTAATGAGCAAAGAAGAGAAAGAGGCGCCTACCGGAAGAGAAGAGCTTACTCCAGCAGAAGTGATACAAGTCATCGGACGTACGGGCGTAACAGGCGAAATCGCGCAGGTAAGAGTGCGAATTCTAGAGGGAAAAGATAAAGGGCGAATCATTACACGAAATGTAAAGGGACCCATAAGAGTTCAAGATGTTTTGATGCTTAGAGAAACCGAGAGAGAAGCCAAGAAAATCTCTAGATAAATCCAAGATTTAGAGGCGATATTTTGTGCCAAAACCAAGAAGATGTTCATTTTGCGGCGACGAATTCCAAGCAGGAACCGGCATGATGTATGTCAAGAATGACGGCTCACTACTGTGGTTTTGTTCAAGTAAATGCAGAAAAAGCTCATTAAAATTTGGAAGAGACGCTCGCAAATTTAAATGGACAACGTACTTTGGCAAAGAAGAAAAAGGAAGAGCATAGACAGTCCGCCTTTACTATTTGCTATTTCTGACAAGTTTTTCCCATAGGGGTTTGTTGTGAATGCAGCCTACATCAGGCGAATCCACATTTCCATTGAAGTAACTGTAAGCTCTGGCTCGGCATCCGCCACATATGTACTTGTCAGGGCAATTTCCACAACCAACCTTCTTTCCATTTAGAACATAATCTTCAAGCTTTTCCCTTGTGCGAAATCTCCATAAAAACTGATGGTTATCCCATATTTCTTCAAAATTATCCTTCAATATGTTGCCTAGAACTGTGTTTCTGTTTGTTGGAAAGAACACGCATGGCTTTATGTCTCCATTTGGTTCGAGGCAGCAATAGAGGCGTCCAGCACCGCATCCTCCAAGAAAATTTGCAACAGTCTCCACTCCTCTTTTCGCAGCGTAATGAGCTTCAACCACGAATTTTTCGCCTGCCCTTTGCGCGAGTTCTTTTGTCACACTTGCATATTGTGGACATGTACTGAAAAACTTGTCAACCGTGACACTTGATTTCCCAAATCTTAGTTCTTCCTCTCTCGCCTGCAAATATAGGTCAATTATTTCTTCTCCAATCGTTCTAAGTACGTGAAATCTTTGGTCTGGAGATAAGTCCAATTCAACATGGGCCTTTGCCCTTCCGGTTGGAATATAATTAAAGTGCATGAAGCGGACGCGTAGTTCTTTTGCCAATGCTATTAGCTTATCAAGTTCAGCAAAATTGTTCTTATGTAAGACAGTTGCTATGCACGTGTCAACGCCTTGGTCAATACAGTTTTTGACGCCTTCTATAGCCCTTTCAAATGCACCTGGAATACATCGAAATTCGTCATGAACTTCTGGTGTTGCACCGTCAATGCTTATTTCCACGTAATCAACTTTGGTGTCCTTGATTCTTTTTGCATTATCTCTCGTAATTAATGTTCCGTTGGACGCGATACTTACGTAGCCTACACGTTTCTTGGCGTATGTTACGAGTTCAAAGAAATCTTGTCTGGCTAGTGGTTCGCCGCCACTGAAAGAAAGGGCGGGTAGACCTATCCCAGCTACTTTCGAAAGTGTATCCAGCACTTGTTTTGCTTCGTCGGTGGATAGTTCTGGACGTTTTTTGTCACCTGCATTTTCATAGCAATGTTTGCATTTCAAGTTACATTGGTAAGTAAGATTCCAGACAATTTCAAATGGTCCAGCTGGAGTGAAAGGCATGTGCACGCCGAATTTTTCTATGCCCTTCATCATTAAGCCAAAACCTCTCAACCAAGCTTCTCTGTATTGAGAATCCAAAAATTGGCGGTGCATAAACTTTTTATCTGCCCGAAAGAGGTGGCTTCCGAGCTTGTAGAAGGGTCTAGCTATATTGCGATTTACATGTTGACACGTAGCGCATAGAATGGCGGGTTCATCTAAAAAATCCTTTAGAGAATTAAGAAGCAAGCTTCCATCCTGCTCGCATTCTCTGTCAAAACAGTTGATTAGAAATCTAAGTAACGGATTCACAGTCACAGAAAACAACGCATTCTCAACAGCGTCGATTTGCATGCGCAACCACTTCAACAAGATATGCATTCCAACATATGGATATTATGTTTTTTCCTCTTAGATGATCCACTCATTTTCTATATGTCGCTATTTGATACATGTCAGTTTCTGAACAAACCTATTTATTAAGATATGCGATAAAAAAGTTTCTAGGAGAGACACAAATGGGTGCTAAAAATAAAAAGAATTCAAAGAAGGTTGATTTGTTGGAAATGCCGAAAAATGAAAGACTTCAGTTGATTAGGGAAGTCAAAGAGAAACTTCAGCAGAAAGTCACAGAGGAAAAACTTTGGCAGTCATTGCTTGAAACTGAGAATGTGACTGTAAATGGAAAAGTGCTATTCCGGGATCAAGAGCAGTTAACAGGTGTCTCGTCAGAGGCTAACTATACGATAATTCGCACATAATTCCTATTTTTAATGCAATAGGAGCAAATTCCACAAAGCGCGCGCTTTGTTTCTGCCAACGTAGCCAAGTTCTCTTTTCGTGAGAAATGATGAAACGTTTTCGTGAAGAAAACTGGAAACACCGCTGAAAAACAAAGAACCTTGGTACATTGCTAGAGTGCAAAGACGAGATTTAGTAAGATAGCGTGCTTAGGATTCGCAGTGTTCGTAAGTTCGCAGCACATGGTTATTTGTGTTGATGTTTTAGATTCAAGCGTCTGAAGCACTGCACTTTCTGAACTCTACAACGATCGTCAACGGAATGAATCGAGTGGAATTGTGGTTCTTATTTCAGAGACTGGTCTCTGATTTTCTATTCTTTCTCTACTTGTTCTAAACATTAGGATTAAATAGTTATATCATGCATGTTTATGTATGAAACTCAAGAATGGCTTCTGTCTTGTTGCTTTTCTATTACTAGTGTCAAGCACTAGTTCACTTGTTCTTCAAAAAAGCCAAGCCTCAGAAAGCCAAGGCATTGAATTTAGTATCATCCTCTTTGGAGACTTTAGCGGATATCAGAACGAAGCATATATAGCAGTAAGAACGGAAACTGAGTGGACTGATGTATGGCAGAAGCACATGGCACCCTTTTTGCCTGAATCGCCATGTCCAGAAATAAATTTCGCTGAAAAAATCGTAGTCTGCGCCTTTATGGGCATGCGTCCTACCACAGGCTACAAAATATCGGTAGAAAAAATGTGGACAGATGGAGAAAAAATACACGTAGAAATAACTAAGCGTGGTCCTTTGGAAGGTCTTGCGGTAAGTCAGGTTCTGACTCAACCATATGTCTTTGTCTCTATTGACAAAGTTGACGAAGAGATCATATTGCATGTGACAGACGAGAATGGAGGCGTTACTCAGTATACATTGCCTGAATTTCCCGCAATACCATTTGTGCTTATCACGTTTGTGGTACTTTCAGCCGCTACCATCGCCCTCAAACGTAAAGGCAAAAGAGACTAGTTAAGGCATCAAGAAAGCGTCGCAAAATAATCTTTTTTCAGACCGTTAGTTCAGTTTTTGCTTCAGAGAAGCATCTTGTTTCTGCATGTGACATCAATAGAAGTAACTTCCACAAACTCTAAATGTGCAAAAAGATACTATGTACTGTCTAAAAGAAGGGAGAAAAGAAAGAATGAAAAACAAACTGTTAGTTTTAGCAATAGTGCTCACTGCAATTATGGCGACTTCTACTATGCCAATATCTATCGCAGAACCAATTGTTCCCATGTTGAATAGAACAAGCATCGCTTTTGATGTTGACCCAGCCAGAGCAGAATGCTTCTCTGCATGGGACGAATGGTGCGAGCTACCTGAAGGAACTGTTCCATTCAACGTAGACATGGTTGATGCTGAAGGAGTGTGCTACGATGGCGAAGGCATTTATGTAGCAGTACTCGACACTGGTCTGCTCAGTAACTACTTAGACTTCTTCCCAGAAGGAATGGTAGATATCAAGGAAGAATGGGGCATAGGATTTACCCACGATGTGTGGTACGATCCGACAGGTGATGGCAACTGGTCTACAGAATATGTTGGCAGTACAGAGTATAGGTTCTCCTATGGACCCTTGAGAGACGATCGTGGCTTCTTAACATACGATGAAGGAAATCCACTCTGGGCTTACTTTCCACCATTCGGCATGTGGTTTGATTTCCCCTACGGCTCTGGCCACGGCACTCATGTCACGAGCATCATAACAGGATGGAAACTCGAAAGAGACCAATCATTCTGGGTCAGAGGAGTAGCACCTAAAGTCACGATAATACCAGTGCTTGTACTAGACGATTGGATTGTCTTTGCAGATGATGGCGAAGGTTGGTGGTGGTCTGGAGGCACCGACGAAATGGTCGCTGCAGGAATCAGATACATCGGTGACCTTGCCAAGAAGCACAAGATAAAAATCGTCATAAACATGAGTCTTGGCGGACCAGGATATACGCAAGAAGAAGAGGAAGCAATAGACTACGCAATACAGCAAGGCGTTATAATTGTAGCCTCAGCTGGAAACGAAGGTTACGCAGGAATGGACTGGCCAGGTGCGTTCCCGCAAGTGATATCAGTGGCTGCTGCTGGTTGGACGCAAGAATACTTGCGCTACTACACAGGTGCTCCAGATCCGTGGTATTGGTGGACAGACGATGTGCCAGAAAATCTGTGGACTGAAGATCCGTTAGGCAACGAATTCCAAGTCTATCTGACTGACTTCAGCAGCCGACCGAATCCAGATCTAGGTCAAGAGATTTGGGATCTCGACGTGGCTGCTCCAGGAGCAGGCGTGAAAGGACCATACAAACCTTATGGTCCGACTCAGTGGGGTTATTATTCAGTTTGGGGTACAAGCCAGGCAGCCCCGCACGTTGCTGGAATAGCGGCACTGGTACTTGACAAATGCCCGTTCATAAAACAATGGATGATGGAGCTTATACTAAAGGCGGCGGGACTAGCTAACAGACTAACGAAGCTGTTTGAAGAGGAGAGGTCGGCAACCATCTTTGACATTTTCGTAGGCGATTTATATGAATATACTTGGCTGTGGAAAGACTATGGCACTGGACTAGTGCAAGCTGACGTAGCTTTAGCACTTACGCCACGCTGTCGTTTCTTCTGTTGGACGCGGTAGCAAAACAAAAGCACTCTATTGCCATAATTCCCTTTTTTCTTTGTTTGCATGCGAATCTAAACAGCGCAAGCTTCTCAAAACAGTGAATGGATTATCAGGTTGAGAGTTGGTAGCGGGGAGTAGATTTGAACTACTGATCTCTGGGTTATGAGCCCAGCGGGTTAATCCTGGCTACCCCACCCCGCTGCTTCTATGTTGAATCTATAACTTCTTATCTTTTAGTGAGATATCAATTTATTAAAGATTATCACAGCAAAAACATTTTAGTACAGCCGAAATATTATCGTGTCTGGTGCAAAGACTTGGATAAGCCCTGTTTCACTCAAACGTCTAAGCCTACTCTTGAGAAACCAATTTTCGTGCAGGGGCTTCCAGGCTTTGGAAACGTCGGAAAAATAGCCATCAATCTTTTGATAAAATTCTGTGCTGCAAAGCCTTTTGCCGAATTGTACTCGCCTTCTTTTCCAGATTACGTGTCAGTTAATTCGAAAGGAATTTGTCGTTTGCCTAGATACGAGTTTTACGCGGCGCCCATGGAAAAAAACGACTTTATAATCATGACAGGTGATACACAGCCTTCCTTTGACGATGTTGTGGCACATTATTCCATTTGCGGCGAAATATTAGATTTTGCAGAAAAACAAGGATGCAGCTTCATTGTAACAATTGGAGGAGTGCCAATCACCGAGGAAAAAACGCAAGTATATGTAGCTGCTACTTCACCTCGACTAGCCCTTGAGTTTATGGAAAAAGGCGCGGTAATATACAGCAAGGGCAGAATTGTGGGCGCCACTGGCT
>JACAEK010000054.1 GCA_013388895.1 Candidatus Bathyarchaeota archaeon | reverse complement strand
GGATGATGTGAGGCGACGGCAAAGAGCCAAAAGCTGTGAAAAAGCCACTAACCTGCACTGACCCCTGATTAGTTTAACCTCCGTTTTTGGAAATGTTAAAGTTACCCCGAAAAATAATATTCTCTATCTGCCAGTTCAGGTGCAAACTATGCTCAGAGACTTCAACCTTCTCGCCACTACTTCGCGAGGATTTGAGAACGCCGCATCTTCCGAGATGTGGCATATGCTTGGAGAAATAGGCGATTCCACGTCGATTGTTGAAAAAACAGGGGTTTCGGGGTTAATAGCTGCAAAAACAATTTTGAATCCTTTTGATGTTATAGAAAAGTTTCGCAAAATCTTACATGAACGACCATACGAATTCCGTTATACGCTCAGAATTATTCCTATCGAAAAAGTTGTGCGAACAGATTTGAGTGAAATTCAACTTGCAACCACAGAGCTTAGTTTGAAGATAGGTGCAAACGAAACTTTTCGTGTTACAGTTGAAAAACGTTTTACTCAAACTTCTTCAAAGGACATAATTGAAGCTGTTGCAGCAGACATTGAGCAGAAGGTTAACTTGATTAATCCCGACAAAATTCTTCTGATTGAGGTTATTGGCGGATTGACTGGGGTGTCAGTGATAAACCCGGAGCAGATTTTAGCTGTTATGAAAGAAAAACTGTAACTTTGTTTCCGCTTTCTATTTTGAAGAAATCTGCAGCACTGCGTTGGTTTAAAGATATTTCAAAGAAATTGTGGCTACCAATTACGGCTATAGGTTGTCTAGGCTCAACTTCTGCGTACGCTTTGCAAAGCCTCAGTTTTAGCCTAGTGTTCTTGAGCTTAACGTTAATTTCATGCTTGGTTTTCATTTTTTGGAGGTCTTTTTCGCTAAAGTTTGTGATTATGTTTCCGAAATTGTCTATGTGCATGACTTCGCCTACAAGCAGATTTTCTTTTCTGACGACTTTGGCAAAATCTGGAGTTGAAATCTTGCGAATTTCTGGTCCAAACTCTTCTGGTGCAATACCATTTGCCAGATGAGCGGCTGTTGGCGCAAATATGTCTCTTCCATGGAATGTGCCTGATATTTTTGGCAGCATGAACTTTTGATTTGTTATCTTGTAAATGTGACATATGTCTTGGTTTTCTGCGGCTAAAACTAGTACGCCATTGTCTGGTCCCACATAGAAGGCATGTTTTGTCTGTAGGAGTATGGGACGCCTTCTTGTTCCTACGCTTGGGTCTACTACCGCCACGTGTATTGTGCCTTCTGGAAAATATGGAGATGCAGAAGCCAAGATGAAAGTGCCCATTCGTATGTTGAACTTTTCAATTTCGTGGCTTATGTCGACAATTGTCGCTTTTGGACTTATGCCCAAAATCACTGCTTTCATTTCTGCCACGTAAGGGTCTCGCAAGCCAAAATCTGTCGTTAAGGTAATTATTGAACGAGCCATATTGCATCACTTATAAGCAGTTAAGAATAATTAGCTTTCCACACGCACAGAAGGCTGAGCAAATGTCAACTCATGGAAAAGCCAACACAAAAGAATTAGCCTTAGTCTCCAGTTTCACAGCCTTATACATAGTTTTCGGCGCCATAAAAATCTCACCAATAATCGGTCTGCCTGGTCAAGCAATAACAGCAGCCGCAATTTTGGCTCCAATGATGGGCATAATTTTTGGACCTTACATAAGCGTGGCAGCCACGTTTCTAGGCGGAATGATTGGAATTTCCCTTGGCTACTTTTCTCAACTAAGTTTTGCGTCAGGCATCGCTGCAGCATTATGCAGTGGATTGACCTCAAGAGGCAAAAGAATCATATCAATGATTGTTTATCTTGTTCTCTTCTTACTTTTAGCCTTCTTTCCAGTGGTTGGGCCTGCTTGGTTGTTTATGCCATATCTGTGGTTTCAAATAATCGGCTTCATAATCTTAATTTTGCCTTTGCAGTCAACAGCCATAAAGAACTTTGACTCGAATAACAGTTCAAGGCTCTTTTATGCATTTTTTGTAACATCTTTGACTTCAACACTTGCTGGACAAATGGCTGGTTCAGCAACTTACGAGCTAATTGTTTATCCAGACACAGTTGGAGCTACAGGCACATGGATAACAACCGCTTTTCTCTATCCAATAGAAAGAGTAATCATTGCGATTGGCTCAGCCGTGATAGGAACAGCCTTGTTCAAAGTTTTGAAGACCGCAAATCTTGTGCCTTCTTTGAATCGTCCGCATCGCCAAGAAAAGTACTCGTGAAAATACATTCCTTGAAGGGCATCATCATTTCTGCAGAATCATAAGCCCCGTCATCGAACTCAACCGGCGCATCCTTAACCAGTACAACCGGGGTTTTTTCTGCGGCTTCGCTCATAAGCAAATGGGCTGCAGAAGCCAGATCGTCCGCAATAGCATGTTGCGTAATGGCTAAAAGCTTTCCATAGATATCCAACTCGCCTCTGCAGTCTTTCACGGGTTTAAACCCAGCCACAGCCAACGCTAGTCCAACTGTGCCTTTCCTAAGCGGAACCAAGCCACTATCCACAACCAAAACTGCTATTTTCGCGCCAGTTTTACGTCTGATTTCTTCTCTGATGCGTTCTGCCGATTTTTTAGGATTGCCAGGCCACAAAACAACATAATCCTTAGGAGCATTCTTGTTATCTATTCCAGCATTAGCCGTCAAAACTTTATTCTTAAGCGTTAAAACTGCTTTTTCAACTCCACCATATATTTCGCCGGCTTCATATAGAATCAGTTCGGCTAATTCTGGTTGTAAAGAGAATTTTTTGGCAATTCTCTTAGCCCTATCAGAAGGCTTGACACTGCTTAGTTTAACTAGACGCTCTTCTGCAATAGCAACAACTTTTGATGTTACAGCTAACACATCATTGTCTTCCAACTGTAAACCTTGCTCGTTCAAGGAAGCAAGAATAATCTTAACAAGGTCATCGCCAATGCTTACAACCTTTGTCTTAACAGCATGAAGTCTCATAGGTCAAACTCATCCTCCATGGACAACAGGAACAAAAACAACTTCATCACCATTTTTAAGCATAGTATCTAAACCATTCAAAACGCTGATTTCTTTCCCATTCACAATTATGAGCGTATTAGGTCTTGGATCTTGAAGCTCTGAGTCAATAAGCGCATGATTGAGCTGGGGCAATTTTTCAGTAATCTCTTTAACGATGTATTTTAAGGCGATAGCGTCGTTATGTGGAATTTCGAGTTTGTCTCTGCCAGACAAGCCACGGAAAGCGCCGACAAATTTTATTGTTATGCCCATTCTTGGTCATTCCTCTTTCTAAGCTATAGGACCACTATTATGGAAATATCGTTAACATTTGTGCTTGTAGGTCCTGTAAAGATGAGGTCGCTAAGCTTTGAAAAGAAATGGTAAGAATCGTTATCTGCAAGATACTTTTCAGAAGTCAAATGCATTTTTGCTGCTTTGGCTAAAGTCTTTCCATCTGCGATTGCTCCAGCTGCATCTGTTGGTCCGTCAACACCATCCGTGCTTATCGAAGCAACAACCACTCCATCCATATTATTCAATTTTTGCGCAGATGCTAAAGCTATCTCTTGGTTTCTTCCTCCCAAGCCTTTTCCAGTGACCGTCACGGTTGTTTCGCCTCCCACAACTATGCCAGCTGGTTTCGGAATGGGATTTCCAGAAATGGACACTTCGCAGGCTATTGAGGCCAGTATTGCGCCTACGTGCCTTGCTTCTCCTTCCAAAGTTGCACTAAGCAAAAGCGTGTTCAAACCCGCAGATTTGAGGTATTCAAAAGCTGCTAAACTGGCAAACCGATTGTTGCCTACAACTAGGTTGAAAACTTTTTCGAAAATTTTGTCTCCCGCCTTTGGAGTCTCGGGAATTAGTCCTTTTTCTCCGTCTGAAAGAACTTTTCTAACAGATGCAGGAGACTTATTCCACAAACTGTATTTTTTCAAAACGTTTGTGGCGTCGCTGAATGTTGTTGAGTCTGGAACTGCTGGACCTGAAGCAATAAAATCTAAGGGGTCGCCTACAACATCTGAAAGGATAAGATTCAAAATTGTAGCGGGATAAGCCTTTTTGGCAAGCCAGCCGCCCTTAAAATCTGAAATATGCTTCCTGACCGTGTTAATCTCGCTTATCGTTGCACCAGATTTGAGGAGAGCATTTGTGATTTCTCTTTTATCAGCTATCGAAACACCGCCGCGGGGTAAGGGCATGAGGCTTGAACCGCCGCCTGAAATAAGACATATGATTAAGTCGTCTTTTTCTGCTTGTTCTGCTATTTCCAGTATGCGTCGTGTTCCTTCAACGCCTGTCTCGTCTGGGACAGGGTGGCTTGAACCGTGAAGCTCAATAATGCTTGTTTTGTATCGGCTATTTTTGGGAATGTTGACAAGTCCTGTCTTTATGCGTTTGTCTAAGAGCTCTTCTAGGGCTTCTGCCATTGAACCGCTGGCTTTGCCGCCGCCTATTACATATATGTTTTTGAATTTTTTCAGGTCGAAAGAATAGCCATTTACTTGCAGTGTAGAATTTTTCAGCACAAGCTTCGATTTCATTATCTGTTTCGGATTCGCTTTATTCAATGCCGTTTCGAGACCTTTTAGAGCTAGCATTCTAGCTTTTCGATTAAGCGGTGTCTTGCCGTTTTTTACAAGTTGTTCCATGTTTTTTATGCTAATCATTTGAATAGCCCATTGTTGACATTTCAGGAGACTGTTGCGTAAGTGTAATAAGTCAATGCTAATAAAGAATTCCGCAAACTAGCGCATGGTGAATTGTATGCCAAAACCAAAAGTTTACGTTACTCGCGACCTTCCCGAAAGAGGCTTAAAAATAATTAAGGAACGTTTTGACGCTGAAGTTTGGCGTGAATATGCTCCGCCGCCCAAAAAGGTGATAATCGAAAAAGCTAGAGATGTTGATGCTCTTGCTTCGCTTCTGTCTGACAAGATAGATGCTGAGGTTTTTGATGCAGCGCCTAAGCTGAAGATTGTGACGCAGCTGGCTGTGGGCTTTGACAACATAGATGTGCCAGAAGCAACGAAAAGAGGCATTTACGTAACGAATACGCCAGAAGTGTTGACGGACACGACAGCAGATTTTGCATGGGCTCTGCTAATGGCTGTTGCACGGCGTGTTGCAGAAGCAGACAGATATGTTCGCACTGGGCAGTGGAAGGTTGGTTGGCATCCTAGCATGTTGCAAGGCAGAGACGTTTACGGCGCAACTATAGGGGTAGTTGGCGCTGGGAGAATCGGCTATGCAGTTGCCAAAAGAGCCACTGGTTTTGACATGAAAATCCTCTTCTACGACGTTGTTCCTAGACCAGAAATAGAAAGATTAGGAGCAAAAAAGGTTGATTTGGACACGCTTCTGAAAGAATCAGACTTTGTTAGCATTCATGTGCCTTTAATGAAAGAGACGCATCATCTGATCAATGCTGAAAGGCTTAAGCTAATGAAGAAAACGGCTTATCTTATCAATAATTCACGCGGACCTGTAGTAGATGAGAAGGCTTTGTATCAGGCTTTAAAGGAAGGCAGAATTGCTGGTGTTGGACTTGACGTTTTTGAGCAGGAACCCACACCATTGGATAATCCTTTGCTTACGCTGGACAATGTGGTTGTTGCTCCGCATATATCAAGCGCAAGCTACGAAACTCGTTCTCAAATGGCTGAAATGGTCGCGGAGAATCTAGTTGCATTCTTTGAGGGAAGAAAACCGCCAAACTTGGTTAATCCAGACGTAATGAAAGTGCGACCACTGTCAAAGCTGTTTTAACATTAGTTTGGAATTCATTTCACTGCAATAGTTAAATACCCCCTACCTTTTTACCATTAATTTCCTTTCAAGTTAAGGTGATTTGAGTGAACTCTATCTTTGCAAAGAGAATGGACACTCTAGGAACAGAAACAGCGTTTGAGGTGCTTGCAAAGGCAAAAGCCCTTGAAAAACAAGGAAAAAATGTTGTCCACCTAGAAATTGGTGAGCCAGATTTTGACACCCCGAGAAATATTAAAGAAGCTGCTGTGAAAGCTCTTAATTCTGGTTACACCCATTATGTTCCTTCAGCTGGGATTCCTGAGTTTAGAGAAGCCATCGCGGAATATATTTCGAAAACAAGAAAGATAGAAGCCGAAGCAGACGAAGTTGTCGTAACACCCGGCGCTAAACCAATAATGTTTTTCGCCATTCTCGCATGCGTGAACCCAGACGAGGAGGTTATGTATCCAAATCCAGGCTTCCCCATATATGAGTCTGTAGTGAACTTTGCAGGAGCTAAACCTGTGCCTCTTCCACTTAAGGAAGAGAATGACTTTAGACTTGATTTGGAGGATTTCAAGAGAAAAGTGACGAAGAAGACTAAAATGATTATTTTGAATTCGCCTGAAAATCCAACTGGTGGCGTTTTGACCAGAGAAGATTTGAAGGCGATAGCGGACTGCATCGCAGACAGAGATGATGTGCTTGTTCTTTCAGACGAGATTTACAGTAGAATAATCTACGAAGGCGGGCACGAGAGTATTGCTTCGCTTTCTGGAATGAAGGAGAAAACCATTGTCTTAGACGGCTTTTCGAAGACTTATGCTATGACTGGGTGGAGGCTTGGATACGGTGTAATGCGCAAAAACCTAGCACAAAAAGTTGCCCAGTTAATGACTAACTCCAACTCTTGCACCTCCGCTTTCATCCAGATGGCGGGCATTGAAGCATTAAAAGGTCCGCAAACTGAATCAAAAAGAATGGTTGCAGAATTCAAAAAGCGAAGGGAAGTCGTAGTTTCTGGCCTCAACAAGATTGAAGGGATAACGTGCAAGAAACCACGCGGAGCTTTCTACGTGTTCCCGAATATAACTGGAACCGGAATGGAATGTCGCAAACTTGGGGACTATTTGCTCAACGAGGCGGGCGTTGCGGTTCTGCCAGGCACATCTTTCGGAAAGTATGGTGAAGGCTATTTGCGCTTGTCGTTTGCCAATTCAATTGAAAACATAAAGAAGGCTCTAGACAGAATCGAGAAGGCTCTAAAAAACCGGTAAACGCATTCTTTAATCTTCTACTTTTTCTCCCGTCAACGTTTCTACTATGTCAGAGGCTAACTGTAACAGGTCATCTGCTTGTTTCATAGCTTTTTCGCCATCAATTTCCTCCACCTGCAAAAGCTGCTCTACTGTTGCTTCGATGTCGATAAGCACTTTCAGGAATGGATCGTTTATTGCCTGTGTTTTTTCTGCGGTTTCCCTTATGATGTTTTCTATTAAGGCTGGTTCGCCGAGGCTGTAGTAAATGGCACTTCGAGCTTTTCTGATAGATTCTAAAACTAGGCTAGGCGCCATATAAGGCATTTTTCTTGCAGCGTTAAGCTCTGCCTTTGCTTCACGTAGATAGCGAAGCGCCCATCCTCTTCTGTATTCGTCCATCATTTGGTTATCCCTTTTTTCTATTGCTCACTCTCTTCTTCGCTTTCGCTTGGCGGGGAAGTTGTTTCTGTTCCAGCAAAGGCGCGTGTTATGTATCCGGCGATTTGATTTCTCACTTTAGTTGTTCCTCCTCTTACCAACGTGTTAACCATGCGTTTGTTGCTTTCAAAATCATGCGAGAATTTGTCAGGGAAGCGTCTGACGAGTTCATTGGCTGTTCGTTTAATTTGTTCTGTTCGCACACTTCCCAAACCAAAGTTGCCCCCAAGCACACATCATTTCTATTCTCCAGCGGTTAAGACTATGCCAAGGCAGACTTTCATAAAGAGTAAGACTGATTTAAAGCTACTTATTCTCATATGGCGAAACTCGATATTTTAACATCGATTAGGCATGTGCTCTGTTTGAAATTGAATCCAAGTCTGTTGCGTTCTCTTTGATTGCAGTAGTCTTACTGCCAAGAACTACGAGAAACTAGCATCCTTCATTTTTTCTATTTTTAAACATAGCTTACCTGCTTAAGCTTAACTTTACTCCAAAAAATTTTGTGACATTCTTCAGTATCCGTTCAGCAACGCTTTCAACTTCCACCTTTTTTATTTCTGCTACTGCCTTAACCACAGTTGGGATAAAGGCTGGCGTCGTCATTTTACCAGCAAAAGGTTGTTTGAAAAAGCGCACTGGTCCGTCAGTCTCAGTCAACAAATTGCTTAGTGGCACTCTTCTGACAACTTCCCGTATGCCATTTGAATACGCAGTTGGCGGGCCTTCAGTAATATAGTATCCATTTTCCATAGCTTTTGATAAAGCGCTGATTGGATTGCTAAACCAGTGTAACAGCACTTTCTTCAAATTGTAAGAAGGAAGCATTTCAACAATTTTGGCTGTTGTGCCACGCGAGTGAATTATAGTGGGTAAATCAAGTTTTTCAGCCAAACGCAACATTTTATCAAAAACAATTAGTTGCTTATTCCAAATATCCATATACTTATAATCTAAGCCTACTTCGCCTATGGCGACACACGTATTATTCTGTCTATTCTTAGAAATTAGCTCTATTGTTTGCTGAAGTTCCTCTTCTGATAAAGCCTTCACGCTCCATGGATGAATGCCCAACGCGGCATAAACCATTCTCGGATACTGTTCAGCCAATTCTAAACTTCGTATACTTGTTTTCAAATCCATAGAGTTTGAAACCAACGCAACAACATTAGCACGTTTAGCTTCAGCAATAACTTCGTTGACGCATCTTGAATATCCCTCGTCTGAGAGGTGGATGTGCGCATCAACAAACTTCATTGTTATCACGGTTTTTCACTACTAAGCAAGCTTTTTGCTTTTATAAATTCTCTTTTTTTGTTTCAGAATAGAGTATAACAAACGTTAAATATGGCTTTAAATAGAAAAAGAGGCTACAGAGGAGTCTTTATGGTTGATTTAGAATTAGCCGTAGCTCCCATGCACAGATTGTGCAAAAAGGCTGGAGCCGACAGAGTGAGCGAAGCAGCGGCAAAAGAATTAGCTAAAGCTTTAGAAGAAATAGGTGTGAAAATCGCTAGAGAAGCCCTAGATTTTGCGATGCACGCTGGAAGAAAAACAATAAAAGCCGAAGACATCGAAATTGCCGCCAAAAAAGTTATGGGCAAATAGCTTTCCCAAATTTCTTTCTTTTTTCAAGAACCCGCTGCCAAATTCAACTAGCAAACATGAACCTTTTGCAATATTCAAAGGCTTCCCCCTAAGAATGGGACCAGAAATTCAATCTATTTATAAGGGGGGTAGACTGCCTCGAGAGAGCTAAGTCTTTTTGGATGAATCCCAAAGGAACTGGAAATATTCCCTTGCAAAACGCACTAAACTAGCATGATTACTCCATATCACTAGGCTGGGCTTTTCTTCACCCAAAACTAGTATCGCTTCTCTTCCATCTACGATTACGCCTCCTCCAAACATTTGGTCTCTAGCTCTTAACTCGCCTATGCCAATTGCCCGTCTAAGATTCGCCCATTCCTCAGGTTTTCCAGCCACCATAAGCTTAATGTTCACACGTGTTTTCTGCAAGACCTCGAGAAAAGACGGTACCGCAGCGAAAATGGTTTTTGCAAATTCTGGCGCAGCAATCACTATCTCTTTTGTAGCTTTCTTCAATGTTTCTTCCAGCTTAGCCAAAACTCCCTGTTGACCATGCAATATTAAAATGTCTGGACGCTCCACAAGCTCACGCTTCTCATACAAAGGCTGCAATTCGCCAGCAACCGTCTGCTCCCAATTTGCATACTTGTCTTCAACCCTAGTTTTTGCAACAGCTAAAGCTTCAAGCGGCGGTATTGGATAATACTTAGTCGGACGAGCGTCAACACTTCTAATCCACCCCTTGTCTTTGAGCGAGTTTAAAACTTCGTAAATCTTCGAGTATGGCACATTCGCTTTTTTGCTTATTTCCATGGCAGTTATCTGTCCGCCTTCTAACAATGCCTTATATACATCAATTTCGTAGGCGTTCAACCCAACATCACGCAAAACTTGCCTAGCGCCTTCGCTTATTGACAATACAAATTCACCCTATTCACCTTATGAAAAGTCTGGAAACCTTATTATATTCTACCCTCAGACCTTCAAAGCATAACAAGCATGCACATGGTGACTATATGCAATTCATTAAAGAAACAAAAAGCATATGTCCGGAATGCCTAAAAGTGCTGAACGCCACAATCTTCGAGGAAGACGGCAAAGTCTTCATCAAAAAAGAATGCAAAGAGCACGGTTTTTTCCGCGACGTCTACTGGTCCGATTACGAACAGTATGTGCGCGCTGAAAAATTCAGCTACGAAGGCGACGGTCTAAAAAATCCGCGAACTGACACTGTTGACGGTTGCCCTTATGATTGTGGAATATGTCCAAAGCACAAGTCACACACGGCCCTAGCAATAATCGACGTCACAAATCGATGTAATCTTAAATGTCCAGTTTGTTTTGCAAACGCTGCAGCAGCTGGATATGTGTACGAACCCACAAAACAAGAAATCAAAGGAATGCTGGAGAATCTTCGCAGAAACGACCCAGTTCCAGCCACAGCCTTGCAGTTTTCTGGCGGTGAACCAACCATCCGCAATGACTTGTTCGAACTTATTCGAATGGCAAAAGATGTTGGGTTCCGCCATATTGAAGTTAATACGAATGGACTTCGACTTGCACAAAGCGTCGATTTCTGCAAAGAGTTGAAGGAGGCGGGAATGAGCACAGTCTATCTGCAATTTGACGGCTTAACCTCTGACGTTTACAAATTCATCCGCGGAATCGACCTTTTGGATGTCAAAATGAAAGCTATTGAAAACTGTCGCAAAGCAGGAATCCAAAGCATAGTTTTAGTTGTCACACTTGTAAAGGGCGTAAATGACAGCCAACTTGGAGACATTGTTCATTTCGCAGTTCAGAATTTTGACGTGATACGGTGCATAAACGTTCAGCCAGTCTCTCTGTGTGGAAGATTGCCTCAAACAGAACGGGATAAAATGCGCATTACAATTCCAGACTTCATGCGACTGGTTGAAGAACAAACAAATGGCAAGATAAAAATGTCAGACTTTTACCCAGTGCCAACAGTTGTGCCAGTTTCAAAAGCCGTTGGCGCCCTAAAAGACAAGCGCTACGTGGAGTTTACGGCACATCCCCACTGTGGCATGGCAACATACTTATTCGTAGAAAAAGGCAAAATCACGCCGATTACCCGTTTCGGAAACGTGGATAAATTTGTCGGAGTCATGAAGAAAGTCTATGGTGATGCCTCAAAAGGAAGCAAGAACAAGGCTAAACTGCGACTGATCGGCGCTTTGAGGCATATAAAATTCAGTTTTCTAAGAAAGTATGTTTTGCGTGTGCTTACAGAAGGAAGCTATGAGGCGCTTGGAGATTTGCAGAGAAAGTCGATACTGCTTTCATCGATGCATTTCATGGACCCATACAACTTCGACTTAGAAAGAGTTCAACGCTGCGCAATTCATTATGCAATTCCTGATGGACGCATAATTCCCTTCTGCACAATGAATTCCATTCACCGCCCAGAAATAGAAAGCAAGCTTGGCATGTCGATTAAGGAGTGGCAGAATAGGCATAAGGTTGAGATAAGCCAATATGCTTAGGACGGAGAAAACAATAAGAACTACGAAACAACCTCACTATTTGAAAGCTGATGTCTATGGGTGGAAAAAAGAAACTCACTCTGAAACAAGCTGAACGGATGCAATCTCGAAAGGATGAGGAAGAAAAAGAGAAAAAGAAAAAGGAAAAGGGAGCAGCACCATCTAAAGAAAGAAAAGCAGCTGGAATCATTCCACCGAGCCCAAAAAACGAGAGGATCATGGGCGAATTGAAAAAGATGCCGGTCTTAACGCCTTTCGCTGTTGCTACGCGGTTTAACATAAGAATAAGCGCAGCCAAAGATTTCTTAGAACAGCTGGAAGAAGAAGGCATAGTCCAGCTTGTCTCTGGAAGCCACAATATTAAGATATACAAGCCATTTGACTAAGTCATAATACTGCCTTATACTTACATAGTTTTTTATAAGCTGCATGAGGAGACTTGGAACATTATTGGAATTTCCAAAACGAATCTACACAGGCGAAGAAGTAGAAAGAGCTAAAGCACTCGTGGATGGTGGCTACAAACATAGCTTAAGAACCAAGGGAAGCCCAAACTTCAAACAAAAAGTAAAGCAAGCGCTTCAACTGGTCAAAACTGCAGGTTATTACGAGTTTCTGAGAACATTTATTCGTAGCATAATAGAAATTGATGGATTAACTCAGCTTCGCGAGGCAGATGCGACGATTTGGGCGAATAAATATGCTGTAGAAAACCCAATTGATGCTGCCAGCCTTTTCGTGCAGAAAGCCAACCACATGAAGGAATATCTGGAAGGAAAGCTTTACTACGGTGGCGAAGCAGAAAAACGCTCAGTCGAGAAACGCATCGAATTTCTCAAGGTTTTAAAAAGCAAGACTAGTGATAAAAAAGTAATAGAGGAATGTGAAAGACTATTGAAGCTCTGGGAAGAAAGCCGTTTAGTTTACTAAAAGCTGAATGGTAGTTTTTTTTGATTGCGTAAGTTTTTAAGGTTAGTTAAAGATACATTATATTGAAAATCTAGGGGGGAAACTTTTGTCCTCTCGTGAACATCTGCAGAGGCAAAGAAGAAAATAGAAAAAATAATAGCAAAAAAGAAACTACTCACGGCTTAGACTCTAATTTCTCCACCCTTATCTTCGTCCCACTCTTCACTTGCTTAAATAATTCAAGATTCTTTGTCACCTGACCAAGAATATTCACCGGACTATAGGGCTGCGATTCCCCATAGAATATGCATATGGCGCTTCCCATAGGCCAAAACGCAATAGTGCCTCTTTCCACAGTATCTTTGGCTTTTTCTTCACCCATTTTAATAGGTGTTTCAAAATAAACTTCTTCCTTCCATAGAGCAGCTCTACCTTCCACCGGAAGTTTTCGAACCAGAGTGTCTATGGTTCTCGGCGCCAGAAAACGTGCAAACTCGCCTTCTGCCTCGCCTAATCCTTCAACTATGAATTTTATTTTTACACGCGAAACCCCTGTTTCTTCGCTACTCATTGCTTTTTGCCTCTTTGGAGAAACTCTTCGAGAACTTGTTCAAAGGAGATTGGACCTAAAACTTGGAGTTCATATTTAACTCTGACAGTTGGCTTGCTAATGGTTATGACTCTTCTCAAGTCTATCGGTGTGCCAATTACGACGACATCGCATGGCGTGCGGTCAATAGTTTCTTTAAGCTCAGCTATCTGTTTGTCACTGTAGCCTAAAGCTGGAAGAATTGTCCCCAGATGCACATATTCTTTGTAGGTTTCTTTTATTGAACCGACGGCGTACGGTTTCGGATCGACAATTTCGCTTGCTCCTAATCGTCTAGCCATTATTGTGGCAGCTCCGTAGGGCATATTTCCATGAGTCAATGTAGGTCCATCTTCGATAACTAAAACTCGTTTTCCCGTGATCAAGTCAGGGTTGTCAGCCGTCAAAGGCGAAGCCGCATCTAAAACAGTCGCATCTGGATTAATCGTCTTCACACTCTCCTTTACCTGTTCCACTTTCTTTGGGTCTGCCGTGTCAACCTTATTTATTATAACGACATTTGCCATGCGCAGATTTGTCTCGCCTGGGTGATAGGTAACTTCATGTCCAGCTCGGTGAGGATCAGCTACAACAATGTGCAAATCCGGCTTATAGAATGGTAAATCATTGTTACCTCCGTCCCAAACGATCACGTCTGCCTCCTGTTCGGCTTCTCTTAGAATTTTTTCGTAGTCTACTCCAGCGTAAACAATTATGCCATTATCGATGTGCGGTTCGTATTCTTCTCTTTCTTCGATGGTGCATTGGTGTTTGTCTAAATCCTCATAGGAAGCGTAACGTTGGCTAATCTGCTTTCTCAAATCGCCGTAGGGCATCGGGTGTCGAATAACAACAACCCTCAAACCTTTATTTTTTAAAATTTTTGCAACTTGCCGCGAGGTTTGACTTTTTCCAGAGCCTGTTCTAACTGCGCTTATGGAAACTACTGGAACCTGCGCCTTCAGCATTGTCGTTTTTGGTCCCATAAAACAGAAATCTGCACCGTTTGCCAATGCGATGGAGGCTTTGTGCATGACAGATTCATGGGAAACATCGCTATAGGCAAAAACAACTCGGTCAACATCATGCTCTTTTATCAGTTTGGGTAACTCTTCTTCGGAGAAAATTGGGATACCCTTCGGATAGTTTAGACCTGCAAGCTCTGTTGGATAGATTCTGCCTTTTATGCCGGGAATCTGTGTAGCCGTGAAAGCCACAACCTCATAGGCATAGTTATTTCTGAAATAGACGTTAAAGTTGTGAAAGTCTCTACCAGCCGCACCCATTATAACAACTTTAATTCTTTGCATAATGCAAGCTCTCCTTCAAAACCCCAAGTTAAGCGGGGTGCAATACTACTCAAATCATTCCATATAAACCTTAACCAGAGAAACAGTTTTTTTAATGTAAGAAACTTGTCTCTGGAGCGAACAAGGTAGTCAACATTTCAGTTCTTTAAACCAATAGCAACATTTGCCTTTTGTATGTGTCTTCCTTAATCCTTATATGTTATGGCGAAAATACTTGTTGCCTCACTACGGAGAGATGCTCATGGTGGATTTCAGCTTTAATGAGGAACAAAAACTTTTTCAAAAGTCTTTGCGGGAATGGAGCCAAAAAGAATTACCGTTGGAAAAAATCCGCGAAATAGACAGTAAGGGCGAAATTCCAAAGGGGATTATCAAAGGCATGGCTGACATGAATCTACTGCTTATGACAGTGCCGCAAGAACATGGGGGAGCAGAAGTCGACTGGATTACAGCCTGCATTGCTGCTGAGGAGCTTGGTTATGCTGATTTGAGCATTGCTATTCCAGTGCTTTTCCTTGTTGAAACTTCATGGGGCTTCGTCATGGACAAATATTGCACTGAACAAGTGCGAGAACAAGTTGTTCGAAAAGCCATCAAAGGCGACGCTTTCATTGGCATAGCTTCAACAGAATCAGGCGGTGGCTCAGACATCGCAGCAATCAAATCAACGGGCAGAAAAGAAGGCAATACTTGGATTCTAAACGGAGAAAAAACCTACATAAGCGGAACAGAAGAAGCAAAGAAAATGGGAGGAGGCTACTTCCTCTTAGCCCGAACCCAGCCAGTGCAGCCAGAAGCATCGCACAAAGGTATTACAGCTTTTTACCTCCCAATAAACACTGAAGGAGTCGAAGTTGGCAAACGCTTAGAGGACATGGGCAGAATGGCAATCTCCACTGGAAGCATCACAATGGACAACGCCAAAGTGCCAGACAACTATCGCATTGGCGAAGAAGGAAAAGGCTTCTATTTAACCATGGAAGGCTTCGACAGCGCAAGGCTTCTGATTGGGGCTACTTGCTTAGGAGCTTCACAACGAGCGCTGGAAATTGGGATGGAATATGTCAAAGAGCGCAAAGCCTTCGGAAGCCCAATCGGCAAGTTTGAAGGCATCCAATTTGACTTGGCAGACCTTTGGGCTGAACTTGAAGCGTTACGGTCGCTAGTTTACAGAACAGCATGGATGAACGATGAAAAATATAGGAACAAGCGTTTTACGCCGCACGAAGTTTCAAAATACATTTCCGCCATTAAGCTGAAGGTGCCGCCTTTCGCTTTTAAGGTGTTTGAGCATGTGATGCTTTGGCTTGGCGCGTGGGGCTATACGAAGGAATGCCCATTAGAAATGGGATTGCGAGGTATAATGTCTTACTACATTGGCGCTGAAGGGGCATTAAACATTCAAAGAATAATCATTGCAAGAGAACTGCTGGGCAGAGAATACATACCCTACAAATAACCCAATTTTGTCTTGCTGCAATCTCAGTTTCATTGCATGTCTTTGACACAAATTTGAAAAGCCACTACGTCTAACATAGAGGAACTATTGGTATCTCAATGGCTTATGAAATTAGATGCTCAGTCTGTAATAGCCTTTCATCCAATTTGCTAGATTTCAAATGCTCGTCATGCAATAGCCCATTGATTGTTAAACAAAAGAGAAAATTTGACGTTAAACAAATCGGGAACGATAATCACAGCCTATGGCGATATGCAAAGTTCTTTCCTTACATCAAAGAAACAGAAATTACAACTTTAGGCGAAGGCTGGACGCCGCTAGTCAGGTTTTCAGATAATGTTCACTTTAAGCTTGAAAGCTTGAATCCAACAGGCTCTTTCAAAGACAGAGGCTCAACAGTGCTAATCTCCGCTTTACATAAACTAGTCAAAAAAGCTCAATGCTACATCTCTGAAGATTCATCGGGAAACGCAGGCGCATCAATAGCTGCCTACGCAACAAATGCGGGACTAAAGGCGAAGATTTACGTCTCAGAAAACGTCGCTGGACCGAAATTCAACCAAATTCAGTTTTATGGCGCAGAAGTTGAAAAGGTTCAAGGAAGCAGAAGCAAGGTGGCAAAGAAAGCCCAAAGAGACGAAAAGGGAAAGGTCTACGTGGGGCATATTCTTCACCCATTATTTAGAGACGGCATCAGAAGTCTCGCATATGAAATTGCTGAACAATTTAAGTGGCATGTTCCTGAACGCGTTTACTTGCCGGTTTCCGCCGGAACATTGCTCTTAGGCGTCTTAGACGGTTTCAAACATCTTGTCGAATCTGACGTCACGGAAGAAATGCCAAAAATCGTGGCCTGTCAGACACGTCAAGTTTCACCTCTTTATCATCGGTTTAAAGGCTTACGCTATGTTTCGCCTGAAAAGATAACCTCTTTCGCTGATGCTCTGGTAAGCGCTAATCCACCACTATTGGATATTATGGTTAAGGATCTGAAGGAGACAAAAGGCGATGCAGTTATCGTTGAGGAAAACGAAATATTTGATGCTTTCAAGGAACTCGCCAGAAAAGGTTTCTTTGTCGAGCCAAGCTCGGCAGTTGCCTACGCTGCTTACGAAAAACAACTTCAAAACAGGAAAGTAGCAAAAGACAAAAGAACAGTCATAATCTTAACGGGCGCAGGATTGAAAACTTCACTTAAGCCATAAACTGCAATTGAAAATCCATGTTAAACGTACAACTTTGATGGCTTTCTGCTTAGAAAAACTTATATTTTAATGCTGTTTCTTTTTGAGACGCATTAAGGAGGAGGATAAATTTGTCATCACCCGGACAAGCTGGAGGAGTTCCAGTTTTAGTATTAAAGGAAGGTTCAAGTAGAAGCCGAGGAAGAGAAGCGCAGCACACGAACATAATGGCTGCAAAAATAGTGGCTGAAACCGTGAAAAGTGCCTTAGGCCCGAAAGGCATGGACAAGATGCTAGTTGACAGCATGGGCGATACGACAATTACAAGTGATGGACGCACAATTCTAGATGAAATGGACATTCAGCATCCAGCAGCAAAAATGATGGTGGAAGTTGCCAAAACTCAGGACAACGAAGCGGGCGACGGAACGACAACCGCGGTAATAATAGCTGGCGAACTGCTTGGCAAGGCGGAAGAGCTAACAGATAAAAATGTTCACCCAACAATAATAATCGATGGGTACAAAAAGGCTTCAGACAAAGCCCTAGAAGTTTTGGAAAAAATAGCAATTTCCACAGAATCAGACACTGAAGAATATCTTAAAAAGGCCGCAATGACTTCAATGGCTAGCAAACTTGTTGCTGAGCATAGACAGCATCTGGCTGAATTGGCCGTTAAGTCGATTCTTGAGGTGGCAGAAAAAGTAGACAATAAGTACAAAGTGGACATTGACGATATCAAAGTAGAAAAGAAAACAGGCGAGTCATTACAGGACACTAAACTCATTCAGGGTATAGTTTTGGACAAAGAAGTTGCGCATTCTGGAATGCCCAAACGTGTAGAAAAAGCCAAAATAGCATTACTCGACACAGCCTTAGAAATTGAAAAAACCGAGTTTGACGCAAAAATTAACATTGAAAGCCCAGAACAAATGGAGGCTTTCCTCAAACAAGAAGAAGGTATGCTGAAGGAAATGGGTGAAAAAATAGCCGCAATAGGCGCAAACGTTGTCTTATGCGAAAAAGGAATCGATGATATGGCTCAGCATTTCCTAGCGCGAAAAGGAATACTCACAGTTCGAAGAATCAAAAAATCAGACATGGAAAAACTCGCAAAAGCCACAGGTGGAAAAATAATAACAAACATGGATGACATGAGCGCAGCAGATTTGGGTTACGCGAGCCTTGTAGAAGAGCGCAAAATTGGCGACGACAAGATGACTTTTGTAGAAGGATGCAAACACCCACGGGCAGTTACAATCCTAATAAGAGGCGGAACAGAACGCACAATTGAAGAAGCGGAAAGGTCGATACACGACGCTTTATGTGTAGTCCGCGACGTAGTTGAAGAACCAAAAATCGTGGCTGGAGGCGGAGCACCCGAACTTGAAATGTCGCGAACGCTTAGAAAATATGCTGAAACCTTGCCTGGAAGAGAACAACTTGCAGTTAGAGCCTTTGCAGACGCTCTTGAGGTCGTTCCGACGACGCTGACTGAAAACGCAGGTTTAGACCCTATTGACATATTGTCTGAGCTTAGATCTCGTCACGAGAAAGGTGAAAAATGGGCTGGAATCGAAGTTGTCGGCGGAAAAATTCAAGAAATGTCAGAGGCTGGAGTTTTCGAACCGTTAGCAGTCAAAAAGCAAATTATCAAGTCGGCGACGGAAGCGTCTTCAATGATACTCAAAATTGACGATGTAATTGCGGCTGGAAAGATGAAGGCTCCTCCAACACCGCCCGGAGGCATGCCAGGAGGCGCTGGCTATCCAGGTGCTGGGGAGTATTAAGATACGTCGAAAAAAGAAAACCGCATCTCCATAGGTCCCCCGAAGCTTACTCGCTTCGAAAAAGCAAGGATAATTGGAGCTAGGGCACTTCAAATATCCATGGGTGCCCCTCTACTTGTCGACGCTGCAGAAAAGTTTTCCAGCCCAATAGACATGGCTTTAAAGGAATTGGAAGCAGAAATCTTGCCTATGATTATTCGAAGAACATTGCCTGATGGAACCTATAAGGACATTCCTTTGAAATGGCTTCTGGAAGAAAAGTAAGCGTCTTCCAAATCACTTATCTTCTCAATTTTTCTTTTGCAGTTTCTAATGTTTTTTTGATGTGTGCCCAGTGGGCGCCTTGCCAGTAGATTTGTCCACATTTTGGGCATTCCCAGAAATCGTCGTAGTGTGAAAACGTGTTTCTCTCCACTTTTTCTGTCACTTGTTCTTTTGGAATTGGTTTCACTGTTACATTGCATTTTGTGCATCTGGATGTCGTCATGTCTATGTCAAGTTTAATGTGGAACCTTTTTGTAAGATTTGCCAGTCTTTCCTCTTCTGTTTTTCCTTCTAAATAGAAGGCGGTGACTCCTTTGGCGGTGGCTTGTTGATAGAGCTCCAAATCTCTAGTTAGCAAAATTCTTCGCTCTTTCTTAGCCACAGCGATTAGTTGCGCATCATCCAGTTTACTCGAATATTCCACGTTATGCCCCAACAAGCGAAGCCAACGTGTTAGCTTTCCAAGCATCGCATCGACAATGAACTTCAAGCTATTTTCTCCGAATTACTTTTCCACTACCAGTTTTAGAGACAATTTCGCCGTTGTCCATGACCAGTTTACCATTAACAAGGGTTTTAACTGGTTTTCCCTCAACTATCTGTCGGTCAAATGGCGAGTACTTGGCTTTCGAATGGAATTCTGATGCGTCAATCTTGTATTTGCTGTTCAAATCTATAACTGTCAAGTCGGCGTCGTTTCCTTCTTTCAAAAAGCCCTTACCTTCCAATTTGAAAAGTCTGGCTGGATTCTCAACCATAAGAGTAGTAATGTCGCCTATTGATAAACGCCCACGTTTAACTTCTGTGAGCAGAAGCGGAAGCATTATCTCCAAGTTAGGTATGCCTACCTTAACATTCCAAATGTTTTTTGCCTTCTTTTCCTCCAAAGTATGAGGCGCATGATCAGAAGCGATAATGTCAACCCAGCCGTTTTTGATTGCATCCCACAGAGCTGAAACATGGCGTTTTTGTCGAATGGGCGGCATGGTCAACGCTAATGTTCCCGCACGCCCAAAATCTTCAGTGGATAACAATAGATGATGTGGCGTAGTTTCACACGTTACTGACAATCCAGATTTCTTTCCACTTATCACTGCCTCCAATCCGTTTTGTGTGCTCATGTGACAAAAATGTACGTGCGTGTTGGTTTGTGTGATAATGTTTAGTATTCGCTTGACAGCTTGGGCTTCAACATTTTCAGAATGTGCCTCTAAGAAGGCTTCAATGTCATTGCGACTGGCACGTTTAAGCTTCTGCTCAGCCTCTTTCAACATTGTTCTGTCTTCTGCGTGAACAGCCACTGAAGCCTTTAACTTGCTGACGATTTTGAATGCTTCTAAGATGGCGTTGTCGTCTTCAATGTTTAATCCGCCAATTTGTTCAGCCATGAATAGCTTAAAACCTAATGCGCCTTCTTTTACGATGTTCGCTATTTCTTTCACGTTTTTTGGAAATTCAGAGTAGAACCCAACATTAACTAGGACTTTCTTTTCGGCTTTTTCCATTCGATTTCTCAGTGCTTCTGCGCTCATTGTTACAGGCTCATTGTTGGGCATGTCAAGGATTGTTGTTACTCCGCCTGCGGCTGCTGCGGCAGTTCCGCTGGTAAAGTCTTCTTTGTAGGCTTTTCCTTCATCTCGCAAATGCGCATGAACGTCAATTAAGCCTGGCAAAACCAGCAGATTTTTCAAATCAAGTTTCGAGCTGGCTTTTGGCATGTTAGCCTCTTTACCGATTTTGAAGATTTTGCCATTGTCCACAGCTAGGCTACAGTCCACTAGTTCTTTGCTTATGTAGGCTTTTGCATTGGTTAAGACGGAGTCTACAATCAAGTTGGTCGCGCTCTTGCTATTGGAATAAAGTAGACGGCGAATGTTAAAAGTTTATTCCATTACACATTATTGTATGAGGATGAGCCGCATTAAAAAATATTTAGAGTAACAGTCCTTATTCAAGTGTAATCAGTGTCAGCATACGAGTGTTAGAAAATCCGCGAACATAATGAATCTTATGGCTTCGTGCAAATATGAAAATTAGGAAAGAAAAATGAGTTAGAACAGTTTATTACTCTATTGGTTTGATTGGGTTGGAGAAAACTGTTAAGATGATGTATGAGCGATTGGCTCGTTTTCTAATTGAGAACTTGGATTTTGAAAATGTTTCGACCATTCTTGAGGCCGGGTGCGGAACAGGACAGCTGACGATTCCCTTTGTTAGAAAAGTAATGCGAATCAAATCGACTTTCAAAGTGATAGCACTTGATCTCTCTACGGGTCCATATAAGGGGCATCTGGACGTTTTGAAGACCCGTCTCAGAAGGGAAAGGCTAAAGGGATTGATTACTCCTGTGAATGCGGATGTAAGAGATATGCATGTCATTGCGGATGAAAGTGTTGATCTTATTGTTTCCAATGAAACCCTTTGTGAGCTTGACAGGAATGGTCTTGAGAAGGCTATTCGAGAGTTCTATAGAGTTTTAAAGTCTGGCGGACAGATGGTGCATGGAGAGTTGATTCAGGCGTTCGAAAATAATGCTCAAAGGCTGGTGATTGAGGCTAATCTACACTCTTTGGAGACATCTTTGCCAAAACCAGAGTGGGTTTCGCCGTTTTCCGATGAAGTTGCCGCCTTGCTGCACAAGACTGGGTTTAGAGACCTAACTGTCAAGTATTTTGAGACGAACCTTAGCTTTAGGAGCTTCAGCGTCGCTATGAGAAAACTGAAGCAGTGGCATGTTGACCCCAAGTTCGTCAAGGAGCATTTGCAGGATATTAAGAAATATGGTTTAGAGTATCCAATGGAGCATCTAATCTTTTGCAGAAAGTAGCGCATGCTTTCTGTGCCAGTTTATTCTATTATTTTGAAGAAGTCTCTTTCTGTTATCATGCCCACGAGTTTTTCTTTTTCAACGACGGGTAAGGCGCCTATGTCTTTGTCGCGCATTATTTTTGCTGCTTTTCCAACGTCGGCATTTGGCTCGATAGTCGAAATTTCTTTTGTTGCTATTTGAAGCGCGGGCGTGTTCAATATTTGTATTATGGTTCCAGACCGTAAGTGTTTGAAGACTTCGCCGGAGCCGAAAAACCGTATAATGTCCATGGTGGTTATTATGCCCGCTACTTTGCCGTCAGAAATTATTGGCAGCCTTCTGAAGCCTTGCATCGCCATTGTTTTTTCTGTTTCGAAAATAGTTGTTTTAGGTAAAGCGGTGATTACTTTTTCTGACATTATTTGAGAGACTCTGACGCCGCTTATTCTATCAGCAAATAGGCTTGCGATATCTCTCTCAGTAATTATCGCTCTCACTCTGTTTCCATCATCAACAACTGGCAAGCCGCCAAGATTTTTCTCCTTCATTAACTTTATTGCTTCGCTTATTTTTGCAGAAATCTTGACCGAAACAACGTTCTTGGTCATTATAATGCCGACGGATTGGTTTAAGGCTTTGAAAAAATTTCCACCAAACCTCTGCTCAATTATTTCGAATTTCTTTCCGCCGCCTAGATAATCTACAATGTCTGTGGCGGTTATGATTCCCTCTAACGCTTTTGTGCCAGCGTCAGCAATTGGTATTCGTCTAAAGCCTTCTTTTGTCATTATTTGGATTGCATCATAAATTGGTGTGGTGGAAGCCACGGTTACGAATGGGCCTTTTGCAACTTGAATTATTTCACCAGCGTGACTCTTTGAAGAAGGCTTTTTTGAGGAAGGCTTAGTTTTCTCCTTCAACGTTCTTCTAAAAGTTTCTCTGCTCAACCCATTCCCTCTCATTTAATAAGTAACCGGGCAATATCTTCGCGGTCAACTATACCGATTAATTTGCCGCCTTCGTCTATTACGGGAACTCTTCCTATGTTTTTTGAAACCATAAGCCGGGCAACTTTAATTATTTTGACGGAGGGCTTCGCAGCCACAATATTCGTCTCCATAACAGAAAGAATTTTAGTAGAATCTCTGAAACGTCCCTTCGACGACTCGAATGCTGGCAAAATTGCGCCACTTTCAAGAAGGTCTTTCTGCGTAACAATGCCAACTAACTTGCCGTTCTTGATAACTGGCAAGCCTGCAAGACGTTTCTCACGCATTAACCGCCAAATGTTGTCAACTTCATCTTCCGGAGAACAGGTCAAAACATTTTTTGTCATGATTTCCGAAGTGTCCTTCAAGAATTTCTCAGGGTTTGTTTTCATTAGTGGCTCAATGAAGCTTTCTAAGCCTAAAACGCCACAGTAGATTTTTTCGTTATTGTTGGATACGACAGGCGCATACCATGCGTCTACTTGGAGCATCTGCTTAATTGCCGAATAGACTTCATCATCGACCGTTGCTATGTGCCTAGCAGGAGTCATTATCCCTTCAACTCTGATTGCCGAGATAGAAGAGGAAATGGCCATTATGTCTCGGCGAGAAATTTTTCCTAAAAGCTTTCCGTTTTCGTCTGTCACTGGGAGAATTCTCAGGTCAAAGTCGCGTATTAAGGCGCGGGCTTTTGTAGCAAGTTCGTGCTTGTGAATGGACTGATGCTTACTGTCCATGATTTCTTTAACACGCAACAAATCGCCTTCTCATTCTTCCTCGCTTTCGCTGAGCATTTCAGCTCGACAATCTTCACAGAGGAATTCGCCATTAATTTCCTTCATGTTGTCAGACCAGACTCCGCAATGGTCACAATAACCTGCGAGAGGCTTCTCTTCTTCAGTTTCTTCTTGGGCTCTATTTTCGATTTCTATGAGCGCCTGTTCCTGAATGGTTTCTAAAAGCTCAGGCATGACTGCGAGAATGTCTTTGCTTGAGAGCAATCCAACAAGCTGTCCCTTGTACAAAACGCCTAATCTTCTTATGTTTAGTCTGCTCATCGTTCGAGCAGCTTCGCTTATTGTCTCACCGGCTTCTATTGTGATTAAAGGAGCCGTCATGACTTCCTTAGCTTTGGCAGTGTCTGGTTTGGCGTTTTTTGCTAGAACCCTTTCAACCAGATCTCTTTCTGTAATAATGCCAAGAGGCTTCGCATTCTTACTGGTTACGATTATGCAGCCCAAATCATGTTTTCCCATGAGTCCGGCAACTTCGTTCGCTGGCGCATCTTGATTGATGGTTATAACTGGGCTACTCATAACGTCTTTAACTAGTAGTTTAGATGACCTTAGTCCCATGTCAGACATTGTTTTCAGCTCGCATGATAGTTTTTATTTTAGGCTTGAACTTCATTCAACTCAAAATAATAATCCCGCATTTAAAACTTGTTGTATCCCACGCTGAGACAAAAAAACTTTGACAGAAAATAGTGAAGTCTTATTAAGTCTTTCAATTTTAAGCATATAATTCCAAGTGAGGACTACAAATGTTAAAAACAAACTTAGACAAGCTAGTGAAAATTTCAGTTGTTGGCGAAGTCGCAAGCCCAGTTTTCGGAAGAAGCATATATAACATTTCGGCGGAAGGCACGCCAATGATTTTGCCAGGGGTCGGCGGTATAACTTACAACGTGAGAGTGGGCGACCCAGCATGCGGATGGGAAGCAGACCATGTGGAACCAGGCGTAAGCCTAGAGAATAAGGAAAATGACCCTCGTTTTGGACAGGGCGCAAACACCGCCCTAAACGTGCTTTCATGTGTCGGAAACGAAGCAGTAGTTGTTGCAGGAGACGCAAAGGGCGCAAAAGGGATTGTAACGGGAAAGCACGGCGGCATAGAACATGTGCTAGTAGATTTTCCAAAAGAAACTTTAGAAAAACTCATGCTCGGCGACAAAGTGCTCGTTAAAGCCTTCGGTGTAGGCTTGAAGCTGTTAGATTATCCGGAAATAAAAGTGATGAACATGGACCCGCGGTTTCTTGAGGCTTTGAAGCCTAAGGCTAAAGGTAACAAGCTGGAGATTTCAGTTACACATGTGATTCCCGCGGCGATTATGGGTTCGGGTCTAGGCGCAAATCAGACGCATTCTGGTGATTATGACATTCAGCTATTTGATGACGCTACGCGTAAGGAGTATGGGCTTGATGATTTAAGGCTGGGCGATTTGGTGGCGATTCTTGATGCTGACCATTCTTATGGGCGGATTTATCGTAAAGGCGCTGTGTCCGTTGGCATTGTGGTTCATACAAACTGTATAACGTCTGGGCATGGACCCGGAGTAACAACACTCTTTACATCATCTACCGGAAAGATTATTCCGAAAAATAACGCAAAATCAAACATTGCTTCAATTCTGAAGTTGAGGACAGATATATAAGGTAGCCTTTGCAGTATTTTGTGTTGAAAGAGGTTAATGGCATTGCCGTTTAAGCGGAAGAGTCGTGGAAGGTCCAAGGGCAGCAAAGGTATGAGTGGTCCTGTTCAATGCGCCATGTGCGGACAAGTAGTGCCACGTGACAAAGCCAAAAAAGTTACCACAAGGCGGTCGCTTGTTGACCCACAATTAGCCAAGGAACTTCGTCAGAAAGGCACATATTTGTCTTCGTGGGTTGACACAAAATACTATTGCGTTTCATGTGCTGTGCATCGTGGTATTGTAAAAGTTAGGGCTCGAGACGAAAGGCGTATGCGCCCGAGACGTAGATTTTAGCCCTCTAGAGCCTAGTTTCCTGTTTTCTTTTGTTTTCTATACACATATACGCTTCTTTGGAGAACCGTTAAATTTGAGAGTATTGCGAGCATTATTATGCCCGCGTTGATGGCGGTTTGTGGTTGCCAGAAGAATGCTACGAGGCTTGCGATGGCGAGTATAATCATGCGTTCTGCGCGTTCTGCCAAGCCTACTGATTCAATTTTTATGTTTGCGGCTTCTGCTCTAGCGCGACTATAACTTACAAGCAACGAGCCTGTTAAGGCTGCCAAACCCCATAGAACATCACATAATCCGCTTATTATTATGCCAGCATACACTAATGCATCTGCATATCTATCGAAAAGTGAATCTAGGAAACCGCCGAAAACTGTTGCCTCCTCATATAGTCTCGCTATTGCACCGTCTAGGGCGTCGCAGAATCCCGAGAGCAGAAGCAGAACTGTTGCGACTAAAAGGTAAAAGTTGTTGATTTGCCATTCTGCATAGGCTGTGGCTGATAGAAAAGCTAGGATGATGCCTATGATGCTTATGGCATTTGGTGCTAAGCCTATTCTATGGGCGGCTTTTGCTTCGGCTGTGAGCATTTTTTGAACTTTTTCTTTTAGTTTTGTTAGCATGGGAGATTTCGCTTTTTCTATGTTCGCAATTCTTATTTAAGTTGACTGTGCAAAGATTAGCTTGACAAGGGAAAGTGCTGATATGATTAACGTGTCATCTTTGAAAGTTGATGGTAAAGCTTGTTTGGGAGTGAAAATTGAGCTTCCAGATTCGCCGCCACTTTTGTTAATAATTGCCGAAAAAGGCTTTGTTATGTGCGGGTTTTTGAATGTAGAGGCTGCTGAAAAGCTAGGCGTAACAGCTGCAATGGTCAGCGGAGTGAAAACGTTTGAAGACGTGTTTAACACGCAAGTTAAAGCAGTGACGAGTAAAGCGAAAAGTCTCGGCGTTGAGACCGGAATGAAAGGCAGCGAAGCCCTAAAACAAATGTCTTAGAGAACTGTCTCTCTGCGAAGACTAGACCCCCCCTTATAAATAGATTGAACTTCTGGTTGAGCGATTTTCCTCATTGTTTGAGATAAGCTCAAGTCACTCTTGAATGGCTCTGCCTTTATTGTATGGGATGAATTCTCTTATCTGTTCAGTTGAAGCCTTCAAGATTGTTTCTCGTTGTTCTTTGGGTATTTTTGCGACTAACATTCTTAAGACTTGCTTTAGCAGTTCTTTGCTGTTTTGGTCTCCAGGCACAACGACAACGTAGACATTAGTCTTCGTCTTTACAGAGTCCACGGGACCACCACCGATGCGAATCACGCCTTCTTCCGCGTTCACCGCAACACCTATGGCTACTCTAAGCGGAACGTTTCGTATCCAATTCCGCTTGCCACTAACGACAAATCCTCCATGCGGCACGTATTCACCAGAAGGCCCACTCTTGCTTAGTTGGTCAGGCTTGATCCAATAGACGTCTACGGAGCCGAAGCCTTCACGCCAACCGCGGCTAAAGGCGGCTGCAAACTCTCCAGCTTCACGTAAGCACTGTTCAGTAGGCTCTTTACCTTCCGTTTTAACCACTACGAAAGGTGCGCCAACAACATCAGCGTGAAATACTATGTCGTTTGGTTCAGTATGTTTTTTCACTAAGACTTCGTTACTAACTGCGTCCTTGCCAGCCACCACCAAGAAGTCGTCAGAAGAAACAAACCACCTAAAACGCTCAAACCATTCCTTATGCTTGATTTTACGTTTAGTGACTTCTTCCATTACTTCTGTTGGTGCAGCATGTTCTAGGGCTTCAGCAGCCCGCATTTTGGCTTCAACTTCGGCAAGTTTCTTTCGGGTTTCCTCTAAAGCAGTTTTGGCACCTTCCAGCTTTTGCCTAGCTCGCTTACCACGTATGTAAAACTCTCCTGCAGAATCGTACAGGCTTCTTTCAAAATCCAGACCAAACCGCAAGTCATCTAAACGGACTTCCACTATCAGACTTTTGGCGTCAAAAGACTCAAAGAACATGCTTGGCTTGACACTGGCTTTCTTCTCAGTCAAAACCTCAGAAACAATCTGACCCCAGCTTTTACCATTTCTTTTGGCGTTTAGAAACCTATCTAACAACTCCTGCAATTCGCCAACATGTGCATAAATCACGTCTCCAATACGCCTATCTCTGTCTGCCTTCGCTTCCGCATCAACCAAAGTCTTCTCTTGGTCAACAATGATTCGCTTAAGCCTTTCCGCTTCACGTTTCAACTCTTCAACCTTCACGCTGGTCACTGCCTTCGCTTTTTCAACAGCTGAGACCCTAACGTAAAACTCGTCTAAGGCTTCGCTGAAACTTGCAAGAGGTTTAAGCGGAAAACCTTCGTAGCGCTTAAGCTTGAAAGGCACAACGTCGATAAATTTTCCTGATTCATCCAAAACAATGCTAGGTTCCAGCTTATCCTTAGAAGCTTGAGAGAGCAGAGAATGTAAACTATCAAAAATGGCATCAAAGTCTGCAGTGGTTAATGTATTACAAGATTTAGTCTTGTCTATGCCAGCCCTTAACAAAACTTCTTCCGCGTGAATGCCGCCGATGCTTAGAAACCTTGCAAGAGCTCGCACAACCTCAACATCGCCAAAACTTCTTAATCCATCCTGCAACTCGGCTCCGCTAACGTTATACGGGTTCTTTCCACTAGATGGAGCGAAAACAAATTTTTCTTCACGGAGAATGTTTCGGTCTCGCATGCGCTTATAAATCAAAGCTTGCAGGATTTCACACTTTTCGCTAACCAAGATGAAGTTGCCATCGCCGAAAAGCTCCAAAATAAGCCGCAAGATGCCCATCTTAGTTTTAAACAAAAAAACTACGATACGTTCAAACTCGGGTTGCTCAATGTTTGTTAGATAGCCGTTTCGTAAATATTTCCGCAAAGCCATACAGAACGCTGGAGGCACTGCGGGTTTCTCCACAGTATAAGCTGTCAGATGTAGTCGCTTGCCTGCTTCCATGACCAATCCAAATGTGGGCTTGTCGGGTTTATGCAGTTTAAAGATCAGGGTTTTGGAATCTGACTGGTAGATGTTGCTGACACGAGAATCCATTGTGGTTTCTTTTAACTCGCGCACAATAGCGGCTACGTCAAAACTTGTAAACTCCTTCTTCTGCAATAATCATCACTTGCTGGAAATCTTATATCAACAGCCAAACTATAAATAGACAACTTCATAATCATAAACAAAACATTAAAACAAAAAGGGCGAGTAAAGCGATGAGACCGCTGGTAAAAATATACTACCTCAGAATCATGTTTGGTATAATCGCCGCATTCATATGCATAGGCTACGTCATGGCAACTGACCTTGTTTCTAAGAATTTGGTCTCAAATCCTTCCGTCGAATTAGGAACAACGACACCTCAAGACTGGTTTCTAACAGGAGACGGCGCAGAATGGAGCACCACTTACGCTAGATCAGGCATTAGAAGCATAAGAATAAATGTTACAAATTCCAGCGCCGAGTGGAAAAGCAAGGTGACAGAAATTCAAGGAAGAAACACGTACACTTACCCATTCCAAATTGTGGGTTTCTTTCGAGGAAACATTACTAAGGACAGCTTCTTCTTATCAATTAGATGGTTTTCAGATTCACAAGGACTCAATCTTTTAAAAGAAAATCAGACTTCCATACCGGCTGGTAGCTATCTGCAATGGTCACCTATAGGCGAAGTCGTGGATGCTCCAAGCGGGGTGAGAAGCTGTGAAATCGTGTTTAAGGTGGTTAATGGTTCAGGAGACGTGTATGGAGACAACTTTGAAATTAGACAAACGGAGTATGTTCCGCCAATTCCAGCAAAATTGGTGAACAGCATATCAATAGCCCTGATAGTTTACCTAGTTTCCTACTACGCCCTAAAACACGTCTTCGCGCGCGAAGTTGAAAAGCCCCAGAAGATTTTCACGATGGGAATAGGCATATACTTTTTCACTTGGCTGGTTTCTTTGGTTCTCTTATACACCTTAATTATCGGCCTGCCTTAATCTACGCTTTTTCTTCTTCAAAAAAATCCTGAATAGTAGCTTGGTTTTTGTCTGCTTCTACTGTCTCAAGTTTTTTCGCTAATGCGGTCGATGCACCATTGGTTGCTGGAACGTTTGACAAGTCCATTCTGTTGAGCACGCGCATACAGTCAGACCAAGCTGAGAAGAACCCGCGGTCAAAGTCACCATGAAGCCTGTTCTTCACATGTTCCGAAAACTCGCGCTTATAATTGTGCAACACTGTTTTATCGTTCAGATCCAGTTTTGAGAAGAACGTGTAAGAATCGTTATTATTTGAGCGTCGTGCAAGCATCATCCCATATAAAGCTCTGAAATAGCCACGGTTCCACTCGGTCTTGTGCATTTTCTGCTTAAGCCTTTCCAATTCCCGTTCAGCTTCAGTGAACTGTCTATAAACTAAAAGCTGAAAGTACCGCGCCACTAAGGCTGAGGGAACAGGCATCCTTAACGCCCACGAGACTTCGTTTTTTCTTCTTCGGAAACATCCTCTATGCCGTTCTCGGTTATTTTAAATATTTCCTCTCCTTCAGGCAAATACGGGCTTGAAACCAACCGACCGATACGCACTGGACCATGCGAAGCTCGCCGCAGATAAACCCGCGTGTGGCTCGTATGCCCAACAATATGACCACCAATGGGATGCACTGCGTCGCCGAAAAACACGTCTGGTTTAGCCATAACTTGATTCGTCACAACCGCAACAGCGTTGAAAGCTCTAGCCAAGCGAATAATCCTGTGCATGTGCTTGTTCAGTCTCTGTTGACGAGAAGCCAGCATTTCACGCCCAATGTATTCGCTTCTGAAATGAGCAGTTAAAGAATCGATAATGATAAGTTTAACATTGTTTTCCTTAATCACTTCATCAGCATTATCTAAAAGAAACATTTGATGATCAGAAGTGTAGGCTTCAGCGTAGATAATGTTCTTGGCAACCTGCTCGGGGTCAAGGCATAAATGTTTAGACATTTGCACAATTCGTTCAGTTCTAAAAGTATTTTCCGTGTCAACATATAATGCGGCACCACCCAATCCGCCTTTTTCAGGTGGCAACTGAACATTCACGCATAACTCGTGGCAGATTTGGCTTTTTCCACTTCCATACTCACCATAAAACTCAGTTATAGTCTGCGTCTCTAACCCGCCATCCAGAATTCTGTCCAAGGCTTTGCTACCAGTTGTTAAACGCAAAACACTCTGACGCATTTTAAGAAGTTCATCCGCTCGGACAAAAGAGACGCTAATTGAGGATCGCGCAGCATCAATCACTGCAAAGGCTTTTTTTTCGCTGATGCCTGCTGGCTCCAATTCCTTGGCTGTTGCCATAGCCAACGATTCAACGGTGTGAAAGCCCAACTCCTCCAGTTTTTGAGCGGTGGCTGGACCGATTCCAGGAAGGTCTTCCAAAAACGCATATTTCTTCTTGGCAGCACTTTCCTCAGGTTCTTCTTCAGTCATCAAACATTTCTCCTCTCCAGAACATCTGAAACAGTAGGCTTAGACGTATTTAAAACACACGAAAAAGGGTATTACTTATTCCATGGAGAGATAAGTTAAAGTGAACAGCAAAAAAAGCCCAGACAAATTATCTTACGTTTTGGGGAATAGGCAAGACAAGACATAAGTACACGGATTATTCATAGAACCGACAAAAAAAGGAGAAAAAGCTTTGGACATAGGAAAAATTGTGGAAGATGTTGCTTTTAACCTTCTGAAGCAGGCAGTAATATACTTACCCGATGATGTTAAGCAAGCATTAAAGAAGGCTTATGCAGAGGAGACAAGCGATACTGGAAAGACGCAATTGAAGGCAATTTTGGATAACGTTGAACTCGCTGAAAAATATAAAGCACCTGTATGCCAAGATACTGGCACAATAATATTCTATGTTAAAGCAGGCTCAGAAGCAAAGGACTTGGACAAAATCGAAAATGCATTGATTAATGCCACTCGAAAAGCCACAAAAGAGATACCGTTAAGACCGAATTCGGTTGACCCCTTCACCCAGAAGAACAGCGGAGACAACACGGGAAGATATATACCGTTCTTGCATTGGGAAATCGTCCCCGGAAACAGCATAGAGCTGACTGCTATGACAAAAGGTGGAGGTTCAGAAAACGTCTGCGTCACTGGAATGCTTGTTCCAGGCGAAGGAATAAACGGACTGAAAAAATTTGTCATTGACGCTGTGATAAAGGCTGGAGCACAGCCCTGTCCGCCAACCATTCTGGGCATGGCAATTGGAGGCGGAGCAGACATATCCATAAAACTCGCCAAGAAAACGCTGCTAAAACCGCTAAACGAATCTAATCCAAACCCAGAAATTGCAAAGTTAGAACGAGATATTTTTGAGGCTGCCAACATGACTGGAATTGGACCGATGGGCTTAGGTGGGAAGACTACGGTTTTAGGCGTGCATGTGGACTATGCGTTTAGGCACCCAGCATCTTTTCCTGCAGCTGTCGCCTTCAATTGTTGGGCTGCCAGAAGAGCTTCTGCAAGAATCAACGCAGATGGAACAATTGAATATTTAACACATAAAATAAAGTGATGAGGTGAATGAAAGATGGCTGTTTACAAGTTTAAAACCCCAATATCAGAGGAAGATATTCGCAAGCTTAAGGTTAACGACGTGCTCTACGTGACTGGAACAATAGTGACTGCTAGAGACCAAGCGCACAGAAGAGCGTTAGAATTTTTCAAGCAAGGAAAACCCTTACCACTGAATCTGGAAGGCTTGGCGGTTTTTCACTGCGGACCAGTGGTTAGCAAGGAAGGAGACAAATGGACTGCTGTTGCCGCAGGCCCTACGACAAGCACGAGGATGGACATTTTCGAGGATGAATTCATAAAAAACTTCAAAGTGCGAGTCGTGATTGGAAAAGGCGGCATGGGCAAAAAAACGACTGATGCCATTGCAAAGTATGGTGCTGTTTACGGAGCTTTCACTGGAGGCGCCGCAATACTGGCCGCTAGAGCAATAAAAAATGTCAGGGGCGTTGAGTGGCTGGATTTGGGAACACCAGAAGCCATGTGGATTTTCGAGGTTGAAGAGTTCGGTCCGTTAGCTGTTGCTATTGATTCGCATGGAAACAACATATTCACAGACGTTCAAAAGAAGGTTGAAGAAGGCAAGCAGAGAATCTATCAGAAGCTTGGCTTGACGACTTAGTTTTTCAGCCTCTTTTTTCTACTTTTTCATGTTTGATTTTTGATACGTAGCTATGATTCTGTTTAGCGTTTCAGAAGATTTAATATGAGAATGGTGTGTTGCATTATCAACGAGGCTATTAGACATGTTTAAAAACTTTAGGGATAAGGTAGCCGTTTCCGGAATTACTGTGCTATTGATTGGTGTAGCTCTGCTGGTCTTCACCTTTGTGAGTGCCTATGGGTTTCTGACGCAGAGTCTGTCGATTATTGCTTCTGACGATTTGGTGCGAACATTTGGTGAGGCTTTGGCTCCTTTGATTGCTACGTGCATACGTATCATGTATCTGGGAGTAATGGGCTGGGTAGGTTCGCTCTTAACCATAAGAGGCGTAACGATAATCGCTCATACACCTGCGCCGACACCGACAGCTCCAATGGCGGTTCTACAGAAGCCAGTACCTGTTCAACAGAAGCTGCAACCTCAAAAAGTGAAGGAAGAACCCAAGCCAGAAGTTAAACCAGAAGCAAAGCCGCCAGAAGTTAAGCCAGAGGCTAAGGCACCGCCAGAGCCAGAGATTATAGTCATACCTCCAGAAGAAATTTCTCAGCCGCCACCAGAACAGAAGGAACCACAGAACAATAATGCTTCACAGCAGCCTCCTCCGC
The DNA here is from genome assembly GCA_013388895.1 of Candidatus Bathyarchaeota archaeon. GTDB lineage: Archaea > Thermoproteota > Bathyarchaeia > Bathyarchaeales > Bathycorpusculaceae > JACAEI01. The sequence continues at coordinate 7,618 of JACAEK010000054.1, read as the reverse complement.
AAAACAATCAGTAGAGCCACGTAACTAAACGTCCGATAAAGGTGCTGCCATGCGAATTCCAATTCGAATGATAGGAATAGCTACGACGTTTTTCTGGATATTCCTAATTGCTTTTTTCATCACAGCTGTCTACTCGGTTAAAGATGTGGCTTTCAATTTCGGCGAACCACAGATGAGCACGAATACAAATGGTGAAATGACTTTCTCTTTGCCAGTAACAATTTCAAATAGAGGCTTTTACAACATAGGCGCTTTTACTATTGTAACGCAAGTTTTCGATACTGAGGGCTTGAGCATTGTTCAAGGATCTACGGTTGTTCCTCTCATAAGAAAGGACGAGGACGTTACAGTAATGCATAATATGACTATTAATGCAGGTGACCTGTTAGAACGTGACGAGAATTACTTGTTTAATGATTCTGAGCTGATGATTTATGCAGCTGTGGGCATGCACATTGCAGAAGTGATTCCAGTTGAGGCTTCAACGAATTTTACGATGCCTTGGGGTGCGCCGCTCTACGATTTCGCGTTAGGTGACCCAGCCTATATGCCATACAATGCTACTCACTTTAGGGTTACGGTTCCGATAAGTTTTGAAAATCATGCTTTTTTTGATTTGATTGGCAGCATGCAAATTCGAATGTATAATAGCACTCGTGCACGTATAGGAAGGGGAGAAACAAGTCTGAATGCTTATGCTAATTCGCCTTACAGTGGGTTTATTGACTTCTATGTTTCAATGGTTGGAGTGACTCCGAGTGGGGAGTTTCGCGTTTCTTTTTCTACTTCATTGTTTGATTATGGAGCGTTGGTGATTCCTTATGGCTAACAATAATAACCATAACTCAAAGAAGACGCATCGTAACTTTCTGTTTAAGGCGATAAAGGCAACAGCGAAGGCTATTATTTTCTACGTAATCTACCTTTTTTTGTGGAGTTTTTTGGCTCCAGTTTCAGAGTTTGTGCCTGGTTTACAGCAGATGATTGAAGCCTTCGTTATGGTTTACATAGTGTTGATGATTGTCGGAGACCTTGCGTCTGGGACGATTTTTCAATATTTTTTCAATGTGGCTAAAGCGCTGTTCGTGATTGGCTATTTGATTATCTCGTTAGGTGGCGGAATCTTTGGTATGACATTTGAAAACATAAATTTGATGGTGGATCTTCGTTTCTTTTTGGCAGTTGCCACACTTCTTGGTTTGTTGGGACTTGCAAAGTCTGTTTTGCAAGCGGTAAACTATATGAGTGAAAAAGCAGAATATGGGCGAGTTTAGGCTGGTTGTGTGTGCGTGCGTGCAACGTTTCTAGGCCCCTCTAATAGGATCCAAATATGTTCGGAGTTGTAGGGCGGGAATGGCCCTGTGAGAATGCTAGACTTTCCTTATGGATAGGTCGAGTTTCCTTTTCTCTTGATAAACTAGTAAGCATGTGTGAGCTATTTGGCTAGTTTGGTGTTACAGTGAGGTTTTCTATGCGGCTGTTGTGTGTGGTTGTGCCACACTGTTCAACCGCGTGGATAGGTAGGCAAGAAAAAACAGAAAACAAAACGAGAGACAGCAACGATACTATTGAGACAAAGTTCTTAGCCGGTTCCAACCACCGCCATTTATCTGATTGTGAATTGTATTGAAGGAGTTTCCAAGCTAATTTTCTGTGTATGCCAGTCGTTTATCCAGACTCCGCCGGTAGGTGGCATGACTGCTCTTACGTTATATTTGCCTGAGGGCACTTGGGCGCCTTCAGCATACTCAGGTTCTTGGTACCAGTAGAACAGGGTGCTTCTCTCTGCGCCAGAATCCATAGTATAATACTCTAACGCCCCTGTTGCTCCTGTGTCGTAACCCCACCGGTAGACCACAGTGCAGTTCACATCTGTGATAAAGAATCTAAAATAGACTTTGTGATGATTGTCTTCTCTGTCATAATAATGCCATCCTCCTGGGAAAATAACAGTAATTGTCTCATTACCAATGTTTCTGAACTTGCATAATATTGCAACAGCCTCACCCACCGCAAACTCCGACTTACTAAGCTCAATTGATACCCTCAAAGGAAAAGACTCAACAAAAGCATATGGAACTGTTTTGGGCGATAATAATTCTGAATACACAAAAACTGCTGCAACTGATGCGCTTACAAGTATTAAAATAAGCAAAAACACTTTAACAGGATTGTGTTTTAGCCAATCCATCAAAGCTGCACGTTTCATCTAAACAATCTCTACATATACAAATGCATAAGTTAGATAAGTGTTTCATGCACAAAAATGACAATAATGTGGCAAATCTAAAAAAAAGAAATCAAAAATACCTACGCAACATCATCTAGCTCCTCTTTTTTGCTTTGACTTTTCCGCCGTTTTTCTCTATCAACTCTGATAGCTGAATTATCGCCTTTCCCAAACGGTCTTTAGCAGTTTTGGAATCTTTCGCAGTTGTTGAAAAATGAATTTCCATATGAGGCTTTCCCTCTTCGCCTTTCGGATGAGACTTAATGTAAACATAAGAATTGTCGTGCATAGTCTGGTCAATTAGGGGAGCCAAAACGGACTCCATGACATCATCTGCGTAGATGCTTGTTTCAAAAAACATGTTTTCACCTGCTTCTTTTCCGAGTAAAGGCGCAACAGACTGTTCAAAAATTGCCTCCATTTCTGATGGGACACCAGGCAACGCTATCAAAAATGTTTTGTGGACGTCTATTATCATGGCTGGTGCTGTGCCAACAGGATTCGGCAAAGGTTCAGAATTTTTCGGCAGTTTTGCCATTTTAACCCGTGGCGGAGTTAACTCAGCCTTTTCAATTCGCCCTGCCTTAGCAAAAGCCTCGTACTTTTCTCTAACCATCTTCAAAGCTTTCTCGTTGACTTCTAACTTGATGTTCAAGGCTTTGGCGATTCCTTCCAAAGTTTTATCGTCAAAAGTTGGACCTAAACCGCCTGTCGTGATTATGAACCGTGGTTTCCTCTGTAAAGCTTCGCACACAGCATTTGCAATTTCGTCAACGTCATCGCTTACTATAGTTATTCGTTTCACCATTATTCCTAAGGACGTGGCGCGCTTAGCCATCCAATATGCGTTTGTGTTCAACGTTTTCCCGATTAATAGTTCGTTACCGATAGAGATAATTTCCATTTGTTGCTGGCTCATTATTTCACGTTTCCAAATTTGCATTAAAACAGAATTAGTTTATCCTTTTTATGCCGTTCGCTAACTTACCGCCTAAAAGGCTTTGCGCCTCCGGCTATTTTTTCTTGCTAAGCCACCATTTTAAGTATTCTTTTTTCCGTTTTTCCTGTTCGTCTTCATCAGTCTCGAAAGATGGTCTAAGCTTCTCTCTAAGCTCCATCAATTCCTGTTGTGTCACAGAAAGCCCGCAACTTTTGCAAACATAGTGCTTAGTGGCTATTATGTAGTGCATTTCGCCACCACATTCTGGACAATATGGCATTTTTTATCACTCTATTCTGTCCTTTATGAAGTGAATATGCCTTGAGAAATAGATTTCGCTTTCTACTTGCTAAAACCACGTTGATGGTTATGTTATGAAGTTAACTAATCCTGCTGCTCTAGCCAACTGAACAGCCCTCTCCATCTCATCTCGTGTAAGCCTTCGCCGAAGCTCTGGGACCTCATGAGCTCGCCATTCTGGTCTATACTGAAACATAATGTTGACTCTGGTTTCTCTGCCAAGATTCTCAGCTATCCAATCTATAATCGGCTTCGTGCAACACTCCAAGTGATTCGGCAGAACCAAAACTCGAATTATGAGTTCACCATATTTCTTAGCCTCAAGATGATTACGTGTGCAGACTTCCCAATAGTCTGGCGCATCAGAAATCTTTTCAGCACAATCATCTGGTCCATACTTAAAATCTAAAAGATAAACGTCTGCGAATCCTGCTAAAAGCATGGCTGTTTCTTGGCTATAATAGCTGTTCGAATTCCAAACAACTGGAATGTTTGCTTTTACATGTTTGAAGGTTTCAAACCACTGCTGCAGCCAAGGAGTAGGTTCTCCTCCTACAAGGTTAGCGTTTCTACAGCCATTTTTGCGCAAGTTTTCAACTTCTTTGGCTAGTTCCATTGGCTTGTAAACTTCACCGTTCTCCATCCACTGCGAAATCGTCCAATTCTGACAATGCTTACAACGCATCGTGCAGCCCATTGTGAAAATGGTTCCGGAAGGCACAAGCTCAGGCTCCTCGCCAACATGCTCAAAAATACTTGAAACAGTTATTTCTCTGCCACATCTGCAATAGCCCAGCTTGCCATTAAACCTATCTGCTCCACATCTTCTAGCGCAAAAATGACAATTACGAAGAATGCGACCTGCAATTTCAACCTTCAAATCCAAAAAAGACTTTTCTGGAATCTGCATTTCCTTCCACTCTATACGCCCTTCGTCAACTTCTCTCTCAATTCTGTAAAACTCTATTGTGAGCTCTGCGTGTTTTTGCCACAGCCCCTCCAAAGAATCGTTTTCGCTGAACCCTGCTGGAATCATTTTGGCTATCATAAACTTCGCTAACTTGTCATTCTGCACAACAGCAAAATACCTACCTAAACTTGCCTGAGCCCCTTTATCCTTCAGTACTGATTTGGCATCTGGCCGCAGAAGCGTCCACATGTTCCATTCAATAACAAATAACGCAAACACCAATTTATACACTAAACCTTTCTGGCTACAAATAGACGAACTTAATTGCATACGTTTTGAGTGTTGTTATGTTTGTGGCTGGCTTGAATCCATACTGGACGGTAGTGCATATAGCGTAGCGTGTGCCGTTGGGCGTGTACGCATAAGCCGAGGCATTCTGTGGATTGTCGCCTTCAAAAACAGCCTGAATATTGTAGATTGTTGGCTTGTTGTCTATTGATGGCGGATTAAGCGTTAAAGTGAAGTCGCCATAAACCTCCCTCGTAGAAGCCTCAGCCCTCAAAGTGTCATTAACGTAAATCTTCACAGCCTTGCCAATAACAGCTTCATTTTCGCTTAGGAGATGTCCAGAAATGATATGCTGAAAGCTGGACTCGCCCAGGTCAACGTCAAGACTCAACACTGTATCCCAAGCAACAGTCAACGTAACAGGACTACACATGCTCTCCAGCATTCCATTCTCTCTTCAAACACTAATAAATTTTTACAACCAAACATCAGACAATACTCAAAAAAGAAAAAAACACCAACCCAAACATATTTGGCTCCTAATAGAGGGGCCTAACAGCGTTGCACACGCGCACACAGCCCTAAAACAAAGCATAAGGATAAGCACATCCACTCTTATGCAACCTGCCCCTAATCGGAATCTCCCTCCCACACACCGGACAACACATGTCCCTCGTCAAATTCCACCGCGTAACCTCAAAACTAAAACGCTTAACCACCAACTCATTACAACTCGGACAATACGTACTTTCACAAGGATGCCCAGGCACATTCCCAACATAAACATAATTCAACCCCGCATCCTTAGCAACAACATACGCCTTCTCCAAAGCCTCAATTGAAGTAGACGGAATCGTTGTCAACTGAAAATCAGGATGAAAACGCAATAGGTGAAAAGGCGTGTCTCTACCAAGATTATCCCCTATCCAACCAGCAAGTGCTCCCACACTCTCTAATGATTCACCTATCTTTGGAATAACCAAATTCGTGATTTCTACGTGAATATCGTTTCTCTTCATTTCCCTCAAACACTCATAAATTGGCTCAACAGACGAAACAGAGGAAAAAACCCTGTAAAATTCAGAGTCTCCTCCACCTTTAAAGTCCACAGTTGCAGCATCCAAATACGGCGCTATAGTTTTTACCGCTTCAGGCGTCATGTAACCATTTGTCACAAAAGTATTAAAAAATCCCACTTGGTGAGCAAGCCTCGCCGTGTCATAGGCGTACTCAAAAAATATTGTCGGTTCAGTATAAGTGTAGCTTATACCATGACAACCATTATCTCGCACAGCCTTAACAACCTCTTCAGGAGGAAAATGCTTACCAGTTATCTTCTTTTCTTGGCTTATCATCCAATTGTCGCAAAACTGACAGCGGAAATTACAACCCATTGTGGCGATGGACATAACTGAAGAACCTGGATTAAAATGTGAAAGAGGTTTTTTTCCTATAGGATCCACACATGCAGATATAGCCTTAGAATACACAAGCGAAAAAAGTGTCCCCTCTTCATTTCTTCGCACAAGGCAGAAGCCTGTTCCCCCACTGTTGATGAGGCATCCCCTTCCACATAAATTACACTTAACCTTCTTGTTCTCTAATCGCTCATAAAGCATTGCTTCATGAACTGCTAATGACAATTGCCTCACCTTTTTTCGAATTACTATTTCTGCTGTGTATATCCACGTTTTTTGAGGTTCGATTCATTCATTTGTCGCTGAACTTGGTTTTTCTTTGATTTCGAAAACAAATGGCGGAGAAGACGTTTTGATGTCTAATTCTGTACTAAGTAAGCCTTCTAAAAAGCCAGCCAGCATATCTGTGTAATCAATGTAGGGCGTTTTTATAAGAATATACTTGTCTTTCAAGTAGAAGTCGCCAAATCCTTGAATTCTTAGGCGTTTCAAAACTTCTTGCCACCTCTCGGGGTTTGTTGTTTGAATGCCAAGAGATGTTTCCATGGAAACCTTTGTGGCTTCACCCATTTCTCTTCCGATTCCGCGCCATTTTTCTTCTGGAATGTATTTGATCAGGATGTTAACGAGTTCAAGGTTTATGAAGGCTATGCGGCTTATGCCACAATAATATTCGCCTGGAAAACGCCAGTCATAAATCATCATACTCCTATAAACATCAAGCATTTTTGATATGAGCGGTTTTATACCTGGTTCTTTTCCTTCTCTGATTAGTGAGTCGATGTATTCTCTTTCTTCTTTTTCCAGAATTATTGTGGTTCTTTTTGCGGATTCGTCGCTTTTCTTCATCAGCTCTTCGAGTTTTTTCTCTTTGTCCTCTTGCATAACTGTTATATCCTCTAGCATATTTTATATGCTTTTCTAACTTGTATCCCACAACCGAACGATTTTTAACGCTCTTTCAAACATTTTATAAATGCCAATGAAGAACTCGCTTTGCTGAAAAAGATGATGCACCCTGGGGTATCTGAGGCACAAACTCCCGAATTCGCTTAATAAATAACCCTTTTCCTAATCAGATACCAAATGAGAACTAATCCAACTATGAAAATGGCAACCCCTGAAACCATCGAAATAGCATAGTCCAAGTTAAGAGCACGGCTCAGCATCAAAACCACGTAGGGTCCTGAAAAAGTAAAGAGAGCTGCAAGTACGATTAAGATCGTTTTCCTGAATTTTGAGGTTAAAGCCAACTTGCTATGAGCTTTAGTTTCGCTTTCTTTCTCAGTCATCCTTCCACATTCCATTTACGTGTAAGTTGGCTTTTTCTCTTATAACCCTTCCTTTACTTCATTGCCCAATGCTTTCATTAGAAACTTGAAAACAGTGAAGCCTGCTCCACGGTCTGCCCTAAAACCAGTCGTCGTGCCTAGCAAACACACGCCTTCCATGTTGCGTTCTTTTGCGAGTCCCAATAATAAGCCAGTGGCGCCCACAATTCTGCCCTTGCTGTATATTACCGCGCCTTTTTC
>JACAEK010000029.1 GCA_013388895.1 Candidatus Bathyarchaeota archaeon | reverse complement strand
GCTTATGTGGGCGTAAGAGGCGGCTATGTCATCGTCACAGCAGATGACCCTGAATGCTACAGCTCACAAAACGAGCAAGACAATCGCTATTATGCTTTACTTTCGGGCTTACCATGCCTAGAACCTTCTAACGCTCAAGAAGCGAAAGATATGACAGTCTCAGCAATTGAAATCTCTGAAAAACTGGAATTGCCTGTGCTGTTGCGAACAACGACTCGCGTAAGCCATACACGTGGCCCAGTAATATTCGGCAAACTTGCAGAACCAAACTTGAAAGGATCGTTCGTCAGGGACGTGAAAAGGCAAGTGATGGTGCCAGCGCATTCAAGACGACAGCACTCGGTACTTTTGAGAAAATTTGAATTAGCTAAAGAAATCAGCGAAAATTCACCATACAACAAAATTGTGCATGAAAGAAAAAATGGTGAATACGCCCTAATATCCTCAAGCTCGGCATACAATTATACAGTTGAAGCTGCCAATCTGCTAAAATTGGACGCAGGCATATTGAAGCTTGGCATGACCCATCCGCTTCCTGAAAGAATGATTGGAAAATTCTTGAAAAAACATTCGAAGGTTATTGTTGTTGAAGAGCTTGAGCCTTACTTGGAGACACAGATTAAAGCTATAGCAAAAGATTATGCGCCGAATGTTGAAGTATATGGAAAACTTGGCAAGCCGTATTTTCCAAGAGAAGGTGAATTTTCAACTCAAATGGTAGCGGCTGGAATGGCTAGAATAGCTGGTAAAAAAGTGCCTATTAGTTTTGGAAGGATTGAGGAGAAATATGCCGAAGTCGTCAAGGGATTGCCAGCTAGACCGCCAATATTGTGTGCCGGATGTCCCCATAGAGCGTCCTTCCATGTTATTAGGAAAATAGCGGGTGAAAGTGCTATTTATTCAACTGACATAGGTTGTTACGCCTTGGGAATTGCTCCGCCATTGAATGTGGGTGACATGCTGATCTGCATGGGTGCTAGCATCGGTGTCGCTGAAGGCATTGGCAAAGTGACAAGTACACATGCTCTCGCGATTATCGGAGATTCAACGTTTTTCCATGCTGGAATTCCGGGACTCATTAATGCTGTTTATAATAATCACAAGATTGTTGTGGCTGTTTTGGATAATCTGACAACGGCAATGACTGGGCATCAGCCTCATCCGGGAACTGGCTTGACTGGTATGGAAAGGTCGGTGGAAAAGGTTTCTATAGAAAAGGTTGCGGAAGGCTGCGGTGTAAATTTTGTGAAGGTGGTCAATCCATTCAATATTAAAGAAGCTGAAGCAGTGTTAAAGAAAGCCCTGCGGTTTGACGGACCCTCAGTTATAGTCTTCAGGGCGCCGTGCACCTTGATGGTTGTTAAAGAACGCAGACGTAAAGGCGCTGAGCTTTTGGCTTGCAGAATTAATGAGAAGTGCACTGGTTGTATGGCTTGCATCAAAGTTTTAGGTTGCCCAGCCTTAATTGTTGAAGAGGAAAAAGTCAGCATAAACGAAGCATTATGTAACGCTTGTGGACTTTGCATTTCAATCTGTCCTTACAAAGCCATAGAATGCGCGAAAATACGTTAAGGAAAGATGATGGGCAAATGGAAGAATTTAACATAGTGTTGGCTGGCGTCGGCGGGCAGGGAATTCTTTTGGCTGCAGAGATTCTAGGCACCGCAGCAATTAGGGAAAGATCGAATGTGCAGGTCAGTGAGATCCATGGCATGGCTCAGCGTGGCGGCGCAGTGATTTCCAACGTGAGAATCGGCGAAAAAGTCTTGTCGCCAACAGTTATGGAGGGACAAGCTGATGTGTTGTTAGGATTCGAGCCTGTAGAAACTGTACGAAATTTGAGGTTTGCCTCTGAAAAAACGGTTGTGATAATGAATGAAGAGAAAATTACGCCCATAGAGCTTATAGCTAAACAGATGAATTATCCAAGCATGAAGGATATTACCCGCAAGATTTGCCGTTTCACAAAAAAAATCATTGTTTTGGATGCAGCGAAGCTAGCTAAGGAAGCGGGAAACATTTTGACAGAGAACATTGTCTTGATTGGAGCTTTGGCAGCTACTGGAAAACTACCGATAAAAAATGAAAGCATTACAGAAACATTGCGAGAGCTTATTCCAACAAAACATCTAGACACTAACGTTAAAGCGTTTAAACTTGGCTACGAAAATGTGAAAAAGGGCAAGGCTAAGGCTTAGCTTATTTATCTGTTGGTTTTGGCGGATCTTCCTTCTCTTTGTCTAATATAGCCTTCAGAATACTTTTGAATATTTTCATGTCTGAAACGTTTACAATTGGGATTTGGAGGCTTTTGTCCACTTCGTATAGCTTCTCATATTTTGGAAACTCGGCGTAACAAATTTGGCTTATTGGGAATTCTTGCTTTTTAATTTCATGTTCAAAGGATTTCTCATAAACTTCTACGCATAGTAGATAACCGCCTATCCAGTAAAGCCTGTTTACACCGTATGTGGTGGCACACCATACAATGTTGTTGACTGAACGTTTATCCAAACCTAATATGGTGATTTTTCGTGTTGGGGTGATTTCCACGTCCATGCGTTTCTTCATCCTTTAAACGGGGTGTTGAGCACTTCTTTTGCTTTTGTGCTGATTATTGGTCCAAGTCCATAGACGTTTTTCGACCATTCATCTATGCTTATTAGGGCGTTTAATGGTGTTTGGTAGGATTTAAGGATTGACACGGCTTTTTCTCTTCCAATTTGAGGCAAGCTTGCGATGAAATATATTTGGGCATCTGAAATGGTTTCCACTTTTTTGATTGGATGAACAGTTGGCGCTCTTTTTTCGACTATTTGTTCTTGGCGGGCAGCCACGTATAGAAAATCAACTGTTTCCTTGTAGGAGGATGTGTTTACTATGGCGATGCCGTTTTTGGCGAGGTTGAACATGGCGCCCCAAACGGAGACGGGTTGGATTCTGCTGAACTTGTAGATTATCGGCAGATAACCTTCCAAAAGAATTAGTGATTTTGGATAAGCGTCCTTCAGCTTGAAAAGTTGCTCAAAAAGATAGCGGCGGGTAAGCGTGTAGACAAAATCGTGAACAGTTTTGCGCTCAACTGCGCATTCATCTGACAGCACGTAATCGCCTTTATCCAATGTTTCGGTTTTGATGTTTACGCCTCGTTCTTTAAGCCCTTTAACAATTTTTGGGGCAGAATTCGCTTCACGGCTGTCAACAATTATAGTTGGTTCTTGCTCTTCACTTTTCTTTTCTTTTAAGTATGGGACCAAAGTCTCAGTGCCAGACATAATCTCATCTCTATAGCTGATGCTCACAGTATGAGAAGTTAATTCTTATTGATAAAATTTCAGCGCAGTAATTATATGGAAAAGTGGATGTAAGATAAAAATGGGAAAAAGGAAGGTTATGGTCCTTTCTTTGTGATTTCTTTTATCACACCTGCGGCTACTGTTGTACCCATATCCCTAACTGCAAAGCGTCCAAGCTCTGGAAAATCAACGTAGGTTTCTACGGATATTGGATGCAAAGGCTCCATCCGCACTAAAGCCGCGTCGCCTGTCTTGAGGAAACTCGGCTTTTCTTCCACGGCTTGTCCAGAACGCGGGTCAATCTTCCTTATCAGCTCTGTGAATCTACATGCAACCTGCCCTGTATGGTAATGCAGCACCGGTGTATATCCAGCCGCTACAGCTGTTGGGTGGTAAATCACGATGACCTGTCCGATGAATTCTTTGGCTACAGTTGGCGGATTACTGACTGGTCCTGCCACGTCGCCCCGGTGTATGTCTGTTTTTGCCACGCCTCTCACGTTGAATCCGACGTTGTCGCCAGGCTCAGCCCTCGGGATGCGTGTGTGATGCATTTCTAATGACTTGACCTCAGCCGTTTTGTTAGAAGGCATGAATATAACGTTCTCGCCTTCTTTCAGTACTCCAGTTTCCACTCTGCCAACTGGCACGGTGCCTACACCTGTAATGCTGTAGACGTCTTGAATTGGAAGCCGTAAAGGCTTGTTAAGCGATTTAGGTGGTATTTCGAAAGTATCTAACGCTTCAATCAATGGCAATCCAGTGTACCATGGCATTTTGTCACTTTTCTTCGCCAAGTTGTCGCCTGTCCAGCCTGATGTGGGCACAAACGGAATCTTTTCAGGCTTGTAGCCTACCATTTTGAGCATGCGTGAAACTTCATTCTTGATCTCTTCGTATCGCTCTTGGCTCCAATTAACTGACACATCATCCATCTTATTCACAGCAACAACTAGCTGGCGAACACCCAAAGTGAAAGCCAAAAAGGCATGCTCTCGTGTCTGTCCACCAGGTCCGATGCCTGCCTCGAATTCACCTCGTTTTGCAGAACAGAAAAGTATGGCGCCGTCTGCTTGGCTTGCACCCGTAATCATGTTTTTAACGAAGTCTCTGTGGCCAGGAGCATCTATCACTGTAAAGTAGTATTTCTTGGTCTCAAATTTTAAGAATCGCAGGTCAATTGTTAGACCTCGCTCTCTTTCCTCTTTCAGGTTGTCGAGGACCCACGCGTATTTGAAAGTTTCTTTGCCCATTTTTTTTGCTTCTTCTTCGAAAGCCTTTATCGTTCGTTCGTCAACTGCTCCGGCTACGTATAGCAAGTGTCCTGTGGTTGTTGATTTTCCATGGTCTACGTGTCCCATTATGACTAGGTTTAAGTGGGGTTTTTCGGTTTTGCTCATTTTCTTCCTCCTTTTTTGTTCTAAATTTCCTACAAATTTTTAGTGGATTCGTTTACACAACTGTTCATTCAATTATTAAAAGTTTATGATGGAACAAAAGTGATGCGTGTTTTTCTTACAATGGAAACAATTATTAAATCAGATTCTCGAAATCACTCATAGAACAGTGCAACACTTATGCCAACAAACCTGCCGCCAGACGCAAAGAAAAAGTGGGCCGAAGTTGAGGCAACACGTTATCCACGGGAAAGACTTCAACGCATGGAAGAATTCCTAAGCCTTGTTCCAAAACACAAGGGCACATTAAAACTTCGAGGTCAAATCAAGAAACAGGTAGCAGTTCTCCGAAAGGAGATTGAGGAAAAAAAGCGAAAAAAAGCTGGAAAAGGCGGACCCAAATTTTTCATAGAAAAAGAAGGCGCAGCCCAAATAGCCCTTTTAAGTTTGACCAATGCGGGAAAAAGCAGTTTGCTTTCGGCTGTTACAAACGCGAAGGTAGAGGTTTCGCCCACACTTTACACGACGCGAGAAACTGTGCCAGGCATAATGGTTTATCAAGACGTTCAATTTCAGATTGTAGAGGCTCCAGCGTTGATGGAAGGTTCGGCTGATGGTAGAGCTTGGGGACTTCAGACCTTGGCTCTAGCTCGCAATGCTGACGGCTTAATTTTGATGGTGGATTTGTCGCAAAACCCAGTTAAGCAGCTGGCGCTTATTTTGAGTGAATTAGAAAAAGCTCGGGTTTTGGTCAGTAAGCCTCGCGGCCGCGTTGAAATTGAACGTAAGTATATGGGTGCCGCGTTGCGCATAATTTTGGTTGGAAAACTTGTGGATTGTAATATGCGAGATGTGGAAGAGCTTCTGCGCAGTTACAGAATTACAGATGCTGTTGTCAAGATTTCTGGCGAAACCACGTTGGACGAGATAGAAGATGCAATTTTTGAGAGCACTGCTTATAGACCTGCCGTGGTTGTTGCGAATAAGATTGATTTGACCGGTGCTAAGGCAAATCTGAAACGGTTGGAAGGTTATGTGAACAATAAACTGCCTATTCTTCCAGTCTCATGTGAGAAAAGAATGGGCTTAGGGAAGCTTGGTGAAACGCTGTTCAGAACGTTGGGTATTATACGTGTTTATACGAAGGAACCAAATCAGAAAGAGTATTCAAAAAAACCATTCATTTTGAAGAAAGGCGCGACAGTTTACAGCTTGGCTAAGAATATTCACAGTGATTTTAAAGAAAATTTTGCCTTTGCGAAGGTTTGGGGTAAACGTCTCGTCTTTAGTCCTCAAAAGGTCGGTTCGGGATTTACTCTTGATGACGGAGACATAGTGGAAATTCACTTAAAATAAAATAGCACTTCTATCTCGAGGATTGAGCTATTCTTTCAATTTCGTGGCGTTTTGAAACAGCGTAGCTTTTGATATCGTGGTTTGCTGCAAGAATTAATTCTTCGGCAAGGCATTCCTCAATTGAACGCGGATTGTTTAGTGACGCTTGTCTTGCGGCTTCTGAAATGTTTCTTAAAGCCAAGTCTACTCTTCTTTGCGGTGCCACATCTATGGACAAATGATATACGATTCCGCCGTAGCTTATACGTGTCGTGTCCTCGCATGGAGCAGAATTTTCAACAGCTCTGACAATGACTTCTACCGGGTTTTTGCCAGTGCGCAAGTGTATTATTTCGAACGCTTGTTTCACCATGTTCATGGCTTTGGCTTTCTTTCCAGCGTTCGGTCCAGGTCGCATGAGAACGTTTACCAGTCGTTCCACAATGTTGACGTTTGCTTTTCGGAAGCGTTGGTGTTCGTGGCGTCCCATGCTGTGCGGAACCACCATGGGTTTCAGTGACACATATCGCTGTAAGCCTAAGTCGTTCACTTTAACTTCTTTGTAACTCCATTTTTCGAAAAGTTTTATTTCAGATTCCTTTTTCTGTTGTGTTTGGCTCAACATCCTCACCGTGCCGGTTTCTGTTTTCGTCCATAAACAAGCTCAGTCAGCGACACACCATTGATGGTTACGACTTTCCAGCGTACGCCTGGAATGTCGCCCATGCTTCTTCCACGTGAGCCTCCGATGCCTTCAACAACAACTTCGTCATGTTCATCAACAACGTTTAATGCGCCGTCGCCTGGAAGAAACGCAGTTATTGCTCGTCCGTTTTTGATAAGTTGTGTGCGCACACATTTGCGTATGGCGCTGTTGGGTTGTTTGCTTTCTACACCTACTTTTTCGAGGACTATGCCACGTGCCATTGGCGACCCTTCGAGGGGGTCAGCCTTGACGTCAAGCCTGAGCATTCTACGTTTATAGTAGCGGTTGCTCCAGCGACGCTTCTTTCGTTTCTCGAACAAGTTTCTTGCAGCGAATTCGCCTAACGGTGATTTTGAACCCATATGCAGATTTTCCTCTTGCACTGTCCTAATCACAACACTAATATTTAAACAATAACACGCAAATTCAGCATCATAACTCATCATAGTCTTTACATAAATGGATGCGTGAAGCCTGAAGCGCTGGTTCAATCTATTTATAAGGGGGGGCCTAGACTCCGAGAGAAGAAGCAAAAGACAAAAATCAATGTGTCAGCAGAACTAGAATCGCATCCTTGCAGAAGCTGGTATGATGAGCAATTGGCGTTTATTAAAACTCGAAACATGCAACGCATTCGCGAACATGGCTTTTGACGAAGCCATATTGACTGCCAGAATAAATCATCTCGTTCCAAACACTATTAGATTCTACTGCTGGCAACCATCCGCTGTTTCAATCGGAAAATTCCAGGATATTCGGAATGAAGTTCTGATAGACAACTGCAGAAAACATGGCGTAGACTTCGTTAGACGAATTACTGGAGGCGGCACAGTTTACCACGATACTAAAGACGAGATAACTTATAGCGCAATCATAAACAAACAAGACTTGAACGTAAAAGACATAGCTACCGTTTATGCAAAAATCTACGCTGGAATTGCTGAAGCTTTGAGAGTTCTAGGTGTAACCGCAGATTTCAACCTAGGCGACGCAAAAACTTGCCCAAACCTAACCGTCAATGGCAAGAAAATTTCCGGAAGCGCTCAATCCCACAAAAAAGGCGTGGTTCTTCAACACGGCACACTTCTGTTGGATGTTGACTTAGAGAAGATGTTTACGTTTCTGCGTGTTCCTTGGGCAAAAACATGCATGGAAATCGTGAATGTAGCGAAGCACAAAATTACCTCCATAAAACAAGAAAGCATGAGAAACATTTCAATAGGTGAAGCTGAACAAGCCCTAACAATAGGCTTCCAAAAAGCACTAGACATCAAACTAGTATCAGGTGAATTGGCAGCCTACGAACGTGAACTCGCAGAAAAACTATGCAAAGAAAAATACTCCACAAATGAGTGGAATTTTCACGGCAAAAGTACAGTAAGTGAATAAGAATGGTAAAAGTAGAAGTTTTGAACCTAAACAAACCAGAAAATATTAACCGTTGGATAGTTGGCGGTCCTCCACAAGTCCCAGAAGATTCGCCATTCTATTCAACACAAATTCAAATTGCTTATGTCAAAAACATTCAAGAAGGAGTTCTAGACAAAGAACCCGAACACTACCACACATCACCCATAGAAGAATTCTACCTCGTTCTAAAAGGCACATTGAAAGTAAAGGTAGAAAACACCATAATCACCATTAAACCAATGCAAATACTAGCAATACCACCGAAAAAGCGCCACAAAATTGTCAACCATTCGCAATACTTACAATACTTTACCATACGCGCTCCAATTTCAACAGAAAAAACAAAAATAGAAGTGTGATGGGTTATTTTGCAAAACGCCACTGAACGCCTTCCGGCGTATCCTCGATTATTATACCCATGGTTTTTAACTGCGCCCTAATTTTGTCTGCAGTCATCCAATCCTTAGCCTTTCTTGCTTCTTCACGTTTTGCAATAAGTTCTTCAGCCTCTTTAGACAGTTTTTCTTCCTTCTTAACCTCGCCAATCACACCCAAAACCTCATCAAATTTGCTCATCAGCCTGTGCACCTCTCCCGCCTCTTCTTTGCTGAGCAAGTTATCATCCAAAAGCTTATTCACATCACGGACAAAGTCAAACAATGCAGCCAAAGCTGGACCAATGTTCAGATCATCATCCATCGCATCTTCAAAGTCCCTTCGCACACGCTCAATTAGATGCTTTATCTCTTCACCACTACCCTTTCCATCAGCATCCAACAGCCGCCTCACAAAATTTACCAAACGGTCAATAGCATTCTTTGCAGCCACCAATCCATCCCAAGTAAAATTCAACTGTTGTCTATAATGCGTTGACAAAAGCAAATAACGCAAAGCCTTTGGCTCGTGACCTCTAGCCACCACGTCGCTCAACTTGTAAATGTTACCCAAACTCCTACCCATCCGCTGTCCTTCAACTAGCAAATGCTCGTTATGAAGCCAATAATTCACAAACCTTTTACCAGTAGCCGCCTCACTCTGCGCAATCTCATTCTCATGATGCGGAAACAGATTATCCACACCGCCAGTGTGAATATCCAACGTTTCCCCGAGATACTTCACAGACATAGCAGAGCATTCAATATGCCAGCCAGGATAACCTTTCTCACACCATGGCGACTTCCAATTCATAACATGCTTGGGATCATTAATCCACAAGGCAAAATCAAACTGATTCCTTTTTTCAGGATTAAACTCTACACGTCCACCAGCACCCAACTTTAGTTTCTCAACCGTGTTGCCAGACAACTTACCATAATCTTTAAACTTCGTAACATCATAATACACAGAACCATTCACAACATAAGCATAGCCTTTGTCAATCAACTTCTGCACAAGCTCAATCATGTCCTTAATATGCTCAGTAGCCCTAGGCCTTACCATAGGCTCCTCAAAATTCATCTTCCGCCAATCATCCAGAAAAGCCTCAATATAAAACTCGGCAATCGCCCACGGGTCTTTCTTCTCCCTCTCTGCAGCAGCTTCTATGCGATCTTCTCCTACGTCAACGTCTCCAAAAATGTGTCCCACATCAGTGAAATTTACAACTTGCTTAACTGTGAATCCTTTAAACTCCAAATATCGCCTTAAAACATCAACAAAAGTATAAGCCCTTAAATTTCCGATGCTGGCATAGTCGTAAACAGTCAAACCACAATTATACATCGTTACAACGCCTTCCTTGAGCGGCTTGAACGCTTCCTTTTGCTTAGTCAACGCATTAAACAGCTTAGGCACCATGTGAATCCCTATTTGAAATTCATCAAATAGAAAAGACACGTAAAAAGTTATACTTTTCCTTTAAACGCTCCACAGACGATGCTAATCATACTTTTTAAGGCGAATCATTTCTCTAAAACTCTTCAAATCCTGCGCTATCTGCCTCAAAGCACGTAACTCTTCCATTGTCCGCTCAAACTTTGCAAATTCGTCTCGAACACGCCGCAAATGAGGCTCTTTATCAGTCAATGCCCTATCACCATCACGCCTGTTTCTATGGGGGGAGAATGGAGGGCCTTCACAGTTTTTTGGCTAACCACGCAGCCACTTCCGTCATCGAGGAGAAAGGAGAAGGCTTCGAAAACGGAAAAAACCATTC
>JACAEK010000053.1 GCA_013388895.1 Candidatus Bathyarchaeota archaeon | reverse complement strand
TGAGTCTTCAAACAATTCGATTTACCATAACAACTTCATCAACAATTCTAATCAAGCTTACAGTTACAATTCCATAAATAAGTGGGATTACGGTTATCCTTCTGGCGGAAACTACTGGAACGATTACACTAATAGCGACTATCAGCAAGGTTTGGATCAGAATATTAGTGGCAGTGACGGTGTAGGAGACTCAGGTTATGGAGTGAATAGTAATCCTCAGACACCTCCAGAGCTCGTACAGTTTGACAATTACCCTCTGATGGGATCGTTTTCTGATTTCAACGCCACTTCAGAACAACACGTTCAAATCATCTGCAATTCTTCAATAACTGATTTTCAATTTAACGGCACCATAATAAGTTTCTATGTTTCAGGTGAAAATGACACTGCTGGCTTCTGTAGAATTTGCATTCCAACATCGTTGATGAATGGAATCTATCGTGTATTTGTAAATGGCACAGAAGTTTCATATAATCTCTTGGCATGCTCCAACAGCACACACACTTACTTATATTTCATTTATACGCATTCAACAAAAGAAGTCGTGATAATGCTGGAGTTCCCATCAATCATGCTCTTTCAATTGTTCATGACGTCCACCTTGGTTTTGTTTGTACTTCGAAAAAAGAGAGGATGCAAATGGTTCCAATTGTTTCTACCCTCTGTAACTTAACTAAAGTACTGAAAGGAAACGTGAGAAGAACTGCTAAGACATGGGATGAAACATAATTTTTAGAGGTATATTATGTTGTTAAATGCAGTTTCGAGTTGCATATAATATTACGTGTTGGGAATATGGTATATACGATTTTGTCGGTTTTCTTCAGTATGAGGGGAATGTGAGATGACCAACGAAATTAGAGAATTAAACCGCATGTTATGTAGACAATGCGACGAAAACGACTACGACAAATGCAAAGCTTGCAAGGTATATCAACTTGTAAACAAGATTGCAGCGCAATAAACGTTTACAATGTATTTTTGTCTATACGGTTTGCTATTTCGTCTAGAATCTTTGCAAATGGATGCTCCGGTTTATCCTGTGCAAAAATAATGTTACCTTCACCCTTTAACACATCGCAGAAGCATGGTATTATGCCAAGCAACGGCACTTGATAGATATCCTTCATCGCAGTCTGCATCTCTTCTTTTCCAGCTTTTGAAGAAAAATCATGCAAAACCTTGTTAAGAATCACTTCAGTCTTCTTTTCAAACAAGTCGTAAAGCTCACGCAACATGCGCTTTGTCCCATCCACATCAGATCTATCAAACGTTGTTGCCACAAGCACCAAATCAGCACTCACAATCGCGTTTATAGACGAATACTGCAGTCCAGGACTAGTGTCGAAGATTAGGTAATCAAATCCTTTATTGTTTAGAAGCGAGTCTCTCAAGGCTAAGAGTCTTCCTAAAGCGCGCATCTCCCACTTCCTATCCTTCGCAGACATATCCCTGATTGCCTCTGTTGATGGATTGGCTAATCCGACAACGAATTTGCCACTATTCTGTATCCTATCACTCAAATCTATCAGCACTTTGTCAATTTCGCATACGCTGTTCAAATAATCGTTAAGCCAACATTCAATCTTCTCAGTTTTGAGAATCGTGGCTAAACTTGGAGCTCGGAAGTCAAGATCTAACAAGCATACTTTTTTGCCATGTTTAACTAAAGTCGCAGCCAAGTTTACTGAAAGAAGTGTTTTCCCTGTTCCGCCTTTGTACGAATGCACAGCAATTATCTTTCCCATAGCAATCACTCTTGGTTTTCCCTTTCCACGTAGAAGTAGGCTTTTCTGCCCTGTCTTTCCTTCTTTAGATAGCCCATAATAACTAGCTGATTCAGATAAGCGCTTTCCACAGCCCTAGCCCTACGAGTTTGTTCAGCAATCTCTTCAGCCGTAGCCCGACCAAGCCTACACACGGTCATCGCCGTCTTCCTAAGGTGATCAGGCATAGAGAGCAAAGTCATAACATCCAAAGGCGCGTCAGGCATTGACTGAATGTCTTTTCTGCCATGCTTCTGAAGCTCAATCATAACTTCCATTTTTTCATTTAACTTCGCAAGGTTTTCTCGAATTTTCTCCAAAACGTGCAGAGGTCTCTTGCCCAACGCTTCTTGTTTAGCCACTACGGTTCCCCAGTGTTTTACGTGTATACAGTAAGCTAAGAGTAAAGCATTTATTAAGTCTTGCGAAACAATCGTAATTATTCGTAAAATAAACGCTGGCTACTTATGGTAAAAACTGGTTTTTGCCCAGTAGGCGCCTATTAGTATTATTGTTGTTAGCATTGTGATGAATAATGTGGTTGCATGGGCTGGTGCGATTACGGCTCTTTGTTCTAGCATTTTTAGTCGACAGAATTAGAATTGGTGTTGGGAATAAAAGTGGTGTTTCGGTTTGGAATATGCTGTAGGCTAGGTAAGAATGTTAGAGTTTTCTAAAAAGTTTGAATGGTGAAGGTTAGTATGGCACGGGCATTCGGTTTCTGGCTTCTTCCACTATGGGCAGGACTTGTTTTAGTTCTCTGAAGTATTTGAGGACTGTTATGCCTCGTTGGGTTACGGCGTATACTACTCGGCGTTTGCCAACTGTGCGTTCTTCTACTAAGTTTTGTTTTATGAGAAAGTCTAAGTATTCTTTTAATACGCTGCAGTTAACATTAGCCTTATACATGATGTGTGTGAGCTTTAATGGACCACGGTGTGCTAACACTTTAAGTATGTCTATATACATTTCTAGTTTGGAGCGTCTCATTACCAAACCTCTTGCGGTATTGTTTAACTTTTTTATATAAAGCTTTTATGGATTCAAACTAAGGCTTTCTCTTCTTTAGTCTGGGTTAGTAGCTCCTTTTCTTTTGGGCGCGGTTTAACACTTTTATTCTATTTTGGAAGGCTGTGACTAGGTCGTCTAGCATTATTTTTTGTAATTCTGTCGAAAGATGCTTCATGCTTTGTTTGAGGGCCCTTGCTAGTTTAGTTTCAAGCTCTTTACGTTGTTTTATGGTGAGTTTTTGTGTCAAGGAGTTTCCTCCATATCAGCGCTGAAGAATAGGCTTAGAGTATATAACAAACTTATGAATAGGAAATATGAATCCAAAATACATGTTCAGAGCTGATAGCGTGTGCGTGCGTGCGTGCGTGCAACGGCTGTAGGCCCCTCTCTTGGATTCATTTATGCTTGATGAGCCAATAGGCTTAAGCGCTCAGCGGAGACTAGACTCTCCTTTATAGGTTGAACCTCGTGTTAGAAGGATAATGGTACATATAGATGGATTTGCTTTAGCTACGAGTACCAAGCTGGCGACATCGTAATTGTCTTGGAAAGTCACATCTTCACATTTATGCCTTTTCCTTTGAGAACCGTGACACTCACAGCGTTTGTATGTAAAGAAGGGGAACGAGAGAAGTTTTTCAGGCTCCAAACTTGCAGAAGCACACGTTAGAAAGTCTAGTATTCTCTGTGTTTGTCGAAATAAGTGCCTAGGATTACCGCGTCTTTGGCATTCACGAAACCATCGCCATTCAGGTCAGCATAAGGATTCCAGTTCGGGTCACTTGGGTTCGTTTCGAAAGCCATCCCCAGCAAAACAGCATCCTTGGCATTCACGAAATCGTCTCCATTTACATCGCCGAATAATGGAATAGAAACATTCATTAGTGGATATTTGTCTGAAAGGTCACCAGCAATATCGTATGGCATATCCCCTATTCCATCGCCCCCGGTCAAGTTCTGATATTGCCCGTGATAGATGTCGGTTCCATTGTAATTGCTCCAATAATTGCCGCCTGAAGGATAGCCATGATCCCATTCATTTGTTGACAACTGAAAGATTTGGGTCTGATTCGCGTTGTTCACAAAGTTGTTGTGAAAAATCTTGTTGTTAGAACAGAGATTAAGCCACATACCAACACCGTTGTTAGTCGCATTATTATCACAAATGGTATTGTTATGGGCATTATCGCCACGGAATCCGAAATCACCAGCCGCAACCACATTGTTGTTTACAATAATGTTGTAGTAAGAATCTCCAAGCCAGATGCCATAAAAAATGCTGTCTACCACAGTGTTATGACTGATGCTGTTGTTGTTGGATGAAAATAAAGAAACACTAGCGCCGTTGTTTTCGAAGCTGTTGCTAGCTATAGTATTGTCGAAAGACTGCTCAAGAAGGACGCCGTCACCAAAGGTTTCAGAAACGCTGTTACGCAAAATGGTGTTGTTGCATGAGTAATACGAAAGATATATTCCCTCTAGGTTATTCGTAAAGATATTGTCGGCAATAGTGTTGTTCGAGGAAGAAATGAGCAACATAGCGATATAGAAGTGATCAACTATCAGGTTCTTGATTGTGACATTACTCACCGATGACAAGAGTAGTCCGTAGCAATTAGTTGCGTATGTTCCGGTTAAGTAGTGGTGTGAGCCGTTCAGAAGGATATTGTTTCTTTGGACGATGATTCCGCTTGTGTTGCTTGAAGTGTCCTGAGTCAATGTGTAGACATCTCCGTCACGACGTATGATTCCAGTCGGCGGGTCTACTGAGCCGTCAGCTCTGATGTATATAGGTC
The DNA here is from genome assembly GCA_013388895.1 of Candidatus Bathyarchaeota archaeon. Classification (GTDB taxonomy): domain Archaea; phylum Thermoproteota; class Bathyarchaeia; order Bathyarchaeales; family Bathycorpusculaceae; genus JACAEI01. The sequence continues at coordinate 50,535 of JACAEK010000053.1, read as the reverse complement.
CATCTGCTTTCGCTGTTTTAATGTCGATTAGAAAAAGAAGAATGCTCAATAGGAGGAGCGAGAGCAATATTATCGAGATCCGCTTTTTCCCCATGCGCAGCAACATCTCTCCACTAAACCTTGGTAGCGTTTTAGTCTATATTTGGCTTATGGAGAAAGCTTCTACACGCTTGGCACGTCGCAAGGAAGTTACGCAAGTTGCGAGCACAATATCGTGAGAGACCTACGCAGTTGGTATCTTACAGCCCAGAGGCTTAACTAGAATAAGGTTAGACGGCTATATTATGGTTAATGCTTCTAGGTCTCTTGGGTAATATGTCAGTATTTCTGAGCCTTCTTTGGTTATTAGCACTGTGTCTGAATGGCGGAAACCTGCATATCCAAATTCGTATATGCCTGGTTCGCAGCTTACAACCATCCCAGCCTTTAATGGTTGTTCGTTGCCTATGTCTATGAATGGTGGCTCATGTCCTTCTAAACCTAGTCCGTGTCCAGTGTGATGCAGCACCAGATGCGCTAAACCAGCCTTCTTAAACACGTTAAACGTTGCCTTGTCAACTTCGCTGCATTTTACTCCAGCCTTAAAAGTATTGAAGGCGGCTTCTTGGGCTTTGACCATAATATTGAAGTAGCGTTTCTGCTTAGCAGTTGGCTCACCCAGAATCATTGTTCTTTCAAGTTCACAATAGTATCCGCCCACATCCGCAGTAGCGCCAGTTCCAACAACATCACCTTTCCTAATCATGCGCTTCGTCGCCAACGCATGAGGAATAGCACTCATCTCGCCAATCTGACCTCTAAAGCTAACACTTATAGGAGTGCTTCTACGCAAAGGCTCATAGCATGGTCCAAGAGCCTTCTTCATAATTGAACAAGCCTCAAGCGAAGCTGATAATGCCACTTCAACATCCCATAAACCCTCAGCAGTATACTCATGCAAAAGAGCCTGCGCCAGATTCGCCCACTTTGCACTTTCTCTTATAAGCGCTATCTCCGCTTCAGATTTAACTAAGCGCATTGAAGGCACCGAATCCTTCATGTCCACAAACTTCGCTTCCAACAGTTTCTTCGTAATAGGCGAACCTTCATAACCCCACATGGCAGATGCTCCACTCTTGTTGTCAATCCCAATTCGTTTCTTCGCCAAACCCATATCCTTCAAAAACTCTGCAAAACAATCAATCGGATGTTTCTCGCCAGGATAATCCAAATAAGTCTTAATGTCCTCAATAACTCGCGTCTTAAGAGAAATATGATCCTTCTCTAATAAGGGCCCCATGAATGTTACTTTGCCATCGAACGGTATGATCAGTGCCAATGGTCTTTCAGTCGCAATAAATGAATAACCAGTCAAATAGAACATGCTCGTAGTATTTGTTAAATAAAGTGCATCCAATTTTCGCCTAGCCAACACCTTTCTAACACGTTCAATGCGACTTTTGTATTCACTTTCACTAATCACAAATCTTGTCATTTAGGCACTTCCCAACAACACCCAAGAGTTATATCATGAACTGAATAAATGTTTTTCACCAGAAAAGGTGTTAGCCACTATGAGTGAAAGAGAGCTTCTCATGATTCCAGGTCCAACAAACGTTGACCCAGCAGTTTTGCGTGCCCTTAGCAAACCTACGCAATCGCATACGAGTTCAGAGTTCGTTAGAATCTTTAAAGAATCTCTGAATGACCTGAAGAAGCTTTTCATGACGCAGGATGAAGCTTTCGTTATCGCTGGTTCGGGAACTTTGGCTTTGGAAATGGCTGTCGCCAATGTGGTAGAGCCTGGAGACAGGATTCTGAATCTTGTGGCGGGTTTTTTTGGTCAGCATTTCGTTGAAATAGCGAAAGCTCACGGTGCAGTGACACAGGTTTTGGAGGTTCCTTGGGGTGAGCCTATAAAACCCGAAGCAGTCAAAGATTTCTTGCACAAAGGCAATTTTAAGGCTGTCACTGTTACTCACGTGGAAACTTCAACTGGAATAGCCAATCCCATCAGGGAGATAGGCGAAACAGTCAAAGAACAAAGTGACGCATTCTATATTGTTGATGCAGTTTGTTCGCTTGGTGGAATGGAAGTTCGAGTTGACGATTGGAACATAGACATCTGTGCAGCGGGCTCCCAGAAATGCATAGGGGCTCCCCCAGGTCTAGCAATGCTTTCAGTAGGCAATGATGTTCTAAAGCTACTGGACTCAAGGAGAAGCCCAGTTTGCTTTTGGTATGGCGACCTCAACAACTGGCTACCTGTTGTGAGGGACACATCGCAGTATTTTGCAACTCCACCAGTTAACATGATTTACGCCTTGCATCAGGCATTGAAGATTTTGCTGAACGAAGGGTTAGAGCAGCGATTTAGGAGACATCACGTTATTGCGGAAGCCTTTAGAGCCGCAATGGATGCGTTGAATCTCAGACTAGTTGCAAAGCGGGAATCTGCAGCCGACACTATGACAGCTGCCTATTATCCAGACAACATTGATGATGCCACATTCCGAAGCGAGATGAGACGGCGTGGAATCGTGGTTGCCTCAACTTTGGGACCTTTAAAAGGGAAAGGTTTCAGAGTAGGTCACATGGGTAACGTAAACCAGAACGACATATTGGCCACGATTGGGGCAATAGAGGCGACGCTAAAGAATATGGGATACAATCTCAACGAAGGCGCAGGGTTGGCTGCAGCTGAAGAGAAAATTCTTTCTCTGTGAGAGTAGGCTTCTTACTGATGACTTTGGTTGATGCTTTCGTATACGACTTCTCAATTAATTCTTAGTTATTTGGATGTGGCAGAGTGCTGGCAAATTAAGGCTTAAATATAATTACATGCACAGTGACTATTGTAGGCGGGTTTTGTTGTCTTCAAGGGCTTATATGATAGCGATTGTCTTGTTGGTTGTTTGTTTAGGTGTTTCTTTAGGGTCTAACGGTTTCCTGTACATGCACACGGTGGATTTGCGTAACAAAGTTGAGGAGTTGACTGGGCAAATCGACAACTTGAATACACAGATAAGTGATTTAATGAACATTAAGAATTTTACTTTTGAGCTTCCGCAATGGTCTCTTTTTGTAAGGTTGGAATTGTCTTTTATGATAGTTGAAGGGAATCTTTCTATAATTGCTTGGGTGAATGTTACTCAAGGAGGTTTCATAGTCGTCTTTGACAGGGATGGCGATGGAAAGATAATGGGTGATGACGGCTGGATGTTTTATGGTGGTCCTAAGTATCGCGATGTACTCAGTGTCAACTCCACGTCAGGCATGTATGGTATATGTAAAATACCACCTTATCCAAGCCCGTACCATCACGTGATAGAGAGTGAAAACGCAACCACTTTTTACATAATGCTCCCCCTAGACATGCTAAATCTCCACAACGACTTAATCTATGTAGCAGGAGAATTTGTTTCTGGACGCGGGGTCCTTTTCCACTTCGGTTTGGAGGTATAAGGTTGAGAGTAATTACGGGTTTATTGCTTGTCATGTTTTTTTTACTTCAATATTTGTTTTCAATTTGGCAAATGCTGACTTTCAGCTTTACATTGATAAACGTTGGGCAGTTTTGGTGTGTGGATGGTTAGAATTTCAGATTGATACGGACATTGCATACGACCTGTTAGTTGACGAATATAGTTTCGATGGAGTGCTGTATCTGGCCCTGTTGTGCATGATAACGTAAGTCTGGTTGCAAGTTGGTACAATGTGCGTTATGCGATTTCGACATGGCTTGGTCAACGCGCAGATTCAGATGATCTGGTTTTTATATTCTTTTCTAGTCACGGCGGTGGCTGCGACACTTTAGGAAATATGTGTTGGGGAAGAGAGGATTACGATGGAGATGAACCTTTGAAAGATTATTGGAATGGAACAGCGTTTGTAGGAGTTGATGAATGTGTATGCTTACAGATACACCAGATGCACATGGAACCTTGGGAGTACGAAGAAGAAGATTTTGAGAAATATTGGGACGATGAACTAAGCGAGGATTTGTTAAACGTTAGTTATGCAAGACTCGTGTGTGCGTTTGCGACGTGCAAAACTGAAAACAGTACTTCGGCGCCTTCGTGTTTTGGCGGCGGATTCTGGTCAGACCTTTCAGCACAAAATCGCATTATCATCGCGTCATGTCGCGAAAAAGAAAACAGCGTGTGTCTTCCTACGGGATCAAATTACACAGATTATTGGGGGGTTGTATGGTATCAATCTCTTGGCTGTTTTAGCAAACCATTCTTGGATTGTCTGTCTCCTTTTTCCCAAGAATTCATGGAAGCGGATGTAAATCAAGATGGAATTGTTTCGATGAAAGAGGCTTTCGACTACGGACTTTCAAACGACCCGTATTACCCTGAAGATGAACATCCAATTCTCGAAGACACGCCTAATGAATTACTTAGTGACGGGGCACTTTCTTGGTTGACTTGCCTTGATGGTTGGTCTCAGCCTTCAATGATTCCTCCTGATATTAGTGATGATGGTTATGTTAATGGGAAAGATGCAGTTCTCCTCGGAATTTCGTTCGGCACGGGTAATGGGGAGCAGCAATACAATCCTGACGCAGACATCAACAAAGACGACTTTATCAATGCTGAAGACGCAGTAATACTGGGCAACAATTTTGGCGAAGGACTAGACGACTCCCAGCGCACAATGAAACTGGATAATCCTCCAAAAACAGAATATTCAACAATGCTTAAGGTTCAGCCCAACGAAAACACATTCTACACGACCAACACAGACGTTGGTGACACCTTCAACGTAAGCATCATAGTTGAAAACGTGTCCTCTCTATACGGCTGGGAAATGACGCTGGAATGGAACCATGATCTGATAAACTGCACAGGCGAGATCGTAAACTACGATTTCTGGGCATATTACTCAGGTCCATGGGTCGCAAACCCAATTGAAAATAGCATTGGACGCTATCATCAAAGCTTAACAGCTAGAGAGCCTGTCCAATCGTTCAACGGCACGACGTGGCTAGTGAACCTTACATTCCAAATTATACAAGCGCCTCCTGAAGGAGGAACACTTTCAACTGGACTGGCAATCACAGCAACCATTGGAGCTGATTATTGCTTATTTGACGCATCTTCTTCAGAGATTTCTCATGATTTCATCAATGGACACTACAGCTACATCAGCCCCCGATATATGCGAGGCGACCTACATAGCGTGAATGGATTACAAGCCTACAAGCTAGACGCAAATCAAAGCGATATTAGCAGGGTTTCGTCAGTCACTGATTATGCTTGCAACACTGTCTATTGGGGTGTTCGTGTCTGGAAGCGTAGCGCCGAAGGTGTTGAGACTGAGATAACAAGTGGAACGCCAGTGGCACAGGTCAATCGCAGCGTTGACAATTCACTACTGGACCAAACGAATGTACACGTTCCTAGGCGGATGGCAAAGGACAATTGCATATTTCAGATGGGGCACAACAACCTACAACAGCCGCATAGAAAACTTTACCCTAACATCTAACTAATGATTAGGCTAAAGATAACTGGTCTCTCAGTCTAGTAGAATGATTCATCAACGCACAGTCCCAAAACGGGGCAAAACAGTCCACAAATTAAGACTAATGTGCATATGGATTAAATTGATTGCTGAAACTACACCTGATAACGTGAATTAAGAACGTTTTTATTTTCGGTTTTCATTAGTTATTTTTGCCGGATGATGAGAAGGCATTAGATTGATGTACAAGATGAAATCTCAGAGTTACTCAGACGGCATTTACAGAACTATGCTTTTTAAACGCTACTTCTATAAAGTGTATCCTCGGCGATGTTTATGTCCAAAAACGCGCACGAATTCAATTCTGCCGCCTTAGAATCTGAGTTAAAAGGCAAAACACTTCTCATCTACTGGTATCTGCTGCATCAGCCCACGCATAGTGTTGGCATCAGAGAAGTTCAACGCGCATTAGGCTTGTCCAGCCCAAGCATTGCAGTGCATCATCTTGAAAAACTGCAGGATTTAGGCTTAATCACAAAAAAGATGACAGGTGAATACGTGTTGGAAGGCGAAGTGAAAGTTGGCATACTGAAATTTTTCACACGCATGGGACGCTTCCTAGTGCCTCGCTACCTCTTCTATTCTGTGCTATTCTCAACCATGCTAGCTGCTTACTTAGCCATATGCGCAATTGGACAATTCGTTCCAAGCTTCTACACGCTAATGTTTGGCGCAATCGCTGTGCTCATTTTTTGGGTTGAAGCAATTAGGCTGTGGAGGGAACGCCCATTCTGACAAGGCAGTTTGCTGTTCTAAAACGTAGACATAAAAGCCACAGTTACGCTCATTTCTCACAGAGGCGTACACAGTGAAGAAAGGCTTCATCTACGCTTTAATCGCTGCAATTCTAGGGCTAACGCTTGTGCTGATTCCACTAGTTACAATAAGAGTTGAAAGCGAGCACGATGGAGTCTTCTTGTCAGCAACTACTCAGCGACTACAATCGCTTGAAGGAGGAAGTTACAACACAAACGCTGCAAGTTCATGGTCCAATGAGTTGAGCTTTCTCGCCATAAGCTTCGCTCTAGCATTAACCGCATTTCTAATAGTCAGACGCAGAGTGCCCCAACAAGGCACAGCATAGACCTCACATCACCGTACTAGTTCTAGTACAAACACGTTCTAAAACATAGCATTAACACTCCCTCTCTACACCATATTATTCACGTAAATCAAGAAAAGGGAAAAACAAAATGAAAACAATGAAGATTGTGATTTTGACTCTGCTTGTTACTGTTGGCTCTATGACATTTTTGACTTTGACAAAAGATTCTGAGGCAGCGCTAAACAAGTTTAGGTCGTATGAGGAGCTCAGGGAGTTTTTGCAAAGAAACAATGTGAACGATGGATATTATTGGTATTGGGAAGGGCGTGATTTTGTACAGGGATTCACGTTTAACGCGGAAGGTCTTGGCGACTTTTCTGGAACAAACATTCAAGTGGAAGGCGTAGACGAGGCAGATATAGTAAAAACTGATGGAGAATATATCTATGTAATCTCAGACCAAAAACTGGTCATAGTTAAGGCTTATCCTCCTGAAGAAGCAGCCGTAGTCGCAAAAATCACCATTGACGGTACATTAAAACAGATATTCATTAACGAGGAACGACTTATCGTGTTCTACGAATGTGGCGCCTATGATGAAAGAAAAACCTTCGTTCATGCATATGATGTATCAGACAAGGAAAATCCCATTCAAACGAGGGAAATCACTGTTGAGGGCTACTTTTTCAGTTCCAGAATGATAGGCGAATACGTTTATGCAGTTGTCAAAAAGCCAGCTTGGCTGTACGAAGGCGAGGTGAAACTTCCAGAGATCCATTCCGAAGACGAATATGTGGGCGTTTCTGCCACAGATGTTTACTACTCCAATATAACTGATGACGCCTACGCTTTTACAACAGTTCTGGCAATAAACGTCCAAAATGACTCTCAGCAGCCAACTTTTGCACCAATCCTATTAGGAGAAGCAACAAACCTCTACGTTTCATTTGAAAACATTTACATAGCCATAGGAAACGCGGGCAAAACAAATCTGCACCGAATCCACATTGAAAACGGCAACATCACCTACGTAGCCGACGGCCAAGTTCCAGGAAACATCCTGAACCAGTTTTCCATGGATGAACATGAAGGCTACTTCAGAATAGCGACAACAACCCCGGCAAGTACTTTTGCTATTCTGCAGGTTGAAAGCAACGTCTACGTCTTAAACATGGAACTCGACGTTGTGGGCAAATTGGAAAACATCGCTCCTGGCGAGAACATGCACTCAGCACGTTTTATGGGTGACACATGCTATCTTGTGACTTTCAAAAAAGTCGACCCGTTCTTCGTAATTAGCCTCTCGAATCCCTATAATCCAGTCATACGCGGTGAACTCAAGATATCAGGATATTCGGACTACTTGCATTTGTACGATGCGAATCACGTGATAGGCATAGGCAAAGAAACCGTTGAGGCTGAGGAAGGAAACTTCGCATGGTATCAAGGCGTGAAAATATCACTCTTCGACGTTGAAGACATGTCTGACCCGAAAGAGCTAGCTAAATACGAAATAGGCGACAGAGGAACAGACTCGCCAATTCTAAGCGATCACAAAGTGTTCTTATTTGACAAGGAGAAAAGTCTCATGGTTATACCAGTTACAGTTGCAGAAATAGATGAAAGCAAATATCCCTACAGTGTTCCATCTAATGCTTATGGCGAGACTGTGTGGCAAGGCGCCTACGTATTCACAATATCGCTGGAACTCGAGGAGAAAATAGCGCTAAGAGGAACTATAACCCATATTGAAGATGACAATGTTCACAACACTTCAAACCACATAACACGGACGCTGTACATAGACGACGTTCTTTATACGATTTCAAACAACAGAATCAAAATGAACTCATTGTCAGACCTCAGCGAAATCAACACCATAGAGCTTGACGCATAAAGGAGACTCGAGCGGATGAGCTTAAGTGAACTTCTGAGAACGCTTGGAGACATTGCAGAAATAGCAATTACGATAATGCTAGCCTATGTGGTTTTCAAAATAGCAGTTTTTCTCGAAACATTAAACCGCAAAGTCAAAGAGGAGAAAATCTAAAAATGCAGCAGATTCAAGCCCTAACGCAAACACAACAAAGATTGCCCTATAACAAAGAGATTACAGTATTCCAAGTGTGTCTCCGATGCGGCAGAAAATTCTCCTATAAGAAAACACGTAAACACTGCCCGTGCTGTCAAGGGTCGCTCATAACCAAAACCACTGTATTGCAGCAAATCTCCTAATTTTTTGTTTTTCACATCTCAAAAAGGCTCATTTTGCCATTTTTCTTACCCTAAGCTGTAGTTTTCGCTGCTTTCCTAGCGAATGTCACATAGCCTGTGTGAGCCGTCATCAATGTTTGCGGTCGCGTTTTTCCCCTTTCAACTTGCATTCCACGCATTAAACATTCAACAGTCTCCACATCCACAAAACCACTTTCATTCAAGGCTTCAACCGTTTTGACAATTTGGTCAATCGTTGGACTGAAAGAAATTAGTGTTCCACAAGGCTTTAAGGCTGTGTAGGCGTGCGGTATAACAAGCCATGGTGTCGCCAAATCCAATACAACCGCGTCAACGTCAGTCTCATCTATCCCAGCAGTCACGTCCTTAACCTTCAACTCCACAAAATCAAGTAAACCTGCACGGGTCAGATTTTTCTCAGCAACTTTCTGAAATTCTTCTCTAAACTCGTAACTGTAGACTTTGCCGTTCGGCTTAACATAATGTGCCAAAGCTGTGGTAAGCGCTCCAGTGCCTGTTCCAGCTTCCACGACACGATTTCCTGGACCGATACCACTGAACATAACGATTAGGGCTATGTCTTTAGGATAAGTTATCTGAGTCTTCCGCACAGACTTCATAACATAATCCCGCAAAAGCGGCTTCAACACAACAAATTCGAAACCTAAACTGCTTACAACGCCTGAACCATAATCTTTCCCAATCAAATTGTCAAATTTTATGAAGCCTTTATGCGTGTGGAAGCTTTTGCCAGCTTCAACTTTGACTAAGTAGGTTTTCCGCTGACTTAAATAAAGAAGAATGTAGTCGCCTTCCGCTATTTTCTGATTTTGCAAGGGCTTTTCACTATGGTGTATATTTGAAGGGATGCTTTGACCTGTCCTTGTTCGCTATTAGCTCGTCTGTTGTGGGTCTGCCTTCTATTGCCTTGCGTATGCCGTGGCGCATAGCCTTGTAATTGTTTATGTAAACACGCTGCCTATCAACAGCAGTTGGGTGAACAAACACGTTAGCAATAATTATCAAGTCGTCAGCAACCACTTTTGGAATTGTGCCATCTGCAACACTGTCAACGACTGCTTTTGCCACTGCTGTCTGCGCTGGTCCAAAAACCATGCTCGCTTGCCGCATACTCGTAATCGTAACAGTCGGAACAATAAGCGTAATAGGTTTCACGGACAAATTCGGCTCCAAAATAGCCAACAACGGCTCATGTCCCGGCGTCGGAGCCGCCTTAGCCTTTGCAAACGCTTCACCAACAGGCCCATTTTTCTCGCCTACGAGAAGGTCTATGTGAGCTACTTCTGCGCCTTGACCCGCTAACGCTTCACCTACTCGCAACTTGAAAGCTTTTATCGTTTCGGGAGTTATGTCTACCGCCATAAAACGTTCTTCTATGGGTTTTTCAGCAATTTCAAACTTTACTGGTTTAGGCTTTATCTTACCAATTTTCTCTAAGTCCAGCCTCAGCTCTTCTTTCGCTTCGTATGTTAGCTCGCCTCCAACACTCAGCGGCTTTCGGACAGGACCTACCTTGATTTTCATCATGTTTAATCCTTCTTTTGTTCCCACTGCACCGCTGCCAGCGATGATTCTGGCTATTTTCTGCACCTTATATTGTAGTTCACGAGCTTTTTGCAGTTCACCATTCTTTATGTGATTGTAGACTTGAATCCAGATGTCAGGAATGACGTTTGCGCTTGCAAGTATAGCCCCGGAACAGCCTGCAGCTAACGCTGCTACCACAACTTCGTCGTGCCCGCATAAAACATTAATTTTATCTCTCACTTTCTCCAACACAGCCAGAACATATTTGAGTTGTCCGCTGCTGTCTTTTACGCCGACAATGTTTGGGATTTGAGCCAAGTCCTCAACCATCTGCCAAGTAAGCTCCACGCCCGTGCACTGTGGAATGTTGTATAGAATAATTGGCAAATCAACCGTGCTGGCGATTGTGTCAAAATGTTCGTAGATTCCGCGGTCTGTGGGTTTTAGATAAAAAGGCGTAACAATCAACGTGGCATCAGCACCGACATCTTTGGCGTATTTGGTCATTTCTAAGGCTTGGTCTGTGCCGCTAGCTCCTGTTCCAGCAATTACACGAACTCGACCGTTAACCTCGTCAACCACAGCCTTTATGACGCATTTCTTCTCTTCTGTCGTCATGTTCACAAATTCGCCCGTTGTGCCGCATGGGACAACTCCATGCACGCCTAACTCGACGCAGTGATTGACTAGTGTTCGCAGTCTTTCTTCGTCAACAGCGTTACCGTCGTCAGTAAAGGGCGTGACTAACGCTGGAAAAATTCCCTCAGGTTTAAACATGTCTTGCACCCTTTTTATGTTAAAGCATAACCATTATATCATTTAAGCTTTGAATTCAAAAGCGAATGATTCGTCCATAAAAGAAGGGGCTTCATAATGTGTCAACAAATAGTAATAGGTTTTTGTGGAGTCTGCTGTAGTCATTGTGGCATGCGAACACGCATTCCAAGAATGGCTAAAGAGCTTAAGGGATTTGTGGAAGCTTATCGCCATGGCGAGTGGATAGGATACATAACTCAAGATTTTGCGTTTGAAAATTTCATGAAAGGCCTACAGTGGTTTGCCAGTTCATGCTGTCCAGATTGTCTCCTAGGCGGAGGCATGCCCAACTGTGAAGTGCGAAACTGCTGCAAAGAAAAAAGCCTAAAAAACTGCTATTTCTGTGAGGATTTCCTTAAATGCGAAAAACTTGCTTATCAACGAAAAACGTACAGAATAGATGAGAATTACGAAAAGATTAAAGCGCCTTGGATATGAAAACTGGCTCAAAGAACAAGAAGAGAAACAGAAGGCAAATTTTGATAATATCTGGTTCCCCGAAAAGAAAAGTCGCTAAGTGAAAACCCTTAAATGGCATTAGGCTGAACACAACAACTATCAGAAAGGAGACATTAGCATGGACAGCCTTAGAGAAAAACTAAAGATAAACGAAGAGAATCTGAAAGAAATTAACAGTTTTCTGCTGAAAAAAGATAATCCTCTCGTAAACGACTTATTAGAAATTGTCGAAAAATATGGAGGAGTAAGCGAAATCAACCGCAAGGCTAAGGAATCCTGCAAACTCGAAAAGCTCATGAAACGCCTCGAGAAGAAAAAGTCACCGTTCACCAAAGACCTTGACTGGCTAGCTAAGCAACGAGACAAGAAGGCTTTCATAAGCGTCTCAGACTATCGCAGAAAAATTCTGGGCAAGAAGGCTGATTCTATACGGTTTGACGACTCTTTCGCTGTTACGCTTGAAATAAGCGCTTTCAACTTTTTCCCATGGCTTATAGAAGAAGCAAAGCAGGCAATTGCTGGACAGGAGCTTATGCCCAGTCGTTACATTCGCGTTCGCAACATGAAGGAACAGGTTGAAGAAGATGACATATTGGCTTTTGCAGCTGCTATGCAGATTATTGGAGCTTCGTATGTGCAGACATTGGACACTAAGGGAACGATGCCTGGAGCAGATGGCAAACCGATAAATGTTCACTTAGGAGGCCCAGAAACTATTACTGGTTATTTTGGCGGTGTAGGCGTGCCAAATCAGTATACCTTAAAGTGGGTTGATGAGTTTCTCCATTATTATACTGAGTATGGGCTTGAGCAGGTTTTAAACGTTAATTGTGGTACGGTTTTGCTGGGCTATTGGCTACGCAAACTTGGCATCGACATTGAGTTCAAAATTTCAGTTTACTTGGGTAATGATAATCCCTATTCAATCTTTTGGACGCTAATGACTGCAAAATTGTTCAGCCGGGAGGATGGCACGACGCCGCTCATCGGCTTTAATCTTTCAAACGCCGTTAACAATGAGACAATTGAGCTTTCAGCTTACATACGAAAAGCCTTCAACTTTGAAGATATTGTTCGCATTGAACATCATATTGTAGAAACTCAGAAAAGCATCGTAAGACAGCCTTATGACCGACTTAACGAGCTTGTCAAAATAGCAGACCACGTAAAGAACATAAGTGCAAAACATGAAGGCGGAATACCTGAGGTTGATCAGGCTCGAGAGCATCCATCTGACATTTTAGACTATTTCATGCCCAAAACGGACATAATCGAAAAAGGATTGATGCCAAAGCTTCTGCGCAATTATTTGGATAAGCATGACGCGGTAAACAGAACAGCAAAGACGCTGACTGAACATGGTTTAACATTTATTGCTGCTCAGAAGCTTCATAAAAAATGAGAGAAGGGCAGTAGCCTACCAGGATTCTTTTGGTTTTCGCATGACCATGTAAACAGTTGTAGCTACGAAGAAGACGGTGGTCACGGCTAAGATAGCAACAACTCTTCTTGTATTGTCGAGGTCGCCGACGCTTCCTTGGAGTCCCCTGTAAGTCTCGTTTAGTTTAGCCAGATTGTCTAAAGTAAGATTCATGCCGAAGCTCTGCAGGAAAGTGCTGTTCAAGTTTTCAAGCAGTTCTTCCATGCCCTCAAGATAAACATTTTCGACGTAAGTCATTGTGAAGCCCATAGAAAATGGCGGGTAGTCTTTTGTCTCGTTTACACCACCACTTTCGGTTTTTGTTGAATATGTTAATGCGAGTTTGCCAGAGGTTACGTGCCAAACATTTCCTGGCACTCTAAAGGTTGCGTTGAATATTTTTGAGGAGGCACTCTGCAGTGAAAAGCTGGTTCCGTTACCTATGTTTCCAATTGATGTCTCGTTGCTCCACGAGAAACCCACTATGCTCAGGTTTAGGAATTTAACGCTTACATTTAGCAGAGCTGTCATCTTGAGAATTACACTAATATTCTGGGTAGGCTGCGCTTCCATCGTCGCGTTAACTTGGATTTTCAATCCAGGAATCATTGAATCAAAAAATGTTTTCATGTCTTCTGTTATTGTTTGTGCTTTTGCGTTTGTGAATGAGGCAATTGTGAGAATAAGGATGCTCACTATGAAGCTTAGTTTCACTATTTTCTTCATGCTTTCACCTTCAACATAAAGTCATTGAGAGTTTTATGGAAGTTTATTTAACACTTTCCATTATCATTCTTGCTATTCAGCGCTTGTCCAAAAACAATTTTTTAAGATTTATGCTTAAAATCGGCTATCTCACTGATCGGATGAAGCGTTGGTATATGTATATGAAGTAGATAAGCGCGAAAGCCGTTAGGACTATTTCAAACGTTAGAATTGTTGGGTTTTGCTCAACCGCCATGAAGTAGCCGTTTTGGAAAATGTCTGCGAAGACTAGGATTTGGAGGAATATGGCGCCGCCTATGCAGCTTAAGCCTAAGCTGTGTATGAGCACTCGTATTCGGTGGTCAAGCTTTGTGTCGGCTTTCATTGTTTATCGCAAATATCAAGAGTCTCTACGTTGACTTATACATTATGAATCCCCACACACGACAAAACCTCAAGATTAAAGTTTTGAACTGACAATTAACATCTCACGTCAACGCAAGGCTTCCGTTGTTTTGATTCCAAACAATAAAAAAGAAATGCTATTCTGCCTTTTTTGTGGCTTCGCGCCTGATCACAATAAAACCTACTGCTATCGCAGCTATTAGAGTTAGGTAAGGTGTTAAAGGCTTTGTTAATGTAAGTCCTTCTATCGGAAATGAACAGCCACCGACTGGAACGCTTGTTGCAGTTACTCGTGCCGTCTCAGACTGAACTGTGTCACTGCTTAAGTCTGTAACCTCGAGGTATGCATAATAGATTCCACTCATGGTCGGTGTAAAAATCCATGATGCTAATGTTGCTCCAGGAACTGGATTGCTGTTTAGATACCACTGGTAGCTGTATGGAGATATTCCTCCACTAACTGTTGAAGCAAAATTTACTGAATCACCTACGTTAATTGATGTTGAAAGTGGGTTTATCGATACTGATAAGGGCACATAGACTTTCAGTTGAGTTTTGAATATATTTCTAACTCCGCTTTCATCAAAAGCAGTGAAAGCCATCCATGTACCGTCCGGAGAGATTGAAGGAAACCACTCGCCATCGGAGTCTGTGAGCTGTTTGGCATCTGTTCCATTAGCGTTCACTCTATAGATATGAAATTGCCCAAAATTCAGTCCATACCGTCGGATGAAAAATATACTTGCTCCGTCAGGTGACCATATAGGAAACATTGCATCTTCAAAATTCGTGATCCTCTGTTGGTTCTGTCCATCCGTGTCCATTATCCAGATGTCAGCTTCGTCAGGAGTTATTGAATGATCTGTTTTCTGATAAGCTATCTTTTCTCCATCAGGTGACCAAACTGGATAAAGATAGGCTTGATCATCATTAGTAAGAACCGTCGGATCTGTTCCATCTGGACTGATGGTTATTATGTGCGAATGTAGATAACCTGAACCATAGTAAGTGTATTCAGGCACAACAATTTTATCGCCAGATGGAGACCATGTCGCATAATGATGACAACTTCCTGGAACGCCGGAACCACTGTCATAAACGCCATATATGTGATGATGGTCACTTTCATCATAATTGCTAATCCATACATAGCCAAAACCGACCGTCAAAATCTTTGAATTATCAGGTGAGATGTGTGGATATTGAACCTCTGAGATTCCGAGATACGTTTGATTGGAACCATCAGCGCTCATTTTGTACACTGCGCCCAGTGGTGCATCGTCCCACGTATTGTAAACAATTTCAATCCCATCTGGAGACCATGAGGAGGAGTCTGCACCTTGAGAATGATTAGTCAGTTTAGTCCAACTAGATCTCGGAATTACCTCCTCTGCCCTTGCTTGAGATGTACAGAAACAAGAAAAGGAAACGCACAAAAAACCAATCAGGAGCAGACAGTAAATACGCCTCATTTTTTCCCTTCTCAACTCCAATGCTCTCAATGTCCAAATAAGACTTATGAAATTATCTTCTATCTGGGTTGAGCATTATTGTTCTCAGAGAATATAAAAACTGGAAGTCAGATTTCCCATTGTGAGAGACAGTTCTAAGCGTCATCAAAAAAAACTTGAAATTAAGCTTTGAGATTAGAAAAACCCTTGCCCCTTTGTTTAACAAATAGAAAAAATTTTGTTTGACAAAACTAGAATTGTGCGCTACGCATTCAGTTTTTTATGGCTTCTTTTATTGTTGAGACAGATTTTTGGAGACGTTTCTTTGTTTCTGGCGTAAGCTTAAGCTCCAAGATTCTTTCAACACCGCTTTTTCCCAGAACCACTGGCATGCCGATAGCAATGTCTGAACATCCATATTCACCTTGCAGATAAGTGGAAACGCCCATCACGCGGTTTCTGCCTCTGATAATGGCATCTGCCATAATTGCGATAACTGCTGCTGGCGCGTGAGTTGTCGAACCCTTCAATTTGATAACGTCAGCTCCTGAAGAAATTGTCAAATCAACTATCTTCTTAATTTGCGACTTATTGAGCAGAGAGATTATAGGGATTCCAGAAACAGCAGCGTATTCGACAAGTGGAACCATAGAATCGCCATGCTCGCCTATAACTAAAGCTCTGACATCTTCTCTGGAAACATTCAGCTCTAAAGCGATGTAAGACCGAAAGCGCAAAGCATCTAGTATGTTGCCCATTCCAAAAACCCTGTTTCTTTCGAAGCCTGACTCCTTATATGCTATGTAGGTCATGATGTCAACAGGATTTGTCACAACCATCAACTTACATCCGGGAGCATAATACACAACTTCCTCTACAAGAGACTTAATTATCTTCGCATTCTGATTCATCAAGTCAATCCGCGTCATCCCAGGCTTACGTGCCTCACCAGCAGTCACAATCACAAGATCTGAGCTTTTCATCTCGCTGAAGTCGCTTGTGCCCTTAATTTTTCCGTCAAACTCTATAGCTGGAGCTGTCTGCATCATGTCAAGCGCTTCACCTTTGGCCAAATTCTCAAAAACGTCTATTAGGACAACGTCGCCGATTCTATAACGTAGAATGTTGAAGGCTGCAGCACTTCCAACTTTTCCAGCGCCAATTATGGTAATCATAACTCTTCACGAATAAGCCACTTCAATTAATTAAACTATAAACCTTGCTCACCAAAAATGGAAAGTCGATTCTTACCTTCTGCAGCAATAAATAGTCATAAATACGAATTGCCTCATAACTGCATATTTCTAAACCTCGGGTGGAAAACAGAATGAGCAAAAAGAAAAAACGAAGTATAACCGTCATAAAAGGCGGCAGTCTGATTGACGGAACTGGCGCCAAACAAGTAAAGAACGCTGTTGTCGTTGTCGAAGACGCAAAAATCATGGCAGTCGGCAAAGAAGCTGATGTGGACATACCGAGAAACGTGAAGAAAACAGAAATCAACGCTGACGGAATGACAGTCATGCCCGGTTTAATAGATTCGCACCTTCATCTGATGGGTCTGAAAACAGACCGCATCCTTGAAGAAGAGCTTATCAGACCCCACCAACTAGGCTTAATAAAAAGCGTTTTTGATGCAGCAGACCTTTTGGACGCGGGCTTTACAACAGTCAAAGACTGTGGTGGCTTCGGGATATACTTGAAAAGAGCTATGGCCGAAGGAACCTTGCGGGGTCCAAGAATACTCTCATCAGGCTACATACTGAGCCAGACAGCAGGCCACGGCGACATACATTACATTCCAATCGAGTTTGTAGACGCACGTACAACTAAACGGGGAATGTCTCTCCTATGCGACGGCGTGTCCGAATGCATCAAAGCTGCCCGCTATGCATTGAGGGAAGGCGCTGACTTTATAAAAATCTGCACAAGCGGCGGCGTCATGTCCATGGTTGACAGACCAGAACACACACAATTCACGTTAGAAGAAATCAAAGCAGTGGTCGAAGAAGCAAGACACGTTGGAAAATATGTCACTGCACACTGCCAGGGAACAGAAGCAATGAAAAACTCCTTAAAAGCAGGCGTAAAAACGATTGATCACGCTTTCTATCCAGATGACGAAGTGATAGAAATGGCTAAGAAAAGAAAAGATGTGGTTTTTGTTCCGACGCTTTCCATTGCTTGGCGCATAATAACTGAAGGAGAAGACGCAGGCTATCCGCTATGGGCAGTGGCAAAGGGAAAGGAAGTTTGGGAGACTATGGTGAAAAATATTGCAAAACTTTACAAAGCAGGCTTAACGATTGCTAGCGCCACCGACTTTGTCGGTTCTCCCCTCTTGAAAATGGGCACAAACGCCATGGAACTAGAACTGCTGGTGAAGCATTGTGGGTTCAAACCTATGGATGCAATAGTCGTTGCTACACGAAACGGTGCGAAGGCATGCGGCTTAGAAAATGTGACAGGCACTGTGCAGGAGGGAAAGCTCGCTGACGTAATAGTGGTTGACGGTGACCCGCTTAAAGATGTGAAGGTCCTACAGGACAAGAACCGTATTAAAATGGTTATGAAGGAAGGAAAAATCGAAGTAAGAAGAGGCGCAAAAATCTCCTAAAAACAAAAGATCAGCCACACATGAGGTACCAGTTTGGTTCTAAGCGGGAAACTTCCATAAAACACAATATTTACATTTGGCAAAAACAGTTACGCCTAAAGCGTATACTCCATGTTCTTCTCTGGAAGTATGACTTGGCTTTTCTGATTGCGCATAAACTTGGCAAATAAATCTGCGTGTTCCGTGTGTACCGGAAAGATTTTTGTCGCGCCGATTTCTTTTAGGATGGTTTTCAGTTGCAGCGGCATTATGTGTCCAGAAACATGTGCGTGATATTGTGGCAATCCATAGTGCTTAAGCCAGTTAACAAGTTTTTCAAAGTCTATTTCCATCTCTTCGTTGAAAGGTTCAGAAGCAGACAAAACATAACAGCTGCTTGGCTCTGGCCTTATTTCTACGAGCTCTTCTAAATCGTAGAAGGACATGGCAAGAACTGCATTGCATTGCTGCTTCGAGACTTCGAACACGTCAACGATTTTGGACTTGTAGTGGTCCATGATTTGGCTTTCCCATTTGTCATATTTTTTCTTCGACTTTCGAAAAATCAAGACACTCTCATCGTTTAAATCTGGAATCCTTAAGTGCTTGTCTTTTCTCAGCGCATTCAATAGGTAGGCTTGTTTAAGTGAAACAGCTAGACACCGCCTGTTCTTCTTGGCGATTCGATGGAAACTATTTAGTCTGTCAACATCAGCATAACTAAAATCAGCCAGCACAATGCCTTCTGTCTGTTTGGCAATATCGTCCAACTTGCTTTCAACTTCAACTTCCGAAGAAACAGATGCACCAGTCATATTCGTAGCTTCACTAACAACCGCAATAGGCTCGGCTTCTCTGGCTTTTTCAACAAACTCTCTTGTCATCTGTGGTTTAGCTCCATGTGCACGAAAATCACCAGTGTAAACAACAGCCCCACTAGACGTATGGATAATGAAGCCGTAGGCACCTGGAACAGAATGGTCAACGTGAACCGGCTCAATCTTCAAATTGCCAATAGCTATTTCCTTGCCAGTTCTGAAAGTCTCGAAGTTTACGTCTTCAACGTTGAATTCCAAATCTGTTCTACGCATTTCGCTCAAAGCCTGAAGAATAATCTGTGTTGTTTCGCCGCAGTAAACTGGGATTTGACGGTTTATGAAAGAGATGTAGGCAGAATGGTCCATGTGTGAGTGAGAAAGAAATACAGCGTCAATTTCTGGCGTCTTCTCGTCAGTGTAAATGCCTTTGATGTTTGGAAGAATTTCAAATTCTTTAAGGCTTTTTTCAGTTTTCGGCGACAGGAAAGGTGGAGAGTAGAACAGCTTTTTTAGGGCGTAGGACATGCCGAAATCTAGGAAGATTTTTGTGTCTCTGTCTTTTAGTAGGATTTTGTTTCCGCCGATTTCGTTTACTCCGCCGTAGAAAGACAGAGTTGTTGTGTGTTTAACCATTTTTTTGTCCCTTCTGCTTGTCGGCTTTTCGGCAAATGTTAGAAATGGTAAGTATTACGTGCGGAAATGTGAATACGCTAAAAACTTTTGTGTATTTTGGGTTTCCAGCTTTTTTGACAATGTTCGTGTCTCCGCCTGCCCTAACATAGCCGTCAATGAAAGCTTCGGCGATAAGCTCTGTTGATTTAACACTTACAAACGGTGAAAGGTAATGCCCCGCATAATACAGAAACTCAGCGATGTCCCACACCTTATCACCATTTCGAGAAGCTTGTTCAAAATCTAGCAGATAAATTTCGTCGCCTTTGCCAACTAGGGTATTTTCTGGTTTTGCGTCGCCTAATGCAATGTTAAGCGCATGAACCTCAGCGAATGTTTCGCCTACTCTCTCTAACGTGTTCAGGTCCTTTTTCGTTTCTTCGGCATTTTTGGATTCTGTGATTCTTCTTATCACTTTTTCCAAGCTTTCCCCCTCCACATGGTCCATGAAAAGTAATCGTTCAGCGTGATTCACGTACAGAAGCCTCGGAACCGCAAACCCTTTCGAAAATAAAAGTTGATTTATAGTACATTCTTTTTCCAGTCTAGAGCGCCCTAAGACTGCAAAAGTTCTAGTCCCAACAGTCCACAACGTGAGCGGAAACCATTTGAAGCTTGACCAATCTTTGAACCTTTTAACGACAACTTTTCTTTCCTCACCGTTTGTAGAAACTTTAATCAAAAAGGCATCATTCAAAACTCCCCCAATTTTTTCGATGCTGACTTTTGTGTCTTCGCTTGCAGAAAGCACTTCACGCGCGAAATCTCCAATGTTAACCCTGCTCGTTAAGGGAACAAGTCCAGTTGCGGTAGGCACGTACAGATATTTTTGAGGGTCTTCGATTCGATGAATAATTTCGGAGTCTGCTCCCGATATTCGTTGAAGTCGAGCCAGCAAATGCCGGTTTTGTGAGAGAGAGCTCACGATTTTGGGAAAGACACTTAGCAAAGACATGAATAATGCCTTCTGCGCGGGTTTCAGCAAATTGACGAATCGGGCTTTTCGACTTTTGGCTTTGTCTGCGAATTCTCTGGAAATTCTCACAAAACTTTTAGATAAGCTAATCGCGTGTTCCTTTTCCAGTTCTTCCAAAGCTTCGCAGTAGCCTTGAAGAGCAGTTTTCACGTTTCGTTCTTTAACATCATCTCGCATAAAACCTAGCACAGCGTATATCATTGGCGGAAAAAGTCTGGCTCGGCTTAACATTGATTCATATAGGAAATACTCAGGTTTAATGAGAATCTCGTAGGAAAGTTCTGGAAAATCCAAAACAAGGTTTTCCAAAAGCTCGCGGATAAGACGCTTTTTCAATATAACCTCTTGAGAATGTAAATATCCATTGTTTGCCAACGGCACGTATGGAAAAATTAATCCGCCTGCGATGGCTTCGCCTAGAAAACCCCTGTCAGCGTCCATTTCAAAAACTCCGCGGTCAACAGCAAGAATAATGGCGTTTCTTCCATCGAAGACTTTCAGGTAATTCATAAGTTTAGGTTGAAATCCGTGAATAACGAGTAAAACTTCGATTGTAACATTTGCGTTGAATAGTCCTGAAGCGTAGTCGCCGCATACGCATGCAGCTGCAATCTGGCAAGAACCAGCAACATGTCTACTAAAATCAAGAATTTGTCCAAATAGTTTCTTGCTAGAGGCTTCTGAAGACTGAATCAAAGCTTCACCCAAATATGGACAGCAACTACATAAATAGAATCTGTAGCTCTACAAATATAATTATGTTTTTCAGCAGACTTGCTAGAGGTATAGCTTTCCTTTTAGAATGATAACTGCGGTGCCGACTAAATCTACTCGGTTGTTTGGGCGTAAACGCACCATGAGTTTACCGCCTCTTGCAGATGCCTGATAAGCCAACATCTCCTTCTTCGCCAATTTTTTGGACCAATATGGAGTCAATATTGTGTGCGCTGCTCCTGTCACTGGGTCTTCGTTTATGCCAAGCCAAGGCGCAAAAAAACGCGAAACAAAATCGTATGGGGGTCGACCATGCGATGTTACGATAACTCCTAGAATTTCTTCTTTTGCAGGTAAAGACTTCATAAGTTCAAAGTTTGGTCTCAGGCTTTTTAGGGCTTCTTCGTCTGATATATGGACAAGAAGTTTCTTTAACCTTCTCGCATATTCCACGTTCTTAAAATCAGCTATACCCGTTGCTTCAAGAAGCGCTCTATCAGGCTTAATGGGAACAGGGTTGTCAGTTGGAAAATCAAGCAGTATTCCACGTTTATCTTTCTTAGCAACCAAAATTCCACTCTTTGTTTCAAAACTCGCCTCATCAGCTAAAATATGAAGGTCATAAAACAAAACTGCCGCAGTAGCAAGCGTGGCATGTCCGCAAAGAGGCACTTCAACTTTTGGAGTGAACCACCTTAACGAAAAAGTCTTCGATTCTTTTAGAGGTTCCCCATCAAGAGGAAGGAGAAAGGCTGTTTCTGACAGGTTCATCTCCGCCGCGATAGACTGCAAAACAGAATCAGCATACTCATGTGGTAACAGGCAGACAGCTGCGGGATTTCCTCCAAAAGGTTTGTCAGTGAACGCATCTACGATATATAGAGGAATCCTATTGTTGCTATCTTTTTTCATCGACTCACTTCTGAACGATTTTGCCATAAGCTCTCAGCGCCTTCAGGGCTTTTGCAGCTTTTTCTGGCATATTATACAATGGAATACGCGTATTGCCCAACACGTTATACACGAGTTCAAAGTCTTGTCCACCTGCAGGCACATCTACAACTGGCTTGTCTGGAAATTTTACCGCAATTTTCGGAATTACCTTGGCATCATTAGGCTCAAAAAAACATGACTTAAGCATGTTTATTACCAAAACGCCATCTACATTCTTGTCTTCAAGCACAAGCTCCAACACTTGTGCGTAGCGTTCACTCCTAGCGTCAGCTATCATATCAATAGGGTTTGTGGCATCAACACCCGGATACAGTTTTTCAATCTTTGTCTTAGTTTTTTCGGACAGAGTGGCAAGCTTTAAATTATTTTTAACGACTACATCTGCAGCCAATATTGCTGGTCCGCCTACGTTGCTTACAATGGCAACATTATCGCCGCGCATTGGAGACTGTTTGGAAAGCGCTATGGCGGTGTCCATAAGCTCTTCTATGTTTTCAGCGCGAATTATTCCAGCCTTCTTGAATGCTGCGTCAAAAATTGCGTCTGAACCAGCGATTGAGGCTGTGTGCGATTTTGCCCGCTGTGCAGATTCCTGTGTTATTCCACCTTTCAAAGCTACGATAGGCTTTTCTTTGACGGTTTTTCTGGCTTCTTCTATGAATTTTCTTCCGTCTATCACGCCTTCCATGTATAAGCAAATTACCTTTGTATTTTTGTCTCTTCGGAAGTACTGCAACAATTCAACATCGTCTACGTCTATTTTGTCGCCCATAAATGCAAATTTACTGATGCCAACACCGTAGAAACAGGCCCAATCAAGTATGTACGCACCAACACCGCCGCTTTGTGATATGACCGCAATATTTCCTTTTTTTGGCATAACATCCCTTTCAAAAGTTGTGTTCAACCCGTTGGATGTGTTTATTACGCCCATAATAGTGTTAGGTCCCAAAATTCTAACGCCGTATTTTTCCTTAAGCTTGAACAGTTGTTCTCGTTCGCAGTTTTTGTATCCGCCCGTAATCATAACAAGCGCCTGAACACCCGCCTCTGCACATTTTTCCGCTTGGGCGACTGACTGTTTTGGCGGCAACATTATAACAGCGAGCTCGGGAACCCAGCGCATCTTGCTGAGATTATTCTGTTTCGCTTTTCCATTCACGTCTAAAGTGCGTATTTTTCCATGGAAGAACTTGTGCATATTATGTGCTACGCTTTTGAAAAGCTGCGGTGAAGCCATGCCGACTTTTTCCCGAATTGTGCTTGAACCTATTAAAACTATCCTTTTCGGGTCAAAGATAGCCTTCACATCATTCATCAGATTAACCTTCAAATCAAATCTGCCAATGTGGAAGGTAAGAGAATATGCCATTCCTATTCTTAAATTTAACTTAGAAATTACCTACGTTCTATAGTCTTAATGTAACATTATATCACATTAGCTTTTAATGGTGAAACATAGACTCCTCATCGAAGCCCGGCAAAATTAGACTTGACAAGTCAATATGCGCCATGTCAAAAGAGGAAAGGAAAAAAGGAATGGGAAAAAGCAATTCAAAGAGAGTTGCGTTTGGAGTTTATTCAGACAGATGCGCAAATCTTTTAAAAGCAACAGTTAACTAAGCGCTGTGGTTGCGATGAGCGAAAAGAGCAATAAAAGACCCATAACCGTAACTGCCGTTTCAATTTGCTTTCTCGTCTTTGGATTGATATGGCTTATAGCAATGGCATCTGGATTCTTTATCGGTACGGTAGTATCGGGACTCTCCATCATAGGAAGTGTTATGTCATCCGTCTTTTCTGCCTTCGCTCTCATCTGTATGCTGATTAGTGCGATAGACATAGCGGTTGGATACGGGCTTCTACGCATGAAAAGGTGGGCTGCTATACTGGGTATGCTACTTTCTCTTATAGGTGCAGTCATAGAACGAACTTTAGGAATGCTTTTCATTTCACCTCTATATTTGGGTGGTTATGGAACTCTCAATTACATGTCGCTTGTGTTCTCCGCTTTTAGTGAAGCAAGTATGTGGGTTAATCTAATGCTTTTTATTGCAATAGCGGTCTCATGGAAGAGCTTTCAAATCGAAATGGCCTAGTTAGGTTTGATTCTGTCGCACACTGTCCACATCGTCTTATTGACTGAAGGAGCCAAAATCGCCATGAAAAGCAAACTTAACGCTCTAATATCTTGATGTAGGCGAAAGCTGCGCTTAAAATGAAAATTGCCGAAAAAACAACCACATTAAGAATTGAAGTATAAGAAAATGCTGGGAGGTCAGGCAGCAAGAAGCTGCGAATCATGTCCGAAGCGCTGCTTAACGGGTTAACCTCAGCCAATATCACGAGAGGTGCAGGGAATTTGCCTTCAGCTCCCAACTGCTGAATCAATGAGAGCGGATAGAAGACGCTACTGCAGAAAAACAGCGTATAGTAGACTAACCCGCGTGCTGTGATGAATTTTTCTAGGCTTGCGGTGGAAACGGCTATGGCTATGCTTAAGCCCGATATGCCCAGAGCCATTAGAAACAAAACAATGAGGATTACAAGAAGTTCCCAAACAGTCGGAAATCCCAGAAAAACGAAGCAAGTCAGCAAAAGCGGCGACATGTAGATCATGCCGCGTATTCCGCCAGACAGCACGCGTCCGATGGCTAGCTCCATTCGGGTCATGGGTAGGCTTAGCATATAGTGGTGAACTTCTCTGCGCCTTTCCATGTTTATCTCTCGCCCAATCATGAAAGCCGAAGCAAACAAGCCCGTTACAGTGAGCCCAGGCGCAAAAAACTTGAAATAAGTATCGTATTGCGCTATCACTGCACTGCTAACCATGTAATTGTAGACTATTGCCATTATGAACAAGTCAGCCAAGTTCATGCTGATTAAGCCGACAAGCCACCACTTATAGCGGAAGAAGTTTCTAAGATCATGCTCAACAATGTGCATAATCGCTTTCATTATTGCCAGCCGCCTCCCTCAATTCGCCTATCATAAATTGTAACACCAACAAAGGTGAAAATGGCGAAAAAGGCGATTATGCCAAGCAATGGCAACAGCGGATTGGCTAATGTGAAATAGGTAGATTCTATGCCAGTGCCCCATCGAAACAAGTCCGCAGCGTAACTGACAGGATTAAAATTTGCAACACCCCCATAGAGCGGATTGGCAGCCTGCACAACAGCCAAAGGATACATGGCAGTGCTTAACCGAACTATCAAAGCGTCTAGAACGCCCATAAGTATGTCAAAGCGATCACTTGATTTTATCATTACAGCGATAGTAATGCTCATGCCGGAAACACCAAAAGAGAACAAGAAGAGTGCAAACAGAGCTACCAAGAAATTTAGAGGGTTAACAGCTCCAATAACGAATAAAGAAGCAGCAATCAACGGTCCAACATAAATAAAAGATCTCAAGCCTCCGCCAATTGATCGTCCGAGCACTAGTTGCCTTCTGGAAACTGGCAAACTGAGCAGATATTCAAACACGCCATGCTCCGCTTCTTCGTAAATGTCGAATCCGATGAATATTGCGGCGGAGTAAAGTGTCATTATGGAAAGACCAGAAACGTAATAGCGAAAATAGTCTGGCACTTCTCGTACGTTAATCATTCGTGAAGCAATAAGCCCGAACAGAACTATCTGCGACACAAACCAGATGGCACGTAGTATAATCAAGAATTTATATTGGAAGAATAGGCGGATATCTCGTTCAACCACCAAAAAAAGCTTATTCGTCTTAAGCTCACTCTCCGCTTTTTTGCGCCTCTTCTATGGTTAAGCCAGTATAATGGGCAAACACGTCGTCGAGGCTTGGCTCACTCATATGAATAGACGTTACTGGAACATTTTTCTTCACAAGCGTATTCATAATTTTCGGAACTACTTCCTCAACTTTGTTCAGGTACAAGCGTAAGATACAAGGTTTAACTTGTAAGATGTTGACCACTTCTTTGAAGTTTTTGAGTTCTTCAACGATTTTGGCTGACGCATCGTTTTCAAGTTGAATCTCTACAATGTCACCGCCCACAATGCTATCTTTGAGCGTTTTCGGCGTGTCGCATACAAGCAACTTACCCCGGTGCATTATAGCCACGCGGTCCGAAAGCTCGTCAGCCTCATAAAGCTCGTTTGTAGCAAGAATAAGAGTGCTTCCTTCATCACGAAGCCTACGAAGCATGTTCCATACCCTATGTTTGCCAACAACATCTATCTGAGCAGTTGGCTCATCGACAATCGCAATTTTGGGCCTCTGCACCAAAACTTTGGCCAATTCAACCCGCTTGCGCATGCCACCTGAAAGCGCATGAACATTTTTGCGGCGGTGCTCCCACATATCCAAGGATTCTAAAACTTCCTTAACCCTACGTTTTCTCTCTTCTGTTGACAATCCACAGACTTTAGCGTGCCAATTCACTATGTCCCACGGTGTGCTAACCCATAGCATTTTAGGCTCTTGAAAAACTATGCCGAAAAGCTCCCGCACTTTCTCCGGATTTTTGCGTATGTCGAAGCCGCCGACTGTGGCTGTGCCTTCTGTCGGTCTAATAACAGTTGCAAGCATAAGGATAGTGGTGGTTTTTCCTGCACCGTTAGGTCCGAGAAGTCCAAGAATTTCGCCATCTTCAACTTCCAAATCTAGGTGGTCAACTGCCACAATGTTACCGAATTTTTTTGTAAGATTTGAAATCTGAATTATTGAAGGCATGTCCATGACCTAACGAAGCAAATAACAATTGTGAAGCGGTTAAAAAAGATTTATCATCACAACAACAGTGGGGTAGATAATTCTCATTGCCAATTTTCTTACAACTGCTCGGTGCAATCAAAATTTTTATGGTTGGTCATGTTTCCTTCTTTTTGCTGTCTCTTTGCCAAATTTTGTTGCATTTCTTCGCAGCGCCTATACCACAATATTTCATAATCTTTCTGGGACACAACTTTGTTCTTGAGATCCGCTATCGTATGAATTCTCTCTTTCTTGCACCATGCCACGCAGATTTCGTAAGCATCCCAATCAAGTTCCTCATCTTCCCAGTATACAGGGACTTCGGAAAAATTATGCAGAAAAGCAGCAAAAGCCCTAGTGTGACCATCTACGAAGATTAGCTCATTTCCAAGTTGCTTGATTGGTATAGGTTCAATTATCTCAGGGTTTGCAGAATCGAAGGTTTTCATTACTTCAGCTAGTTTTTCTGAACTAATGTATAATTGGCTCGGTTGCAGCTTGCTGAGCTTCATCATGAATGTCTTAGTCATGAAATTCACATTACCATAGCGTATAAGAAAACAAATAAATCAATTCTGTTCAAAAAGTTTTATTTCACAGTCCTTCTCCGCTTACCACTAACCATAATAAGCAGAATATACACTCTAACGTGAGGTTAAGACTGAATAATGCCTACAGATCCTGTGTGCGGCGTTATCCTTGACGAAAAGACAGCTAAGTTCAAGATAACCTATGATGGCGAGACATACCATTTCTGTAGCGTGACCTGCAAAAAGAGATTCAAAAGACATCCAACGAAATTTGTAAAGTAACCTTTTGGATGTGGTAATTGTTACGGGTTTAGAAGATGTAGGGAAATTGTGGGCTAGATCAGTGTCTTTGATTCTTCCATTTTCTTCAGCAGAGGACGCAGAGCGTGTTGTGGACCATTATTTTCTAGCAGATCGTTTTTTGATACGCCTGGCGTGCCGATTTTTCTGCATATAAAGTTCAGCGAGTCTTCTGTGAAGTTCAGTAGGTTTCGACCTTCATTTGTTAGGTTGTAGACTTTTCGTGGACGTTCGCTGTTCATGTTCCACTCGCTTTTTACGTAATTCTTCTTTTCTAAGGTATTTAGAAGCGGATAAATGGTGCTTGGTCCAAAATATACGCCGAAGCTTCTGCGGATTTTTGTGATTATTTGGTAGCCGTGCATAGGTGTTGAGCTTAGGAATTGGAGTATGATTAGGTCTAGGAGTCCTTTCATTAATTTGACTTGAACTTCTTTTGAATTGTTTACCATTTTGTTTCCCTTCTGTATTTATGTTTAACAGTTCTTTTGTTATACGTGGATACAATATGTCCTTTTCCAGACATATCTCAAGTCTTTATAATGCCTAAACGAAAATATAAAGGTTCACACTTATCCCAAACATAAAGAAGCATACCGAAGCATACCCAAATATTCCAAATCATACATAATCTAAATAAGCCAAAACCTGAACCAGTACAAAATAGAACACATCTAGAACGTGAAAAAATGACGGAAAGTTTCAAAAAAGAAATTGTACAACGCATAATCAGAAACCTGCTCGACATCCAAATTTTAAGGCTCATCCGAGCTCAACCCATGTGGGGATACAGGATAAAAAAGGAAGTAGAAACAAACTTTGACGTTAGACTAAGACACGGAGCCCTATACCCACTTCTCAACAGCCTAGAAACTGAAGGCTTCCTAGCAAGCCAAAAACAACAACAAGGCGGAAGAACACGAAAAGTCTACACCATAACAAACAAAGGAAAACAATACATAGAAACATACGCCAACGTACTAAAAGAACAAATACAAAACAAAACATAAAAGCACACTCATTTCAATAATAACTGATCCATAAATTCAAGCCTTTTTTAGACAGGGATTTCGATGAAGAAAATCATAGGAAAAACTGAATTCAACAGCGAAACACTACTTCAAGAAACAAAAAAAATGATGAAAAAAGAAGGCGCAAAAGGCTGGAACCTCGCCAAACAAACTTTGCTACAACAGGAAACCCATAATCCTCAACTTAAAGAGGCACTAAATTACGCTGCAGAACTCCCAGATTATTTCAGACCAACAATCCTTTCTCTCTGCTGCAAAGCCGTAGGCGGTAAACTAGAGACTACAATTCCGTGCGGTGCGTCATTCACGATGCTAGCCAAAGCCATAGGAATACACGACGACATAATAGACAACCTAAAAACAAGAAATAAGCGTCCAACACTTTTCGGAAAATTTGGCAAAGAAATCTCCCTAATCATAAGCGACATACTCATGTTTAAAGCCTTCACGCTAATGCGCAAAAACGCTGAATTAAGCATATCTCAACAAATAACTACAAAAATCCTCCAAACAATCGACAAATTTTGGTTCGAACAAGCAGAAAGCGAAATCTCAGAACTTCAATCCCGCAAAAAAATGGACACAACACTTCAGGAAAGCCTTGCCAAAATCAAAATGAGAGCCTCTGAACTGGAAACAATCACACGCATCGGCGGAATACTGGGAAACGGTTCAGAAAGCGAGATTGAAGCGTTAGGCGCATATGGCAGGCTTTTAGGCACAGCTTCAATCTTGAGAAACGAACTAGTAGACATGTTGGAACCTAATGTACTACTCCATAGAATACGATACGAATCACTACCACTGCCCCTAAACTACGCAATGCAAAGATCGAAATCAAAAGCCACACTTACCTCGGCAATCTCGGAGAAAAAATTATCAAAGGCAGATCTGTGGGAAATTTCAAAAGTTGTAGATAAATCACAAGGAATCAAATATGTCGCGGATTTAATCTCAAAAATAGTTAACGAAGCAAACGCCCAACTGCAAATGTTAAAAGGCGAAAAACATGAACTTCGGCTGTTAACTGCTTCGCTACTTATAACTCCAAAAGATTGGAAGGCAATCCTCTCATCTACGTGAACCAATCATAATATGCTCTTGGAGGAGCCTTAAGTTCCTTCTTCTTCTTGGCCATAAGCCTTCACCCTTCGCTCCAACTGTAGATGTGTAGAACACTTTATTTAAGCGTTTTGTTCGTCACACGAACAGTTTCAGACATTGACCATCAATATGGATTATCAACTCTTAAACTTAATCTGAAAGTGTAAAGAATGTATAAATGTAAAAGTGAAAAACCATGCTTCCTAAAATCGGCATCCGCAACTTCAAATCAAGTTATCTAGTTGCCTTTGCTCTCCTGTTCAATGCTTTTTCTTGGTACTTTTTCTGTAATTTAATTATAAACAATATCAGCGAAGCTCTTAATGAGGGAAGCCTAGAAAGCTTAAGCCTTCAATTGACATATTCAGTTTCAATAATAGTTTCTGCTGTTTTGGCTTCTTTTTCACTGACCAATACCCACAAAAAGCGTTTTTTTCTTCTGTGGATACTTGCTGGTGTGTTGTCTTCATCAACTTCGGCACTTTTGTCAGATTCTCCTTTAGGAATAAAACTAGCTGTTGCCGTTTTCATGGGAAGTTCTCTTGGTGTAGGAATGCCCACAGTTTTGACCTATTTTACAGAGCTTACGCCAGCACAAAACCGTGGAAAGATGAGTGGAATAGTATTTTTTGCAACTGTAATAAGTGCAATCTCCTTCATAATGGTTTTTCAAGGCCTAAATCTAGCGGTGAACGCCACAGCTCTGGCAGTTTGGAGAGGATGGAGTCTTATTGTTCTTAATCTAGTCCCGGAACAGTTAACAACTTCTGAAGGTTTCAGCAGAAATAAGAGAGTATATACCAGTTTTCTTAACCGAACATTTCTTTTATACTTTGCAACATGGTTTATGTTCACATTAGTGAGTGGCTTCGGAGCAAACATAGTAGTTTTTTATGGCGGAGAATATCGAGACAGATTTAAGCTGACAGAACCCGCTGTTGCTGCTTTTTCAGGCTTGATAAGTGGCATATTTTGCGATTGGATTGGCCGAAAACGCGTGATTACCTTTGGGTTTGTCTCTTTAGGCTTGGCGTATGCGATTCTAGGATTGGCTCCTGAAATTTGGTTTTCATGGCTTTTCTTTTACCTTGCGGACGGCATAGCCCTGGGCATCCTTTGGGTGACGCTTGTCGCTGTGTTATGGGGTGAGATATCTTATCATCATGTCCCAAAGTCCTATGCCATCGGTGAAGTTCCTTACTTCTTGACTGGAATAGTCTCATCAATTCTAGCGCCTTTTACAGCCTTGATTCCGAGAACAAGCGCTTTTTCATTGGCAGCTTTTTTTCTTTTCGTCGCAGTAATTCCTCTCATGTATGTTCCCGAAACTTTGCCGGAAAAAAGCATTAAGGAAAGAGAGCTTAAAATTTATGTTGATAAAGCAAAGAAAATCAAGCAAAAATATGCTTAAATTCTAGTTTTTCACCCTATCGCAAGAGAGAAAAATGTTCTTTCATGTGATATTGACGACTGAATGTAATCTGCAATGTAGATACTGCTATGGCGAAGCATTAGAAGACATGGATACGGACTTCTTGGGTTTTGACGTGGAGTATTCTTTGCCCAAAAAGATAAGCTATGATATCGATTTGCTTGACAAGTTTTGCAGTCAAGACCCAGATTGTGCGCTAACGTTTTATGGTGGAGAACCGCTTCTATGCATAGAAGAAATCAAGCAGATTATGGATTGTGTTAGGGCTAAGTATTTCATGATTCAAACAAACGGACTATTTTTGAAAAAGCTTGAGCCAGAATATGTTAATCGTTTCCACACTATTCTCGTTTCTCTAGATGGTGATGAAGTATTGACCGATTTTTATAGAGGCAAAGGCTGTTTCAAGGAAGTGATGGAAAATGTGAAGTGGATTAGGCAGCGCGGTTTTGGAGGCGAATTGATTGCAAGAATGACTGTGATGGAAAACACAGATATCCACAAACAGGTTAAATGGCTTGTAACTAATAGCGAATTTCCATTCTCTTCGGTGCATTGGCAACTAAACGCGGGTTTCTGGGGAAACGATTTTGCAAGACGAGATTTCAAACGCTGGAGCGAAGAAAGCTATAACCCAGGAATACGCAAACTTGCTAGATTCTGGGTCGATTATATGGAAGAAAATGGTGCTGTTTTGCGGCTTTATCCTTTTCTTGGCATTGCAGAGTCGCTTCTGTCAGGTAAAGAGTCAAGTCTTCTTCGTTGCGGAGGAGGATGGACCAATTACGCTATACAAACAGACGGCTACATTGTTCCGTGTCCCACTATGTGGGGAATGAAAGACTACTATGTGGGGCATATTAGCAAGACATGTCCTTTAGGGTTGAAGAAGATTTTTGTGAGCGACCCATGCACAAAATGCGATGCGTATAGCATTTGTGGTGGACGCTGCCTATATGCAAATGTTACTAAAAGATGGAACACGGAAGCATACAGCCTAGTGTGTAGCACTGTTAAAAACTTGATAAATGCTGTAGAGAGTGAAGTGCCGAGAATCAGACGACTCATTGAAAACGGAAAGGTAAGCATTAACGATTTTCAGTTTATGAAATACAACGGATGCGAAATAATTCCGTAAGTTTTGTTATATCTATGATTGTGAAGAGCAACGAAAAATCTGGCAGACGTTAAACAATAAGAAGCTAAATGGTGGAAATGGTTATTTCTTCTTTTTCGGGCTAAATTCTGGTTCTGTCTCTTCAGCGCCAAGCAATACTCGTAATGATTTCACTTCTTCGCGCAGCATGCCGATTTCGCTTTCTAAGGCTCTGGTCTTAGATTCAGCCATCTTCTTCAGCTCCTCAATTTCCAGCAAAAGATTTCTTCTTTCAGTCTCCAACGATTTGAGCTTTTCAACAACACCTCTTAGGTTGCTCATGGACTCCCTCTCTCCTTTCTTCCATCACATTTACCATATCTGATTTTGCACACTTAAGACTTTTGCAGACCCGGCAGATGTTGCAACAACTATTTATTAAGATAAAGCTATGGAATAGTAAATTGGACACTTGATGATTTAAATGATAAGGGAGACTTGAACATGAAGATAGCTACCATAGTCATATGCTCATTTGGCATAATTGCCTTCAACGAAGAAAATAAGCTTGCAGACAAGGTTCTGTTTCCTAAAAACCCGCAGTTAGTAGCAAAAAACCTGAACAAAATCGAATCGGGAAAAATTGCAGACGAAATCGTAGAACTAGTTAAAAGACTTCTGAACAGTGGCTATGACAATTTTGTCTTTGAAAATGCAAACCTTGCAGAGGAAATTAAAGCGAAATTCGGCGTGAACGTTGAAGTTTCTAAATCATCTGCTGCAGGTGAAACGTTTCGCTCCAACATGGAACGGTTTGCCGTTGAAACAGGCTTTGTTAGAAATGCTGATGAATTCAGATTATGGACGCATAACGTCACGTTGGAAATGGCTAAACTCAAAGTAAAAGGCGCTGTCGAAAAAAGAGACTTGATAGTTGCCCAAGCCATCCAAACCTTAGACGATTTAGACAAAACTATAAACTTGTTCGTGGGTCGCATCCGAGAATGGTACGGAATTCACTTTCCAGAACTTGACCGCTTATTAGAGAAGCATGAAACTTTTGCGCGTCTTGTGCATGAACTTGGAAGCAAAGAAAACTTCACAATTGAAAAGCTTATGGAAGAGGAAATTCCAAAGGCGAAGGCTGAACAAATCGTCAAAACAGCTGAAACATCAATGGGCGCAGACCTATCCGACGCAGATTTGACACAAATCCAAGCCCTATGCAAAGACATCCTCAACCTACATGAATTAAGACAGACGATGGAAAAGTATCTGGACAAAACTATGGAAGAAGTCGCCCCAAACACAAAAGCCTTGGTTGGTTCTCTGCTGGGCGCACGCCTCATCGCATTGGCTGGAGGCTTAATGAACTTGGCTAGACGACCAGCAAGCACAATCCAAGTTCTGGGCGCAGAAAAAGCGCTATTTCGCTCGTTAAAAACTGGGACAAGGCCGCCTAAACATGGAGTGATTTTTCAACACACTTACTTGCATGACGCCAAGAGATGGCAAAGAGGCAAAATCGCCCGTGCTTTAGCTGGAAAAGTGAGTATAGCCGCAAGAATAGACGCTTTCGGAGGCAAATACATGGGCGACGAGTTGAAGGCTGATTTGGAAAAGCGAATCAAAGAGATTCAGGATAAGTATGCTGAGCCTCCCCCCATTGCTGGGAAGAGGTTTAAGCCTAAGCGTGAGAAGCGGAGGAATAAGTGGAGACGTGCAGGTAAAGGTTAAACCTCATCCCGCTTTTCAGGCAATTTATCAAGTGATGCTTGAAGATGGCGCCCAAAGACTGGGAACAATGAATCTTGTGCGTGGAAGAAATGTCTATGGTGAGCGGCTTATACGTTATGAGGGCGTTGAATATCGTGTCTGGGATGCCTTTAGAAGTAAACTGGCTGCCGCAATAATCAAGAATTTGAAGATTGTTCCAATCAAGCCAGGTCATAGGGTTCTATATCTCGGTGCTGCTTCTGGGACGACTGCAAGCCACGTTTCTGACATTGTTAGCGCAGAAGGCCACGTCTACTGTGTAGAATTTGCCGCTAGAGCCTTAAGAGAGCTTGTTAACAACGTTTGCGCTTATAGGCCGAATATGTCGCCTATTTTGGAGGATGCACGTTTTCCAGAGAAATATGCCATGTTTATAAATGGTAAAGTTGATGATGTTTACTGTGATGTTGCTCAGCCTGAGCAAGCTAAAATTTTGGCTGATAACGCTGATTTATTTCTTAAGAAGTCTGGTTGGATATTGCTTGCTGTTAAGGCGCAGAGCATTGATGTGACTGAAGTGCCTTCTGAGGTTTATAAGCGTGAGATTAAGGTTTTGGAAAATCGTGGCTTCCGAGTTGAAGAGGTTGTGCATTTGGAGCCTTATGATATAGCTCATGCTATGATTGTGGCTCAAATGCAAAAAATGTTTTGAAAAAAAATGGCATGGTTTATATCAGACTTTATGTGGATATTTTGTGTGATTATTTCATGGTTTATGGGGAGATGGAGAGAGTAAAATCTCCAGAAGCCGTGCTTAAGGAAGCAGGTTTCAGCATCTCTGAACGTTGTTGTGCGAGACCCAGCTGTTTCGATTTTGCAGCTAGAAAAAACAGCACGCTGATTTTGATTAAAGCGCAATCAGACATTGACAACCTTCCTCTAAGCGAATCAGCTGAACTGAAATCCATATCTGACTGTGTACACGCAGCTTCGCTTATAGTTGGGGAGAAATCACGTGACAAACCTTTGAAAGATGACACTGTCTATAGACGGTATGAAGTTTTAGTTGTTACTCCAAAAACTTTCGAAAATATTGTGATTCACAAAACCCACCCTCTTATTCATGCTGGCCCAGGCGGCTATTATGTTGATATAGATAATGAAACGGTTAAGAAGAGGAGACAAGAATTAGGCTTGTCCGTGGGCGAAATGGCAGAGAAAGTAGGCATATCACGCAGAACCCTCTACGGATATGAACGCGGGATGGCTAAAGCTTCTGTAGCAGCAGCATACAACATGGTTTATATTTTAGGCATGCCAGTTGCCACGCCTATAAATGTGCTTGAAAAAGCAAAGGCTCAGCACAAGTGCTTTTTGAAGGCTAAATTTGCAATATCCAGAAGTAAACTTTTACAGAAGATTTTCAGGAAATTCGCCCAATACCAAATTACAACTGTGAAGAAGGCACCGTTTGACTTCATTCTCACAACTTCTGAAGGGCACATGAAAATTATCGGTGGCGTAGCCAGTAATCAAGAGCAAGAATTAGGCAGAAGAGTTGACGAGATCTTGAGTGTAAGCAAAATTGTGAAGGCGCACCCAATTCTCATAACAGAAGAAGAAGGCTTACCACAAAAAGATATTGCATGTGTTTGCAAGGATGAGCTTTCGAAGATTAGAAATCCAGAAGATTTGATCGCTAAAACTCTAAAGTAGCGTTTTTTGGCGCGTGTTGTTTTCGTCTTTGGCTTTTTTAGCGGGCTTCCAAGATTTTCTAACGAAGTCTGGGTATTCGCCCGTTTTTTCGAGGCTTTGTTGAAGGAAATTTATGGTTTTGGGATCTGTTGGGTATCCGCAGCCCAAGTAGCCATATTTTTCTGCAAGTTCAGCTATTTCTTTGTCTCTCTCCACTTTAGCGATTATTGAAGCGGCTGAAACTACTGGATATTTTCTGTCAGCCTTATGTTCCGAAATAATCTCTGTTTTAGATGATAGGCATTCTTGAATGTGCAGTTTGAAACGTTCTTCCAAAACATCAGAAGCATCCACATAAGCGATGTCAGGCTTCAATGCTTCAATAACTTTTGCCATGGTCTGGGCTTCTAAGCGGTTTAGTCTGTGCAGTTTTCTGCCTGTCTCAACAACTTTGTCAATTTCCTTCGGTGAAAGCTTCTCAACGGCAACGTTTTGGACAACGCGTTTGATTTCAACTGCGAGTATCTCGCGTCTGCTTGGCGATAATAGTTTTGAGTCTTTGACGCCTAGTTCCTTGAGTCTGGGCAAATCTTTTTCTTCTATGGATACGCCTGCGATAACTAATGGACCGATTACAGCGCCACGTCCTGCGTCATCTACACCAGCAATCAACATTGTGAAAACCACCATCTAACGAGAAAATGGTATTAAATTGTAAGGCTATAACCCTTTATGCACTTATGCATTGCTCATGTGACAAAAGAGGCAAACCGCTATAGACCGTTTGCTGTTTTGATTAATCAAAAGAAAATTTTTGAGTGGTCAAAACTGTGCTCTGTTGTTTAGCGTATGTGAAGAAGCATCTCTTTCAAAGTAGCAATAGTCTCGACTTCACCTTTATTCTTTCCATCTCTGTCAATTAACAACGCTTTTAGTCCAGCTTTTAACGCGCCATGGTAATCTGTTTCCAGATCATTTCCGACAAACAATGCGTCTTCAGGCTTCACATCTAGCATGTCAAGTGCGCACATGAAAATTTGCCTGTTAGGCTTTGCCTTTTTGCAGGCGTCAGTTCCCACAACAACATCAAAAAGACATGTTGCATTCAGTCTCTGAAGAATCTGCTCATAATCTTCTTTCAAAGCATTAGTGATTACGCCCACCTTAATTTCTCTGTCTTTGAGCCAACCTACCGCGTCAATCACGTCAGGATAAAACCGCAGGTCCGCATTGTCCCACCACAATTTTGATATGTTCTCTGCAAGCGTTTTTACGTTATGCTTAATGCCCAGTTTTCTCAGAATCTCCGAATTGTATTCAGTCCAGAACTCCATGCCTAGCTTTATTTGTCCAGCTGCGACATCGAATTCCTTCTTACATGCTTCATGTGCATTAAAGATTTCTTCATACGAAACTGTTATACCGAAAACTTTCAATATCCTCCTAAAAATTTCAGGAATTTCAGCAGTCTCTATTAGTGTGCCGCCGAGGTCGAAAAGCACAGCCCTAATCATTATTATCCCCTTCGTAGACTGATAAGCTATTCAAGTATGAATAATCATTGTTTTATACTTACCTAATGACGTTTTGTAATGGTATTCTTGCGAAAATAATATTATCTTTCTGGGAATACCGTTTAAACAACTGCTCTCGAAACACTACGTGAGGAGAAAGGACAAAAATGAAAGCTTATCGAATAGTCTGCCTGATCCTACTAAGCGCTATCTTCACATTTGCGGCACGCAATGTCGTTCAAGCCTGCTACGATGGACCAGAAATTGAAATAATATCGCCGGAAAACAAGACATATGCTACAAACTCGATTCCGCTGATCTTCACCATAGACAAACCAGCTGTATGGATTTCTTGGATTGGCTACTCTCTTGACGGGCAAGAAAACGTCACCATCTGCTGCAACACAACTTTGACCGATCTTCAAGATGGAGCGCATGATGTGGTTGTCTATGCTAACGATACGTGCGGTAGAATGGGCGTTTCTAACAAAGTATGCTTCGGCGTTGATACTACTCCCCCGAACATAACAGACGTTTCTCAGATGCCCGACGCAGACAACGTGTTGCCTATAGATACAGTAAAAGTCAACGCTACGGTTACCGACAATTTCAGCGGCGTGAAACAGGTGATTCTGAACTATACCACTGGAAACGGAACATGGATTACTGTGAACATGTCAAACTTGGAGGAAAACGTTTGGAATGGCACCATCCCGGCTTTCGAATATTGCACTTGGGTCAACTACACCATAATGGCTGAGGACAACGTTGGCAACACCGCCACAACTGAAGAGGTCTACGGATACCAGTATCAGTACCACGTGATTCCCGAGTTCTCACAAATACTCGTTTTATTGATGCCGATGGCAGCAACACTATTGACAGCTTTGCTTTACAAACGAAGAAAACATTCGCTTTAGCAACACATTCCCGTTTTTTCTTCTGCAAAAAACTCTGCACTACTTTTTTTGCCAGATTTTGTAGAATATGTGCACACGAAAAGGTTATATCAAGAATTAAAGTAGATAGAGATTTTGGCGGTTAGCATGGATGGGCTTTTCATTCTTTTGGTGACACTTATTACAATAATCACCATACTTGTCTTCATACTCTTGGCTTCCATCAGAGTCCTATACGAATACGACCGTGGCATAGTATTCACATTAGGCAGGTTTGTGGGCGTACGCGGACCCGGCTTAACACTAGTTTTTCCAATTGTTCAATCCTTGCAAAAGGTGGACATGCGAATAACCACAGCGGATATACCTAAACAAGAAGTCATGACAAAAGACAACGTGCCTATACTAGTCAACGCCGTCGTATATTACAAAGTGATAAAACCTGAAGATGTAATCATAAAAGTTGAAAACTACAGTTACGCAGTTCGCCAGTACACACAAGCTGCGTTGCGCGATGTTATTGGCAATAATGACCTAGACACAGTGCTGATGGAAAGAGAAAAAATCGCAGAAAACATCCGCAAGATTGTAGATGCAGAAACCGGCGAATGGGGAGTTGACATAATCTCCATAAAAATCCAAGAAATTGAGCTTCCGGCAGAAATGAAACGTGCCATGGCAAGGCAAGCAGAATCAGAAAGAGAAAGAAGAGCCATAATAATTGCTTCTGAAGGCGAATTGGGCGCTTCGGAAAACCTTAGAAAAGCAGCTGACATGCTTACAAAAAGCAAGGGCTCATTCCTTTTAAGAACTCTACAGACAGTTTCGGATATTGCCGCAGACCCGTCAGACAAAATCGTCATATTACTTCCTGTGGAGATGCTTAGCCTCTTTGGGAAATTAGGCGAAACAGAATCGAAAGAAAAATAGGCAAAAAGCTACTGCAAGCTAGGAGGCTTACATAATAGGATTTCTGAGATTAGAGGAAAAAATACGCTATCTGCAAATCGCTTTCAACGTTCACATGGCAGACGTTGAAAGAATGATTACTCATGTGCCCAGGGACAGACGAATCCTCATAGAAGCGGGAACACCCTTCGTTAAACGATATGGCACTGAGGGAATCCAGAAGCTAGCCGCCCTTTGGAATGGCTACATAGTGGCAGACATTAAAGTCGCTGACGGCGCCAAAGAAGAAGTTGAAATGGCTTGGCAAGCAGGTGCTCACGCAATTACAGCATTAGGTAATTCGTCCACTGAAACCCTAAACATTTTCGTGCAAACATGCGAAAGCTTGGGAATGGATTCTATGGTTGACATGATTCGTGTGGACATGCCGCTAAAAGTGCTCAGACCAATGAAAAAGCCGCCGACTGTGGCTATACTGCATAGAGGACGAGATGAAGAAACCACTCGGGGAAAAGTGATTCAGTACAAGCATATTACTAAAATAAAGAGCAAATACGACATTCTAATCTCTGCTGCTGGCGGCGTTGATTTGAGGGAGGCGCAGAGTGCAGCCTTCAACGGAGCAGACATTGTAGTCGTGAACGTTGTACCGTTTGGCTCACCGTGGAAAGGCATAACACCAGAGCAAGACATCGCAGCTTTGGCATATCAATTCTTAAAAACGATAGAATAATAGCCCCATCTGAGCAATAGCAGGCGTTTTCTGCGCTTTTTTGACAATGCTTTTCACCAAAAGCCTTAAGACAACTTCTTAGTTAATCGCTTAAAAGGTGATATTATGGTTCGCTGTGTAAAATGTGGAACGGAAAACCCAGATGATGCTCAATTCTGCACAAAATGCGGCGCAAAGCTGTATGTGACAAGAGAAAGCGAACACTATAGGCGAATGCAAACATCCTGTTTCGGACTGCCACTCTTAACCTTCTGGATAATAATCGGCATTCTAGTTATTGCTTCTGGCATTATTGCATTCCTCGGTGCAACATATCCAGAGCTACAAAATATTTCGTCGTGGATGTGGCCAATAGTCATAGGCGTAATAATCATCATTGTTGCAATCATTGCATCGCAACGCAGGCACTATTGAATTCCGCATCACTCGTCTAGTTTGCATTCTGAAGTGCAGAAACGGCAAATGCGCGAGTGATCCCACTCTGAGAGAAGAATTCTCGTGAGAACCCAGAGAACCATCAGGCTGAGTAAGTAAAAATCGATAAACAAGTTTTTCATAAAAGCGTCTGCTCCAGTGAGAATGGAGAAGGCGCCAATAACGAAAAAAGCATTCAATAACAATCGAACGTAGCCACTGAATCTGAATTGTGTAAAACCTAAAGCAATGAAGCCTATCCCTATTGCAATTGAGGGTAAGCCGAATTGTTCAATGTCTAAACCAGCAAAAAAATATGCTACTGCTCCAATGATTGCGGCTATTGCTCCGAGAAACAGTCCAGTGCAAGCAACACACAACACATGTCCGCGTAGAGTTATTGTATGCGAAGAAAATTTTCCGCAATCAAGATGATGACCTTTCACAACATAGCTATTTGAATGCACCGTGGGAAAAGCGACAAGTCTGTTTTCTCCATGTGAACCAAAAATCTTTGAACATTTTCTTGGAATAGTGGCTGCAAATCCTCCGAGTATGCAGATCACGGTGAAAAGTGCGCCGATGATTGGTTTCCGCCATGGAATATCAACTGTGGGTGATGGAGGAAAGAACATGAGAATTATTAATGTTGTTAGTCCGAAAGCGGAAAATATCAGGTAAATCGGCAAGACAAGATTCAGTTTTAGCTTATTCAGCATTCGTTGTCCTTCTGGAAAAGAGTTTTGAACTGTTGTACGATGCCTTTTCGCGCCATATGCCAAGAAAGTCTTCGTCTAATTTCGTTGCTGGAAAGCAATGAATGGATTCTTCTGCTCCAATTGCCATAGAAGTTCCGATAACATTCATACAGCTCTTCCTGCACTTCTTTTCTTGAGAGTGTTTCTGTGGGCATTATAGCGTGAACCATGTCATAATTCGCCCAATTAGCATCTTCAATCCAACCGTTGCGTTTCGCCTCGTCAAAAACTTCATTTCCAGGAAACGGTGTAAGAATGGCAAATATCACGAAGTCTGGGTCTAACTCCTCTGCAAACTCGCGAACCTTTTTTATTGATTCATGTGTGTCTTTTCGGTGACCTATAATAAACATGGCATGTGCAAAAATATCATTCGCTTTAAGCAGTTTTACAGCAGTTTTTGCCTCTTGAGGGTTTATTCCTTTTCTTAAATTTTCTAAGGTGGAAGGGTCTGGATTCTCCACGCCAAGCAAAACCCACCTGAGTCCTGACTTTCGCAGTTTGGGCAAAGCATCTTTGTTTCTAACCATGTCATCGCATCTGGCTTGCACGAACCATGACAAATCATCTGGTAGTTTGTGTTTGAGAATTTCTTCAGCAATGTCGTTTGGACGATTACCTGCGCCTAGATTATCGTCTGTAAGCCAAATAAATCTGCCGCCATAATTGTTATAGCAATACGCAAATTCGTCTGCGATGCGCTTGGGCGATTTCACGCGCCATTTTCCTTGCCAATGTCGCCATTGGGTGCAGAAAGTGCACGCATGCGAACATCCACGAGAGCCCTCTATGAGCTGAAAAGGCGCATTTCGTCCAGCCATAGCGGCAAAATGATACTTGTGAAGCCAACCTTTGACTCGATGATAACCTGGATACGGGAGGCTTTCCAAATCTTCAATTAAAGACCCAGAAGGATTGTGGATTACTTTACCGTTATTTCGAAATGACATACCGTCTATTTTGGGAAAACCTGATTCCTTTTCTGCGCTTTTCACCAATTCTGCGAAGGTTCGCTCGCCTTCTCCTCGAACAATAACATCGATTGAAGAGTATTCCTCTAGGCTCTCTTGGGCTACTGCTGTGAAATGTTGGCCGCCAGCTACGGTTAAAACGTCTGGGTTCACTTTTTTGGCCGTTTCAAGAGTTCTTACAACAACATATGTGTTGCAAGTAGCTAAGGAGCTTGAAGCTACGATGTCAGGGTTTGACGATTCAATCTTTTGTTCCAATTCTTTCCAATCTACTTTCAGAGCATTGCAGTCAAGTATCTCAATTTCTACATTTTTTACTTCTCTTTCCAGATAAGCCGCAAGTTGAATGATGCCGTAGGGCGGAGGCAAATAATCGCCCATAACAAACCATTGCTCTTTCGGAGGTTCAATGAAAAGAACTTTCATGCCCGTTTCCCCATGGTTGAAATAATCTATGCGATTCCTACATTTAAGAATCTAATCTTCTCGGGTTTGCTAAACTTCATATGTTGCATTCTAGTATTTGCTTTGTATGTTCAAGGAGCTTGAATTCTTGCTTTCTGGAATTGTTTTTGGTCTAGCAGCGGGAATATCGCCCGGGCCTCTTTTTGCATTGATTATTTCTGAAACCTTAAAGCGCGGAAAGAAAGAGGGAGCAAAAGTAGCGGTTTCTCCTCTTATCACTGACATACCAGTCGTGTTGCTTGTCTTATTCATATTATCAAATTTAGTAGAACACAATCTTGTTATTGGGATAATCTCGCTATTCGGCGCTTGCTTCCTCATTTACCTAGGCAAAGAGAATCTCCAGATAAGAACAAAAGAAACAGAAGTTAGAGGTGAAACGAAAAGCTCTTTCAAACGCGCAGTTATTGTGAATATGCTAAATCCAAATCCCTACATATTTTGGCTTTTCGTCGGCGGTCCAATGGTTTTCAGAGGCTTTCAGTTAGGCATTTCTGCATCAGCAGTATTCCTTGTTGGATTTTACAGCTTGCTTGTCGGGTCAAATATAGGCATTGTATTGGTTGTGGAAAAGTCTA
The DNA here is from genome assembly GCA_013388895.1 of Candidatus Bathyarchaeota archaeon. Classification (GTDB taxonomy): domain Archaea; phylum Thermoproteota; class Bathyarchaeia; order Bathyarchaeales; family Bathycorpusculaceae; genus JACAEI01. The sequence goes on along the minus strand of JACAEK010000053.1, from coordinate 7,337 downwards.
AATCCTTTATCAGAAGCAAATATTATGTTTACGTTATTCGAGCTTTAGGGTTCGCACTGATTTTGTTTGCTTTATTCTTCGTGTATGAAGGGCTAAGGTTAATGGGATTATATTAAGCGTGTTTTTTGGTTAGAAGAATTTGCGTTTCTTTTTGTCGTGTTGTTTTCTAGCTTCTTGCTCTTCTTCGAATTGTGGGATTTGAACGTCTTCTATAGGCGTTACTTCTACGTATTCGTCCGCTGGCTCTTCTTCCGCAACAGGTTCTTGTGGAGCTGTTTCTGCAGCTTCTTCCTTTGGCGATTCTTCTGTAGATGTGAAAGTTTCTTTCTCATACTCTGGCTCTGGTTCTGGTTGAACCTCTTTAGATAATGGGAACAGTGAACCTTGCAGTTTCTGCTCAAGCTCATTCATTTTCGCTTCCAAGCTCTTAATGGCATCCACCTTGGATTGATTGTGATCTTCTAGTCCGCGAATAGCCAGTTTTTCTTCGAGAATTTGCACTCGTTCTTCCAAATTCTTCTCTTTATCATCTAGTTGGCGCGATTCTTCTTCCAATTGTGCCCTTTTACTGCGGAGTTCATCAACTTCTTTTGATGGAGTCAAATATTTTCACTAGACATGTAGTTTCCACTATTGAAATAACTGTTTTATGAAAAGAGAATCAACATTTAAAATACAAATTAGAAAACATGCCTCAGAAACTCGATGGCTTCTTTCACTATAACCCTATGTAAATCATCGCGGTTCTCGTATGTAACAACGTATAATTTTACGTCTCCGCGCTTCTTCACATCATCTACTAGTTTATTTCTAGCCTTCCAATGAATAATGCCAACAACGAGTTTTCGACTGTCAACAGCTTTTGTGACTGTTTCCCTAAAATTCTTCGAAAAGAGTTCCATCGGTCCAATCTCATCAATAGCCACAATATCATATTTTTCAGTGGCTTCTGCGATAGCGGAAACGCCTAAGCCTTCAAGGTCTTCCATGTTCACGCGGTATCTGCCCACTTGAGGACCCGCTTTCTGGTTAACATGGGCAAGCCATCCTCGTCTATTGTTGTTTATATCCAAAATTTCAAATCCAATTCGGGTGTCATGTGAACGAACCTCATGGCTTATCATTCCACCTACACTGTAGCCTTCAGCCTTCAAAGACGCAACTACCTTACGCAGAACACTCGTTTTGCCTACGCCGGGACTACCAGTTAAAAGTAATATGCGCTTTTTCAAATTGTTTCGCCCTTTACAAACCAAAAAGTCTAACACTGTCTTAATTAACGATTCCTTACAATCATAAATCTGGGAAAGCACAACATGAGCCAAGACATTTTCAAAGCGGATTTTCCATTAGAAATCGTGCAAGAAGGCAAAGTCAAAATATTTGTTCCAAAACTTAAGGCGTTTGTTAAGTCGCCTTCGGAATATGCTCCTTCGAAAGCGCCTGTTTTTTATAACCCTGTTATGGAGTTAAACCGCGACATGGCAGTGTTAGCCTTACAAGCCTATCAGCGCATGCTTAACCGCGAAATTTCTGTGTGCGAACCCTTAACTGGCTGCGGAGTCAGGGGAATACGTTTCGCCAGAGAGGTGAAAGGCGTCAAAGAAGTTTTGATTAGTGACATTAATGAAAGAGCTTTCCAGCTTGCAAAACACAATGTGCAAATGAACCATCTGGACGAACGTGTTACGGTCAAGAATGAAGAAGCGAACTCTCTTTTGGGCTGTCATGGAGCACCTCACAAAAGATTCGACGTCATAGACATAGACCCTTTCGGCTCACCAGTGCCTTATTTGGACTCTGCCATCAGAGCCTTGCACGATGGTGGACTTTTGGCGTTGACGGCCACAGACATGGCGCCTTTATGTGGAGTTCATCCAAAAGCATGCATTAGAAAATATGGCGGAAAACCCTTGCGCACTGAATATTGTCATGAATTGGCTGTGAGGATTTTGGCTGGATGCTTGGCTACTACAGCTGCAAAATATGATATGGGCACAAGTGTTGTTTTCTGCCACAGCACAGACCACTACATCCGAATTTACGCCCTCATCAGATATGGCGCTAGAAAGGCTGACGAAAGCATAAAAGAAATTGGGTACATACTTCATTGCTTTAATTGCTTTCACAGAGAAATCGCAAAAGAAACAATTTCCACTTCTGGCACGTGTAGCGAATGTGACTCAAAACTTAGTTTTGCTGGACCATTATGGATTGGGAAAATATTCGATAGCGAATTCTGTGATGTGATGGAGGACGAGGCTAGAAAAAGAATGCTCAGACTTAAAGAAAGAATCAGAAAGATGTTAGCGCTTATAAAAAGTGAAACTGAAATCCCAAATTTGTACTATGTTGTAGATAAATTTTGTCAAAAGCTGAATTTGCCATCGCCCCCTGTTAGAGCGTTTGTTGAAAGTCTGAGAAAAGAAGGCGTTAAAGCCTCGCTGACTCATTTCAATTCTAGAGGGATAAGAACAAGCGCGTCTGCCATTTGCATGAGAGAAATTCTTAGAAATGTTCTTAAAAACCGCAATCGGCTAGAATAGGGCGATTCTTGGCTTTTCATGGTGATAAAATTAATATTTTGGTCTGAGTCTGATGCGGTATGATAAGTTTTAAATATACATCGCTCTAAAACTGTCTGGTTAGGTGAATAAATTGAAAAAGAAATTACTGTCAATCTCAGTTGCTACGATTATGGTACTATTGGCATGTGCGTCCTTGGCTCAAGCTGCACCAACTGTGGAAGTCGACGGATACACGGATAAACCCTATTATAAACCTGGCGAAACAGTGACATTGAAATTCTGGGTGTATAATCTAGGTCCAGAGGACATTGTGTTGAAAAATGTTACCATAGAATATCCATGGTATAGCGTTCTCTGGGGAGGAAACAAAACTATCAAAAACATAAATGCTGCTTTGACAAAAGACCAGAACTGGACCTACACTGACACGTTTACTATTCCAACAGACGGTAGAGCAACAGGAGGATACGTTACAATTACATACACTTATACATACGGCAGTTCGACACCAAATCCATCTGACTACATTGCACTGAACGTGGCTAGTGTACCATGGTATGGCTCCTTTGAGAACATGGATAAGATTGTGACTTTGTTCACTGTTCTAGTCGTGCTAGTGATTGTAGGCGCAGTCATAGTAGCCGCAACAATATTCCTCGCGATGCGCAGACCGCAAGTATCATGGAAAGCAGAACAGAAAACAGAGTAAACCAAAAACCCTTTCCCTTTATTTTTCCATTTCATTTAAGTAATAGAATCTCTATTTGCTGTTAATCGTAAATATCGGAGGTGCCGTGAAACTCGGAAAAGTCTTAGTCGCATGCGCATGGCCATACGTTAACTATCTTCCACATCTAGGCACACTTGTACAAGTATTGTCCGCTGACGTCGTGGCTAGATACTACCGTTTGAAGGGCGAAGACGTGCTCATGGTGAGCGGTTCAGACGAACATGGAACACCAATAGAAGTTGAAGCCATCAAACAAGGCATCACGCCTAAACAGTTAACAGATAGAATTCACGCAAAAGTAGTAAGATTATTCAAACAGTGGAATTTTTCCTTCGACAACTACACAAGAACAGAAAATCAAGTACACATTGAATTCGTACAAAATCTTCACAGAAAAATCTACGACAATGGGTACATCTTCACCCAAGAAACAGAAATGCTCTACTGCGAAAAGGATAAACGCTTTTTACCAGACAGATTCGTTGAAGGCAAATGCCCCTACTGCGGTTATGAAGCAGCCCGAGGCGACCAATGCGAAATATGCGGAAGACTGTTGGAACCAACATTGCTAATTGAACCTTACTGTGTCATATGCAAAAGCAAACCAATCTTTAAAAAGACTAGGCAATGGTATTTTGACTTGCCAAAGCTATCCGATAAACTTGCCACATACATTAGCGATAATAAACAGTTTTCAGCAAGCACCAAAAACTTCAGCTTAAACATAGTAAAAGAAGAAGAGCTGAAACCCAGAGCAGTAACAAGAGACGTCGAATGGGGAATCCCAGCGCCCTATCCAGAAGCAGAAGGAAAAACTTTCTATGTCTGGTTTGAAAATGTGCTTGGATACGTATCTGCAACCATCGAATACTACAAAAACCACAAAGAGCCAGACAAATGGAAAGATTTCTGGTTCAACAAAAATGCCAAATCCTTCTACTTCATTGGGAAAGACAACATTCCATTCCACACAATAATCTTCCCTGCTATGCTGTTAGCTTCTGGCGAAGGCTATAATCTGCCCTGGAATGTTTCAGCAACCGAGTTTCTGCAATTCAAAGGCGAAAGAGCATCGAAAAGCCGAAGAATAGGCATATGGTTAGATGAGGCTCTCGAGCTTTTCTCTCCAGACTATTGGCGCTACTTCATTATGGCAACGAGACCGGAAACAAAAGATTCCAACTTTTCTTGGACGATGTTCATAGAGAAAATTAATGCTGACTTGAACGATACGTTTGGCAATTTCATACACCGCACTCTAAAATTTATAAACAGCCAATTTGACAGCCAAGTTCCAAAGCCAGAAGACTTAAGCGAAGAAGATAAGCGAATCCTAGAAACCTTAAAAGAAAAAGTGGATGCAACAGCAAAGGAAATCGAAGACTGCAAACTGCAGTCAGCCTCAAATGAAGTGATAGGCATAGCTCGTGTGGGCAATCAATATCTCAACGAGAAAGAACCGTGGAACCTAATAAAAAAAGACAAAGCCAAAGCAGCAAACGTCATTTACGTAGCAGCACTAATTGTTAAAGCATTAGCAATAGTCTCAGCGCCTTTCATTCCTTCTGCCGCCGAAGAACTCTGGAAGACTCTCAACTCTAATGGAACCGTTCACAAGCAAAGATGGACCGAAGCACTGACACCTTTGCCACCCAACCACGAAATAGCGAAAGCGAAGCCCTTGTTCCAGAAAATAGAGGCAAATGAAAAAGAGCTTGACGAAATGCTGGAAAAAATTGGAGAAAAACTCGCAAAGGAAGCCTAAGCGTTTCTTATGGTTGTGGTACTTTGACGCTCAAGATAGACCTGCATGTCCACACTTGTTACTCTCCTGATTCTTTGATAACGCCAGATGAACTCGTTTTGTACGCAAAGAAACGTGATTTAGACGGTGTTGCCATAACAGACCACGGCAGAATAGACAGCGCATTGAAAATAGCAAAAGAAAAAGACTTTTTTATAATTCCTGGAATAGAAATTGAATGCTCAAATGGGCACGTTTTGGGACTTGGTCTTCAAGAAGCCGTTCCTCAGAAACTGACTACCGACGAAACTGTGGAGAGGATTCATAAAGCTGGAGGAATAGCAATAGCTTGCCACCCCACAGCTTTTCTAAAGGGAAAACTAAGGAATTATGCAAATTCAAAGTTTGATGCCGTCGAAGTGATTAATGCGTCAGTCCTTCCGTTTGATCATTCAGTAAAAAGCAGTCAACGAATCGCTTCGAAGCTTGGAGTTGCAAGCGTGGCTGGAAGCGACGCCCATTACGGACCAGAAATAGGTTATGCCTACACCCTCATTGATGCTGAGCTTGAAGTAGATGACATAGTTAAGGCAATAAGCGAGGGAATGTGCCAACCTTTTGGCAGCGCAATACCCATAAGAACGAGACTAAAACGTGAATTGCTGGCACTTAAAAAGAGATTCTAGAATACAATATTAAATGAGCCACGCTTGTCTAGTTTTGTTAAACAGAAATTTTTCTTATTTGTTAAACAAAGTAGGGAAATTTATTGGAAGTTTTCTATTTGGTATAGGTTTAGCGTTAGGTTTATGGGTTTTTCTGGTTCAGTGCATTGTTCGAGATTGAAGAGTTTTGGTGCAATTGTTCCTAATCCGTTTGTTAAATGTGGCGAATTTATTCCTGTCATCACAAGAGTCACTTTTAGTTTGCCATTCTGCTCAGGGTTTACCCTTGCACCCCAAATAACCAAAGCATCATCATGCATCATCTCGGTAACAATTTCTCCTACACGATTTGCCTCTTCAATAGTCATCTGCGAATCGCCTATAACATGAATCAAAGCTCCAGTTGCGCCGGCATAATCCACATTCAATAAGGGACTCCTGAGAGCGTTACGCACAGCTTCTTCCGCTCTGTTAGGAGCGTCTGATTCACCTACGCCTATGACTGCTACTCCGCCTCTTTTAACGATAGTTCGGAAATCTGCAAAATCCAAGTTTACCAAACTTGGTGCTGAAATTGTCTCAACAATGCCTTTAATCATGTTTGCCAAAACCTGGTCTGCAACTTTAAATGCCTCGTTTATTGGCAGCTGCGGAACAAGTTGCATAAGCTTGTTGTTGTCAATCACCACCACGGTGTCGCATTGCCTACGCATTTCATTCAAAGCCATAGTCGCATATTGTATTCGACCTTTTTCAATGCGGAAAGGCGTGGTCACCACGCCCACTGTTATTGCGCCCTTTTGCCTCGCGATTTCTGCAATGACTGGCGCTGCGCCTGTGCCTGTTCCACCCCCTAATCCAGTTGTTATGAAAATCATATCCATGCCAGAAAGCAAATCCTCAACACGCTTTCGAGATTCACTAATGGCTGCTCTACCTAGCTGAGGGTCGCCGCCTACTCCCAAACCTTTGGTGAGCTTTTCACCTATCAAAATTTTCTTATGCGCTTTTGATGCACGTAAATGCACTGTATCTGTGTTTATCGCTATGCATTCTGCATGTTTTATGCCCATTTCCGTTAGCCTCGTTACTGTGTTGTTGCCTGCTCCTCCAACGCCGATGATGGCTATGTGACATGTGGCAGATGGCGGAAGCTCTTCGGCTTCAGTGTTGCCCCAAGAATACTTAACCGAGGGCAATGTTGCATGGTGCATTTTAGCCAACAACTTTACTCCTTACAACTTCTTCATTTATCAAATCGCGGATAGATACGCGAATTGCTTCTGCTCTGTTCGGATAAAACCTCTCAGTAACAAGCTGATCCAACAGTTTTATATACGGTTCAGGCAAATATAGAGTTATTAATTTCATTTCGCTTTCTCCTCCACGAGGATTAAAAGAAATATGTGTAGAGGTTATACTTCTATATAACATGTCACAAATATGTAGCAAACATGTTAGTTCATGCCCTTATAAAGTTTATCAAAGGCTATGTCATAAAATTGTTAATTCTGGTTTTCAGCAACCCTTATGTTTTTATTCCTTATTAAAGCATTAAATGGACTGCGATGGAGAATTATGCGCGTTTTCATAAAGAGCTTCGGGTGCTCCACAAATCTTGCTGACGGCGAGGTCTTGGCTGGGTCTCTAGCTCAGTCTGGGTATAAGCT
>JACAEK010000001.1 GCA_013388895.1 Candidatus Bathyarchaeota archaeon | reverse complement strand
TAACGGCTTTTCTACCGGAGCCTCCTTTTTCCGGAGCACCATGGAAAATATGTCTTCGCTCGAATAAACCTTATCCTCTAAATGCTGCGTCCAAGCTCTCTTTTAGTGAGACAAGCACAGTTTCTGCTTTATTCATTGTTGGTGCATAGTGGGCTGTTTTCGCAGAATTAGTCATAATCGTTTTTATTCCAAGTTTGTCTGTCCACGTGACGACTACACAAGTATCTGTAATCACACGAGCTCCTGTCTGTTCTATTTTTGTCACATACTTTTTGGCTTTTTCTTGGATATGTCTTGACGTGCAGATCCAGCACTCTGTTTCTTCTTTGACTTTTCTGTGGTGAATTAAGCTTGCAATCAGTTTAATCTCAGCCAGAGAGCAGTGTGGGCATCCCACGAAAACCAAGTTTGGTTTTTGCTTTGAAGTTGTAGTCAAGTTTTCAACTGTTCGCAGTATGTCTTTAGCTTCTATACTTATTTTTTCAATTCCGCTTTTCAGAGTGTCATTACAATGATAAAACATGTTGACCATTCCAGTTGACGCCATAGCAGCCCCTAGCTGCTTCAAATTATCTGCTGATGCTTTCTGCAAACCTTGAATAAATGGGATTTCATCTTTCAAAACCTTACCCAAAAAAATCCCTAAGGCACCAAATTCTACGTCGCTTCTTAATCTTGTTCCCAATTTCACCAAAACTTTTGGTTGTCGATTCTCAGCTTTGTGCATTCCATAATCTGGCGTTTTACCAATTACTGCCGCGGCTAAGGCACTTGGTCCTCCTTCGCGGTTTGTCCAGGCTCCAATAACAGAATTCGCGTAAACTACGGCTGAAGATTCAGCCCAAGCAAGATGTGCACCTTTCTCTGGCTTCTCCAAATAGTAGGGCGTACACGTTAAAGATGGCACAAAATCCATTTTCTCAAAATATTCCATAACACGCAACTGTTTCCTAAACAAATTCTGTGGCAGTTTCTTACATAGATATTCTCTATCAAAACTCTGGGGATTCAATGTCGCCTTAACGTACGCTTTTGTATTAGCATACGCCAATGCCTCTAGAAACTCGGTTGGGGCATCACCGAGCGTTTTGTATGAGACCCCAGAAACATGAGCAGAACTTATAGGAATAAGCTTCGTAGCGTTGAAAAGCTCTCCCAAGCGAACAAGAATTTTCATACAAACTTGATTTGCCCAACCGCATTCGCCATTATAGATACGTTCTTCCTCTTTGGTCAAGTACAAGTGCGCCTTAACCCCTTTTTCTTTTCAGAATTTTAACTAAGCCTTTGTCTGCGTCAACTTCTAGCAAATCGCCGCTTCTTATTTGTTTGATGTCTATTTGATCCGTCATGGGAATATTCGATATTATGGCTCCAACCACCACAACAGGATCCGCTGTTTGATTGATTATTGCCTTTGGCGCAAGAGCTTTCTTAGCCAAAGAGTAAAGCACGTAGCTACCTACTGTTGAGCCATGTCCGTGAGGAAAACAAAAAACTTTGCCTTTCACACATTCGCCGCATAGGTCATGATTCTTCTCAATTATCTTGCCATCTGCTGGGTCAACTCCTCCCAAGAAGCTTATCGGCTTTGTGGACACTAGTGCCTCAGCTTTGCAGTAGCCCTCAACGATTTTCCTTCCCTTCAATATTGTCGGTAGCATTTTGTGCACTTTAATAGGATATTTTTGCAGAGATTGGAATGTCGCCTAAAATTTTTGCTGCAGCTTTACTGACTTCTTCACGGTTCTTCTCGTCAGTATAGACGCGTAATATGTTTATGAAGCCTTTTAGAACTTCAAAAATTCTTGATACTTCACTCAAACGTTGCAGAACTCTTTTGCCTTCGTGCGTAGTATAAATTGTTGGAATCTCCATTGGCTCCAATAGGACTGAATGATGATAGGGCACAGATGGAACAGTAGGCACATCTATTATCACAGCCTCAGCTTTAACATCTGCTTTTTTTGCTATGTCAACCTGTATCTGTTTTCTCTGCGTTTCTTGACTGAAGATGTTGGAAATCACTGCGTCTTTTTCGTAAAAGGTTCTCTCATAAGCACATTTGAGCATTCTGCGTCTTTCGAGATTTTCTATAATTTCACGGGACATGGTGCAGTTTTTCAGCCGAGTCCAAACACTATAGTCATCCATGTCCAAATACTCTTCTGGCGTTTTAAAACTTGTCAAACCAAGCTCTTCATTCGCTTTCTCCATGGCCATAGCAAGCATTATTTGCGCTGCTCTTCCAACACGGTGAAAATATATGCTTTTAAAGGATTCTATGCGAGCAATTATAAAAGATTCTAGAGCAGAAAGTGCTCCCAAATCAACTGCCAAATTCTCGCCCAAAACGTCTAATGCGTGAATTAATCGGAAAATGTCCACATAACCATATTCTGCGCCCGTGTGATGCGTATCGCGCACTACAAAATCTAGCTTGTCTACGTCAACAGCACTGCTTATTATCTGGTCGAGGAACGCCTTCGCTGGCTTGTGAAGAACGCCTACAGCAAGTTTCCCAATTTCCTTTGAATCATAGCCGATTTTGTTCAGAGCGTCTTTTACTTCGCTGTTTGTGACTATCCAACGAGTTATGTCCTCATGGGTCTTACCCAACTCGTTAGTGAGTAAATGTTCGAAAACATGCGAGAAAGGACCATGTCCAACATCATGAAGCAAAGCCGCAATTCTAACAATTTCAGCCTCTTCTTCACTAATCTTCTGCGAAACATTTGGATTTTCTACAGCTCTGCCCGCCAGATACATGACACCGACAGAATGTTCAAACCGCGTGTGATTCGCTCCCGGATAAACGTATTCTGCACCTGCTAATTGGCGCAGTCTATGCAGCCTCTGCACTGGAAAAGAGTCAATTATCTCTTTTTCTTCGGCGGTTATGTAAACGTAGCCATGTACTGGGTCTTTTATTTCACCTCAATAGTTCCTAGCCATCGATCGATTCTCCAAGATTTTTAGAATAATTATTAATGCATCTTCACTCTTATAATGCCTAACGCCTTAAATCATTGGGCTGATAAGATGGAGAAAAAAGGGCTTTTCGTCTGCGTAGAAGGGTTGGATGGTTGCGGAAAAACGACACAAGCCAAGTTTCTCGTGAAAACGCTTAAAAAAATGACTTATAATGCTATTTATACAGCTGAACCGAGTCGCAGTCATATTGGAAAATTTGTTAAAAAATACTGTTTACATGGCAAAGGAAGGATTTCGGCAGTCATCGAAGCATTGCTGTTTGCTGCCGATAGGTATGAACATGTAGAAAGTGAAGTCACGTCAGCGTTGAAAAAAGGAAAGATCGTTGTTTCTGACCGATACGTTTATTCTTCTTTGGCTTATCAGGGCGCTGCTGGCTTGGATTTGAAATGGATTGAAGCGATAAACAAGCATGCAATAAAGCCTGACTTGGCCTTATTCCTCGACGTCAAGCCTGAGATTGTAATTCAACGGTTAAAGTCAAAAAAGTCGGTTATGGAAAACTTGGAAACTCAACGCAAAGTTCGAGAATTTTACGTGAAATTTGTCGAGAATGGAGAGCTTGTTAGAATTGATGGAAACAAGTCAAAAGAAGATGTTGCAGACGCTATTTTGAAGGTAACGCTTGGGTGTTTAAGAAATCGTGGTTAGGGCTTTTCAGGAGCTTTTAACATTTTTTTGGAAGAAGCTTTGTTAATTCTATCTGCAATAAACCTTGTAATGTCTTCTGGTGACACGTATCTTGGGCCTTTTTCATGGAAAACTTGCATTTCCATTAGATCTTTATTGAATATGAAGCGCATCATGTAGTAATCAAATTTCAGGGAAGTCTTCTTTTCATTCTGTATTTTGTAATATCGCAGTGCGCAGAAAAAGTCCATAATTTGCAGGGGTTTTTTCTGTATGGCTTTTAGCGCTTTGTTTGTTTCTTCTTCGTCTAGGTAGTTGAAGTTGTTGGCTTCTGCTATTCCAGATTCAAAAATCACTGTACATTGGGATAGGGATTGGATGGCAATATCCTCTGAACTAAAGTTTTCTTTATTCATCTTGGAGAGTGTTTTTGTCAGCATTTGCTGTAGCTTTTTGCTTGGGACTGATGCAGAGAAAATTGTTATTTTGTGAATGTTTATTGGGAAGTGCTCATAAACGCCGAGCATTAGCCGTGACTCCGCCTCAGCTTCTTTTAATTTTTCTTATTTTCTCCAAATTCTCTAATAATTCTGAGAGCGTAGTGCCTAGTTTCTGTATTTCTTCTATGTTTTTTTCTTGTTGCATTCTGCTCTGTATTTCTTGCACTTTTGCTAATAGTGTTGCTTCCATTGTGTCTAAAACCATGTGGCTTGTTGCTTTTGCTGTTTCCTCTCCTTCTTTTATGACTATGACTTTTTTTTGGCATTTTGCGCACCAGAGGTCGTTGCTTTTTAGTTTGAAGAGTGGGCTGTGGCATGCGGGGCATGCGAGGTTTGTTAGGGTTGCACCTTGGCGTAGTAAGTCTGCCATTTTTTTGATGTGTTGGTTGTTTTGTGTTTTTGGTTGTGGCAAGTTTTAAAGCCTCGGAGATGGATTTATAGTAGAAGTCTATAATAAGTTGGTTGTTTGCGTTTGTTTGGGGGTGTCTGGTGTGGTTAGGAAGAGGAAGTTGGAGGAGTATGAGGAGCGGATTAGGCAGGCGTTGGCTGTGTTGAGTATGGTTTCTGAGGATAATACTACGCCTAGGAATATTAGGAGGGCTGCGAAGGATAGTATGGAGGCTTTGCAGACTGGGGAGTTTACGCCTGCTGTTAGGGCTTCTAATGCTATTTCGTTGTTGGATGATATTTTGCAGGATCCGAATATGCCGCCTTATACGCGTGTGAAGTTGTGGAATGTTATGAGCCTTATAGAAGCGATTAAGGACTAAGCGCAATGCGTGTGCGTGCAACGCCATCTAGCCCCTCTAATAGGATCCAAATATGCTGTGTCGATTTTAATTCATGTGATGAATGGAAAGGTTGATGAAGACCAAGTTGCTGCCTTTTACTAGGTTGGGTTAATGCATTTTTCTGAAGTTACACGGGACTAATCAGAATTGCGGGAGAGGTCTCCAACGATTCAGCCCTGTAGCAGACTGACAGGCACCAGCTGCAATTTTGGACTGAATCAGGAAACCCATTCAGGACTAAAGGATTTCTAAGTAAAAAGTGTTACTGGAGACAAAACTTTCTCGACACCATAATGGTATCTATTATCATATGTAGGATCACCTATCCTCATAAAGGACTTCTGCATTGGAATAGGGAAAGGGCAATAGACACGGTGACAAAGGTGAAGCGGAAACAAGGCTACAAACGCGGCTACCCTGTAGCACTTCTTGTAGGCTTTGAAAATGCCAATGCGGTTCTATGGCACGTATTCAGCCACGTCGTTAAACTGCATCTTACGTTGGAGCTTGGACGAAAGAGAACAGATGAGAGAGTTTTATACAATTTTCACGAATCCGTGGTTGAGGCGTTGAAACCAATGCTTAGGGAGGGGGTAAAAAGCATCGTAGTCGTAGCTCCGATGATAACCACTTATGCCGAGGATTTTCTGGATCACGTCCGAAAACATCACAACTATCTGGTTCAATCGAACAATCCGAATAGAGCAACGTTCGCCAAGCTGGTTGGCTCCGCAGACCAGCCTGCCAAAGTGGCTCAACTGGTGAAAACTAAAGAATTCCGCGAACTAATCGCAGAGACAACCTCGGGAGAAGCTGATCACATTGTCAATGCATTGGAGAAGCATCTTTACAGCATCGGCAGTGACTGGATTGTCCTGTTTTCGCTCAAGGAAATCGAAGAGATGGTCTATAATCGAGAGCGGAACGATAACTCTAGAATGAAATGTCTTTTACTCACAGACAAGTATCTTGCTGAAGCTGGGGACAAGAACAGGATTCATAGGGTATTGCAGATTTCAAAGAATAGAGAAGTGAAAACAAGGATAGTCAAGGCGGAAACGGTAGCAGGCAAGCGAATTAGCCAATTTGGAGGCATAGTTTTCTTCGTCATGCCAAACAAGTAGCATACACGTAGAAAAGAGGGTGTTGCGGGAGATGTCGCTACTCAGGTTTTTGGAAGCGATAGAAGATTAATATGCGTGCATAAGGTATCTTCTATTTCTGATTTAGGATGCATGCTTAATGAAAGTATTCCCTAATCAGAGTGTTGAAGCAAAGAACGCAGATGAAGGAGCTTCAAAACTGAAAGTGCGGTGGCTCATCACAAAAGAGATGGGCGCTCCAAACTTTGCAATGAGACTTTTCGAAATGGAACCAAAAGGCTACAGCCCACTTCACAGTCATCCTTGGGAACACGAAGTCTACATCCTAGAAGGCGAAGGATCCGTGGTAAGCGAAGAAGGGGACAAGAAGTTTAGAACAGGCGACGTTGTTTTTGTTCTTCCAAATGAGAAACACCAGTTCAAAAACACTGGCGCAAAAACCCTAAAATTCCTCTGCCTTGTGCCCATATAAAAATAGGCACTCGTTAAAAATATATGCTAGTTGTTACATCTACTTCTGGGTTTCACGGGAGAACAAGCCCTTTGAAGTACGACGTAATAATTGTTGGAGCAGGCCCCGCAGGCATATTCTCCGCCCTAGAACTCACAGAAAAAACCAAACTCAACATCCTCATGCTAGACAGAGGACCAGACATCAACCAACGCAAATGCCCCGCAAGCCGCGGCTTCGAATGCGTCCACTGTGACCCATGTGGGCTCCTATCAGGATGGGGAGGAGCAGGAGCCTTCAGCGACGGAAAACTCACTATATCCACAGAAGTAGGCGGATGGCTCAACGAATACGTGTCACCCAAAGAGCTTGCGGAACTCGTAAGCCACGTGGACAACATCTACTTGAAATTCGGCGCACCTAATCATGTTTATGGGGAAAACGTCGAAAAAGTAGAAGAAATCGAACGACAAGCCTCTCTAGCCGGCTTAAAGCTTATCCGCCAAAAAATCCGCCACATGGGCACAGAAAAATGCGCCCAAACACTCAAAAAAATGCGCCAAGAACTAAACAACAAAGTCGAATTCAAACCACGAAAAGACATAAAAGGGCTCCTAGTCAAAAACAGCGCAGTCGAAGGCGTCGAAACCGTAAACGGCGAAAAATTCCTCAGCAAATACGTAATCGTTGCCCCAGGAAGAAGCGGAGCAGAATGGCTCCAATCAGAAGCACAAGCACTAGGCCTAAAAACACTCAACAACACCGTCGACGTAGGCATACGCGTCGAAATCTTGGCTTCTGTCATGGAAGAACTAACACGCGTTCTCTATGAACCTAAATTCGTCTACTACTCCAAATCATTCGACGACCAAATCCGCACATTCTGCGTCGCACCATACGGAGAAGTCATAACAGAATCATACAACGGCGTCTTAACTGTAAACGGTCAAAGCTACGCAGAAAGAAAAACAGAAAACACAAACTTCGCCATCCTAGTCAGCACATCATTTACCGAACCTTTCAAAGAACCAATAGCCTACGGCAAATACTTAGCCAGACTGTCAAACCTGCTCAGCGGCGGCGTAATGATACAACGCCTAGGCGACTTAGAATCTGGAAGAAGGTCAACACCAGAAAGAATCGCAAGAAGCGTAGTTAAACCCACTTTGAAGAACGCTACGCCAGGCGACTTAAGCTTCGTTTTACCATATCGCTACTTAGCCGACATACGCGAAATGCTCCAAGCCCTAGACAAAATCACACCTGGAATACACTCCATAGACACGCTACTCTATGGCATTGAAGTGAAATTCTACTCTTCACGGCTACAGCTAAGCAACCATCTAGAAACTAAAATCCGCAACCTGTTCACCGTCGGCGACGGTGCAGGCGTCACTCGAGGACTTGTTCAGGCTTCGGCTTCAGGCGTTATTGTGGCTAAGGAAATAGTTGACAGAGAAAAGCCGAAGGCGTAAAACCAATGGCAATAGTCGAAAAACTAAGCTGCTCAAACTGTGGCGCGCCAATCTCTTTTGAGCCTGGCGAAATAGTGGCAACATGCAGATACTGCGGCTACACAGTTGTAATTGAAACTGGCAAAGCCTTCTCCTACGAACACTCCATGTTACTGAACAAGTATGACCCGACACAAATTGAAGAACAGATTAAGACCTGGATGCGCTCTGGCTTTTTGAAGCCTTCCGACCTTGCCAAAAAATCACGTATAATCGAGAAAAACTTGACCTACTTGCCCTTCTGGATTGTAACAGCAGAAGTTGAAACCGCTTATAAGGGAATTTTTGAGCGCATAACCCCTGAGGTCGTTAAAGAAGGGCAGTTAGTGAAGAAATATAGTTGGCTTGTCTTGGCGAGAAAAGCCACAGAATTTCCTACGAGGGAATATGATGTGCCGTTAGAAGGTAAACTTCCTTATGACTTCGCAAAAATTGAGAGCTTCGCCAAGATTCTCAATAGTGAAATGGATAAAGAAGAGGCTGTGGAACAAGCCAAACAAGAAATCACTGCGCACCATAGCTACTTAGCCAAGCAAGACGTGGACAAAATAATCGAAATAAAAAACGAAATAAGAATAAGGCAAACAGTGTATCTGCACGCGCCAATCTGGCTTATAAAATACGAATATAGAGGCAAGGCTTATCAGCTGTGGATTGACGGCACAACAGGAACAGCCATAAAAGGAGAAATTCCCTCAGCCAAATTTGGAATATTCTAGCTAGTTAACCGCCGATTACAAGCAATACATTTTTCTGAACATTTTATATTATGCAATCTAATCTATGTTATTGGAGACTTGAGGGGCAGCATGGACGGGGAAATAATTGGTCGTGGCACATGGTACGACAAAATGGCAGCAAGAATAATTGAAAGAGAGCAAAAGCTAAGCAGAAACGTAGACATGGTCAGAACTGAAATGGGCATAGCTGCTTCCGGTTTTCCGCACATTGGCAACTTGAGCGACGCTGCAAGGTCTTTCGCTGTGACTCTGGCTTTGAAAGCGCAAGGCTACAATTCTGAGCTTATTGCTTTTGCAGACGACAAGGACGGACTGCGCAAAGTTCCAGCTGGTTTACCAAAATCTTTAGAGGAGCATTTAGGACGACCAGTCACGGATATTCCTGACATTTATGGTTGCCACCAAAGCTATGGTGAACATATGGCTTTGCTGCTTCGAGAAGCCATGGACCAGTGTGGAATCGAATACAAGTTCGTTTCAGGCGCTGAAGTCTACAGAACGGGCCTATTCAATAAGGAAATTGAAACCATACTTTTAAACGCCAAGAAAGTGGGCGAGATAGTCAGAGAAGAGGTTGGGCAAGAAAAATTCTTAGAAGCTTTACCATATTTTGCTGTTTGCGAAAATTGTGGTCGCATCTATACGACCAAAGCCCTCGAGTTTCTGTCGAAAGAGAGCAAAATTCTCTACGTGTGCGAGGGGATGGAGGTTAAAGGGCGATGGCTTGAGGGTTGTGGACATAAGGGCGAAGTAGACTACCGAAAAGGTGAAGGCAAGCTTAGTTGGAAGGGCGAGTTTGCTGTGAGATGGAAAGCGTTAGACATTCGGTTTGAGGCGTTTGGCAAGGAAGTTGCAGATTCAGTACGCGTAAACGACCGCATATGCCGAGAAATACTTAATTGGGAGCCTCCTTGTCACGCAAAATATGAGTTGTTCTTGGACAAGAGTGGCAAGAGACTTTCGAAATCTGCCGGGGTAGTGTTCACTCCGCAAACGTGGTTTAAGTATGGTTCTCCTCAGTCGCTTATGTTGCTGATGCTGAAACGATTCGTTGGTGCTCGCACATTAGACGTGACAGATATACCGACTTATATGAATGAGCTTGATTATCTGGAGGATTTGTACTTCGAAAAGAAAACGTTGAAGGATTTGCGGGAGCTTGCTAAGCTTCGAGGTTTGTACGAATATTGTTTGGCTATGAAACCGCCCGCAAAACCAAGCGTTACGGCACCTTATAATCTGCTTACTTTTTTGGCTAAAATGGCGCCTAAAGGCTGTGAAAAAGAGTTTATGACCGAAAAACTTCGAAGTTATGGTTATTTGCAGAAGAATCAAACACTAGACGATGGCTTAAGAAAACGAATTGAATACGCATCTAACTGGATGAGAGATTTTGAAGAGATAAAGGAAACCGCAATCACGTTGGCAGCGGAACAAAAAGACGCCTTGAAGGAATTAATCGAAGCGCTAGCAGTTGAGGCTGACGCTGAGAAAATCCAAAACACTATATTCAATACAGCCAAAAAGCATAGCTTGCAGCCTTCCGAATTCTTCAAAACCGTATACACAATTCTAATAGGCGTACCCCAAGGACCACGATTGGGCCCGTATATTCTCGTTATGGGAAAACAAAATGTTATAGATGCCTTAAACCGAACTTTGAAAAGTCTCAACTAGACTGGAAGAGAGCTTCCATGAAAATTCGCGAAATATCCACTGCAGAGCTTGATTATGTTGCAAGACTTTGTGTGGATCCGTGGATGCCGCCGACATGGAGAAAGGCTATGGCACCCGCTATGGATGTCCGAAAAGAATGGCTGACGGCGATGATGCACAAAGGGCTGAAAGTGTTAGTTGCAATTGAAAAAGCTGAAGCTCTGAATCCTCGTAGTATGAGGAGCAGAAAGATTCGAGAATTAATGGTGAATGATGAAATCCCTCAAGGATTGATCGAATATGTGCCCATCGAATTTGCGCTTGAGCCAGTTAGAGGCAGGAATTCGCTTTTCATTAATTGCGTCTGGGTTCTACCAAGATTTTGGCATAAACGCATAGCAGAGAGTCTTTTGACAAAGTTCATTGCAGATGCTAGAGCTTACGGTGGTGCCAGCGTATTGGCTTATGAAGGCGATAAGTGGTTTGGTTTCTTCCCATACATGCCTGTTAGTTTCTTTAAAAAATATGGATTCAGAGAGGTTGACCGCGACCAGACTCGTGTTTTGCTTCATTTAGATTTGAGCGCTTGTGAACCGCCTGAGCTGATTCGTTCTAAAGCCAAAGTTGCTGCAAAAGGCGATAGGCTGGTTTTGGATGCCTTTTACAATAGTCAATGTCCTTGGTCAAGATGGATGGTTGACAAAATCAAACGTCACACGAAAAAGTATGGAGCAATAGTTAACGAGATTAATACTGATGACAGAAGGGTTATTGAAAAACGCGGCATTTCAAGGGGGGTCTACATAAATGGTAAACCAGCCATAAAACGAATGGCATCATGGAAAGAAGTGGACGCAATTGTTCAGCAAGAGTTTCAGCATTAAAAACCCTTTTATGACAACAGTCTAAACTTGTTTCTACAGGGGCCCGTAGTCTAGTACGGATTAGGACATCGGCCTGCGGAGCCGGAGATCCTGGGTTCAAATCCCAGCGGGCCCGTTAAATTTGGTGGTTGTACTTGCTCGTCAACTACTTCTTTTTGTGGTGCAACCTGATTTTAGTTATATTAGTCTCATAATTGAATAGGCATAAAAGCCTAAAGTTCATGAGACAACATGCAGACTTGAGGGAATGTGAAAATGGTGACTAATAGTAAGAGATTGGCCCTTACGACTTTGCTCGGAGCTATTGCTTTCATATCAAAAGGTTTTCTTCCTACACCGGTTGATAAGATGTTTATAGTGGTTCAAGCCCTCGCCTTTGCACTAGCTTCATTGTTAATACGCGGAGGAGCCACGTACGCGTCAGTGGTAAATGGCGCTCTTCTAAGCATTATAAAGGCAGAATTTTTCCCGTTCAGTATATTTTTCTCTATCCTTTATGGATTGTTAATAGACGGCTTATTTTTCATATCAAAAGTTAAGACAGAAAATTGCGTTAGAAACGGCAGGTTGCTCAGCGCCCTTTCTCTTAGCACAGCAATAATTGGCTTTATGTCAATTTACGTTGCCACATCAGTAGGATTAATGCCCTTAACATCAATCTTATACGTCATAATCTTTGTTATCGGGGTTATTAATGGAATTGTTGCAGGTTACCTAACATCACTTATTTGGAATAAGTATTTAGCTTACTATTTTAAAAACTGATTTTTTGGCGTTCGATTCAGATTATAGAATGATTATTGCTGCGTGGGGAATTTAAACGGGAATTTAGATGTACCATGCCCGTCATCGCATTTTATTCTTTCATGATTTTCTTGTTAAGAAAAACTTCGATGTTGCTCTCGCCTATTTTGAAGGTTTCTGGTTCCTCTATTTTCAATATCGCATTTAGGGCTTCAGTGTTTAACTCGTGTATAAGAGTCAGTATTTCTCTTCTGGCTGATTCATAATGTCTCTTAAAATTCTTCTTATTCTTGTACAGCAGTCCAGCAAGCAAACAGATTCTCTCCTTCTTAAGAAACCATCCAATCTTTCGATGAGACAAGTCTATGTCAAAGGTTACCGGTCCAGCGACGCACGTTTCTGGTTTTACTGGATGCACAACGCATCTCATTGATGCCTTATTATAGAATACGCAGTATCCTTCGCTATCTTCCCTAGGAAAAACGTATAGTGCCTCGACAAACGGTTTTTCAACAAAAATCTGATGCTTCTTCAAATATCCTTCTATTATTTTCTTACGTCTACTGCTTATCGGAGACCTCGCATTTCGGCAACAGCTGTCTCTACAATCTTTGCAGACATTGAAAAAATTGCTCTGCCTCTCGTCTTCTGTTGACATAGGATTTTTTCTCCGTCATATCAAAGGTATGGTTGGTTTCTAATAAGACTCTTTACAAGGCTTGAGTAAACACTGACTATCGATTCTTTGAAGTCTGTTTTTTGAGCCTTTTTTTGAACTTTTTTCTTTATGATATCAGACAAACTCCCATGCCTCGTTCTTTTTTCTATTATCGGAATATATTTCTTCTCTTCCTCTGTTGCGTTCTTCCAAGCAACTGTGCAAAAATGTCCACACACTTGGCGGGCGGTCTGCCCCTTTGGATGCATGACTCTTGCATCTAATCCTTCTGCAATAACTGCATGGAGGTCTTTTACCAAAATTTCGTGTGGCAAAAAATGGGGCTCTTCATTGAGCATTCCTCTGATTAATGCCCTTATGAAACAGCTCAGGGCGACATCTGATTTGACGCATTCCTGCTCGTCCATAACGCGAATCTCGAGAGCTTTCCTGTCAAATCTAAAGATCACCCCTCGCGAATTAACCCAATCTCTGTACAGAATACATTTGTCGACGCTGACGTTTGCTAAATCCTGTGAATATCGCTCGATGATCTCTCGCTTGTATTGCTTTAATGATGAAACATATTCGGGGATTACATCTCCAACTATTGAAGGCACTTCCTTCTGGTTTTGCATGTAAAAACGCAACCTGTTGTCGACAAGATCTCCGATTTTTCCTTCGAAAATGGGGGAAGAAGCAGAAATCGCAGGCAAATAAGCGCAGATTTCCCCAAGCAGATTATGCATTAAGATGGCTGTTTTTTCATCGGAGTAAGGAAGATTCAGTTGAAAGCTTTGGATGTTAAGCCAACCGTGACGTTTTAGGTTGAAGACTTTGCTGTAAGCTTGGTAAATTTGTTTATGACGATGAGGCCACACAGCCGTTTCCTTAAGCATCAGCAGAGGGTGCATGCCTGTTCCGAGAAGTTGCGCCTTGTACTTGCGTTCTAAAAAATCTGTTAAGGTCAAGACGGCATCTTGCATTGTTTCTTCAAATATGTCTGGTGACCTGAATGGTGCGTTGGGTTTGATTTCCAAAACGTGCATTTGAAGTTCTTTTCCAAAAGTAAAATGTGATAACTCTACGAAATTTACGATCCGTCCACGGAAGTCTCTTATTACTTTATCAACTATTGGTAAGGCTTTCAGTTCTTCGTTGACCAATGAAAATTCGTGTTCTGGACCTAACACTTCTAGGGTTTTGTACGTGTTCAGCTCCTCTTTGAATGTGTTGGCTCTGAAATATGAATATGCATGTCAGTTAATTTTAAATATGACTGTTACAATACCGACCATTCAATATCTGGTGTCAAATGCGTGTTGGTCGTCTCAAACATCGACCTAACAACAAACTTGCCTACAATGAAGCCATCAAAGTTTCTTGAATCATCAATTAAAGATTTCACTCTCAACATCAACAATGACTACCGCTATCTCAAAACTGGTTACTATGTTTCTTTACATGCAGAAATTCTAGACAATGCAGTTATTCCAAAAAGCGAAAACATACTTGACGCCCACAGAACCCCAATTCTGCTCCTTAGAGCCTCAAAAGCCGGAATCCCAACCTTTCCATATCTAGTAACAAGCTCGGTAAAACAAATAATTTCTGAAATTGGCTTCCCCGTAGTCGTATTCGCTGTCAACCCCTTTTCTTACGACGGCTTCAAGATTGCCAAAAACAGAAGCGCGCTCTACAGAGCTATGAAAAGTTTGGGAATGAATTACAAGTTTGACATTTGTGCACAACCATTTAAAAGCGAAATTATTTCGTTTAAGTCTATCTTTGGAAAATGCGAATTAGAAGGGGATGTGGAGCGAATTTCTAAAAAAGTTTATGACGTATTCAAGATTCCACTCTGCAAGCTGCACGTTCAACTCCTTAAAGAAAAAGCGTATCTATGTGGGCTTCAACCTTTAGAAAACGCAGAGTTAAGCCCGAGAGATTTGCAGGTTCTGTCTGAAGAGATTTCTCAACTTTCCAAGAATGGTGAACTCTTAGTTGGCTAGTGTAGCCTGCTTCGTTGAAAAGTATAATTTTACAGACCCGAAAGAAGCTAGGGCTCTCCAAAACTTTAAAACAACAGCGGAAAAAAGAGGTCACACATTCAATTTCATGTTTAGAGATAATCTACAAGAAATCTCGAAGCATGATGCTCTTTTCATCAGAGCAACCACAGACCCGCTTTTCACGGCCTACATAGTTTCTAAAACAGCATGGGAAATGGGCTTAAAAGTAGTTGACGACCCGAAATCGATACAAATTTGCGGAAACAAGATTCATTTGTATTCGCTTTTTCAGAAACATAATGTTCCCACCATTCCCACAATTTTCCTCAATAAAGATGAACTGCACCACAAAAAGATAATGAGTATTTTCCGCACGTTTGGAAGACCAGTTGTCGTTAAGGCGCCTTACACTAGCTTCTCACGATATGTGGAAAAAGTGGCATGCGAAACAAGTTTTCGAGAGGTTACCAAAAAATTCTTCAGAAAATCTGATGTCTTAGCAGTGCAGGAGTTTATGCCTACAGCCTTCGACTGGAGGGTCGGGGTCTTAAATGGCGAAGTGTTGTACGTTTGTAAGTATATGGTGCCTAAGGGCAGATGGAAACATGGTGCCAAACGAAGAGGCAAACCTAGCTTTGTCTGGTGAAGAACAATATCGCTTAAAAGAGAAAATGCGCCGACAAAACTGAAAGAAACAGCGTTAAAAGCGTGCCAAGTGGTTGGGCATGGGCTTTATGGAGTGGACTTAAAAGAGGTTAACGGCGACTATGTTGTGGTGGAAGTGAATGATAATCCAAGCATTTACGCCGGACAGGAAGATCTTAGAGATTGGGATTTATACCGCAAAATAATAGCTTACCTAGTTGACTAACCCTTCACAAATGTCCTTAATTATTCTTTAATGTAATTTTCGAAAAGGTTACGCAGGTGTTTCGCTTTCTCTGCTATTTGTCTGCTTTCAAAATTCCTAATCTCAAATAGTTTCGGCAATTGCTTGTAAAGTTCAGGCATGCCCAAATTTTCCTCAATTTGTTCTCGAATCCACTTGTGATAAGCAATGGGGTAAACGCGCCTAGAAATGAAAAGCGCCTGAAGAAATTCTTGGAAAGCATTGTATAATCGGTCAAAAGCTTGAAAATATAAGCTTCGATTCACATACAGAGGAACATGGTCTAGATTATTAATGCAATAAAGTCTTACCATATCCAGTCTTTCGCGTCGTAGAGTTTCGTCATAATATGGCAACCATTTACTTTTGAGGCGTCTAAGGTAGTCGCTATGTTCCCACAAAAGCACTGCATATACGAGTGCATTGCCTATTTCTAATTCAAACTCGTCTGGTCCAGAGGTCCAACCACGCGGCTTCGGTGTGAAGCATCCGTCAATAAAACTCAAGTCAACATGGGAGTATTTTCCCACTTTCTGCAATGTTTTGAAGATATTTGTTTTTTCATAAAAGTCGTCCCATTTTTGTTCTAGTAGCGTTCTCTTAACTGCGGGTGTTTCTGGAGACACGAGAATGGTAATATCAAGGCAACTATCAGGGCTAGCTTTTCCACGTGCGCATGACCCCACAAGAATCACTGCTTCTACGTCTGGAAGTGAGGAGAAAAACTCTACAATAGCTTTTGCAGCTTGCTCATGTTCAACAGTTGGATATTGTGCTCCAATCTTCATGTTTCTCTATTCCCGCTATTGTTGAATACGACTGCCTTACTGGTAAAATAGTTTGCCACTTTTTCGACAGCTATTTATTTTAACATTGACACTTTGCATGATGATGTGAGGAGAATATGGCATGAGGATTGCTGTTGAAGATTATGATTTGCCCAGTGAAATGTCGGTTAATGAGCTTGTTTTGCAGATGGAAAAGGCTTGGGGCTTTACTGCAGGCAAACTGGCTTCAGGAGTAAAAATCCTAGAAGAAATGATTAAAGAGAAAAAATGCACAAAGTTTCTTTCTTTCACTGGAAACCTAGTGGCTACTGGAACCCGAGGCGTTTTAAAAGAGCTTGTAAAACGGAAACTTGTTGATGTCGTAATTACCACTTGTGGAACACTGGACCATGATATTGCCAGATGCTGGAAAAACTATTACAGAGGCTCGTTTTTGATGAGCGACGCTAGACTTCGTGAAAAAGAAGTGAATCGTCTGGGAAACGTTTTGGTTCCAAACGAAAGCTATGGTATGATAATTGAGGAGAAAATGCAAAAGTTACTTCAAAGTTTATGGAAGGAAGGCGTCAGAGAAATCACAACGCGTAAACTGTGTCATGAAATAGGAGAGCAGATATGCAATGAAACCTCCATTCTCTACTGGGCGGCAAAAAACAATATACCCATTTACGTGCCTGGCATTACAGACGGCGCCGTTGGATATCAGCTATGGCTTTTTTCGCAAGACCACGATTTCAAGGTTGATTTGCTGAAGGATTCGGGCGAATTAAATGATATTGTATATGATGCGAAGAAGGCTGGCGCCTTATTAGTTGGCGGTGGCATTTCAAAGCATCATACGCTTTGGTGGAACCAGTTCAGAGAAGGATTAGACTACGCTGTTTATGTCAGCACAGCTGATGAGTGGGATGGTAGCTTGTCTGGTGCAAGACCACGCGAAGCGGTTTCATGGGGCAAAATAAACGTTAAGGCAGACCGCATCATGATTGAAGGCGACGCTTCGTTGATTCTTCCAATAATGGTTAGCTCGCTCATAACTCGATTAAATAAGATTTAGTGGATTTCTCTGAAAAGCCATGTTAGGTCAGGTGCTGTCCTCTTGAATTTCACTCTCTCGTTAAGCGCATGCACTATTAGTGGTAAGGCTATTGTTGCGTCGCAGTAGCATGTGACTCTTTTCCCTTCACTAAGGATTTTCCCCCAGCTTACAGCCTCTTCCAAAGTGCAGCCTGAAAGCCCACCCCACTGAGGCGAATCAGTCGTGATTTGGATTGCGTATTTGTGTGGATAATAGTATTCTTTTACGCTTTGGCGGAGGAAGCCTTCTCTTCCTGGCACGCCTTGGTCCATTGTTTTTGGCGATACAGATATGGCTATGAGTTGAGTGAAGTCTTTTGGCACACCGCCGCCTATGTAGATGACACTTACGTCTTTGGTTTTTTCGCCTATGCCCACGAACTGGTTGAATTCTTTCACTTGGTCTAATTGGATGTTGTGTCCTTGGTTTTTTGCCATTAAGAAGGCTTCGCCGTAGGCGCTGTCTGATATTGCTGGGCAAAAGATTGGAACGTTGTTTTCTGCGGCTACTGCAGCTATGCTTTTTATTCCTTTTTGGTTGAGCCATTTGCCAAATAAGCAGAGAAGTTCCATGGAAGAATAAGTAAAATCAGTCTTCAAAGTCAGCATGAATTCGGTCATGAGTTCTTCCATTTTTCGGTAATCAGATTCTCGTCCGTAAACGTCGTAGTATCTGTTAATGTCAGCTTTCACGAGTTCTGCGTCGTTAACATATGGGGAACCTTGCCAATATCCGAATCCCATGGCGTCTACAATATCTTCGGAGACGTTTGCGCCTGTTGAAACCAGAACGTCGATGAAATGGTTTTGGATGAGCCAGTTAACAATTGTCCATTGTCCAGCAGTGCTCATTGATCCGGCTAATCCCATGATAATTGTCAAGTCTCTTTCTTTCAGCATTTGTTCCCAAACTTCCACTGCCTCGCCCAGTTTTCTTCCTTGATAAGCTGTTTTTGCCATTTCGCCCAAAAGCTGAGCGACGCTTTTCTCTTTTATTTCGATAGGTTCTACTTTTCTCTTAAGCGGTAAATCTGCCATGTCTATGCCTCTCGCTTATGGATTAATGGCGCAGTATAAGAAATTTCTTGTTAAAATTTGACTTAGCATTGGAAGTGAAGCAGAGAATCAGAGGTTTATTCTAGAAACTGCTAAATGCATCTAGGCTAAGTGTAAAATTAACAAGGTGAAATTAGTTGCGGCTTCAAAAAGAAGAGCTGGCTAAAATGATAGATTCTACTAATGTGAAGGCAACTGCAACAAAGAGCGAAATTACAAAACTTTGCAAAGAAGCCATTCAATATGGCTTTAAATGTGCTGTTGCCAACTCGTTCTACGTGAAACTCGCTGCAGACCTTTTAAAAAATTCTAATGTTAAAGTCTGCTCAACAATAGGCTTCCCATTCGGCGCTTCGTTGCCAGAAATAAAGACATTTGAGGCAGTTAAAGCCGTTGAAGATGGCGCACAAGAATTGGACATGGTCATTAACCAGAGCGCCTTAAAATCAGGCGATTATGAACTTGTAAAACAGGATATAGCAGCAGTCGTAGACGCTAGGCGATTAGCGAAGAAAGTAATAGTCAAAGTAATAATCGAATCTGCCCAGTTAACAAGAGACGAGAAAGTCACCGCGTGCAAACTTGTCAAAGAGGCTGGCGCAGATTTTGTCAAAACCTCAACTGGCTTGTTTGGCGGAGCAACCGTAGAAGATATCAAGCTTATGCGGCAGACAGTGGGCGAAAACATGGGCGTTAAGGCTGCAGGCAGCATAAGAACTTACGCTGATGCAGTAGCCATGATAAATGCGGGCGCAAACCGCATAGGAACAAGCACTGCGGTGGCAATAATCAAAGGCGCACCCTAATTCTACATTTTTTCTGGAGCTACAATACCGATTAGGTTGAGCGCGTTCCTTAACACAATTCTGACAACATCAACTAAGGCAAGTCTTGCATCACTAAGCTCTTGCGATTCAGCTTTTATAACCGGCAAAGCATTGTAGAACGTGTTGAACTTGTCAGATAAGGCATTCGCAAAGTCGGCAATCATGCTAGGTTTAAGGTATTCTGTGGCTTCTGCAAAGGCATCTGGAAAACTTGCTAAACTCAAGACTATTTCATGCTCTACCTTTTCTTTTAGCGTTTCATAGGATGGTTTTTCGGGTTTTTTTGCTGCCTTCCGTAAAATGCTGCATGCTCTTGCGTGTGTGTATTGAATGTAGGGTGCACTGTTTGTTTCGAAGTTCAGCACTCTATCCCACGTGAAAACCACTGGTTTTGCAGGGTCAACTTCTGCCAGTGCATAGCGTACAGCGCCTATGCCAACAAAATCTGCAATTTTCTGTTTTTCTTCGTTAGAAAGCTGTGGCGAACGCTTAGAAACTTCGTCGTATGCTCGTTTAACCGCCTCGTCCATCACTTCGTCAAATGTTATATAACGCCCTCTTCGACTGCTCATCCTGTAACCAGGAAGACTCACCAAATTATACGCAAAATGGATTAGGTTGTCAGCGTATTCGGCGAAGCCTAACGCATAAAGCGCAATCTTCAACTGCAACTGTGCTAAAGCTTGCTCCATGCCGATCACGTTAACGACTTTTTGAGCCTTTTGGAATTTCCACAACGTGTAGGCGATGTCTCGTGTCGTGTAAAGTGTAGTGCCGTCGGAACGTGCAAGCGTTAAAGAAGGAATTTTGTAATCTTCTTTCAAGCCTAACTTAGCTTTAAGATTAAGTTTTTGGGCAACTTCTTCTGCGTTAAATTCCCAGACACGATTTTGCATGAAAACGTATGGCGATTTTTTCAGTTTTTGCATTACTTCCGCAACATGTCCGCCTAAGACGAAGTCACTTTCCCAGTCCCACGAGTCATAGGAGACGCCAATGCGGTTTAGAGTTTGCCTAAAGCCTTCAAAACATAAAGTGCCGACTTCTCGTACGAGATTTTTCGCTTTGGTTTCTCCTTCCTCGTAAGCCTTATTCAACTTGTTAACCGCATTTTCAGGATCTTCATCTTCACTTATCTTGTCCAAAAGCTGTCCAAAAAGCTGCGGATACTTGCTTTCCAGTTCTGCTGATATGGCTACCCACTCGTCTAGTTCTCGGTTGATTTTGATGATTTCCTCTTCTGCTTGCACAGTTTTGGCGCGTTTAAGCTCCTTTTTTAGGCGGTCTATTTCAATTAGGCAGCTTGTGATTGTGTAGATTGGACCGATAAAATGGTCTGGTTTAGTGTCGGGTTTAGGTTTGCCAAGTTTGTCATAGCCAAAAGCCACGACAGAGGTTTGACGACCCACATCGTCAATGTAATAATGCCTGTAAACCGAGTGCCCCCGTGCTGAGAGCAAGCGAGCGATTGTGTCGCCGAGCACGGGATTTCTAGCTTGTCCAATGTGTATGGGATGAAGCGGATTTACGCTAGTGTGTTCCACAATGATTTTCAACGGTTTCTCGACTTTGACAAATCCATAATCAGTGTCAAATTCCTTAACCGATTCAATTGTCAGAGCCGAGAACTTGCCAAAATCCAAATGGAAGTTTATGTAGCCTGCTCCAGCTGGAACGATATATTCAATCAGGTGAAACTGCTTCTTGTCCATGGACTCAACGAGGCGTTTAGCTAAAGCAAACGGTTTTTCAGCAACTTGTTTAGCAAGCTCAAAGCATAATGAAGAAGCTAGTTGTCCAAATTCTGAAGTTGGCGGTTTCTCTAATGCTAGATTCGTAATTTGGATCTTGGGAAAAAGCTTCTTCAAAGCATCCGCTAGGGTTTTTTCGCATTCCGAATGAAACACGGCGAACGGGTTCTCAGAAACCATTAGCGCTTTTTCTCCACTTTTCTGTGATTATTCTAAATCTTTTAGTGTTTAAGGTTATATTTTAATTTGAAAAACAAATGTATCCAATTAAGAGTGTAGAAGTGCATGAGGACAAAAATAGTTTTTTCGGAAAAATGTTTGGGCTATGGAACGTGGCACATTGAAGGTCCAGAAAGAGTTAGACGAGCTGCCGAGATTCTGAAGACTCAGGGGTACGATTTTGTAGAGCCTAATCCAGCTTCTGAAGATGACTTGCTTAAAGTGCACGATGCAGATTATGTTTGGAACGTTAAGAAAAGCTTGGTTGAAGACCCTGACACGCCAGCGTATGACAACATTTACGAGTTTGCGAGGCTTTCAGCAGGCGGAGCCGTTCTCGCGGCTAAAGTTGGTGGGTTTTCAATTATGCGTCCACCGGGTCATCATGTAGGCAGAAATGGCGCGGCTCTGGGCGCATATACACGTGGTTTCTGCTACTTCAATAACATTGCAATTGCAGTCAAATATTTAGACAAGCCTACGCTGATTTTAGATATTGACGGACATCACGGAAACGGAACGCAGGAAATTTTTCTAGGCGACGAGAAAGTGACGTATGTGTCTTTACATAGGCATCCGAATTACCCTGGTACAGGCGCTGTTTCTGAAAAGAACTGCCTAAATTTCCCGTTACCACCAGACTGTGGAGACGAAGTGCACTCAAAGACACTTGATAAGGCTTTAAGTTCCATTGACGTAAGCAGGTTTGAGCTAATAGCAGTTTCAGCTGGGTTCGACACGCATATGGGCGATTTGGCTTCGCTTGGTTTAACTGAGAAAGGTTACGAAGCGATTGGAACGCGTGTGGCTGAGTTAAATAAGCCTGCATTTTTTGTGTTGGAAGGTGGTTATCAAGGCGAAACCGTAGGAAAAGATATAAACGTGCTTTTGAGGGCTTATGAATCCAAAACTGTTTAATAGAATTGCGTCACCTTGTTGCTATGCACCCTTTCTTTTTGGTTGATGGGTGGTTATGAGTATGACCGCTGTTAAGATTATTGCAGCTGCCAATATGTTTCTTAGTGTTAGTGGTTCGGCTGCAAGCGCCCAGCCTAGAACCATTGCGACTATTGGGTTTACATAAGCGTAGGTTGAAACCTTGGCTGAAGTGGTTACTTTTAGCAGCCAGATGTAGGAAGTGAATGCTACAAGCGCGCCAAATACAATTAGGTAAATCCAAGAAGCCAGCGAACGAGCCGAAATTAAATCCAGTCTAATTCGCAAATATTCTCCTGTAACTAGACTTGCTAATAGTAGAAGCAATCCGCCTGCTGTCATTTGCATGGCAGTAGCCAACAGTGGCGATGAGGGAAGCTTGGCGGAACGAGAGTAGAGCGAACCGTTAGCCCAAAGAAATGCTCCAAAAACAACTATTGCGGCGCCAACGATGTCTACTTGGCTTTCGCCTAAATTTTCTAAACCGCCGACAAGCAAAGCGACACCGACAAACCCTAAAACGAGTCCACTAGCAATTCTGCCACTTGGTTCAGAACCGCCACGCAACCAATCAACAAACACCATCCACAAAGGTACAGTGGCAATCAAAAGAGACACAAGTCCCGAAGGGACCCACTGCTCCGTCCACACGACCGCGCCATGTCCGCCCAGAAGCATTAGTCCTCCTATGATAAAGGCTCTGCCCCAGTGGGCTTTTGTTTCACGTATTGCCTTGCCTTGAGACTGTATTCGCG
The DNA here is from genome assembly GCA_013388895.1 of Candidatus Bathyarchaeota archaeon. GTDB lineage: Archaea > Thermoproteota > Bathyarchaeia > Bathyarchaeales > Bathycorpusculaceae > JACAEI01. Next base: position 12,902 of record JACAEK010000001.1, on the reverse strand, counting down.
CAAAGGCATAGAGCACTAGTCCGGCAATGATGAAGCGGGTGCCAGCCATGAAAAACGGCGGGATTGTTTCGATTACGAATTTAATGGCTAGGTAGGTTGAACCCCATATGACGTAGACTGCTGCGAATGCTGCTGCCACTTTTGCCTGCAAGTTTTTTGCACACCCTTGCTGAGAGAAACAGTCATTAAGCTAGTGCGATTTAGTCCTTTTGTTAATGTTCTGTCGGTAATCTATGTTTAATCGAGCATGTCTTCGGTTGGTTCTTCAATGTATGGAGGGAAAAACCATTCTTTTATTCGTATCTCGTTTACAAATACAAGCTTGTTATCGTTTAGCCAAACGCATATGGAGCGGTGCACATTGTCAAGCTTCTGGGATGTTTCCAAGTCGATGATTCTTGCTAAAACGGTGTGTAGAGTCTCATGTTCCAAGACCTGAAGTAGACTGTATATGGTGAAGTGTTTTTGTCGCCTGTGCCAATATAGATTAATTACTTTGGGGTCGAGGCTGTCAATCCAGCCGCCGCCAATGAACCACGCGCGCCGAGGGTTCTCCACAATTTGGCTTCTTGTTGGAATTCTGACATCAATCGTAAAGGCTTTACTTGTGTCTTTCTTTTTCGCAGCCTTAGCCTCGGTTTTCATCTGTTTTAACCACTTAAGAGTTGAAATGGATCTGGTCAGTTTGGCGGGCCCGCGGGGATTTGAACCCCGGTTCTCCGGCTTTCTTCCGTATTGGAATTGTCCGGAGGCTTGCGCACCTCTTTCTGGTAGGTTCGGCGCCTTAATCCGTACTGGGCTACGGGCCCTTCTTCTGCAGAGTAGAATTGGGTGCAACTCAAATTAACTATTACCATATATGCTTCAGTCTTTAATCGAAAACTCGATTCAATCTACATATAAGGGGGTCTAGAGCCTTAGAGGAGAGCTCGTTCGCATTATGTTTCGACGAGTTGTTCGTTTATCCACCAAGCTTTTTTCTTGCCAGATTTCTCTCCGGGATAATATTCTATTACTGATTCTCCGAGTTGCTTTCTCGAGACTTTTTGCATTCTCCTCAGCCGATTCAAAACCAACCATCTATTTGTTTTCAAGTACTCCGCCAGTTCAGGCGTGGTTGCACCCTTATAATGAATTAGATAATCCACTATCTTATTGTCTATCTCGTCTAGGCAAAAAGAATGTGGATTTGTCTTTCCGCGCTCAAATGTGAGTAACTCTAAATCTGCAAGATACTTCCTTACCTCTGACAATTCCTTTTCCACTTTGCCAACTCTTTGCTCCAACTCCAGAATTTTGTCGGGTTTAGGTGTCTTTTCAAGTTTCTCCTTCACAGCGTCGCAGATAAAGCCACTTCTTTCACCTTCTGGAACACGCAAAAGCATTTCTTTGTAAACGTCCTCAGGCATTTTTACTGATACAACCCTTACCTTCTCCATGAGTGTCACCCTCTATAGCTCTTATACGAAACCTTATTATTTCATAGTTTCTTCCCTTCTTCCTTGGGAATCTTTTCAAAGCTACAAAAACTAACAGTTTATTCTAGACCAAGACCAAATCAGGTGACGTGGTATGTCTAGAAAAACCACAATTTCACTAATTAAATGTGACGTAGGCTCATTAGCAGGACATCATGTTGTTCCCCAACCACTCTTCAAAATTGCCGAAAGAAACCTTCAACAGGCAAGCGAAAAAGGCCTAATAAACAACCACATTGTTTTCAACGCTGGAGACGACCTCGAACTACTTATGGTGCATGAAAAAGGCGAAGCAAACCCAGACATCCACAAGCTCGCATGGGACACATTTAAAGAAGCTGCAAACAAAGCCCTAGAACTGAAGCTCTACGGCGCTGGACAAGACCTTCTGAAAACAGCTTTCAGCGGTAACATCCGCGGAATGGGTCCAGGCGTTGCAGAAATGGAGATAGAAGAAAGAGGCTCTGACCCAATCGTAGTTTTCGGCGCAGATAAAACATCTGCTGGCGCCTTTAACTTCCCGCTCTTCCGAATTTTCGCAGACCCAATGAACACCGCGGGACTTGTTATTGATCCAAACATGGCGGGAGGCTTCAAATTCGAGATTATGGACACGCTGGAAAACAAAAAAGTCGTTCTTAAGTGCCCAGAGGAAATGTACGAGCTAATTGCTCTAATTGGTACTGTGCAACGTTACATGATTTCTAGAGTTTGGCGGGCTAGAGACGACCTAATATGTGCCACTGGCAGCGTGACCAGGCTTTCGCAGATTGCCGTAAAATACGTCGGAAAAGACGACCCAGTCATGATAGTGCGGGCACAACATGGGCTACCCGCCGTAGGTGAAATTCTCTCTCCTTTCATGCACAGCTATTTGGTTGAGGGTTGGATGCGTGGAAGCCACTGGGGACCCATAATGCCTGTTGGACTAGAAGATTCCAAATGCACAGCTTTTGATGGTCCTCCAAGAATGGTTGCTTTAGGTTTTCAAATTGCAAATGGTGAAATTGCGAAGGATGATGATGGCAAACCTATGGTGGCAGATCTCTTTAATGACCCAGCCTTTGAATTAGCTAGACATGAAGCCTTAGAAAACGCCACTATGCTTAGGCGCATGGGCGAGTTTGAACCAGCACGCCTCGGGCCTCAAGAGATGGAGTACACAACTTTAGGGCAAATTCTGGAAAAACTCAAAGAACGCTTCAAACCAGCATAAAGCCTATCAAGATACGCTTTCGTTTTTCCTTATTTTAGTTAACTCTTCGTAGCGGTTTTTTACGATTTCGTAGAGTTTTTGGCGCAAGTTTTCTCCAAATATTTTCTGTTCTTTAAGAAGTAGCATTTTTCTCGCCAATTCAATGTCGCCTAAATCCATAAACCATGCCTCAAAATCTCCGCGGTTGATGTGAAACTCCATTGAGTCCATGTCAATTTTCAAAATTTTGTCACAGAAATCTTGAAGGCTTGCTGCATGGATGTTTAAAGGTTTTCCAATGTCGACATAGAAGTGAAACGACTTCTCCAGAGGTAAATAAGACAAGATTTCGCTAGCCTTTTCCTTAGTAATTTCGGGAAAACCTAACATTTTTTTGCCTTTTTCTGTTATTACATAGAACCCTTTTTCTCTCTGTTCCACATATTCCATGCGTGCAAGCCCAATTATGTGCATCATAATCGTGGGAAAGCTTAATCTAGTATCTTTTGAAATTTCTGCAGCCTTAGCGGGTTTATCAAGAAGCCACATAGTTTCAAGAACTAGTCTTTTAACTGGAGATATACTCATTTTGTTTCACTCCCATAATTATTAAATATGTTACTAATATGTTTTTCAAGTCTACTTTCCAATGACGCCACGCTAAAAGGACAATATACCCTTAAAAATAACGCTTTAGGAAAAAAATGCATACAATAATGTAGTGAAAACTAAAGAATACAAAAGAGGAAAGATTAGTGATTGAGTGGAATCAGATACTGCGCGAAGAATGGTATAGTTCAGAAAAACCCGATGAACTAGTTGTCAACTTTGCCACTTCATTAAGAAAACAGAACAAAAAAACGCGAGTTCTTGATTTGGGATGCGGCGCAGGAAGAAATCTGGTTTACATGGCAAGCCAAGGATTTGAAGCTCACGGATTGGACACATCGGAAACTGGCTTAAACTCTACAAAGGAGAGGCTTAGAAAGCGAGATCTGAAGGCTTATATTGCGAAGGGCGATGTGCATTTGCTGCCTTATAGAGATACATACTTTGATGCTGTCATGTGTCTTTTTGTAATCTATCATCAAAAGCTCGCAGGGATTCAAGTAACAATTTCTGAAATCCACAGAGTGTTAAGGAAAAGAGGTGTTCTCATCATAAATTTTCAATCAAAGCAAAGTCATATGTATGGAAAGGGAACAAAAGTAGAACGAGACACTTTTATTCAACAAGCTGGTCCAGAGAAAGGTATTCCCCACCATTTCTCTGATAAACAAGAAATAACGAGGCTTCTGAAAGACTTCCAAACCACAAATGTCAAATTACGCGAGCGAAAATCCGACGATGGTTATTTTGAAAGTCGTTGGATAGTCACAGCAACCACATAAACGTGCAAGCCACTTATATCAATAGTTTTTCTAGAAACATAAATAAGCAATATTTCCATTAGCAATAGAGGCAAAAAGCGGCGGAGAAGTGAAAGCAGATGAAAATTGCTGTGCTCGTTTACGAGTATCCACCAAAAATTGTCGGCGGCTTAGGAACTTATGCTGCTGAAATCACGCGAAAGTTCGTTTTAATGGACCATGATGTTACAGTTTTTACTATGAATGACGATTCTGGCGGCCTTCCCACACGTGAGATTTGGCGTGGCATAGAAATTCATCGACCTTTGCACATTGATGTTTCTGAATCGCTTCCGGACGTGCTTGCTGAAGACATTAAAAAATGGGGTAGAGGGCTTCATCTATTCTCCAAAATTCTCGTCTACAATTATCTAAGCGCCTCGAAACTTGTTAATGAGCTCATTAGAAAAGAGAATTTCAAATATGACATAGTAGTTGCTCACGACTGGCTTTCTGCAATAAGTGGAATAACCGTTAAGAAAGAAGCCAACTTACCATTTGCGTTTCATGTCCACTCTACAGAGAAAGGGAGAACTCTCGGAAACGGTTCAGAGGTCGTAAGCAACATAGAACTTCACGGCGCCAAGGCAGCTGACCTAATTGTAACGGTTTCGTATGCCATGAAAGATGAACTAGTGAAACTCGGTTTTCCAAAAGAAAAAATTCAAGTTAGCTACAATGGTGTTGATCCACAGAAATATGATCCTGAAGCCGTAGATGCAGAGCAGATTGGGAAACTTAGAGAGCATTATGGCATAAAAGACGATGAATACATGATTCTCTTTGTTGGAAGACTTGTGGGGGTTAAGGGCGTTGACAAATTGATAATGGCTATGCCGCATGTTTTACAGAAAACGCCAAAAGCGAAACTTGTCATTGTAGGTGTTGGCGATCTCCAAGAATATCTGTCTAACCTAGTTAAAATAACTAGATTGCAAGATTCGATAAAACTGAACTTTGATTTTGTCTCCGAAGAAGAGCGCATTCTCCATTACGCCGCTTGCGACGTAGCAGTTTTCCCAAGCCTCTACGAACCGTTCGGAATAGTAGCCCTCGAAGCTATGAGTATGGAACGCCCAGTCGTCGTAGGCGCTGCGGGCATTAGTGGAATGCGAGAAATAGTGGTTTGTTGTGGTGAAGAACAATGCGGCTATCACATTGACCCAAATAACCCAGCTGACATTGCATGGGGTATAAACAGTGCTCTCGAAAATCCTGAGAAAAGAAAATGGCTTGGAAAAAATGGCAGACGCAGGGTTCTAGAAGAGTTTACATGGGACAAAATAGCTGAAAGAACATTAGAAATATACTCGCAAGTAACAAAACGCTAAAAACACCTGAGTCCATTCACTGGTGAATTTTTGAAAGCTAACTCCCAAAGGCTGAGGAAGAAAATTGCACGAGAAGCAGCCAACCTTCTTTATTCTGGCACTGAAAAAGAGTATAAACAAGCAAAATCGAAAGCGGCACAAACACTCCAATCCAAGTTTCTTCCAACAAACTTTGAAATTGCACTGGAACTTGACAAATTAGCAGAAGAAAACGAAGGACAAGCCAGACACAAGCGCCTAATAACAATGCGCAAAGAAGCCCTAAAACTCATGCAAATTCTCAGAGCCTACAAAACTCTTCTGACTGGAAGCGTCTGGCGTGGCACAATCCACCACAGGAGTGATATTGATATAACCGTCTATCACGATGAACCGAACGAGGTTTTGTACATTCTAAAGCAAAACAACGTCAAAATAGCCCGCACTGAACTTGCAATTGTGACAAAAAGAGGGAAACAAAAGGGCGCATTTCACATCTATGCCGAGTTGCCTGCCGAAGAAAAGGCTGATATCAAAATAGTTCCAAATTCTGAGAGCTGTGAAAAAGAAAAATGCGAAATATACGGAGACAAAATCACAGGTATTTCTCGACAAAAATTGAAAAAAGTGCTAAAAGAAAATCCAACACAACAATTTCTTCCCTCTTAAACAGGCTCAATCTTGCCTCAGTTTTATAGACGTTTAAATACGCACTTTTGATAAGATTAAATGAAGATACAGCAGCTCTCTGAAGGTGCAAACATGGAGTTTCGCAAAGAAAAGTTCAGAAAAATGTTTCCAAACTTGGCAGAGGAGCTAGAATCTGAGGAGCACAAAGTCGCAATGAATTCAGTGCGCACTAATGCTGAAGCTGGAGAAAAAGCAGCCTCAGAAAGATATCTTCATTACATGCCAGACGTGATAGACTTTATCCGCCGATGCGACACGAAAGAACAAGCAGAAGAGATAATCACATACATGGAGAAAAGGGGAGAAATAAAAAAAGAATCTGCTAAAAGACTCAGAAAACAACTTGAAACTAAGGGAGTAAGAAGCTTCGGCCCAAAAAAAGAAGAGAACTTTTACCCAAAGCATGGTCAACAATAATTGCTTTCCTGATTTAATTTGTCTGAATCGCTTATTTGATATGTAATGCTGCAAAGTGTTTTTCTCTCTAACTGCTTTGACTAATTTGACGTATAAGTATATACATGACCTAGATTGCATAATTCCAAAAGTAAATAAATGGGCTTACCAATAAATAAAAACCTAAAAATCCAAAAACGAAGCGAGGGAAAACACTGTGAAAAAAACCGCGTTAGCGTTAACAGCTACGATAATTATAGTAATTATTCTTATCTCCATTCCGTTAAGCATACGAACAGTGGAAGCATCAAACGGTGATTACAGTATAGAATTTGTGAATCATGCGATAAAGATACTGTACAATGGCTATGTCCTCATAAACGACACAATAACAATAAGTGGACAAGGGCCAAACGTCTTTTTCATGGGGTTTCCAATCAAATATCAACCATATATTCTACAAGCTTTAGCCTATAACGAATCTGACAGTTTCCCAGTAAGTCTAAATGTGTCTTTTGAAGGCCGCATTGGCTTCTACGGTGTGAGAATAAATTTTACACATGGAACTGCGCAAACATTCAATGTGGGATTTATAGTGTCAAACATCCTTCTTTCGCAGAATCCTGAGAATACGAGCTACTATCTCCTAGATTTTCCAGCATTTCCGAGTTTTACCAAACCAGTTGCAACCTGCAATGGCTCGATTGTCTTGGAAGGAGCAACATATGTCAACGGGTCGCAGCCAGTGACGGGTTTCAATTATCAGCAATATAACCTTACTGCTTTCACTTTGTCACCTGGATATGTGATTTTTCAATTGACTGACAGTAGCGTGCAATTAATGGCTGTAAAAGAGTTAAACCGCGAGATAATAGTGAATGAAATAGGCGAAATTGCGGTTTCAGATGGATACTACGTAACAAATACTGGGCTGAGTGAACTTAGCGCCGTCGAAGTCATCCTACCTCTCAATGCTTCTGTCCTGAGAACCACGGATCAGTTTGGAAGAACTTTGTCCGACTCCTCTTTCATAGATGAAAAAATAGGTCGCTATAATGTTTCCTTTGCTTTGCCAGTGGAGACTAATGGTTCCGCATGGTTCTTTGTGCAATATTCTCTACCCAGCCAAATCTATCTCAGTGCACAAGGAGGAACTAATCTTTTCAATCTTACTCTTTTGCAATTTCTGAATGTGAGCTACTATGTTGAACAAGCGTCAATAGCTTTTGTATTGCCAGAAGGTGCCAGAATCTCAACTTACACGAACTTTAACATAGCCAAAGGTCCCTTCCAGGAATCATTAACTATAAATCTTGCAGACATAAGCCCTCTTAGCCTCATTGTCTCAACTACCGCTTTGCAAGTTGCTTATGAGTATAATCCTTTATGGTTGGCCTTCCGCCCCACTTTGTGGATGTGGGCTATAGCGATTGTAGGCTGCTCAGTCTTTGGGATTTGGAAAAGACCGAAGATTCCTGAGCGAATTTCTACGATGCCTGTTGCGATCAGTGCAAAACTTCGACTAGAGGACATTAAATCCTTCATAAGTGCATATGACGAGAAAAGAAAAATAACCTTGGAAATTGAATCCCTTGAAAGCAGAGCACAAAGAGGAAAGATACCAAGACGTCGGTACAAAGTACAGAGGAAAATCCTAGAAACACGTCTTAACAGTTTGTCTAGAACGATCAACGAGTCTGAAGAAAAAATGCGTGCTGCTGGTGGTCAATATGCAGAGTTAGTGCGGCAACTGGAAATTGCAGAAAACGAGATTGACGAAGTTGAAGCCAACATCAAGAGCATTGAAGCTCGCCACAGTCGTGGAGACCTTTTATTGGAAGCCTATCGAAAGTTTCTAACGGACTACCAGCGCAGAAGAGAGAAGGCCAATACAACCATTGATGGAATTCTTCTGAGACTTCGCGAAGAAAGTCGGTAGCTCAGATTTCTAGTAGTTCCAATATAACAAAGCGTCGGTGCTTACCTAAAGCCTTTTATTTTACTGCTTGGTTTCTCAATGAAACTCCAATAGAGGAAATCAAAAATGGTGAAGATAGTTGTTGATAATGATAAATGCACTGGATGCGGCACATGTGTCGATACTTGTCCAGTGGCAGTTTATGAAGTCAAGGATGGCAAGTCTGTTCCTGTAAAACCAGACGAATGCTTGGTGTGCAGAGCCTGTGAAGTTCAATGCCCTGAGAACGCGATTCAAGTAATCGAATAATCTGCTAGGTTTAAATGTTCCAGAAGGCACTGTGAATTTCCTTTACCTTCGCTAAAATTTCCTCGCCTCTTCTTATACTGCATTTGCTCATTAGTGGAACGTTGTCACTCGCAGAATAAACAGTACTACACATTTCTGCGATGGCCACAGCCGCTATTTTTCCAACAAATTTGAGGCTGTATCCTCCCTCCAGAACTGAAACAAGCCTTTTTCTACAGACCCTGAACGCCAAACCAACTATTGTTCTATACACTTTTTGATAAGCAGATACTGACAAGGAAAGGCTTGCAACAGGGTCAGTGTAATGACCATCTAAACCAGCCGAAACTAACAGAAATTGTGGTCTATACTGCTGTATTATTGGCCCAGCAATTTCTACCAATGCTTTTAGATAGATGTGGTCACCTGTTTTGAAAGGAAGTGGAATGTTAACGTTATAACCCAGCCCTTTTCCTTCGCCTATGTCATCTATGAATCCTGTTCCTGGAAAGATGCGAGGGTCCTGATGTAGGCTTACGCATAGAACTTTGTCAGTTTCATAGAAGACTTGTTGTGTACCGTTTCCATGATGTGCATCAATATCTAATATTGCAATTCTCTCTAAACCGTATTTTTTAAGCAGATGTTGTGCGGCTATGGCAACATTGTTGAAAATACAGAAACCGAGCGCACGAAACTTCTCCGCATGATGTCCAGGGGGACGCACTAAAGCAAAGGCATTTTCAAACTTTCTCTCCATAACAAGATCAACAGCCTTCAGCGTTCCGCCCACAGCGTAAAGGGCAACTTCAAAACTTTCCGGGGAAACCATAGTATCCTCTAAATCTAGAAGACCGCCTCCGGACCTGCAAAAAGTTTCAATAAACTTGATGTATTCTATATTGTGAACCAGTTCAACGTCTTGGATGCGAGCTTTTTCCGGCGCAACAAATTGCCAACATTTACTCTTCGAAAGCTTACCTTTTCTTAGTTCGTTGATAATTGTGCCTAGACGTTTTGCGGATTCAGGGTGACCGTGACCTGTTTTATGCTGATAGTATTTTGGCGAGAAAACCACAGCTGTTTTAGTCACATCTACCTCAACTCTTTGAAAATTGTTCGGCACATTTTCTGCAAATACTCTTTAACCGTTAATCCTTTTTCTGTGGCTAACCTTCTGAGAACTTCATTCACACCTGTGGTGTATTGTATCGCTTTCTTAGGTTTCTCGACAATAAAACGTGGCAGTCCAAGATTTTTGGCAACCTGTCTCAAGACTAGTTTCCGCAATCCATTCTCTTTTCTTTCCATCGTCAGCTCTATTGGTAATTCAGTGGCAAATTTTGCTATTGAATATGTTGCAAAAGGTAGGCGTAGTTCCACATTGTGAAAATCGCATATTTTGAAATCTCTTTCCAAGTTAGTTTCATGCATCTGAAGGATATCGTTGAAGATTGTTCGTCGCACTCTCTCGCTTCCATAGGGCATGTATTCACTTACATATCGTTTGTATCCTCCGAAAAGTTCATCAGCACCTTGACCAGCCAAGAGCACTTTAAGGTTCATTTCAGCAACTTTTTCTGCTGTCCAATAGAAAGGAATGCCGATGCTCGTCTTAACAGGGTTTGGTTCCTCAATCAGCCACACGATTTTTGGTAGAACAGCTGCCACATCCTTTTCTCTATAAATGTGAACGTGAATTGGCAGTTTCAGCTCTTCCGCTGCTTCTTGTGCATATTTTGTTTCTGGCTGATTTTCTAGACTTACACATATCAGATGCACATCTACGCCAGAATTTTTGGCGAGAAATGCGATTATGCTGCTGTCTAGCCCTCCTGAAAAAGCTATTCCAACTTCCTTAAACCCTGAAACTCTTTCTTTGATTGATTGCTGCAAAAGTTTTTGAAGTTTTTTTGCTGCATATTCCATTGATATCTGCTTACTCTTCGAATAAGCCAAAGTTTTTACGGGCTGAAATTTGAAACCTTTTCTATCAACGATAGCCACATGTCCTGGCGGAAACGAATCTGTAGTTTCTATTCCAATTTTCCACAATGCTTTCCGTTCAGAAGCTAAAGCTGCAAAGCCTTTGTTTTCGCCATAATAAAGCGGATAATTGCCGAGTGCGTCTCTACTGGCGACAATTTTCTCTGTTTCGGCAACTACAAAGGCGAAGCCACCTTCAATTTTTCTAGCAAAATTCTCAACGCTTTCTTTTTGAGAGAGGTGTTTAGCAACGCCTTCTGTATCAGAGATTCCTGACGTGTTTGCGTAGATTCTTCCGTTAAAAACCAGCATGGCATTTTCAAGCTTCATAGGCTGAGGCTTATCCTGCGGGAGGGCTTGCGAGAATACATGTCCAACGGTTATTGGCGAGTCTAAATCTTTGTTTCGTAGCTTTCTAATTGTCTTTTCAATTTTCACTGTTGTGGATGAGGCTATTCCAAAGGATTTTACGTTTCGATACCCTAACGTCTTTAACATGGCTACTGCTGCATCTATTGCGTTTTCACCTTTTTTGTTCACGACTGCTATTATTGCTCCCATGTCACTGAACCTTTTAATTGCTCAACATTAGCCATCGCTATCGTAAAACATTAATCTTTAATTGCCCTACCTTTTCCCGAGGAGAAAGAATTTGTCTATTCTGCCTATAGACTCAAGCCCAATCGATACAGGTCGTTATGGAACTGCAGAAATGCGAAAAATCTTTGAAGAAGAAGCGCGCATCCAGAGGCTTCTTGATGTAGAAGCCGCTTTGGCGTGGGCACATGCTGAAGTAGGCAACATATCAAGAAAAGATGCTGAAAAAATCGTTGCCATGGCCTCTACGAAACATGTCAAACTAAGTCGCATAAAAGAGATTGAACGGGAAATAAAGCACGATGTTGCCTCTTTGGTAAGAGCATTGGCAGAAGTCTGTGGACCAAGTGGCGGATACGTGCATCTTGGAGCGACAAGCTACGATATTGTGGACACGGCTAATGCGCTTCAGTTAAAAGATGCGCTGGCACTAATTGAGAGGAAATTAAACGAATTTGAGAAAATTCTGATGGAAAAGTCCTTGCAGTATAATGACACGCTGATGATGGGTAGAACTCATGGTCAACATGCTTTGCCAATAACTTTGGGGTTCAAATTTGCGGTTTGGATGCGAGAAATCTCCAGGCATATTCAAAGGCTCAGACAAAGCAAAGACCGTGTTCTAGTTGGAAAAATAAGCGGTGCCGTTGGCACGCAAGCAGGTCTGGGCGAACATTCCTTGAAGATTCAAGAGCTTGTCATGCAACGCTTAGGACTGAAACCCGCCGAAATTTCTACACAAATCGTGCAAAGAGACCGCCACGCAGAACTTGTATGCTTATTGGCTATAATTGCCTCAACACTTGATAATTTTGCAACCGAAATTCGAGAGTTGCAAAGACCCGAAATTGGAGAACTTTTTGAACGTTTTGAAGTTGAAAGGCAAGTTGGCAGTTCAACGATGCCTCAGAAACGAAACCCAGAGCTATGCGAACGAGTTTGCGGACTAGCCAGAATTGCCAGAAGTCTTGCATTTCCAGCCTTAGAAAATGTTGTAACTTGGCACGAGCGTGATTTGACACAGTCTTCTGCAGAACGGTTCATTCTTCCAGAAACATGCATTTTAGTTGACTACATGCTTTTCCTAATCACTAACATCGTGGCTAATTTGCGAGTTGACGAAGAACGCATGCTACAAAACATTGAATTAACACAAGGACGTGTAATGGCGGAGGCAATTATGACGGCTCTAGTAAAGGAAGGAGTGAACCGTCAAGAAGCTCATGAGCTACTTAGAAAGCTAACAATAAAAAGTGAAGCAGAAAAGCAACCTTTCAAAGAAACCCTTCTAAAAGACAAGAAGATACGTGGAAAACTTGGCGAGAAAGAAATTGAAGAAGCTCTAAACCCGCGAAACTATCTTGGCACTGCGATAGAACAAGTAAAGCTTACAATTAAAAAAACCGAGAAAGAACGAAAGGCTAGAGGATTAATTTAAGACTGGGCAACTCAGTATTCCGTAAGCGCTTTTTGTTTCCAAGCTTCTTCTTTTTCGAGTTTCTCCCAAGTTTCTTTCTTGACGAAGCCGCCAACTTGTTCTTTAATTCGCCTCGCCACTTTCGGTCCTATTAACGGCAGATTCATTAAATCTTCGATAGGTGCAGTTTTTATGTCTTCTATTGTTTTGTATCCAGC
>JACAEK010000052.1 GCA_013388895.1 Candidatus Bathyarchaeota archaeon | reverse complement strand
TAAGCGCAGTGTCCCGTAGCTTTCTTATTATAGTGGTTGTGTTCCAAACGTTTCCATACTCCGCCTCTTCCTCTGAACCTTTTATCAGGGCAGCAGTAGCAGCAACATGAGCACAAGCCTGTGGGGTCCCAGTCATGTTTCCATATCCGTTGTTTCGTATGGTAGAGTATATGTCCCAACCTGGAGCCACAAAATCCACATACCAGCCATAGTTCGAAAAAGGAGCCCAATTGTCAGACGGGTCTACAGCGCCAACTCCGATAACGTCATCATAACCAAAAGGGTACATCCGATTATCATCTCTTAACCTGCCTTCGTTTCCTACACACGCGAATATCAGCGTGCCTTTTTCATAGGCTTCAACACAGGCTTTTTCTACATCGCTGTCATATGTGAAGTTATAGAGACTTATTGAGACTATTTGCACGGCGTAGTCACTACACCATTCTATTGCTGCTTTTAATTCGGAATTCAGTGCTCTATTTAACTGGAGAAGGTATATGCCTACCTTTGGCGCAGTGCCGATTACGCCTATTTCATTGTCCACGGCACCTATTATCCCTGTGCAGTGAGTTCCATGGTTCTGCTCTTCCTCATTGGGGTTCAGAAAAAGAAGAGAAAGAGGAACTATTTCGACTATGCCTTGGTTATAACGAAAATTATAAGCTCCTATTATGTTTTCACTCAAGTCGTCATGATGTTTTATGGTTCCATTGTTGGGGTATTCATCAAACCAAAAACCTTTATCTATAACGGCGACGGATACAGGGTAGCCTGCACGCTCCCGATCGCTTTGTTCCACGATCATATTGTGGTCATTGTCCCAAACACAGTCAGCATGAATACGTTCAACACCAGAAGGACACTGTTCAACCGCATGGATGGGTAGGCAAGAAAAAACAGAAAACAAAACCAGACATAACAACGATACTATTGGGACAACGTTCCTAGTCAATTCAAACCACCACCATTTATCTGATTGTGAATGGTATTGAAGGAGTTTCCAACCGGATGTTCTGTCCGCGCACGTCGTTTATCCAGACTCCGCCAATGTTTGGTGGCATGACTGCTTTCACTTGATATTCGCCTGAGGGCACTTGGGCATATTCAGGGTAATCATAATCAGTTTCTTGGTACCAGTAGAACAGGGTGCTTCTCTCTGCGCCAGGATCCATCGTACAAAACACTAACGACCCTGATGATCCTGTGTTCAAACCCCATCTGTAGACCACAGTGCAATTCGCATCTGTGACGATGAACGTAAAATAAACCGGTTTGTAATTGTTTTGTGGAGGATCTCTAGGATCATATATCTGCCATCCTGATGGGAAGATAACTGTGATTGTCTCGTTGCTGATGTTTTCGAATTTGCACAGTATCGCAACTGGCTCACCGACTGCAAACTTCGACTTATTAAGCTCAATTGACGCTTTCAAAGGATAAGACTCAACTGATGCGTATGGAGCTGTATTGGGCGAAAAGAATCCGAAATAAGTGAAGACAGCTGCAACAGAAGCGGCCATAAGTATCAAAATAAGCAAAAACACTTTAGCAGAATTGTGCTTGAACCATTCCATCACAGCAGCACGCTGCATATAAACAACCTCCACATATATAAACGCATTAAATGCCATACTTAACATTTTAGCATTGATACAGCAATGTATCAACTCCCAAAAAATCAAAACTGTTTCCTCAACCTCGGTGAGTGTGAATGGCTCTGTGAGGGTGCTAGCCCCCTCCCTTATATATATGCTGAATTGTGGCTTTGAACATGTTCCATTATGGAGAAAAATACTTAATTAATAGCTGTGCTTATTGCTGTGCAGAATGGAAGGATAAAATTGACTGAAGAAATGTCGAAACTTCCACCGCAAGTTCAAGAACGCTTATTGAGATATCAGCAGCTTCAGCAAACACTTCAAACGGTCCTAGCGCAAAAACAACAAGTGGAACTGGAGCTCATGGAGGTCGAACAAGCTTTAAGCGAAATGCAGAAGACAGCTGACGACACAACCATTTACAAGAGCATAGGCACACTTCTCGTAAAAACAGAGAAAGCAAAAGTAACAACTGACTTAAACGAGCGAAAAGAACTGCTGAACACACGTGCAACGGTCTTAGGAAAACAAGAAGAACGTTTGCGCACCCAAATGAAGGATTTGCAGACTAAGCTCCAACAAGACTTGAACCCAGTTTCGCCATCATAGCCACGGAACCTATCATGGTGGAAGTTTTGGAAGAGTTGGGTTTACCAGACTTAACAAGTGAGCAAACTGAAGAAGTATGCAAACTCGCCGAGGAAACCGCCAGACGATATGTTTTATCGAAAGTAGCTTCAAAAAGAATAGAGAAATTCAACATAGCCGTCGAAGCGGAAGGCACAAATCCTGTTACGCTAAGAATTGATATAGATATTGCCCTATCGCCGTTGCTGAAAGGCTTTGACGCACAAAAGCTCGTTGATGACGCCATTAAAGAGGCTTTTAAATCTGCGGAAGCATGTCTGAGGGAATTCAAATGTCATTCGAAGAAATAACGAAAATACTGGACGAGATAGGTGCGAAAGTAGTTGTCCTGTTATGCCATCACAATGCTGACCCAGATGCGATATGTTCAGCCTATGCTTTCGCGAGCCTACTTAAACAGTTAAGACCGAATTTTGAGGTTGAAATTGGAGCGGCTCATGGAATAAGCAGGCTTTCAAGGCATCTCCTGACGTTTTTGCCAATTACAGTGAAAACGCAGCCAAACATAGAGAAAGCAGATGTGGTGGTGCTGCTTGATACTAACACGATTCAGCAATTGGACAACTTGGCTGAAAAAGTGAAAGATTCGAAAGTGCCAATAATGGTAATTGACCATCATGCAGCCCATCCAGAAACAGAGCAAATAGCAAAACTTTGCATAACCAATGAGGAATCATCATCAACGTGCGAGATTATCTACAACTTTTATAAAGAAACAGGAGTCAAACCGAATGAAAATGAGGCTAAAGCCCTATTTTTGGGCATAGCATTTGACACACGCCATTTTGTTTTGGCAAATTCGTCGACATTAAAGACTGTTGCAGAGCTTATTGATGCTGGCGTGAACGCACAAGAAACTTTGTCGATGCTTTCTTTACCTATGGATTTTTCAGAACGAGTTGCAAGGTTGAAGGCTTGTAGAAGAGCCAAAGTCTTCAAGATTAACGATTGGATAATTGCATTTTCTCACGTCAGCGCCTTTCAAGCCTCAGCTGCAAGAGCCATGATTGATTTGGGCGCTCATGTGGCTGTTGTAGCTGGACGAAAGAATGAGAAAATGGAGATAAGCCTTCGATGCACACGAGAATTTTACGAAAAAACTGAAGTACACTTGGGCAAAGACATTGCTAAGCCTTTAGGCGAATATCTGCATGGTATGGGTGGTGGACATGCCACAGCCGCAGGAGTAAATGGCGCTGGAGAAATTAAAGCCGGGTTGAAACGGTGTTTACGGCTTTTGAAAGAAAAACTAGTTAATCAATAGTAGGTAGTTACTCTTAAATGAGACAACGGTTCGCTTAAGACTGATAGGAAAGCAGCAGAATGGCAATCATCGAAACAAAAGACCTCACATACACGTATCCAGGCAGCACGAAGCCGTCAATTAGAGATGTTTCCATAAAAATAGAAAAAGGCGAATTCACACTAATCACAGGCCCAAGCGGATGCGGAAAAACAACACTCTGCAGATGTTTCAATGGGTTAATTCCACATTTCTATCAAGGCGAGCTTAGAGGCGAAATATCTGTTGGAAGGCTTAATGTTGCTGAACAAGCAATTCAAGAATTAGCGAGACATGTGGGGCTTGTCTTTCAGAATCCCGAGAATCAGCTTTTCGCTTTATCCGTAGAGAAAGATGTAGCATTTGGACTGGAAAATCTTGGAGTTCCAAGAGAAGAAATGCGCAAAAGAGTAGATTGGGCATTGCAACTTGCGGGCATATATGATTTGAGAGAAAGAGCACCTCACGAGCTTTCAGGTGGTCAGCAACAGCGCGCCGCAATTGCGTCTGTTTTAGCCATGCAACCAGAAGTGATAGTGCTTGACGAACCTACCTCTTTTCTCGACCCGTTAGGTGCAAAGAAGATTTTTGAAGTAATTTACGACTTAAACAAAAAACTTGGATTAACCATTATTCTTGTTGAACATAGGCTTGATTTAACAGCAAAATATGCAAGCCACATAATCATAATGGATGATGGAAAAATCGTTTTAGACGGCGAACCACATCGAATCTTAAGCTCCGAGGAAACACGCTTAATCGGCGTCGGCATACCAAAAGCAACACATCTCTATCATATTTTAAAAAAAGACGGAGCAAAACTAGCCAACACTATTCCACTGTCTTCAGATGAAATGGCAACCTTACTAAAGGAGGCGTTTGAAGACAGATGATTGAAGTTCAAGACGTTTATTTCACCTATCCAAGCGGCGTAGAAGCTCTGAAAGGCATACAGTTGACCATCCAGAATGGCGAATTTGTGGCGGTGATGGGACAAAATGGCGCTGGAAAAACAACTCTCGTCAAACATTTCAATGGGTTATTGAAGCCGTCGAAAGGAAAAGTGCTTATCGACGGAGTTGAAACAACAAAAGTGAGCGTGGCAAGCCTAGCCAGAAACGTAGGCTTTGTCTTTCAAAACCCGGACCACCAACTTTTCAGCGAAACCGTCGAAGACGAAATAGCCTTTGCACTAAAAAACTTCGGATTCAAGGACACCATCGTAAAAAGACGAATAACATGGGCACTAAACCTGTTAGGCTTAGCGCAGTACAGGAAAACTTCGCCATTTATGCTAAGCGGTGGAGAAAGAAAACGTGTAGCCCTCGCCTCAGTGTTGGCTTGGAATCCAAAAATACTGATATTGGACGAACCTACCATAGGACAGGATTATCAGCAGAAAGAGAAACTTCGACAATTTATTCTGCAGATGAAAGCCCAACGAAAAACAGTAATCATCGTAACACACGACGTGGAGTTTGTGGCAGAATGCAACCCAAGAGTTTTGCTAATGCGAGAAGGAAAAGTCACAATTGACGGCGAAGCAAGAAAGGTTCTCACCAACCCAGAAGTCCTAACCCAAGCATCCATTGTTCCACCACAAATAGCCCAAATCTTCCTCCAACTCTCCGATTTCGGGTTACCCAAAAACATCATCGACGTATACGAAGCCCATCAAATACTGCTCAAAACTTTGGAGAAAAAAGCGAAATGAGCGTTTTTGAAGGACTCAAATTCCGCAAAGTCTATTCACCCATTCACAATTTAGACCCAAGAATAAAATTTGTTTACGTCTGCGCAATCTTCGGCGTAGCAATTGTTTTCTGGGAACTTTTGCCCTTGATAACGCTTTTTCTTCTGCAGCTACCATTCGTTTTCTTGGCTGGCGTCAGGCGCCAATGGCTTCGTTCCATGCGAGGAGCCGCCTTCTTAGCCACGATAATTTTCTTAACAAACTTCATTTTCTCATTCATCGGCGCAGGCTACATCGTCACAGCAAAGAATCTTGAAAACGCGATTGCCATGACGTTGCGCTTCGTAGTGCTTGTTGAATCCTTTTCCATCTTCTTCATAACAACCTCACCGGACCATTTAGGCTTAGCCTTAGAACAGACACACATACCATACGAGTTTTGCTTCGCCTTCACAACCGCAGTGCGCTTTGTCCCAGTTTTAGCAGAAGAAGCACAGACAATAATGGACGCCCAAAAAGCAAGAGGCTTAGAGCTTGAACGAGGAAACTTTCTCAAAAGAATTAGAAACTACATCCCAATTCTCATACCCTTAATAGTAAGTGCAATTCGAAGAAGCTTGGAGCTAGCTGAAGCAATGGAATCACGTGCATGGGGAGCCACCAAAAAACGCACAAACCTATACGTGCTAAAACTGCATCGAAGCGACTTTATCCTAATAGCCATAACATTTGGAATCATTGCAATAGCAGTTTATGTTCGACTTTACGTTGCAATTCCATCACTAAATGAACTTTTGATAGACTTGGCTTAAACCGCAAGACTTTTAATTCAGTCGCATGTGTAATGGGTTTTCGGGAGTTAGGAAAAATTGAAATGGCTGAAGGCTGCGGCAGAGGAAATAATCGCCGGTATCAAAAACTGTTTCGAAGAACTCAACATGAAAGAAGTTGAACGGTTAATCCAGCTATTGCTCGATGCAAAAGACAAAAAAATCTTCATTGTAGGCATGGGAAGAAGCGGATTCGTTGCCAGAGCCTTCGCATTACGCCTAATGAATCTAGGTTTCAATGTCTACTTCTTAGGCGAAACCATCACGCCAGCCGCAGAAAAAGGAGACATATTAATCGCTATTTCTGGAACAGGAGCCACAAAAATGGTCTTAACAGCGAGCACAGCGGCAAAGGAGATAGGTGCAACTGTCATTGCCTTAACGTCCTTTTCAGAATCGCCTCTAGGACAGATGGCTGACCTTACAGTAACGATTAAAGGAAGAACAAAAACAGGCTGGCCGAAAGAAGAAGATTACTTAGCCAGGCAAATTATTGGTGAACGCGAACCATTAACGCCGTTAGGAAGCGTCTTCGAAAACAACAGTATGGTTTTTCTGGATTGCCTAGTTGTAGAGCTAATGCATAGAATGGGACGAACAGAAGCAGATTTAAAACGAAGACATGCAACAATAGAATAAAACAACAACACGGAGTGAAAACAAAAAATGCGTGCAAAATGGAAAAAGAAACGCATGCGCCGAGAAAAAAGGAAACGCCAAAAAAGGCGCAAACGGTACAAGTAATCCTTTGCCACTTCCTCATATTTTGCACTTTTTGAATAAGCATAATTTCAAGCATTAATTGTGTCGCATTTCGTATATGGTCGTTAGTTTTAAGCACGCTCAAGATTAGGGGTGCATATCACTTATTAAGACTTGCTACACACTATATTCATGGAAAAGTACTCTGCGCCCTAAAACGAAAAAATTCACCGGTGAAAATCCAAATGCCAAAAGATTCCTCTACAACCATAGAACAGACTGAAGTAGGCATAATACTGAAAGAAGAGGGGAAAAAACCAGCCGTTTTCAGAGAAGTCTACCCCATAAAAGAGCCCTACGTCTATGCTGCAATCGTCAAAGACCCGGAAACACAAAAAATGTTATACGAAATCATAGAGCCTACACTTCAAAAGGAAGAAGAGAAACGACTGAAGGAGATAAAAACTTTCTTAATGGAAGAAGTAGACGTAAATTTGAAGGATATCGAAACGAAAGAAAAGGCAGAAAACTACCTGAGAGAGAAAACAAACGCGATAATCAAGAAGTACCGCATTAAGGTTCCACCGGAATCAGTTGACAAACTCGTTTATTACATAGTGAGGGATTTTGTAGGCTACGGAAAAATAGATCCTTTGATGAAGGATCACTTGATAGAAGACATATCAGCAGACGGCGTGAACATACCAATTTATGTTTGGCACAGACTTTACGAGTCGTTGCCAACAAACGTAATATTTAGGGACGAAACAGAACTTAACTCGTTCATAATTCGCCTAGCATATTTAGCGGAAAAAAACATTTCCATTGCCTCTCCGATTCTTGATGCATCACTTCCAGACGGCAGTCGTATACAGTTAACATATGGCAACGAAGTTACAAGAAGAGGTTCAACATTCACCATCCGACGTTTCAGAGTAGATCCGCTGACCATTTCGGACCTGATTGCTTTTAACACGATTTCTTCGGAGATGGCAGCTTACCTATGGTTCATCATCGAAAACCGCGCCTCAGTCATAGTGGCAGGAGGCGTGGCCTCTGGAAAAACAACCATGCTAAACTGCCTATCAATGTTCATTAAGCCCGAAATGAAGATAGTGAGTGTTGAAGATACGCAGGAACTTAATCTTCCTCACGAAAATTGGATACCCTCCGTTGTAAGATTAGGATTTGGACACGAAGACAAAAAAGGCGGTTCTATAACGCTGTTTGACTTGCTAAAGGCTGCAGTTAGGCAGAGGCCAGATTACATAATTGTTGGCGAAGTCCGTGGAGAAGAAGCATATACACTTTTTCAAGCCATGGCAACTGGTCATCTTGGTTTAAGTACAATACATGCAGAGTCGGTTGAAGCTGTAGTAAACCGTCTTGAATCAGAACCCATGAACATTCCGAAGGCGCTCATAGCTATGACAAACGTCATCATGGTCATGGCAAGAACAGAAATTGACGGAAAACCAGCAAGGAGAATCAACGCTACAACAGAGATTGTAGAGCTTGAACCGAAAAAGAAGAGTATAGTCACTGAAGAAATTTTCCACTGGAACCCAAAAGAGGACAAATTCGCCTTTTCAGGACATAGCAACATTCTGGAGAAGCATTCAAAAAAGTTCGATCTTGACGAGGAAAAAATCAGAACCGAATTGAACCGCCGCAAAATTGTTCTAGAATGGATGGTGCGCAAAGGCATCCGACGCTACATGGATGTTGCGAACGTAATCCGCGAATATTACACTAATCCAAGCCGAGTTTTCCAAAAAGCCCGAGTAGGACTAAAATGATGAACAACAAAGCTATTGAAAAAATCAGACATTTGTATAAGCGTGTTAGGGAACATCTTGGAAATCCACGTAAAAAACTGCCACGTTTCAAATCAGAAATACCCAAGAAAAACATCGGACTCGACTTCAAGAGCCCCCATTCAATGGCTTACCAGCTTACTGGAGAAAAGACAGAACGTGTTCTGCCACTCTTCAGAGATCTAGACGCAAATTTGCAAAGGGCTGGTTTGAAAATCAGCTTTAAGGCTTACGTAAGCTTAACATTATTTGCCACGATATTAATCTCTTTCACTGCGGTAGCGCTAATCCCATCATTGCTAGTTTTTGCCCTCAAAATACAGCTATTGCCATCCATCATGTTTGGCATTGGGGGAAGTCTATTTGCTTGCGCTTTCTCAATTATCGGATTCTACGTCTATCCAGTTTATCGCGCTGACAAGCTTAAAAGAGAGCTCGAAGACGAATTACCTTTCACAACTGGTTATATGGCAATTCTCACAAGCGCAGGCGTTTCTCCTGAAAAAATATTTTATTCACTATCGAATCTTAGCGTGCCTTTGGCTGTTTCTCAAGAGGCTAAGAATGTTGCAAGGGACGTGAATCTTTTCGGGGCGGATATAATCTCTGCCTTAGAGGCGATGTCAAAGCGGGCGCCTTCTGAAAGATTCCGAGAAATGCTGGAAGGATTCATTTCAACAATACATTCAGGCGGAAATTTGTCTGCCTATCTTCGAGAAAAATCAAGGCAATACATGAAGTTAAAGCGAATAAATCTGCGCAAGTTTTCTGATACACTCTCTACTTTGTCAGAGTTCTACGTGGCTTTACTCGTAACAGGTCCTCTGCTGTTAGTAATAATGTTTGCAGTCATGACCATGCTAGGCGGGGGCAACTTGGGCATGCTTAGCCCAGAACTCTTGCTTCAGCTGCTTACCTACGTTGGAATACCGTTAGGCTCCATAATGTTCTTGATTATTTTGGACGCAGCTTCACCCAAGTGGTAAGGGAAATGCCGAAAATAGAGATGCGGATAAAAAAAATCGCGTGGATTGTCTCTGTTTTGTTAGCTGCTGCAATAATTCTCTTCGCATACTCCATGTTCTGGGGAACATCAACATTCGACGAATTCATATTCTTCGCGTTTATAGCTGCTGTTTTTCCACCAGCAGTTTTGAATTATATGGATTATAAGTGGAGAAAAGCCATAGACGCGCATCTTCCAGATCTTTTCAGAAGTATAGTTCAAGCCCAAGAGACAGGCATGACACTTCCGCAAGCACTGGAAGAAGCATCTAAAAGGAATTATGGGCAATTAACGCCCGAATTGAGGAAAATGACAGCCCAGATTTCGTGGGGTTTAACCTTTGATGCGGCGCTTTTAGCTTTTGGAAGACGTGCCAATACGATGCTTGTGCAGAGAACTGTGCCACTTATCATTGAATCAAGCCGTTCGGGAGGACATGTAGAAAAGGTTTTCGACCCTTTAGGCAAGTTCATACAAATAACACTTCTACTGGACAAAGAAAGGCGCAATCAGACAAGACCGTACATTGCAATAATCTACGTAGCCTTCTTCGTGTTCCTCTTCACCGTGATATTGCTTTTTAAATCATTCTTTGTAAGCATAGAAGGCTTACCAATCATAGGAACAGCAGTGATGTCACCTAGAGAAATGCAACGCCTATTTTTCCATATGACGTCAATCCAAGCCTTTTTTGGAGGTTTAGTTGCAGGAAAAATGGGAGAAGGAACAATAAATGCAGGGCTAAAGCATGGTCTAATCATGATGCTTTGCGGTTACATAGCCTTAAGGCTATTCTTGTAAGGTGAGCAAAGATATGAAGACGCTGAAGAAATTTTTCCGTGATAAGCGGGCTATAACGCCGGTGCTAAGCAACCTTTTGCTCACAGTTGTAGCTGTGGCTGCCATGTCTATTGCCACCACAGCAACCTACGTCATAACAACTAACTTGAGGGAAATCATGAGTGAACGTATCATCATCGAAGACTTATGGTTTAACAATTCAACAGGCATAAGCATTTATCTTCGCAACATTGGAAAAGTTGCTATTCATGTTTCAGCTGTCTACGTTAACCACACTTCTCAGTCTTTTGTTTCTCCGTTTGATTTAGAAATAGATCAACACGGTTGGCTTAACGTTTCACTTGCGTGGACTTCTGACAGCATTTACTATGTGGATATTGTAACGACAAGGGGGACTCATCTTGTGGAATATTACAAGGCGCCTTAAACACTTTAAGCATACAAAAAGAGGCATAAGCAACGTGATAGTCGTTATGCTAAGCCTAATTCTAATAGTAGTTATAGTCGCAAACGTGGTGCTTTGGAGCTACCAAATGAACCAGTTCGACTGGGAAAAAACCCAAGAAAACATAGCAATAGCTAATGTTTCAGCAGTCAGAGACATTTGGTCATTTAATCCTTCGGGGTATTCTCTCTGGGATTCAACAAGCTGGGTGTCAGGAAGCATTTCCGACCTAGTTGCGAACGATGGCAGTTATGCAACTTTTAGAAGCTATTACTCTGGAACAAGCGCATTAGATTTTGTGGACAACAACTCATCAGATGTGGATTCTTTTAGAAACATAGGCGCGCATAGCAGTTTCTCAGCGCAACAGGCTGGTCCAGACAGCACGTTTGACACTTTAACAGAAGAGAGCACAGGCATCGTTTTTAAACAAACCACTGTTTCTTTAGAACAAACAACAATAAATGCTGCGTGGACAGATGTTCCAGGAGCAAGCGTGAGTTTCACACCGAGAACCTCAGCAGAAGAGTGGCTCATACTCGTTACCGCAGATATAAGAAGTAGCTCAACATCTGAAAATCGAGCTAGGTTTAAATACACTATTAATGGCGTTTCTAGAGGAGAGACAGGTGTTCAACAGGGAACAACAAGCTCCACTCCAATTGCGCCTTATAACGCCTATTTCCATTTCAGCAGAATAACTAGTGTAACATCTCAACAAACTGTGCAATTTCAATTCCAAGCTTCTTCAGGAAACACAGCCTACGCAAGAAACATTCACATTCTCTGCATTAGACTAGATACGGCTGGTCTAGAATACACGGAAGTAAATGGCGACATCTCTATAACTGGTTCCCAGACTTTAGCCACTCTCCAGTTTATCCCGTCTTTTGCTGGAGACTACATAATAGCTTATTGTGTTTTAGTGTCCGAGTTGCCAGTGGGCGCAGGGGCAGAAACATGGCTAGATTACGACTTAGGAACTGGCTTGTACCCCGTTGCGTGGTCAACGCCCAATACAAGAAGAACACATACAGATAGGGACCAATTCGAGCCGCATGGTTTGTTCACTAAAATCAGCCTGAATACAACGCAGCACACGTTTAGGGTACAAACACAACTGCGAATTGCGGGAGAAACTAGCACTGCAAGGGATGTTAGAATTGTTGCCTTTCGAGTAGACGCATTTGACCTTCTGGAATTTGATGAAGACACTACAGTAAATAGCACAACGAGCGCCAACACTGTCAGAAGCGTCGTAAACGTAGCCGACCCAGGTGAGCAAAGAGACTATTTGGTTTTAGCGGGCATTCACACGATTTCAAGCGGAACATCAAGCCGGGAATCTGGCGGAATTGAAATAGACGACGTTTTTGTTCAAAGAAAAGACGACCGTAGACTGGATTATGCAGAAATAGCCAGAATAGCGTCCCACTATGTCTATGTTGAAACAAGCTCCACAAACTTCAAAGTGGAAACGACATTCGGCACTGGGGGAACTGGCACAGACACCATCTACAGCAAACAATCTGCAATCTATGTTCTCAAAATTCCCAAAAATTATGAGTTAGATTTGGAGGTTCAATGGACAAACGCAACTTATGATTTGCCAAATGAAGAGCTTTGCATATTCGGAGGAAGTATGGGATGGGAGAATATTCGGGTGGATACGTGGAATGGTTCGTCATGGCTGAATGTATTTCCTTATCTGTCAAGCGGATGGAACAATGTATCTGTTTCCGCTTACTTTACCTCTTCAACTTTCACTGTCAGATTTAAAGACACAAACATGACAGACGACGTGAGTCAAGACATTTGGAACATTGATGCTGCCATACTGCACGTTTGGTATAACGAATACACTGCGGAAGTCGAGTTCATAGGCTCAAGCAATACTGCAAGCTGGAGTCAGCTTAACTGGACAGTTGACAGCGCCTGGACACTTGGGTCCGTAAACGTCACACTTCAACTATACAATTACACATTGAACGGTTATTCAACAAGCGGAGATGGCTACATTGCTTACACTTCTAACAGCACGCCAAACGCAGATGAGAACAAAAACCAAACGATAATAGTCAATCCAACTCATTTCAGAAACGCCACTGGAAATTGGAAGATGAAAATCACAGGAGTCAAAGCAACTGATGCACAATTTGACTTGAAAGTTGATTGGATAGAACAAAAAGTCGTGGAAACTGCAGTGACACGCTTCACATTCAAAAACAAGGGCTCGCTAACTACCCATGTGGTTTCATTATGGATTATCAATTCTACAGTTCATAAACACTACAACACCAACATTTTCGTAAATCCTGGAGAGACTTTAATCTACGATGACGCAAATATCTCATTGCCAAATGGAGAATACATGGCGAAAATCATTACTCAACGGGGAAACACGGCAGTATTCGCGAATTCTTAACGCCTAAAAGCCTATTATTTCTTCATCGAAGCCGCTAATGTTTTTATGGCGACATTCTGATTTTTAGCTTCTATGAGTTTTATGTTGTATAATTCTGCCATTTTCTTTCCGTTTTCGCTCATTTTCGGAATTGCAATTAAATAGGCGTTCTCTGGTGAAACGTCGTATATTTTAGCAAAAAGCGCAATTACAGGCTGTTCAGACACCGAATTTTCCATGGATGTTGCTAAGTCTATCACCACCATCTTTTGCGTGTTTTCTGCCTTTTTCTTGTAAGCGGCAATGTCGAACATGTGATTAGCCCCAGATTTGCCTTTTATGAAAGCGGGGCTTTCCACCTCAAATCCATTTTCTACTAGAAAATCTCTTATTGGGGCAATTACTATCCAGCCTACAGAAGCCTCTTCCCTTGCCTCTTTCTTCAGGGTATAAACGTAAACATCTTTAATGACGGCGTCTTCGAAAGTGAAGTTTGTGTGACAGTTTCTACAGAAATGTGCAGTTAAAGGAATGTCGAAACTTTTGCCGCAGTCTTTGCAGGTGCACCACATTCCAGCCTTTCTATAATCTACATCAAGCTTTTTCAGTTCTTCATGACATTTTGGACAGACGAGCTTGTTTCCTTTTACAAAGTTTTCTTCAACATCCATATAACCACATTTAACATGCTCAATCAGCGCGCTACGTTTGATATCAAACGATTTACAGTAGGAACAACAATAGCGGATAGAGATGTTTGCAGAATCACATTTTGAACAATGTACAATTTTGTCGTAAAGTCTTCTCTCTAAAATGCCAGTTTCATACAGCTTGTTAAGGAACACTTCCGCGTTTGAATCATCGCCCAAAATCGCTTCAACAAGCGGATAACGATACCCAGTTTTAGGGTCGTAGACAGGTTCAAGATCAGTTATTTCGCCACTTAGAAATTTACTTAGGAAAACCTGTGTATCGCGATTCTTGTAAAGCTCTAAGCGCTCCACCTTGTCCGTCTTCAGCATTTTCCTCCCAGATTTCATCAATTTTTCGCATTTTTCAAAGTGAATATTTAGCTGTTTACGTTGTTAAAATCTCCGCATAAGACGTATTAATATTTTTCAGAAAGGTTTTTAAAATTTCTTGCAAAGGTTGATTCAAGGAATGCGAAATAGAATGAATGCGCAAGCAAAACATGTGATGAAGTGTCCCAGATGCGGCTTCGCTTTTGACATCACATATGGCAGGGCTTTCGCGTGTTCCGGTTGCCCATCCACAGTACATTGTGGCATGGCTAAATGTCCAAAATGCGGACATGAATTCCCCATGTCGTAACAACAAGAGTGCACTCATATGGTATCGCCTAAAATCCTTTGATTCGCAAAAATAAAGAGTTTAAGGCTTAACAATTCAGAGTTAAAATTCGTATTCTCTACAGTCACATTTTTTAATTAGAACTTGCATATTCCATGCGAATCGTAGGCATAAAATCATATCACAACTGGTGAAAAATGTGGCGGCGCAAACACCCACGAAGCGTCTAGTAATTCGTTGGACAACAATGAAAGGTTTAGCAGCTATAATTCTATTCCTCCTGATTGCAGCGCTAATCGAATATGTCATTGTGCTATATGCAATGAATCTCGGAGTCAGAGACACCTCTGCATTGCAATGGACCAGCCAATTTCTCACCATAACAATCAGTCCACTCTTCCATTTGGTTCCTATAACTGTTATAACTACGCTATTGTTCATCTGGACCTATTTAACGAGGCATTTAGCCATCAAACCATACGAGGCAGGCAAACGAAAAGTCGGAACTGTCTCAAAACGTGGCAAAGAGCCAGGTGTAAAAAAATTCTTTGGAAAAGTGAAATCTGGATTACTACATGTAAGAAGTATCGCGTATCTCTGGCAAAGAATACATTTTGCAAGAGCCACCATAAAAAGTGCATTGACAGTATTGCTAGCCTTTGGAACGTTCATTCTCATAATCTCCCTCATAGCGTTTCCGAGATTAATCCCGCGAACAGTGGCAGACCTCTACCAGAACAACCCTGCACTGTTTGATTTTATGAAAAATGTTTCAGCAACTTTAGCGCCTGTTGGAAGCATTTTCACTGGTATGAACAACGCGTTATTATCTGCTGCACCCGGCTTTAGAAACGTCGTTTCTGGCTTGGGAAATATTCTTAGACCTTTGACAAATTTAGATAATGCTGGAAAATATTTGGCTTTCCAAAATGCTGCAGCTTGGATTGCCGCTCTAGCAGTCTTGTTCTATGGAGAATTTCGTAAGAGCTATCGATATAGAAAAGGCAAAAGTTAAAGAGGCGCTCCTAAATGGCTGACCGTCCCAGGTTTGGTCCAGCAGGCGTCCCTCCACTTTTTAGAATGTTTAAAGCAACACTAGCAGATGTCCCTAAACTTTTACAGAAGGAGGGGCTTGATGCTTTCGAGTATGAAGCGGTTCGTTGGGGTGCAAATCCTCAGCTGAAGAGGGAAGATGCAGAAAAGCTTGGTTTGGAGGCTGCAAAAAACGATGTTTTACTTAGTCTCCATGGCTCATACTTCATAAATTTCTGCGGCGAAAAAGCCATAATAGAAGCAAGCAAAAAGCGCCTACTCGCATGTGTCACTGCGGCAAAATGGATGAAAGCATACGTCGTGGTCTTTCATTCAGGGTTTTATGGCAAAAGATTGAAAAGAGAAGCCTTCGCCACTTGTGTAAAAGCATTGAAAGGAACAGTTGAAACCATGAAAAGTCTAGGAATCAATAATGTCAAAATTGGTCCTGAAACCATGGGAAAACGCACACAACTTGGAAGTCTAGAAGAAGTCATAAACCTGTGCGAAACAGTTGAACAGACGCAGCCAGTAATTGATTGGTCACATTTGCATGCAAGAGACAGGGGGCGATTCGGAACAGTTGAAGATTTTCGCAGGGTCGTTGACGAAATTGAGAATAGACTTGGAACAGAAGCTATCAAAAATTTGCATTGCCATTTCGCAAAAGTCGAATTTACGAGCAAAGGCGAAAGACGCCATCACATACTGGATGAAAAGCGCTACGGACCGGACTTTAGAATGCTGGCAAAAGTCATAGCTGAATATCGTCTTAAGCCAGTTATCATAAGCGAGAGCCCCATTTTAGATTTGGACGCCATTAGAATGCGGGACCTCGTCAGAAAAGAACTAATGAATTAGGCTGTGCTGATGCGATACATTTTTTATCCGGTTTTCAAAGCTTCTCATGGGTAAATAGTT
Organism: Candidatus Bathyarchaeota archaeon; assembly: GCA_013388895.1. Taxonomy (GTDB): domain Archaea; phylum Thermoproteota; class Bathyarchaeia; order Bathyarchaeales; family Bathycorpusculaceae; genus JACAEI01. The sequence continues at coordinate 55,358 of JACAEK010000052.1, read as the reverse complement.
TGGTGAGGCTTAAAGGATTCCAAAAACTAACATCGGTTGATGATGCTCTACACATATTCTTTGGTAAAATACAGATAAAAAAGCTAAAGACTACTTGCATTCCATTACACTCTGCTTTGAATCGAGTTCTAGCAGAGGACGTTATTGCAGAAGAGGATTTGCCAAGATTTGACAGGTCTGCTGTTGATGGATATGCTGTTAGAGCTGAGGATACTTCTAAGGCGTCGCAGTTCAAGCCGAAAACTCTCCAGTTAATAGATAAAACCGCAGTGGGCGAAAAACAGACAAAGAAAGTATGGACGGGAAATCCCATCCCCAAAGGGGCTAATGCTGTTGTTATGCTTGAAAATGTTAAGCTTGTAGGTGACAAAATTGAGGTCTGGGTTTCACTAACTCCAGGTGAAAACGTTTCTAAAAAGGGTGAAGACGTTCGAAAGGGCGAGGTTGCCGTGAAAGCTGGAACACGCCTAAAACCTCATCATCTAGGGTTAATAGGTGCTTTAGGAATCAGCGAAGCCCAAGTTTTTGAGAAGCCAAAGATTGCAGTGCTAGCCACAGGAAACGAACTCGTAGACGCTGATGGCAAACCGCGAGAAGGTCAGGTGTTTGAAGTTAACAGGCTTGTTATCTCTGCTTTATGTCGCGAATTAGATGCCGAATCAGTAGATTTGGGAATTGCAGAAGACGACTTTGACGAAATCTGTGAAAGATTGAAGAAGGGTTTGGAAATGGCTGATGCGATGATAACTACTGGCGGAACAAGCGTGGGAGTTTCAGACTTAGTTCCAGAGGCTATTAACAAGGTTGGAAAACCCGGCGTTATTGTCCACGGAGTATCCATGCGACCAGCCATGCCAACGGCTCTTGCGGTTGCAAACGCAAAGCCTATAATTATTCTTTCAGGCAATCCTGTTGCCGCCATGTTTGGATTTGAAGTCTTCGCCAGACCACTAATATGTAAATTGCTGGGGCTGAAAAAAGAAGAGACTCGACCAATTATGAGAGCAAAAATTACGAAAAAAGTCACGTCTGCTCTTGGAAGGAAAACTTTCATTCGCGTTCACGTTTTCCCACGTGACGAATTTTTCGCAGAGCCTATCAGCACTCGGGGCTCTGGTATAATTTCTACTATGACAAGGGCAAATGGTTATGTTGTTGTTCCCGAAAATCGGGAAGGCTTGGCAGAAGGCGAATCTGTTTCAGTTCATTTATTTGATAATGTTGAAGCAGGTTGATGGTAATGTTCAGAAAACTGCTAACACTTGACGAAGCGCGGCAGATTATCAATAAGCATTTTACACCTAAGCCTTTAGGCGTTGAAGAAATTCTGCTTTTGAAAGCCCATAACCGTGCCCTTGCCGAAGACACAATTGCCCCCCTCGATATTCCGCCATTCAATCGTTCAACAGTTGACGGTTATGCAGTGAACGCAGAAGACACATACAGTGCGGAAGAGAACAAACCGAAAAAACTTAAGATTTGTGGAGTAGTTAACGTTGGTGAATTGCCAAAAATAACAGTTAAGCATGGTGAAGCAGCGGAAATTGTGACTGGAGCACCGATGCCAGAAGGTGCAGATGCAATTGTGATGGTTGAGCACACAGAACGAAAAAACGATGAGCTTTATGTTTACAGGGCTGTGGCTAAGGGTGGAAACGTCATGAAAGCCGGGTCAGACATAAAAAAGGGCGAAAAAATTCTTAGTGCAGGACAATTGCTCGGCTCAAGCGAAGTCGGAGTTTTAGCTGCGTTAGGTTTGGCAAAAGTCAAAGTTTATGCTGTTCCTCGCGTGGCGGTTCTTTCAACAGGCGCTGAAGTGACCGATCCTGGCAAGAAGTTGCCTTATGGCAAAATCTACGACATAAATGCTTACAGCATCAGCGGAGCAGTGCGTGAAAGCGGCGCAGAACCAGTTTATTTCGAAGTTGTTCCAGACGAAGCCATGGAATTGCGAAAAGCGCTAAAACATGCGTTGGAGTCTGCAGACATGGTTATAACTTCGGGTGGAGTTTCAGTAGGTCCAAAAGATTTGTTGCCACAAACGTTGGATGCTCTTGGTAAGCCAGGCGTTATTGTTTGTGGAATTGCAGTTAAACCGGGAAAACCGACTACAGCGGCGGTGATAGATGGAAAGATTGTTTTTTCGCTTCCGGGTCATCCCACGTCTAGTTTGTTGATCTTTCATTTGCTTGTGCGTCCAATACTTGAGAGGATGGCGGGATTGAAGGCGAAAGAGGCATTTGAGGTTAAGGCATTCATCACTATGAGGATGTTTCCAGCTAAAGGAAGACGCACATTCGTCATGGTCAAGCTTAAACGGGATAAGCTAAATCAGCTGCTAGCGGAGCCCGTTCAGGAAGGGCTTTCGGGAGCAATAACAACGCTTGCAAAGGCTGACGGATTTGTGGAAATAGCAGAAAACCAGCAATTCATCGACGCAGGTGAAGAAGTTACGGTTCGCCTTTTGAAATTATAGAAGCTTCTAGTTAACCTTCCAGCATCTGCCTTTTTGTTGCTGTATAAGCCGTGAAGACCCAAGTTAGAATCAGGTAGGCAATCATACTTAAGCCCAGAATAAAGTCTCGCAAACCGTAATAATACAGAGTGTAAGCCGAAAACGTTGTAGCAGTAAAGAAGAGCATAATAACCAGCCAAATTGACCACCTGCGCTTCATAACAAGCCCATATGCGGTTATGAGGCTTAGTATACCAATTATGCCAATGTGAACCAATCGGAAATCAACAATTACCAAAAGTGCGAAGCATACTATCCCGACAACCGTGTAGAAAGCAACAGCAGCCAATGTCCCAATGTTTTCCATTTTAAGTTTAGACTTAAATGCCATCTTGTAACCGCCTTTTAACCTCTAATGCATTTGCAACATTGTTAATAAATTTAATGTTTAAAAGCTTTTAACATGCATTGTATTGATGGTGAACTGCTATACCTTTCACACCACTTCATCTTGATCCAGCCTTGTTTTTTGGTCTAGCGTTATTAGCAGTATTTGACCTGCCTACCCTCGTAGTATCAAGTATTATACCAGATTTGGAGCCCCTCTATGTTATATATTATCACGTTTCTGGATACCCACTGCACGGCTTTTTCCACTCCTACTTAGGCGCGACAGTCCTCGCTGTTTTAGCGGCTTTAGCTGTTTTTCCCCTCAGGAATATCTTAGATAAGATTATGATGACTTTTAGGATTTCGCAGAAGTTTTCTTTCAAAAAATTTTATTCACATCGTTTTCAGGTGTCTATTTTCATGTGTTTTTGGATTCGTTTCTTTACGAAGAAATGGACCCTTTCTATCCGTTGTTGGGCAATATTTTGTCAATTTGCTGCCTGCTTATGGAAGCTACAGTATCGTTTACGGATTTTGCGGCATAACCGCTCTTTTGGGTATCGCTGTATACTTCTTCAGAATCAAAAAGGGCGCTGCAGTTTTAGACTAGTTAACCTTGCAGTAGCAAACGAAAGAGTTTAGAACTTCGCTGGCTAAAATAAGCCAGACACAGAGGGTAAAACAGAAATGAGTCATCATGAACTTTTTGTTTCGCAATCGAATGTTTTCAGTGGTTTCCAAAAACCCTACAAAAAAGCGAATTACATCATTTTAGGTGTTCCCTTTGACGTTACAAGCACGTATCGCACTGGTGCAAGATTTGGACCCAGCGCTATTAGACAGGCGTCGCTTAACATTGAAACGTATAGTTTTCGAACAGGATTTGATGTGGAGGATTTGCAGCTTCACGATTTAGGCGACTTACACATATCAACAGATACTGAAGAAACATTGAAAAGAACCGCACTAGTTACAGAAGACATTCTGGAAGCCCAAGAAATACCTGTAGTAATTGGCGGGGAACACACCATCACACTAGGCGTAATGAAAGGCATGGCAAAAAAAGCCCAAAAAACAGCCATAATAAGCTTTGACGCACATCTCGACTTACGCAACGAGTTTATGGGTTTGAAACTTTCGCATACGACCTTTATGCGGAGAATAAGTGAGCATGTGAAACCAGCGAAAATCATTGAAGTCGGTACAAGAGCGGTCTGCAAAGAGGAATTAGCTTATGCAAAAAAGGCTGGAATAGACTTTTTCACAACTCAAAAGATTAGAGAAGAAGGAAGCAAACAAATTGCAAAACGGTTAAAGCAAAAATTGGCAAAATACGAGAATCTCTACTTGTCAATCGACATGGACGTTCTCGACCCCGCATATGTTCCAGCCGTACAGAATCCGGAAGCAGAGGGACTAGAACCATATACATTGTTAGACATCCTGCACTACGTCTGCGACAAGCGCGTGGTAGGCTTTGACGTGGTTGAAGTTGCCCCAAACTATGACCAAGGAACAACGGCAATTCAAGCCGCAAAAATCATCTTTGAAATGCTGTGCTTCTTAGAAAAGACCCGTTAACACTCATGCAAGTTTCTCGTTAACGAGCTTGGCAATGAAAAAACCATTACATTCATGAACATGTGGATAAAGCCTTTGACATTTTTCCAGTCCTCTCAGCCCCGGTAAACCCATATTAGGCATTATTCCAGCTAACGAGAAATTTGCATGCCACTTCAGGAATCGTTCAATAAGCATCTCGTTTTCTTCAACTGTTACGCTACATGTAGAATAGACTAAGGTTCCTTCGGGCTTAATGGCTTCGGCAACACTAGTCAGCATTTGCCATTGAATCTCAGCCATCTTATCCACAGAGCGCCGCGTCAGCCTCCACTTGGCTGAAGGCAACTTTCCAAAAGCGCCAGTGCTTGTGCAAGGCGGATCTAGAACAGCTATGTCTGCTTCTATCTTCAGAGGTGGTGAATGACAGGCGTCAGCAATTACCGGCGTGGCAATCTCGACATTCAGGTGGGCCACTTCGTTTTTCCATATATCCATTCTGCGTTTTGAGTAATCAATAGAATAGATGTGGCCGCTGTTATGCATGAGCTGCGCTAGGTAAGTGGTTTTGGCTGCAGGCGCAGCACATACATCTAGGACTGTCATGCCAGATTCTGGATTTGCCGCTTCTGCTGCGAAACAACTTGCCTTGTCTTGGATGTAAAATAAGCCTTCGCGAAAGCTTAAGGTACGTGTTAGAGGTTTCTCTGTGCTGACGACTCTGTAAGCATATTTTAGTTCTTCAACCTTTTTGACTCGAATAGCATCTTTTGTTATCTTTTCCAGAATTTCGCTCTCACCTGCCCTAAGCGTGTTTAGCCGTATGTATGTTGGCGGCGACCGCATGTTTCCCTCCAAAAAGGCAATGGCTTCTCTTCTTCCAAAAAGTTTGAAACAATATTTTACGAACCATGTTGGATGGAAAGTTTGAAGCCCAATTCTTTCTTCATCACTTAAACCTTCATAGATTACATGCGGCTTTTGAGTTAACAAAAAACCTAGTACAGGCTCAACTTTTCGCAGAGTTTTCCAGCCTAGAATGGAGCGGGCGATTTTTGCTACGTTCTGAGCTTCTTTAATATCGATTTTGGACCAGTTTTTGGCTATACGTGTTTGATAGACGTAAAGTCTCAAAAAGGCTTGAATGCCTAGATTGAATTCGTTTATGGTTTGGGGTTTTAATGTCTTGTTTATGAATGTGTCTATGAAGTTTCGTCTTCTGATGGTCTCTAGAGAAAGCATGTGCGCAAGTCGCACGGCGTCTGCATCGTTTACACCTAATTGCTTGACTGTTTTGGATAAGGCCAACCGCTCGCTGAGTTTTCGCATTTCCATCCAACTTAGAGTCTCAATTGCAAGCATCCACGCTTCTTTAAGCACAGCATCTCACACGTCCAGAAACAACAAAGAATATGCAGAATAGATTTAAGATATTTCCCTATGAGGCCAGGCCTGAGTGCGTCAAAATTTTGTCCAGAACAAAGGATAAATAGCATGATGCACTCTTGGAATGGTCGAGGTTCTTGAAATGGGGTATTTAGAAACACAACCCTAAACAACTTCTAAAAAGTAGCAAACCCCTTAAAAACCCTGAAAAACTGGAATGTTCAGAAAATAAAAATAAGGAAAGAAAGCTGTCGAACTCAGACCACAGAGTCTTAGGCGAACAACTGGATTTGTTTTCCATAAGCGAAGAAGTAGGCGTAGGCTTAGTTCTTTGGCATCCCAAAGGCGTAGCGGTTCGAAGAATCGTCAGAGATTTCTGGGAAGAAGAACATCTGAAAAATGGATACCAGCTTGTTTGCACGCCACACATAGCGAAAGGAGAACTGTGGAAAGTTTCTGGACACTTGGACTACTATGCACAAAACATGTATCTCTTTGAAAAAGAAGGCGAATCCTACGTGGTAAAGCCGATGAACTGCCCTTTTCATATCCAGATTTACAAAGCTAAGCCGAGAAGCTACAAGGATTTGCCCATAAGATATGCAGAATGGGGAACAGTCTACAGATATGAACCGTCTGGCACCTTGCACGGATTGTTGCGCGTAAGAGGATTCACTCAAGACGATGCTCACATATTCTGCACAGCAGAACAAATCGATGACGAAATAGTCAGGCTACTGGATTTCGCGGAGCGTATCCTAAGGAAGTTTGGCTTCAAAAAATACAATGTTTACCTATCCACTAGAGACCCAAAACAGCCAAGAAGATATATGGGTTCAGAAGAAAAATGGCAAATAGCACAAAAAGCCTTGGCTAATGCTCTTAGGAAGAAGAGTATAGCCTATCGTGAAATGCAAGGAGAAGCAGTATTCTACGGACCAAAAATTGACATCAACATAGTCGATGCTTCGGGCAGAGAGTGGCAATGTTCCACAATTCAGTTCGACTTTAACCTGCCTAAACGCTTCAACGTAACTTATACAAGCACAGATGGAGGGGAGCATGAAGCCTTGATGATTCATAGAGCCCTTCTAGGAGCCATAGAACGCTTTTTCGCCATTATCATAGAACATTACAAGGGGAATTTGCCAACGTGGCTTGCCTCTACGCAAGTAAGGATATTGCCCATCAGCGATAAGCAATTACCTTATGCTCAGGCAATTCACAAAAAATTGCAGGCTTGTGGCGTAAGGACAGAGATTGACAGCAGCGCTTCAACCATCAACTATAAAATCAGAGAAGCAGAAACTCGGAAAATTCCATACATGGCTATTTGTGGCGAACGCGAAGCAAAGTCAAAGCAATTGTCTATAAGAAGACATGAAATAGGTAACATAGGTACATTAACAGTCAAAGAACTCGTAGAAAAAATCAGAAGCGAAAGCATCTGAAAAGCAAACCGTAGCGCTTAGCAAGAGATTTTAGTATATCTCGCACAATAAGTATTGGGTCAAGGACAAGAGATGCCGCAGAGACATTTAGAAGACTTCCGTGTAGAACCTAAACTTTCAAAAGAAAACGAAGCGAAAGCTCTGCCCTTCACAGAAGCAGTAGCAGTTGCAAAAGAAAGAAAAACACACACGTTTCCGCCGATAGCTCCTGAAAAACTTCAACCTTCCTATTTTGTTTCAGCAACATACGACGGAAGAGCTGGAAAGGCTCTTATCAAACTTTACGAGCCTGTTTCAAGTAAAATCTTTTTTTGGCATGACAATACTGGGCACATGCCATATTGCCTAACGAATCTTTCACAATACGACTTGGAGAAAATAGACCGCTTGATAAAACATCCTGGTTTTGACCATTTTGAACTTGCAGAAAAATTTGATCCGTTACTGAATAAAGATGTTAAAGTAACCAAGATTGTGGCGAAGGATCCGTTGGCAATTGGCGGTCGTCCAACTGGGTGCATACGGGACATAATTCCTAAGGAATTTCCAAATGTTTCTGATACTCTTGTTTCTCCTGAACAAATCAAGGTTTGGGAATCGAGGATAAAATATTACCAATCATACATCTACGACAGAATGCTCTCGCCTGGAATGATTTACGAAGTAAGAGACAGCAAGCTCATTCTGAAGAGCATGGAAGAAACAGAAAGAAATGTCAAGTGCATAAAAGAGATTTTCAAGGATTGCACCGATGAGGAGTTGCAGTTTGTTGACCAGTGGGCTAGGCTATTGGAGTATCCTGCGCCGAAGTTTTTGCGAGTTGCCCTTGACATTGAGGTTCTGGCGCCTATTCCTACGAGGATGCCGGATCCTAGAGAAGCTTCATGTCAGATTATCTGTGTTTCGTTTTGTGGATCAGATGGGCAGCGGCGAGTTTTTCTCTTGAAAAGGGATGGCGTTCGAGAGGGAAATGAGCATTTGCCTGCTGATGTGAGTGTGGAATATTTTGATTCTGAAAAGAAGCTCATCCAAGCTGTCTTCGATGTTTTGTGGAGTTATCCCTTCGTCATAACTTTTAATGGTGACGATTTCGACTTGCGCTATCTTACGTATAGAGCGTTGAATCTTGGCATAAGAAGAAATGAAGTTCCAATAGAAGTTGGCAGACGCAACTGCTTGCTAAGGTATGGTGTGCACATAGACCTTTACAAGTTTTTCTTCAACCGTTCAATTCAGTTTTACGCCTTCAGCAACCGCTATAGAGACGTAACTCTTGACGATGTGGGCAAAGCCCTAGTCAGAATGGAAAAGATACGTTTAGAGAAAAACTTTGGCGAGTTGACTTACACAGAGCTTGCCAAATACTGCTTTAGAGATTCAGAAATTGCTTTTATGCTTACGGATTTTGACGACGAATTAGTTATGAAACTAATTCTAGTATTAGCCAGAATCAGTAGCATGCCAATGGAAGATGTTAGCCGTCAGGGCGTTTCACGTTGGATAAGAAATTTCCTGCATCGCGAGCATCGCAGAAGGAACCTGCTTATCCCAAATGCAGAAGATATTCTTGCCGCAAAGGGTAAAACAACAACCACGGCCATAATCAAAGGCAAAAAATACAAAGGCGCAATAGTTGTTGACCCGATTCCTGGCGTTCATTTTAATGTCTCAGTTATGGATTTTCCAAGTCTATATCCATCAATAATAAAAGTTTGGAACCTAGGTTATCAGTCTATTCTGTGTCAGCATCCGGAATGTCGCACGAATCTTGTGCCTGGCACTTCTCATTGGGTTTGCACCAAAAAGCGGGCATTAGAAAGCCTATTGATTGGTTCGCTCAGAGATTTACGGGTGGAATGGTACAAGCAAAAATCTAAGGAAAAGGCGTTACCAGCTGATTTGAGAAGTTGGTATAACATAATTCAAGGCGCTGTGAAGGTGATTTTAAACGCAAGCTATGGCGTGTTCGGCGCTGACAGTTTTGACCTTTACTGTCCACCCGTGGCGGAAGCAACAGCGGCTATTGGAAGGCATACGATAACTCAGATACTTAACAGGGCAAAGCAGCTTGCCATTCAGGTGTTGTATGGTGATACGGACAGTCTCTTTTTGAAAAACCCATCAAAAGAGCAAATTTCACAATTAGCACAGTGGACTGAACAAGAGTTAAAGATGAGTTTGGACGTGGATAAAGTTTACAGATATGCTGTTTTCAGCCAACGAAAGAAGAACTATTTGGGTGTTTTAGAGGATGGAAGCGTCGACGTCAAAGGTTTAACAGGCAAAAAGCGGAACATTCCACTATTCATTAAGAAGGCTTTTGACAGAATGAAAGAACGCTTGGCTAAAGTCAAGACGCCACCAGATTTTGAACAAGCGAAGAAGGACATAAGTGAAATCATTCGCGATTGCTATATGTGTTTGAAGAGGCGTGAATGGGAAAGCCTAAATGATTTGGCGTTTAACGTGGTTTTGGGCGAAGAACCAGACCATTATACGAAGACCACGCCTCAACATGTTAAAGCCGCGAGAATTTTGAAAGAAAATGGAATCGAATTGAGGGCAGGCGACCTGATAAGTTTCGTCAAAGTCGTCAGAGATCCGCATGTGAAGCCTGTGGAGCTTGCAACCAACAGCGAGGTTGATGTTGACAAGTATGTGGGCTATTTGCATTCAACGTTCGACCAAGTGCTAGACGCGTTGGACTTGGATTTTGACGAGATAATTGGCCTAACAAAGCTTGAAAGATTCATGTAGCTTGTTATCATTCTTCCGCTATCACTTTCAATCCGCGAGATTTCAAAGGCTCCAAAATGCTTGGTCTGGTAAGCACTGAAAGTAGCAGATATCCGATTGCTCCTATTGCAATTAGACTGCTAATCGTTATGCTTGCAATCATTGCAGCCCAAGTTGGCATCATATTGAGAATTTCTGGTGGTGGAAAGAACAGCCAAAGATAACCTCCGACAATGAAGCCGATAGGTAAAGCTCCGATAACACATGCCATGAACCGATGTCTCCTAAGGAGTAAGATTATGCTTGCGGCAATTAGATTTGCAATAGGTCCAAGCAGCACATCTTGAACGCCGATGAAGTAGTAGGCATTAGTCAAAAAACATCCAACAGAAACGCCTGCAACTACAGGCCATCCGAATAATGCGGCTAGAGCGATTAAGCAATCGGCAATACGCAGCTGAACAGGTCCATAAACGGTAGGATTGCCAACAGAAATCATCTGAAGAACATTAATAATCACGTAGAGAGCTGCAAAAATGGCTGCCAAAGCTATGTCTTTACTGTCAAGTTTCACTCTTTTTCACCTCCTACGCCCGGGGTTTATTAGTGGCGGAACGGGTGGAGGCCCACTCACCCGCCAATACAACCAAACATATGAATTACGCTATTAAATTTTGCTGAAAGAAGCAACAGTTCAATCTATATATAAGGGGGGTCTAGGCTCAGCAGAGAGCTAGACTTCTGTCCATTTTGTATTATTGATTAGAGACGCTGACTTCACTTTTCTCTTCACTTGACTCTTCGCTCGGTGGTGGTGCAGCCTGAACACTCACCGTCTCTTTTGGCGCCGCTTCCACGTCTACACTTATCTCCCCAACTGGAACCCCTTCCTTTTGTGGGAAAAGTAAATTCTGAGGTGGCGGTGGCGCATTCAACACCGTTGACACCAAATACATCGCAGTAAATGCAAATTGATAGACCCTTTGAAAAACGTATGGGACTTTTATCTCAGGGTCAACCTCCAACATCTTACTTATTTCCGCATCCTTACCCGTCAAAGTTGCCGTGCCCTCCACCTCAAACTTCACAACACTCGGCTTCGTCGCAACAAGAAGATTGAAACCCACAACGACAAATTGACTTTTGCGCTCTTTCTCTTCAAGCTTAGCTTTCACATCAAAATTGACCGTTTCAGCTCCACCGCCCCTGACACCTAAACGAACACCTACCAAACTAGTTATGTCTACCTTAACCGAAACATTCGGAATGTACAATGTTGGGCAAATAGTTGATTCCTCTCATAGACAGTATGGTGACTAAGTGTCAGACTTCGCAAGTAAGCCTCGCCTAAAACTGATTTTTGCCTTTTGTGTGTAACACAATAAGACATACAAGACTCTAGCGCTAAATGGCTACGTCCAAAACAACTGCACCAAAACGGCGAGAGAAGTAGAAGCCGCCACCAAAAGCGAAATTATCACAACAACCTGCCGCTCAGTTAAACGCCGATTGTGCGCAACAACAGTAATCAAACTCCGTCTATGACTAGCAGATAATTTTTCACCATCAAACCAAACAGCCGCCTTAGTTCTAAAAAGAAAATAAGTCAACAGAATTAGAGAAGAGTTAAAAATATAAGGCAAAAGCGAAACCAGCAAACTAGTTTTCAGGTCAGAAATTATTGCAAAGGCAGCTAACGTTATGCCAATAGCAAAAGAACCAGTATTACCAACAAAAATCTTGCCTCTAAAATTGAAAAACGCAAGAACAAACCAGACAAAGAATGGAACAGCAAGCAATATTGCACTAGAACCAGAAAGCAACATTAACCCGCTCAAAATTATTCCTGGGCAAATTGTTTCCAGACCATTTAATCCGCCGAGTTGATTTACTGTGTTTGTGGCTATGGTTACAATAAGTGGAATGATTATGAAATAGTAGTAGACGCCGAAGTCTATTATCCCAAAAAAAGGAAGCACAATATACGTTCTCAGCGGTAGTCTAGTGGCTAATGAAATAAGCGGTATCGCAGCTATCAACGGAAAGAAAGCCTTATACCGCCACCGTAAATCCATCCAATCGTCCAGCAAACCCATGAAACCACCAAACAAGACACAGACAGCCAAGACCAAAGCAGAAGCAACATCGTTAGCAACTTCTGCCCCAGTTGTTTGAAAGTAATAGTACAAGAGAAAGAGGTAGGTTGCGCTAGCCAAAACGTAGATTACACCTAAGCCATTAGGAATTAGAGGCTTGTTAGGCTTGTGCAAATCAGACGCTTTCGGAAACAAGTTATTTCTTCCTTAAGAACTTGGATACTTGACTTCATAAAGCGCCACTAGAGGAACAATGCCACCATATTTGTCAGCGTCGTCTGCTGATAGGCTTAATCCAGCAATGAAGGCTGCTTCGAAGTATTCGGGTGCTGTGGGTTCTGAATCACTGATACCATTCTCATAAAGCCACAGATCTCTTGCGTAAGTCATAAGTTTATAGATTGTTGTGTTTTGTCCTTTAGCATTAGCATATATTTCGCCATCATCTTCATAATCACCGTCTTCATTACTGTCAGTAGCGTCATAGCCCAGAGTATAATTTCCAAATTTCTCTGCATCTTCTAGCGAATCACCCCACGAGTTACTAGCATCCATAAAACCGCTACTTATGAGGCGGTCTTTTCCTTTGCCGGAAATTCGCGCCATCCAGCCCCATTTTCCTTCATCTCCTACGCCCACCCAGTTTCCACTAGTGTCAATGGTCGTGAATACCAAGGTATAATTGGCGTCGTATTCTTTGAGCATTTTTATTGACTGCGTCTCATTGGCAATGAAAATGAAACCTACGTTTTCTATCTGCGTACCGTTTATTGTAGCATTGTCGCAGAGGCTTGTTACATTGCCTAGTACGGTAAGCCAGTATCCATAATCCCACCAACTGCACACGACCGTTGATGCTCCAAGTTCTCTTGTATATTCGAGCATATCTACCCATTCTCTAACTGGCTCGTAGGGCACTATTGGAATACTTCCTACCGTGATGGTGATTGGAGCATAAGCCTGACTATACACTTTGGGTACGCCACCAGTCTGAGGAGATAAGGCAAAGTTTGTCGTCAGAATAAGGAATATTAACAGAATAGTGATACCGCTGAATTCTTTGCCAACATAATCCAAACTGTATTTTCTCTTCGTAACAATTTTCGGCGGTTCTTTAAGCAACGTGATAAACGGTCTTAGTATACCAACTATTCCAATAGCTCCCAGAAGACCAAATATTGGAGCCATAAGCACGAACAACCGCACCATAGAGCTGGCGAAGTAAAGCGACGTCAAGCCAAGAATTAGGAGAAACAAGTTTCTATTATTTAGATTTCTCAAAACAAAGAACAGCCCAATTATAAAGAACAATATTGTCATCCCAAATTCGTAGTATATAGAACCCCACGCTGAAATTCTATGTTCAGCGACGGATTCGGTAAGAGGTGAAGTTATGCGTGTAAATGGATTAATAACCGATAGAAACTTTCCAGCTATATCTTGCATATATCCAAGTTGCCAAAGTGCAACAAAACCGCCAACTATCAAGGCTAAGAAGGCGGCGACAAATATGACTTTCAATTTCATAGTTGTTAAGACCTGAGAGATTTCATAGACACAAAGTAACAGAAAGACTCCAGAAGCGGCTAAAATTGGAGCAGTTGCAAGATAGGTTGGTGAAAGTTTTGGAACGTTTATGGCGATAAATAATCCTAAGCCAAATGTTAGGCTGTAGGACAGAAGCAATCGTTGCGAGTATCGCTTGAGCAAAATCAACACAAGTACAAACACTGCGGTAGCATCTATTGGATAGTAAGCAGCGCCCCATCCAGCTGAAAAATACCCCAAGGCTAGTCCGGCACCAACCGCATACTTCATAGAAGAAGATTGAGGCCTATTCTCATCAATTGCCCTCAAAAACATGATTAAAAATATTATGAGAGCTGCTATTCCGATTGCTTCGTCATCATAAAATCCCAGCGATGTTCGCTGGAGAAAAGAAGAACTTAGGGCTAAAAATAAAGCCGCAAATAGTCCAACAGTTTTTCCTCCAATATCTTTGCCCAAGAAATAAAGCGCCAAACAAGCCAACATGCCCATTATTGGCGGGATAATGGCGCAGAAAGACATCAACTCAATGTTCACGCCTAATGCAGTAACTATATTGTAAAGGAAGGCCGTCGTAAAAGGTAAGGCTGGAAATCCCTGCATCGCAATAGATATCCCCCATGGATACCAACGCTGATAGTCTATCCAAGGTTGCGGCCAATTCCATGAGATAAAACCGTGTTTTACTATGTATTCTGTGAATCGAAATTGGAAGTATGGATCAAATTCTGACAGATGTATTGAACCTGCTTGTATTTCCCATTTTATCGGTAATACGCGAATGACAAAAGCGATGAAAAGAATTAGTAGTAATGTCGAAAAAGTAAGTAGTGAAGCGTGGTTCACTGTTAGTCGCAGTTTTCCTAGGCTTTTTAAGCCATTGACAACGCGTTCCTTTGATAGGACGTCTCCAATCCCCATCACTGATTCATCTCTTTTCTACAAAGATTGCTGAAGTCTTTTATTTCCCTTGCGGTTTACCAACGCTCTTTACGTTGCTTTTCGTTTGTAGCCAAAGCTTTCAGGGTCATAAAATGGAAATGCCATTATTTTTCCCTTTACCATTTTTTCGCGTATCTTTACGTTCACGACGTTTCTTTCCAAGGCTTGAGATGCCTGAACGTAGGCCATTCCAACACCATATTTCAGCAAGGGCGAAAATGTTCCGCTCGTCACATATCCTATTTTTTCTTTTTTGTCGTTGTAAATCTCGTGGCCTCGTCGAGGTATTCCTTGTTCAATAATCTGTACGCCGACACGTTTGTGTTTAATTCCCTCGTTTTTCTGTTTTTGCAGTGCTTCTTTTCCTATGAAATCGTCTTTTTGGAGCTTAACTACAAATCCCAGTGCTGCTTCTAAAGGGGTTGTGTTTTCGTCAATGTCGTTTCCATACAGACACATTCCAGCCTCAAGCCTTAATGTATCTCTTGCTTCTAATCCACATTGTTCTATTCCGAAAGGTTTGCCAGCTTCTAGAATGGCTTTCCACAATTTCACGGCATTATCTGGCTTTTCCAGAGAGGCGCCCCATACAAAAATTTCGAAACCATCTTCACCCGTATAACCTGTTCGAGATAGAAAGACATCAACATCTGCTAAACGTGAAGGTACACATTTGAATCGCTCAATTCTATTTAGCTCTTCAGCAGAGATTTTTTGCAGCGTCTTTTCAGCGTTTGGACCTTGAACTGCGAACATTGCAACTTCGTCAGAGATTTCTTTGATCTTTACATTGAAATTTTTGGGATTTTTGACAATCCAGTTGTAGTCTTTTTCTCTGTTGGCCGCGTTTGGAATAACCATGAACTTCTCTTTTTCTAGGCGATACAGCACAAAGTCGTCAATTATTCCGCCGTTTTCATTACACATGACAGCATATTGTGCGTTATTTGGTGAAAGTTTAGAAACATCATTTGTTATCAAGTAGTTTAGGAAACGTTCAGAATCGACGCCTTCAACTATCACGCGTCCCATGTGAGAAATGTCGAAAATGCCAACACTGTTTCGCACTGCTAAGTGTTCGATTATCACGCCTTTGTAGAACAGAGGCATTTCGAAACCTGCAAAAACTGTCATTTTCGCATTCTGCTTGTGCAAGTCGTTGAGTTGAATCCTACGCATGTTCTCTGGCAAGATTTTTTCCTTCGGTTAGCTTATTTTACCGGGGTAACATCCACATTAATCGGTATTAGTGAAAGCTTTTTGCCACATTTAGGACACTTGCCATTGTGCAGGTGCAAAATTTCGTCTGGTGGTTTCAGTTCAGGACCTTCATGCAATACGCATCCACATTGTTGACATACAACACGTTGAGGCAAAGGCAATACACTCCGCATAATATTAAGGAATAAGCATACGCGGGATATTTATTGATTGCTCATCAGAAGCTGACTGACTGCAGTGTGGCATAAAAATTTTTTAATCTCAGAATCGTTTACTTTTTGGGAACTCGTCGCTAATACGTTTACAAGGCTGAGAACATGGGAAATTGCACATTGATTATAACTGAAAAACCTGACGCAGCACAGAGAATAGCTTCAGCACTAGACGCTCAAGGAAAAGCTAGGAAAATGAATGATAACGGAGTTCCATATTACTTGGCAAAGCGAGACAATGACCTGATTGTTGTTCCCTCCATAGGGCATCTATACACAGTTGCGGGAGAAGAAGGTAAAAGAAACAGTTATCCAGTTTTCAACTTCAAATGGGTACCAAGATACGTAGCTGAAAAAAACGCAAAACAAACTCGCAAATGGATAGAAGTAATTTCGAAACTTGCAAGTGAGGCAGACATGTTCATTGATGCGTGTGACTATGATATTGAAGGAAGCATCATCGGATACTGCATACTCAAATACGCATGCAACAACAAAGAAAACGTCTCAAGACGCATGAAATATTCCACATTAACCAAAGAGGCGCTAGAGAAATCCTACAGAGAAATGCTGCCACATCTGGATTTCGCCTTCATAGAGGCTGGAATGGCAAGGCATGAGGTCGACTGGCTTTATGGCATAAACCTTTCACGCGCATTAACGATAGCAGCAAAGAATTGGAGCGGACAGTACGCAACATTGAGCACGGGAAGAGTGCAAGGTCCAACACTCAGATTCATTGTAGCTAAGGAAAAAACCATCAAAAGTTTTGTGCCCACTCCCTACTGGAGTGTAAGGGCAGAAGTGGAGATAAATGGTTCAATTTTTGAAGCAGAATATGAGAAGAGAATTATCGAAACAAAAAGAGAAGCAAATTCGGTAATTAACGCCTGTAGAGGAAAGAACGGTCAGATAGATAAAATAGATGTTAAAAAGTTTCAGCAAACGCCGCCAGCACCATTTGATTTGGGAGCCTTGCAAAGTGAAGCTTACAGGCTTTTCGGTTATACGCCGATGCGCACATCAAACATCGCTCAACGCCTGTATTTAGACGCTTTGATTTCTTACCCAAGAACTAGCAGCCAAAAACTGCCGCCCGCAATAAAGTACGAAACAATACTGAAGAATCTAAACCGAGTCCCTGAATACACGAAGCTTACGGCAGAGCTTCTCGCGCAAACAGAATTGAAGCCTAATGAGGGACGGAAAGAAGACCCCGCACATCCAGCTATATATCCAACTGGAAACTTGCCTGAAAGAACCTTAGACAGTGCTGAAAGCAACATTTGGGACCTTGTCGTTCGCAGATTCATGGCAGTTTTTGGCGAACCAACCTTAAGACAAAGCATGAAAGTGTCCATCAACGTCAATGGGCATCACTTCTACTTGAGAGGAAGACAAACCTTAGAGGAAGGCTGGCTACGCTTCTATAAGCCCCACTCACAGACACAGGAAGTTCTGTTGCCTCCAATGAAAGAAGGACAAACCATCCCCATTAGAAAAGCAATTTCAGAAGACAAATTCACTAAACCGTCGCCGCGATATAATCCGGGCACCCTTCTTGAAAGAATGGAAGACGCAGAAATCGGTACAAAAGCCACCAGAGCAGCAATCATACAAACATTATACGACAGAAATTATGTCACAGACGAAAAGATGACTGCAACTGACTTGGGCTTCGAGGTTTTTGAGATTTTGCACAACTATTGTCCCACTGTTATTTCGATAAAGCTAACAAAAGAGCTTGAAGAGAAAATGAATAGGATTCAAGGGAATAGCGAAAAAAGAGAAAATGTTCTTACAGAAACAGTTGAAAACCTCAAATTAGTCGTGGAAAAACTAAAAGCGAAAGAAAAGATAATCGGCGAACAATTAAGCAATGCTGTAAAAAAAGCAAAGTTTGAAGAAAGAACAATTGGCACATGCCTAATCTGTAAAAAAGGACACCTTGTAATTTTGTATTCGAGAAAAACAGGAAAACGATTCGCCGGATGCACAAACTATTTCAAAGGAACATGCAAAGCTTCATATCCGCTTCCACAGAAAGGCAGCGTGACAACTCGCGATCGAAACTGTCACAAATGTGGTTGGCCTACAGTGCAGGTTCGAATGAAGGGAAAACAATCTTGGACATTATGTCTCAATGCAAAATGTCCATCAAAAGAAAAATGGAGGAAGAAAGGTTGAACTGTAAAATATGCAATAGAAAAGCTATCAAAAACGGTTTTTGCAAGTTACACATGAAAGCATATGAAAGCGTCGATGGAAAGTATAAGATTTGGAATAAAGCTTTGGAAATATCTTGGAAAGAGTATTTAAGCGAGATTGTTAAGAATCCTTTTACTGGAGAATGGGCTAAAGAAGTGGCTGAATATCTAGTGAAAAATGGAGAAGAAAGAAATGTCAAAGACTGTTAAGAGAAGAATGTCATCCATGTCTTATTCCTTGAACAAGATATATCAAAGATTTTCAACAACAAAACCGTCGACCTCTATTCTCTCAGCAATCACGATTGCTCTTGCGATTTTTTTGTTTGGAGGCGGCGTATACAACTTAATAGTGCGGCCATATCCAGCCGTTTATTATGGAGGACACTTTATTCTGATTTACCCGCAAGTCTCAGAACAATTCATTGCTGACAGCCTCGTTGCCACAATTCTATACGCTTTTGGTACAATTGGATTAATAATGATATACCAGAGCACAAAATACGCGTACAAGCCTAGACAAGCATACATGATGTTTATCGTAGGTGCAACTCTATTGCTGTTGGCGTATGCATCCCTCGAACTTGTAATGCATATCTGGAAAGGCGTATAACCGCATTTTACTCTTATTCCTAAATCCTACCAAGGATTGCTTTTCAAACCCAATTTATAGGCTGCAAAATTCGTTAACAGATGTATGGGAGGAGTTATAAGCAATACGACAAGGATGAGTTCCCAAGAAATAGTCATAACGAAAAACGAAAACAAGATTGCGCCAACTACAAAATCAAGTTGGTCAACAATTGGCAACATGTTGCCTGGTGATAATTCAAGTCGTCGCTTTATGAAGGCTCCAGCTAAATCCCCAAGCAAAGCACCTAAAGATAATATGAAACCGAAAAGAAAGGGATAGCCAAAAATCATACTTTCTGCCAGACCGACGGCAGTTCCAACAACAAGTCCGGAAAAGAAGCCTCGGAAAGTCTTGTTTTTTCCGAAAATCGGTTGTCCATCAAAGAATTTTTTTCCCAGATCTAGGGGGTTGTCGCCGCCAGCAACTACTGGTATGGCATTTGCGCAGTAGGCGGGAAATATAAACTGTAAGGCTTCGATTATTAGTTGCAGCATCGTCCTACAACCTACTCATGTATTCCCGTGCCTTCCACTTTCAAATGCCAAAAAGGAGGATTAACAACATTTACCTTCACTGGACTCTTTTCCAAGACTGCTTTGATTATTCGCGGATTTTCAGTGAGCTTCATGGCAATTATTGTGTCAGCCCAAAATCTTAAAACTCTTGTGGCAACTGGTTCTATGCTTACATAAGCATCGTGAAAGAAACTGTGCACCTGGCTTGTTATTAAAACGGCAATTTTCTGAGTTTTGGCAATTTGTGCCAACAACGCTATTTGCCTATTTAATTCACGATTAAGCTCAAATGTTTTCTCTGGAGACTCCGAGATTTCAACCCGATACAATGTTGTGACCGTGTCGAACACAATTAGCCCAAAATTTTTGGTTACAAAATTTGTTAATGTGTCAATAGCGGCAGTCTGTTCGTGGAAGTTGTTTGGTCTCATTAAAATTATCAGCTCTGTGATTTCTTTGAATTTTTCGGGAATCATTTGAGAAAGCCTTCTCGCTGAGAAAGTGCCGTCGCAGTCTATGAATAATGTTTTGTAACCTTGTCTAGCACAGTTTATTGCGCATTGCATGGCCAAAGTTGTTTTACCTGTCTCTGCTTCCCCATAGACTAGGCTAACGCTGTCAAATGACAAGCCTCCTCCAAGAATCTTGTCAATTTCTCCGCAGCCAGTGGAAATCTTCTGAAGCAAGGTAATGCACATTAACGAATATAAACAACTAAAATAATAATTTGTCTTGTGTTCCTACGCAAACGCATATAGGAAAGCCCTATGAAAGAAAAGATTGCAGTTGCAACAGTTTCGGGAAAAGCCTATTACCTAATTGTGAATGAACTGAAAAGGAGAGACATACCCTTTCTAAGTCTCATTCCAACTGAACCAATTCCCGTAGAAGTTAAGGTTGTCATAACCACAAAAGAAGAACAGCAAAAGGTAAATCATGAAAGAATATTGGTTCTTCAGGAGGGCGCAGAACCAAAGGCATTGGTAAATGAGGCGCTGCAGATTATTCAAGGAAAAGAATACTACAAAAAAATCGTGATAGGCGTAGACCCTGGTGAAGTTTTCGGGTTAGCAGTCTTAGCCGATGGCAGAGTCATTGAAACTGAAAACTGCTTCAGCGTCGAAGAAACGTTAGACAAAATAAAGAATATCCTGCGTAACCTTGAGAAAAACCCACCAACTGCTATTTCAGTGAAGATTGGTGACGGCGTTCCAAAGTACAAAGAAAGACTTTTACGAGTGTTAGATAATGCTTTACAATCAAATGTAATGTTGGAAAGTGTGAGCGAGGCTGGAACAGACCGATACTTAAATGAAACAGAGCACAGAAGAGGACTGAGAGACATCGTTTCAGCCATAAGAATTGCAGGAAGGAACGGCCACAAATTCCCACGGAGCAAAACAAATGAACAGAACACTTGAAAAAGGCAAAACACTATTAGTCGACGGTCCAGCCTCTGTCATCGTCGCTTCAGGTAAAGTGGAAGTTTTCGGCTACAGCGTAGGTAGCACAAACAAGATTGTGATAAGGGAAGGAAAAAGATTACCCTTCGTAGTTGAGGAAAAAGCATCCTTCAACATATCGTTAGGGGAAAATGCAGAAATAGAAGAGACTGATGGAAGCACAATCCCGCCTTCTTGGACTAAAGCTTTTGAAGAACTGCAAGAGATTCAATCAAAACCAGTTGTGGCACTAGTGCTGGGAACTGCAGATTCTGGAAAAACAAGCTTCTGCACATACATGATAAACAAACTAATAAACAAGAAAAAGAAAGCGGCAATTCTAGATGGAGACCTAGGACAGTCAGACATTGGACCACCATGCACAGTTGCATATGCATTAGTTACTAAGCCTTTAACAGACTTGTTCAATTTAGAAGCAAAAAACGCCTTTTTTGTAGGCATTACCTCGCCAAGTACAGCAATAGATAAAGTGATTGAAGGCTTAACGACGCTAAAAAAAGAAGTTTTAAACAATAACCCAGATTACGTCATCATCAACACTGACGGATGGACTGAGGGAGAAGAGGCTACAAATTACAAGATTCGACTAGTTAAGGAACTTAATCCTGAGACAATTTTCTGCCTCCACCAAAAGGACGAGTTGACAACTGTCTTGGATTCTCTTAAAGACTTCAAGGTAATCATGGTTGAATTTCCATCAACTATAAAGCAAAGAAGCAGAGAAAAACGCAGAAGCCTACGAGAACTTGGATATATTAAATACTTAAGAAACGCCAAAGTGCAATCTATCCCAAAGAATTGGATAGAAATTGAAGAAAACGAGTTTGGCTTAAACAGAGCAAATGGCAATATTAGACAAGCGAGAAAAATATACGAATTTTTGGGAATGAAGCCTCTGCATTTGGCGGAATTCAAACACAAAATCTCTATATTCGTAGGTAAAACTCGTTGGATCAGTGAAGACGCTATAAAGAAAGTTGAGGATTTTACTCGAAAGAAAGTTGAGGTGGTTCATAAGGGCGAAGAAGAAGGCTTTCTCATGGCTTTGTATGATGATGAAAGAAAATTTCTTGGAATAGGCATCTTGCAAGAGGTCGACTATAGAAGACAAACGCTGAATATTCTGACTCCAGTTTCGAAAAAAATTTCAAGAGTTGCCTTGGGAAAGGTGAAACTGGACAAGAACTTTAGAGAAAGTTTGGTTTTTGCTGAAGAAAATTCGACAGATATCTCATCATTCAGAAGGCTCTTCTAAGACAAACAAGACTCGATTAAACGCGTTTTCTATGGTCTTTGAAAACAATAAATAGTGAATGCATAGAGCTATAGATAGGCGATGGAGACTTTAGCAATGGAACGGGCAAAAATCATTAAGGAAGAACTAATCGAGCAGAATCTGCGTTTTCTTGCGGTTTATTTAGAAACAAAAAATGCATGCTTAATTCTGTTCAGCGAAAACGAAGATAAGCTTGGAACACTAGCGATTGCCGTACCGAAACCGAAAGATATGCTTGGACCAGCCTCGTCCTCTATTCTTTTAGGCGATAGAAACGCAATTTCAGCTCGCATGTTCGCTGAACAATTGGCTTCCACAAACTCAAAGATAGCCTTGGTTTCCATTTATCTGGAAACAGTTGACGAAATACGTGCTCAATCGATTCTAAGGAAATTGCTGGAAAAAGTTGCACATGCAGAAATGAAAAAAGAGGAAACACCAACATGAGCCTCAGAGAATTCCTTAGACAAGCAGAAAAGGAAACATTACATATTAAAAACGAAGTTTCATCAAAGTTTGAAATCTCATCCATTATGAAGAATTTTGATAACAAAGGTCCAATCCTTCTGTTCGAAAACATAAACGGGCATCAAGCAAAGATTGTTGCTAATGTTTGTGGAACACGCGAAAGAATTTGTTCAGCTCTCAATGTTGATGGCGAAGGGCTTTATAAGCGACTGACAGAAGCTTGGCAGAAACCTCGAAAACCTAAAAATATCAAGGATGGTGTTGTTAAGGAAACCGCTGAAAGTGACTTGTCCAAGATTCCTATTCTAACTCATTTTGAAAAGGATGCTGGACCATATATTACTTCGGCAGTTGTTTACGCAAGAAGCATTGATGGAAAATTTGAGAACGCGTCAGTGCATCGCCTTCAGGTTCTTGACAAGAAGCATCTGGCTATTCGTTTGGTTCCTCGCCATCTTTTCAAGCTGTGGCAGATGGCAAAGGAAACTGGCAAAGACTTAGACGTATCCATTTCTATCGGCGTTCATCCAGCAATTATGCTGGCCGCTTCTTCACCCGTCCCTTTCGGCGTTAACGAGTTTGACGTGGCAAACACTTTGATGAACGATAGTCTTAGTTTAGTTGAGTGCGAGAAGGTGAACGCTTGCGCGCCAGCAGATGCTGAATTAGTTCTAGAAGGCAAAATCTCTGCTACAAAGGAGGTTGCTGAGGGACCTTTTGTGGACATAACTGGAACATATGACATTGTAAGAAAACAACCAGTTATAGAGATTGTAAAAGTTATGCATAGAGCGAACTATGTTTATCAGGCGCTTTTGCCCTCAGGAGCCGAACATAGGCTTCTGATGGGTTTGCCACATGAAGTTTTAATATGGGTCGCAGTTTCAAAAGTCTTGCCAAAAGTTTACGCGGTTAACCTTTCCTCTGGAGGAAGCGGATGGCTACACGCAATAATCGCCATAGAAAAGCAGTTGGATGGCGACGGAAAAAACGCTTTGTTGGCTGCTTTTGCCGCACATCCAAGCTTAAAACATGCTGTTGTCGTTGACTCTGACATCGACGTTTTCAATGTATCCGACGTCGAATGGGCTATTGCAACTCGTTTTCAAGCCAGCGAAGACTTGGTTGTTATAAGCAATGTGCGAGGCTCAACATTGGATTCTTCAGCTGACCAAGAGACAGGTTTGACAACTAAAATGGGTATTGATGCAACTAGACCTTTTGCTAAGCCTAAAGGGAAGTTTGAACGAGCAAAGATTCCTATAAGTAAGCGGGTTGAAATGCTTGTTCGCAGATTGGCCGTGCTGTGAGACAGAGAATTTCTGCACACCAATTTATATATGAGGGCTTTAACAGATAGGGAAGTTGGTGGTTTTATTGCAAGAGGAGAAAAAAGAGGAAGGTGGCATGTCTCTTAAAGTTGAAGATGTCATGATAAGAGAAGTGATAACAATAGACGAAAATTCGTCAGTTAAAGAAGCGGCTGAGGTTATGAACAAATTTGAGATCGGATGCTTAATTGCTATTAGAAAAGGAAAAGCCATGGGCATTATAACCGAAAGAGATCTTTTGAAAAGAGTAGTCGCTGACGTAAAAGACACAACAAAAACCAAAGTAAAAGACATAATGACCAGCCCTCTGGTGGTTGTTGAGCCCGCAATGGAGCTGGAAGAAGCCGTAAAGCTGATGTTTCAGATGAAAATTAAGAAGCTGCCTGTGGTTGATGGAAAACGCCTTGTTGGTCTAGTATCCTTGACAGATATAGCTCGCTTTCAGCCTCAGATGATCAAGATATTGAAGCAACTGGCAATAAAGCAAACTGCACCTAAGAGTATGAAAAAAGTCATAGACTACTACGTTGTCTAACAAATCACAGCTTTTTATCTGCTTTGTACTCTTTTGAGATCAAGGTTAAATGTTTAGCTTTAAGTCTATTCTGTAGAAAGGGCTACGATGAAGACCACCCAGCTATTAAAAGTTGACTCGCAAAATCCGGAAAGAGAAAAGATTCGATTAGCAGCAGACCTTATCAGAAGAGGCGATTTAGTGGCTTTCCCAACCGAAACCGTTTATGGGCTGGGTGCAGACGCTTTAAATCCGAAGGCGGTTTTGGCGCTTTTTGAAGCGAAGAAGCGTCCGCTCGATAATCCGCCAATCGTACATGTAGGAAATGTTAGCGATGTCTACAGATTGGTTGTAGAGATTTTGCCTAAGGCAGAGACACTTATGAAAAAGTTTTGGCCAGGACCCTTAACTTTGATATTTGAACGTTCGGAAACTGTGCCAGATGTAACCGTTGCTGGTCTGGATACTGTAGCTATTAGAATTCCGAAGCACAATGTTGCTTTGGCGTTGCTAAGGGAAAGTCACTGTCCTATTGCTGCTCCGAGCGCAAATATTGCTGGAAAACCAAGTCCAACAATGGCAAAGCATGTTCTAGAGGACCTGAATGGACGTATAGATGCAGTTTTGGATGCTGGACCAACAAGCATCGGTGTGGAATCCACTGTTCTGGATTTGACTGTCAAGCCTCCGCAGATTCTGCGTCCAGGTGGAACACCGTACGAGGCATTGAAAGAGGTTCTCAGAGAAGTGAGACTTCATCCTATCGCAGTGGCGGAAAAAGAGGTGCCTGTTGAAAGGGCACGCTCACCCGGTGTTAAGCATAAGCATTATGCTCCAAATGCAGAAGTAGTTCTTGTAGAAGGAGAGATTTCAGCCATTAAGAAGAAGGTGAAGGAACTAGCAGAATCGTATAGTCGAGAAGGCAAAAAAGTTGGCGTTTTGGCCACCGACGAAACTGCAAGCTATTATGCGGCTGACGTTGTTAGGTCTCTTGGAAGTAGAGGAGACTTGATGATTGTTGCAAGAAATTTGTTTAAGCTTTTGAGAGAGTTTGACTCAGAAGGCGTTGACGTTGTTATCGCTGAAGGCCTACCTTTTGAAGGACTTGGTCTAGCTGTCATGAATCGGCTTCGCAAAGCTTCTGGATATAAGATAGTTAAGGCAAACAGCCACTAATTAGCCTGCAGTCTCCTTGTTAACATTTTGAATAGTTGAATTTCCGTAAACAATAAAACCAAGCAGAACGATTAGTGGGTGATGTTCCATGAACAGAAAAATGACTTTGATTCTGAGTTCGCTGATAATAATATCTATCGTAGTAGTCTTGTTTTTCGTGTTTAATCGAAGCGCTGGCGGCCCTGTCCGAAATGTTGACACTGGCTTGACATATGACACGATTCAGGCAGCGCTAGACGCAAATGAAACATTGGACGGACACACGATCTCTGTTCGTGGAGGAGTTTACAACGAGAGTATTGCTTTGAATAAGGCAATAGTGCTAATTGGAGAAGATGATAACCCTACGATTATTGATGGAAGACGCGCAAACTATGGAATTAATGTTAATGGCAAAAGCGTCACCATAAAAGGATTCACAATTCGAAATTGTACTAATGGAATTAATCTTAAAGGTTCCAATAATTCCCTAATTACTGAAAACAACATCAGCCTCACTACTAATGCAATCTTGGTCTATAATTCGGTCAATCTTACAATCCATCAGAACACAGTAGGAAACAACAATAGAGCAGGCATTCTGGTCACAAATTCTCAGAACTTCACTATCAGCAACAACATGGTCTTTGACAATGGCTTGTCAGTACAATTGGGATATGGGATTAACACCAACTTTTCCGCAAACGGATTGATAAAACGAAATATTGCATATGGAAACTGGTATGATGGAATAGGGCTTTTGGATTCTAGTAACTGTACGGTTATTGAAAACACTGTAGAAAACAACAGAATAAACGGCGTCTTGCTCTCCGCCTCGAGTGGGAGTTTTGTTTATTACAATAACATTATCAACAACAGTGTCCAAGCTGTCGATTTCGACCTAACCAATAAGTGGGATGATGGTGTTGAAGGAAATTACTGGAGCAACTACGCTGGTGTTGATTCGAACTACGACGGCATAGGTGATACAGCACAGGCGACAACAGGAGGCAATCAAGACACAAAACCCTTAATGGGCATGTTTCACAGCTTCACCGCTTCTACAGGTCATCAAGTAAATATTGTTTCCAATTCCACAGTCACGGATTTCGCATTTTTTGCAGCTAACAACACAATCAGAATTTACGTGGCGAATGCGTCAGTGCTTCAGTCGTTTGGTTTCTGCAGACTGGCCATTCCAAAAGCTTTGATTGCTACTCCCTACACGGTTACAATTGACGATGGATCTGCACCGGTTCTTAATTTAAACGATACGCTCTATGACAACAGCACACATAGATGGATATATTTCGCTTATGCACAGTCAACACACAAAATTGACATTGTGGGAACTCCTCCTTAGGCTAAAATCAATCCCGCAAATTCTCCACTAGAAATCAAGTTCCTAAACCAAACTAACTCAAACATTTCAACAAATTGGGGAAATTCATATGTGACTACAAGATTGTTTTTAGACCAAGTTTTTTTCCTACTTGTTTAACCTCTTCTGTGTAGTCACCATAAACCATCGCAAACTCTCTTCCTTGAAACTTGCGAACGTCATCTTTATTCACTAGCTTCACCCAAACAGTCATTCTGCAATTGTCGCCCTCCAAATCCTTACAATCGACTACTCTTCCTCGCACTACAACCAATTTATCACCAATTCCACAATTAACTAAGGTAACGTCGCCCTTTGGCAGCTGGCAGTATCCAGTAACGGTGCCTGTCATGTTTCGCCATCTTCGCAGGACATATTTGTAAGAACCGATTGTGCTCGGGGCAAAACAATGTCTAAGAGTTATCGTCCTTCCGTGCAATGTAAACATTTCACAAATGAATACTGGTTTGCGTGACACAATATGCAATATTAGCAGAGGTAATAGGCTCTCGCCTCTCCAACATCCAACTGGAATGCCGTCGTCAGCCAATTTCGCCAAGGCAAAGCACATTTTTGTTTCAAGCTCTTTTGTGAATTGTCCACACCATAAAACGTAGGCGACATTAGCCTTCATTTCGTTCATCACTGCCTTCATAGCCACATAAACCCGTGCTGACTTAACAACATCTTCAAAAGAAGGCTCTAAAACTTTTTGGGCTGCCTTCACCCATTTTTTGGCAAGAGCCTCTGCCAATGTTTTATCCACGTTTTTGTATGTCTCAAAGAATTTCTCCTTGTCAATGTTTTGGGTGTTTACTTTACCAGAGAATATAGGATTTTTGAGCCAAGCGGCTCCATTCAGTTTCCATTCGCCTGCATCGAACAGACAAATTTTCGTTTCCTTCAACCATTTAGCAGCATTCAGAACCTTAATCTGCGCTTCAAGTTCTCTTTGTGTGAAGACTATTTGCACATTTTCGTGGTCAGATAAGTACTCGTAAGTGTCAAGCGCATAGCAGAAGGTTTCCTCTTCACTAAAGATGATTAAGGGCAGTTTGGTTTCTGCAAGATAGATAAGTGGCGAGAATCGTTCAAAACAGTAGGGAAAAATGACAAATCCGTCTACATCGTGAATGTTGATTTCAAGAATTTCTTCTTCCTTTCTTACAAGAAATTTCAATTCGTTGTTTAAGCCTAATCTTTTGACTATTACATCGCTTTTGGCGTCTTGCTCACCCTTATCCTCTCCAATGAAACTCTCACTGCCAAGCAGAAATATGGGCACAATTCTCAGTTTTCTTTCGTTCCTCAATTATTTCACCACGATTTTTGAGAATTAAGAATAGAAAAATATGATCATTTCAACATTGGCATTTTAACGCCTTTTTGTTTTGCTATTTTTTGTGCCTTCTCGTAGCCCGCATCTGCATGTCTTACTATAGCTGTTCCCGGGTCTGTTGTCAACACGGTTGTTATGCGTTTCTTTGCTTCTTTTGAGCCGTCCGCCACCAAGCACATTCCAGCGTGAATGCTGTAGCCTATGCCTACGCCTCCGCCGTGATGAACACTCACCCAAGTGGCTCCACCAGCAGCGTTAATCAAAGCGTTAAGAATTGGCCAATCTGCAACTGCATCGCTTCCGTCTTTCATTGCTTCTGTTTCACGGTTAGGCGATGCAACGCTTCCACCGTCTAAGTGGTCTCTTCCAATCCATATTGGACCACTGAGCCTTTCATCCGCAACCATACCATTCATGATTCTGCCAAATCGGGCTCTTTCACCGAAACCAAGCCAACAAACCCGCGCCGGTAAACCTTGAAACTTCACTTGTTCCTTGGCTTTTTGTATCCAGCGGCACAGCTCTTTGTTGTAGCCGAATTCTTTCAAAATCACATCATCAAGAGTATAAATGTCCTCTTCACTTCCGACAAGCGAAGTCCAACGGAAAGGACCTTTGCCCTCACAAAACATAGGTCGTATATAACGCAGAACAAATCCAGGATACTCAAAAGCATTCTTGAACCCAGCGTTGTAAGCTTGTTGGCGTAGGTTATTGCCATAATCAAAGGTAACAGCGCCTTTGCGCATCATCTTAACCATAGTTTCAACATGCACATACATACTTTCACATGCATTATGCAGATATTTTTGTGGGTCATTTTTTCTGAGTTCATCTGCTTCTTTCTTAGAAAAGCCAACTGGATAATACCCATTTAACGGATCATGGGCGGAAGTCTGATCGGTCAAAACATCTGGGATTACGCCTTTTTGCAAGAGTTGAGGATGAACTTCGGCGGCGTTGCCTAACAAACCAATACTGCGAGGCTCACCGTCTCTTTTAGCTTCCAAGGCTAGTTTTACTGCTTCATCCAAGTTGTCAGTCCACATCTCTAGATACTCATGCTTAAGTCTTCGCTCGATAGCCCACTTGTCAATCTCCACTACCAAAGCGACGCCTTCATTCATAGTAACAGCTAAAGGTTGGGCGCCACCCATCTCGCCTAGACCAGCAGATAAAACAAGTTTCCCACGTAGAGAACCACCGAAATGTTCCTTTGCCACAGCCGCAAGCGTCTCGTAGGTACCTTGCAGAATTCCCTGCGTGCCAACGTATGCCCATGAACCAGCAGTCATCTGCCCAAACATGATTAAGCCTTTTTGTTCCAACTCATAGAAATAGTCCCAAGTAGCCCATTTAGGCACAAGCATCGCATTTACTATCAAAGCGCGGGGTGCCCACTTATGCGTCGTGAAAACAGCCACGGGCTTGCCGCTTTGAATAAGCATGGTCTCGTCGGACTCAAGTCCAGTTAAAGTTTCAACAATACCCTTAAAACACTCCCAGTTTCGCGCGGCTTTACCAGTTCCACCGTAAACAATAAGCCTCTCAGGATCTTTGGCCACTTCCGGATCAACAACATTAGAAAGCATGCGTAGGATGCCTTCGATCTGCCAATTCTTACAATGCAGTTCTGGTCCGGTTAAACATCTGATTGGTTTCTTCAACAAGACGACTTTCACCATAGACCCAGAATGCAGAAACCCATTATAATTCTTTACCATCAGCATCAGATTTATTAGGAAGCAGTTATCATAGGGCTAAGCAAAAGAGGAAAAAACATGAAAGGAGAAGGAGCAATAGTATTCTTAGTAGCCTTTGTAATCTTTCTAGCTGCAACCTTCGCTTATCCAGAATTGCCTCTAGGCAATGCAATCAGCGATGCCATTGGAATCCCAGCAGAAATGTGGAATGGAGTCATATTGAGAACATTGACGTCAGCGATTTTTAACGGAGTAATCTACGGCATAATAGTATGGCTAATCTTCACCTTCGCAAGAAGAACAATGAAACCCAAGATACAGCAAAGCACCTCTTAATCTGGTTCACGTAAAAACACAGTTTCACTTTGTTTTTCTCTATCCACAACCAATCTCCCATTTTTGACAACCTTATCCACTAAATTCACGCCAAACCGATATCCCAGAAACTTGTGGTTTGGCACGTCTAAGACAATAACGTCGGCCTTTTTACCAATTTCTAAACTGCCAATTTCGTTTGCTCTGTCTACAGCGTGAGCAGCATTTATAGTGACTGCAGTTATAGCCTCAGCAGGAGTCAACCGCATAAAGTGACAGGCAAAAGCTATGACTAACTGTTGATTCTCCACCCAGCAACTCGGATTGAAATCTGTACCCAATGCTATTGGAACGCCAAAATCAATCATTTTTCTAGCATCTGCGTATCGTCCTCCCATTAGGCTGAAAGCCGCTACAGGAAGCAGAACAGCTATCACACCTCTTTTAGCCATGGCTTTGACGCCTTCATCAGAAGAAAAAAGCAGATGCTCGGCAGAAGCAGCGCCTATTTCTGCGGCAAGTTCCGCACTGCCTAGCTGACTCATCTCGTCAGCGTGAACCTTGGGTTTCAAGCCGTAGTTTTTGCCAGCAACTAGAATACGTCTAGTTTGCTCTAAATTGAAGACTCCTCTCTCGCAGAAAACATCACAATACTTGGCAAGCCCCTTCTCTGCAGTTTTCGGAATCATATCTTCAATAACTAGCTTAACATAGTCTGCAGGGTTGTTCTGAAACTCGGGTGGAATAGCGTGAGCACCCAAGAAAGTTGGAACAATGTCAACAGCATGCAACTGATCTAAACGCTTCATGACCTCTAGAATTTTCAACTCGTCTCTGGTTGTTAAGCCATAACCGCTTTTTGCTTCTGCTGTAGTTGTTCCGTGCTCTAACATGACGTCCAACCTTTTGAGACTTAAGTCCACGAGCTTTTCGAAACTTGCTTTTCTTGTTTCTCGAACAGTTTTAAGTATACCGCCGCCAGAGCTAAGAATCACCATATAATAGACGCCTTCAACCCGCATCTGAAACTCGTCTTCCCGCGAACCAGCAAAAACAAGATGTGTATGAGGGTCAACAAACCCGGGCAGAACAATTTTGCCATTGGCACTTATCATGTTTTCAGCTTTATACGTCTTTGTGATATCCGGAGTCTTTCCAACTGCAACTATTTTGCCTTCCTTTATCGCCAGACCACCGTTGCGTATTATTCCAAGCTCACGCATTTGTTTGCCTACGCGCGGTTTCTGGTTATCACCTGCCAAAGTGATGAGTTCTTCAGTGTTGAAAATAAGTAAGTCTACTTTTTCTCTTGCCCGCGACTTGCCAGTTTTACTCAAGGGCACCGCCTTTTTCAATGGCGTTTTGTATGGCCATCTCTAAGACTCTGTTTTCAGTTAGATTGTCGATTTTCAGATAATATGTGGCTGTGTCAATAAGAGCCTTTAAAGGGGTCATACCGCAGAATTCTGAACCTAAGATTGGCACGTTATAGCGCGAACATTCCGCTTTCAACATTTCAAAAACCCGGTAGAGAGGCGTCTTTTCATAATCGCTTATACTCATGCCTATCTGCGTCATTTTTTTCTCTGGAATAAGCGCTGCCATAGCCTTAACATTCGAAAATCCACCCTTTTTACAATGAAGAGCCTTCGCAATCTTCTTTGCAATGTTCAGATCTGAAGTGCCTAGATTAACGTTAAAACCAGCCGTAACCTCCCGTGCTCCAGTTATCGTTGCGCCGGCCGTTTCATGTGGTTTTACTGGACCAAAATCTGGTTTACGTTCAGGCTTCGCAATTAGTTCAGCCAGCTTCTCGTATTCGCCTTTGCGTATCCAGTCCAAATCTTCACGTTCAGGTCTGGTTGCCGCTTTGCCGTAGAGATAAACTGGCACACCACATTTTTCTGCTAGAGTTCGTCCGAATTTCTTTGCAAGTTCCATGCAATCTTTCATTTTAACATTTTTTATTGGTATAAATGGAACAACATCGACAGCTCCTAGCCGTGGATGTTGCCCCTTGTGAGTTCGCATGTCAATCAGCCCAATGGCTTTATAGGCAGAGTTTAAAGCCCCTTCTAATACAGATTTTTTGTCGCCAAAAAAGGAGACAACCAACCGATTATAATAATTATCAGAAGTATGATCGAGGAGAAAAACATTTTTGGTTGCCTTGATTTCTTTAAGAATCGACTCAACAACCTTCATGTTGGAAGTGCTAAAATTAGGCACACATTCAATTATTTCTTTCATTTCCTTTCTCCTCTAGTTAAGCTCCAAGTTTACTGTTTTGGATTGTAATATTTGGGCGAAGGATTTATATCTATTTAACCAGAAATACTTAGGAGTTGAGGGTTTTAAATGAAGAAGAAAATGGCAATAATACTTCCTTTACTAGTGCTTTTACTTCTTTCTTTAATTCATATAACATCGGCAAGTATTCAGCAATTCAGTTGGATAAACGCTATGGTTGGAGAAGACCCATACTATGACGATACTGTCGTGGCATACATAGCTGGAACTTGGTGGAACATTTCAATAAGCGTGTACAACGATTATCTTACGCCTCCACCGCCACCAAGAGTGAACTTGCCAATAAACATCACAGCGATTAAAGTGTACTTTGACTGGGGCGAATGGTATAACGCCACATTCAGTCCACATGTTCGCATGGAACCCCTTGAAGTCAGAGTCTTCACCATAGGCAACGTAACTCCGCCAACAACAGAAGCGCCCGAAACATGGATGCATTCGTATGCAGTATACGTGGAATACATTCCGGATGGAAGCGTTACACCATCAATAGACTGGTACATTAGTGGAGACAATTTTGCTGTGATGTCTGCAGAGCACTTTACTGCGTTTCAACTCTACAATAAACTAGGATGGATGATTAGCAGCGGCATGCCCATAGAATTCGTTAATGTTACGGAAGCTCAGGTCCTCATGACGAAAGCTTTCATGGAATTAATATTGGGAGAGCAAGCGTACATTTCAGGCATCTTTTCGAATGCAAGTATATATCTTCAAAATGCAGACAGCTACTTCAATAGCGCTTTAACCGCTTGGAACGAGCAAGGAACAGCTTTCGAAAACGCACAGCTAGAATACTATAACTCTCTTTCAAATGCGAGTTATATTCAAGCAACCGCCGCATTAAACAATTCCTACGGATGGATTTTCTTCGGTTTAGGCTGGACTCTCATAGGCATCGGAATAATAGTCTACGGCGCAAGAAGACCAAAATCGACCACCCCATCAAGCTAAAACCCAACCCATCATTTTTTAGACTTATAAAGTCTCAATAGTCTTCTACTATGGCGAGGAAAAAGTGTGAATGCTGAACTCGAATTTGAAGTCCCAACATGGAACCAAATTTATAACATGCTTCTAAACCTAGCTGACAAAATTCGAGATAACGGTTTCAAACCAGACATAATCGTCGGCGTCTCCAGAGGCGGTTGGCCTCCAGCCAGAGTAATATCAGATCTGATGGGTAACGCTAACCTCGCCAACGTCAAAGCTGAATTCTACTTGGGGGTCGCGGAAACAAAAGAGGCGCCCATTTTGACACAGCCAGTTTCAATGAACGTTGCTGCCAAAAAAGTGCTTATTGTGGACGAAATTGCCGATACTGGCAAAAGCTTGAACCTTGTTAAAGAACATATCATCGAAAAAGGCGCAGAGGAAGCCAGAATCGCCACGATCTACTATAAGCCTTGGAGCATTGTTAAACCAGACTATTACGAGAAAGAAACACGACGCTGGGTGGTTTTCCCGTGGGAAATAAAGGAAACTGTCAGAAAAATCGTAAAAAAATGCAAGAAGGAGAAAAATTCGATAGAAAAAGAAACCGCGAAGCTTGTTAAGGCTGGAATCTCAACTGAACTTTTAGAAAAATTCTTGAGAGAGATTTTTGAGGAAGAAAATTGCTGAAACATGTTGCAGAGTTTGATAGGCATATTTTGATCGCTGGATTTGGAAACGTGAAAATTAGAGATATCGGAGAATTTTTGAAAAAAGTGCAGAAAGAAAAAACTTCAAATGCGGAAGTTCAGTTTTTTGACGCAAAACTTGTGGCTTCTTGGCAACATCTCTACTTCGCAGCTTTAGACGCCTTAACAGCGTTCAAGAACAATGGAAACATTTCGAAAACTATAGCCGTTGAAACAATGCTCTATGCTTCCGCGCAACGCCAAATTCGAAAGGCTGTGAAATTTCTCGGAATCACATCGAACACTTCAGAAATAGCTGTGCTGATAATTGGAGAAAGCCTTAAGGAAGTAAAATCAAACTTGCAGATAATTTCTACGTTTACTAACATGCGTCGTGATGATGTGGTTCTTGATTTGTCAGAAGAAAAGAAGGTAATCATTCAGAAAGCTTTTGGAATTTCAGATTTGGAGCTCAAAACGGCTATGAAAGGAGATTGTTTGGAAACTGCTTTGATAAATCTTGTTATTGAGCGAATGGCTTTGTTGGCGACTCAACGTTAGCTGTTCTTTTTTGCTATTCTCTAATTGTACAGTGTTTTTCAATATATGTGCCAAGTTTGTCGTTCAACGTTTTTTTCAGCAGCTCCATACGTATTTTCAAGTATTCTTCTCTAAGAATGTCGAAACGAACACGATCCCACTTGCGCCCATTCACAAAAGCACTTTGCCTAGCCACTCCAACTTTTCTCAACCCACACGCTTCCAACACTTTGTGAGCACGCACGTTATATTCAACGCTTGACGCTTCGCAACGATCCATATTCAACTGGTTAAAGACTATCTCCAACAATGCCACAGTGATTTGCTGCCCATAGCCTTTCCCCCACAATTCTTTCTTGCCAATGTAAGTGCCAACATCTGCGCTTCGCACGTTCGCCCAATCTTCGCGCTCCAAACGAGCAATTCCAATGGCTTCTTTCGAATCAACCATTTCGACAATAAAGTGCTGTTCCCTTTCGTCTTTCACCCATTCTTCATATCGCTTTTCCAACTGATACATGTTAACAAAATTAATCGGCATATTTCTCGAGTACATTGTTACTTCAAAATCATTTTCCCACTCATGTAATATTCTCAAATCTTCCCTCTCGATCGGTCTCAGCCTAATATCTCCAAACTCAAACATGCATATATGCTCCACTCAGAACATCTATGCATTACACAACATTGCTATTAACCTTAATCATTATTGAATCGTAGAACGAAAAATTCAATCTATTTATAAGGGGGGGTGGGGGGTGGGGTTTCAGCGAGAGCGCAGAAGGGCAAACGATTAGATTTTGTCAGTTTTGTTCAAGTCTCTAAGCCTATTGATTCCGTCTATTTTCTCTATAAAGGCTGCTACACTTTTTGGGACTAGTTTCTTCCAACTCTTGCCCTTCAGCATTCTTTCTCGAATTTCTGTTGAAGAATAAAGCTTCCTTTCATGAAACAGAATGGCTTTGACCTTATATCCCGCTTCCATGAAAAGTCGGCGTGTCAAAGGCTCGTTAGAATAGACCACATCAAAATGCGGCGTGTACCCTTCAACAGCGGAAACCCACATCATATGTAAGTGCACATCAGGCACCGGCACGATCCAAAACCGCGAATGATTTATTTTTGCTTCTTCCAAAGCCCTGCACACCATGACCAATCGTTCGCCAGCAGTAAATGGGTTATTCACGTTATGGCTGTATTGGGCGCTGCCAATGACAATAACGAGCTCGTCGACCTCTGCCAAGATGCCTTTTATTGCTTTAAGGTGTCCTAGTTGAAAAGGTTGAAACCTGCCAACAAAAAGCCCTCTTTTAACCATGAAACATCCCGTTTTGAGGTGTGACTATCTTACTTTTATTATTTACGATTCTGCAAATGGCGAACGAGTCTGCACATATAGAGTTTAAAAGTGAAAACTATAGATTAACAACGCATGGTGGATAGATGTCCAAAGTTCCCGTGGTGAATCTTGGAAAAACTGAATTAAGAGTGTCAAAACTTGGTTTTTGGACCTCTTTTTGATATAAGCTCAAGAGACAGTGGATGTATTCTGGCAGAATCCTATAAATTGGGGGTGAACTTTTGGGATACATCTGATGATTACGGCACACATCCTCATAGCTTCAGCTTTGAAAAAAGTGCCGAGAAAAGAGGTTGCCATATCTACAAAGACTTATGCCAAAAGCGGTCAAGAAGCCAATGAAAGTTTGAAAAGCTCTCGTAAGGAACTTGAAACAGATTACCTAGGCATCTATCTTTTGCACTTTGTCAAATCCGACTGGGTAGATGATTGTCACGATGTGCTGAAAGAAATGAAGAACCTGAAGGCAAACGGAACTGTTAGAGCAATTGGTTTGTCTACACACAGCGTCGCAGTTGTTAGGAAAGCTGCACAATTTGAAGAATTAGATGTTATCATGGCCATTTGCTGTAGGACAACTCAATCCATAATAAGAAAATTTCTGGAAGGCATTCCCATTGAAGATGGTTCCATGGAGGAAATGTTCCAAGCGCTCAAACAGGCGCATAATAATGGAAAAGGGACTATTGCCATGAAAGTGCTTGGGGCTCAAAGTCCTCCATTGATTAAAAATTACTGAAGATGCATAAGGGCAGTCGCTCAACTGGATTTTGTTGATGCAATGGTTATAGGAATGAAAACCATCGACGAAGTCAAGAAAAACATAAACGCCATAATTTCTAGTTAGCTTTTCTCTCTTTCACCTTGTTTAGCACATATTCAACTGGAAAAACTTGCAGTTTTTTGCCATGAACTGATATCTCTCTTTTAGAGGCATAACCTCTCTTTTCACGTTTCAGAAAGGCAAGTTTCACGTCTAAACCACCGCCATAACCTGTCAAAGAGAAGTCTGAACCAACTACTCGGTGACAGGGAACAATCGGTGCAAACGGATTCAAAGCCATAACCCGCCCAACAGCCCTCGGTTTTCCTCCAGCCACTTTGGCAACCGCGCCGTATGAAGACGCGTAACCCAACGGAATTAAAGACGTTATTTTGATGACTCGTTGGAAATAGCTTGATAAGTGATTCATCGCCAAGGAAAAGTTATTGGAAACTTCTTTTCCATCGTACATGTCCTTCAAAAAAGCCACGGCGCGTTCAGCGAAAACCGAAGTTGCCTCAGAATGATGCGAAGCAATATTAGAAGGGAGACTATTCAATAAACCTTGCACGGTTTTTTCTTTGCTAGATGAGCCAAATGTTGTGGCAAAAATCTGTTCTCCTTCATAAGCGACACCAAACCAGACACCATCAATGATTTTGGTGTAAACACATATCATTTTTGCTTCCTCTTCAACAGCTAATAGATTGTGAAGTAATTTAGCTCTATGGTATTCCACAGGCGAAAAAGGCAAAAGAAAAAGCTATTTATTGTCTGCTAATTGATTTTAACTATGACTTGTATGAATGCTTCTAAATATGAACCGTTAAAATGTGCAAACTGTGGAAAGACTTTAGGATGCATATATATAGATGTCAAAATGTTTCCACCGAAAAGTTTGACCCATCTCACTGTTGGTGGTCCATTAATAAAAGTAGAGAAAACCGCTTTATGCGAAAAATGCAGTAATAGACTTCAGAACAAAACAAGACAATCAAAAAAGTAACCAAATTTCTCAGTACAACGATTAAGGGTTCATGATTAAGTTTAATAGGTTGCTTGCGCATATGACGAAGAAAAGGTGAATTCGGTGGAAAACCAAGCTCAACAAGGTCAATATCTTTGGGTTCCAGGGGCAACAACCGTCGGCGTGGTATGCCAAGACGGCGTCATCCTAGCCTCTGAAAAACGTGTTTCTTATGGCTATCTCATAGTCAGTAAGGGCGGCAAAAAAGTCTTCAAAATAACTGACAAGATAGGTGCAGCGTGCGCTGGACTTGTTTCTGACATGCAGATTCTTGTAAGAGAGGTGGAAGCTTATGGGAACTTGTTTAGTTTAGATGTTGGTAGACCCATTTCTGTGAGGTCAGCAGCCAAACTTATGTCAAACTTGCTTTTTGTCCGTCGATTGGCGCCGCTGAT
Organism: Candidatus Bathyarchaeota archaeon; assembly: GCA_013388895.1. GTDB lineage: Archaea > Thermoproteota > Bathyarchaeia > Bathyarchaeales > Bathycorpusculaceae > JACAEI01. The sequence continues at coordinate 17,043 of JACAEK010000052.1, read as the reverse complement.
TACTCAAACAATTGTTGGTGGCATGGATGAAGAAGGTGCTTCGCTTTACGTGCTTGACATTCTCGGTTCAGTAATACCCGACAAATATGCAGTCGTAGGCTCTGGAACAGAAATTGCCATGGGTGTAATAGAAGAAGGGTATAAGGAAGAGTTGACTATGGAAGAAGCCAAAGACCTAGTCATCAGAGCCATAAAATCCGCCATAAGCCGAGACATCATGAGCGGTGACGGCATAGACTTCCTTTTAATCACAAAAGACGGAATAAATGAAGAGTCAATAAAATTCTGAACTTAAACCTTTTTGTAAAAGATACAATATTGATTCTGCTTAGCAGAGACTGCTGCTGCGAATGGTGGAAAATGTAAAGTGTCGTTTGACCTAAGCCTAGAAGAAGGCCAATTCTTAGTAACGTTAGCCCGCAGAGCTGTAAACGAGTATCTGAAAACAGGGAAGAGAATCAGTGTTTCTAAAGATGTTTCTGAAAAGTTTTTGCAACCTTGTGGAGTATTCGTTACAATAAGCACAATGAAAAATGGAGAAAAAGAACTGCGAGGGTGCATAGGCTACCCGTATCCCACTACTCCACTTGCCAAGGCAGTTATAGAATCTGCCATATGCTCAGCAACAGAAGACCCTCGCTTTTGTCCACTTTCCTTAGACGAACTTGATAACGTAGTTTTTGAAGTAAGCGTACTTACGCCTCCTGAGTTAATAGAAGTAAAAAAATCTAGCGAATATCCATCTAAGATTAAAGTTGGAAAAGACGGGTTAATCGTTGAAAAGGGCATGTTTAAAGGCTTACTTTTACCTCAAGTGCCTGTAGAATATGAATGGAACGAAGAAGAATTCCTATGCCAATGCTGTATTAAAGCATATTTGCCACCTGACAATTGGCTAATCGAAAACACAAGGATTTACAAGTTTAAAGCTATAGTATTTGAGGAAGAAAAACCAGAGGGCGAAATCAGGCGGAAAGCCCTCGGCGGGAAATAGTTTCATGAGGGTTTATTTTGCTCCTTGCGGTATTGGCTTAGGACATGTTGGAAGATGCGTTCCAATAGCGAAGAAACTCGCCTAGAAAGATGTTGAAATAGTTTTTTCCACTTATCGAGAAGGCAGAGGTTATGTTGAACGCGAAAAACTTCCACTTATTGAGGCTCCACCCATAGGCTTTCAAGTCAAACCTGATGGGACTGTAGATTTTAGGCAAACAGCGATAAATCCAGGGCCTTTTTTGGCTTCATTCACCTTTTTGAAGCAAATCAATGCTGAAATCAGGTTCATTGAAAACTTTAAACCAGATGTTGTTGTTTCGGATTCTCGCGCCTCACCTCTTTTGGCGGCAAGAGCTTTAAGAATACCCAGAATTTGCATCTTAAACCAGTTCCAAGCAATTATCCCACGGAAAAAACGTTTTCTGCGATTGGCAAAGTTTGCAGACTTTATTACGCTTACGCTTATTGGGAAAATTTGGACGGGTGGAAATACTCTTTTAATACCTGACTTTCCTTCGCCTTACACGATTTCTGCTGGCAACCTAAACATTCCAAAATTCTATAAGAAAAATGTGAAACTGATAGGTCCAATATTACCTGTGCATCCAAATCAGCTGCGAACGGAAAAGGAATTGCGCAAGCGTTTAGAACTGCCAATCGATAAGCCGGTTATTTTTGCACCTATAAGTGGTCCAATCAAAGAAAGAGCCTTCCTAACAGGGATACTGCGAAAAATCCTACTCGAGTTTCCTGAAGACTACGAAATCGTAATCTCACTCGGTTATCCAAGCACTGACGACAAACCTACACATCATGGTAACGTCACAATTTACAAGTGGCTGCCGAATCGCTTTGAGTACTTAAAAGCCAGCGATTTGGTAATAAGCCGAGCAGGACATGGAACCCTAACGCAGTGCATGTGCTATGGCAAACCAATGATACTTATACCTACGCCAAGTCATACAGAACAGCTCATCAATGCTAAACAAGCCAAAAACTTGGGCATTGCAGAAATTATTCAACAAGAAAAATTAACTAGAGAAAAGCTCCTAACAACTATTCAACATGTCTTAAAAAGTCAGATTTTTAAAAGAGCCGAGGAAGTTCAGCAGGAAGCCCTAAAACATAGCGGCTTGGAAAACGCTGTCAAAATCATAAATGAAGTAGCAGAAAAATAAACAAGTATTTTAAGCTAAACATTTAATTGATGAAGTATGTTCTTGCCGCGAAAAATTTTGGAAGAAAAACTTCGAATAATGCTTGCTGAAGATTTGGGGCAAGGTGACATAACCACTGCGCTCGTTGTTTCCGAAATAAGCGTGGCAGAAGCAGAAGTAATAGCGAAAGAAGCAGGCGTAGTGGCGGGTATAGAGGAGGCGAAAATTCTTCTCGAAAGTCTACAGCTCAAAGTTAAAACTTTGGTCGCGGACGGAGAAGGAATAAAACCAAAACAGATACTGATGAAAATCTTTGGAGACACAAGAACAATACTTTCGGCAGAACGTACTCTTCTAAACATTATGTCTCGCATGAGTGGCATAGCGACAACTACAAGAAAATTGAAAGACAGACTTCTGAAGGCTGGGCTTGAGACGAGAGTTGCATGCACAAGAAAAACAGCGCCCGGACTTCTCTACTTTGATAAAAAAGCAGTTTCAATAGGTGGAGGCGACACGCATAGACTTCATTTAGACGACATGATTTTAATAAAAGACAACCACATCGTAGTGGCAGGCAGCATGGAGAAAGCTGTGAAAGCAGCTAAAGAAAAGGCATCTTTCAGCAAGAAAATCGAAGTGGAAGTGATAAACATTAACGATGTTATTACTGCAGCAAAAACTGGAGTTGACATAATCATGTTGGATAATTTTTCTCCAAAACAAGTAGAAAAAGCAGTAAAACTACTAAAAAAAGCTGGTTTTTATGGGAAAATTTTGCTGGAAGCCAGTGGTGGAATAACTTCAGAGAATATCATAGCATTTGCTTCCAGAGGCGTGAACATTGTAAGTTTAGGGGAAATAACTGCCAATCCAAAACCATTAGACATAAGCTTAGAAGTCACTAAAACACAGAAGAAAACGTGAATATTCTGTCTACCTCTATATGAGGAGCATTATTGCTAGCGCTATCAGATTTACAGTGGAATGCGTAACAGCAGAAACGACATAAGAACGCCAATGGTGATAGATCAGACCCAATACTAGTCCAACGATGAAAGCTGAAAGGGTATAGATACCTTGCAGGTCAAAATGAAAGAATCCAAAGGCTAAAGATGAAACAAGCAAAGCAACAGCAAAAGAATATTTGCTATTAATAGCGTTTTGAAGAAAACCTCTGAAGGTCAGTTCTTCGCATATTCCAGCTAAACACAAGGCGATTATTACTGCAATGAGGCCGCTTGGTGAGGCACTGAGTTCCATGATTTGCGTATTAGCTTCTTCAATAGCCGCACTTGGCCCAAAAACGATGTATAGCAAATTGGAAATTAGCACATCGAATAAGAAGACGAAACCTCCTAAGCCTAAGCCTAAAAGGATTTTCAGCGGTTTTACGTCCAGTCCTATATAGTGTCCAATGTTGATTTTTTTATATAACATATAACCTAGCGGAACGATAATTAGAAGCAACTCTGACACAGCTAAGGCTACTTCATATCCAAACAACATGGCAAGTGTAGCACCGCCAAAAAGGGCAACTAGAAAAGTCACTACAATAGCAAGAATAGCTACACTAGGAGAGATAACAGTGCTGGCTTTCTCCTCCATTTTAGCTCACTCTTCTAACGCAATCTGATTCGATATAAAAAAGGTTTGTCTTTTAAGCTCTTGGAGTGATGTGCAAAATCCTAAAACCTCTTGCAATGGGATTCAGCATTTCACTAATATTAGCTTTTTTCAGAACTTCATTTGTATCTTCTGCGTAGCCTCTAATGTCATGTTCAGCGGCAATAAGAGAGTAAAGGTACACCCGTTTTTCAGTTAACCTAGGTTGACATTTAGAGGGTAATCCCAATGTTAGAGTTTTGTTTTCCTTTATGCCTTTTTCGCATGTATACAAGATTGCGTTTGCTCCTGCTGTCAATTCTGCGATTCTTACAGGGATGCTTTCTTTTCCTATGGCTAAAACCTCAATTCCATGTTTTTGTGTGACTTCATTAGCGATTTTTCTTAATCTGGGCAGAATTTTCAGAAGATGACGTTTGGCTCTGCTGGAGATTTTCATGTTAGAGAATTCGATTGGCGATAATTGTTCCAATGGAATTGCGCCTAAAGACATGTCTAAGTGTACAATGTCAGCCTTTGCTTTTGCGAGTAAGTCTTTGCAAAGCTCCGCCTCATGCACTATAAGCTCGTGTCCACACTTTGCGTCTGCAAAAATTGCTTCGGCTAAACAAGCTTTCGCCTCTCTATATGGGGGACAAACTAACACTGATGCAGCTGCCACAATTGTTAAAGGTTCAAAACTGTCAGTCAGAATGGCGGACGAAGAATCTGCGGCGATGATTCTCAAATCTTTTTCACCATGCCTTTCAATAGAGCCAATTAGAATTTATGTTTGCCGCTAATCCAACGCCTTTTTTAAGCGCATTCCAAGAATAAACAGTTCAGAACTTTTGGCTCGACTCGCCTTAGGCTTTATTATCCTCACAACCTGAAAATGCTCTCTTATTTTTGCAATGAAGTCGTTAAGCATGTCTCCTTCGAAGACTTTTACAAAGAAGCTTCCGGAAGACCTAAGCGTTTCCAATGCTATATTTAATGATTGTTCCGCCAAGTCTATTTGGCGGGCGTGATCAACTTCCCAGATTCCAGAGATGTTCGGTGAAGCGTCAGATGTTACGGCATCAGCCTTTCTTGGAAGCGTGCTTAAGATCTGCCTAAGTGTTGCTGGTTCAGTTAAATCTCCTATAGTAGGTCGAACATTAGTTTGCGAAAAAGGCTCAATCGGCTTCAAGTCTACGCCTAAGATAAAGCCTTTGCTTCCAACAATTTTTCTTGCAGCTTGGATCCAGCCGCCGGGTGCAGCGCCCAAATCAACGACGACATCGCCGCTTTTCATGAAATGGTACTTTTCAATTGCTTGAAGAAGCTTGTAAGCTGCTCTAGAGCGATATTTCTCTTCTTTCGCTTTTTTGTAATAATAATCCTTTTTTCTTTGTTGAATCCATGCTTTAGGCAAAACTAGCTGTCACCTAAAGAGCCAGCTTCATTTTTTGATATGGAGAGAAGCCAATCAGTCAGCTTATCGCAGCCTTGAGGCGAGATTGAGCTGGATGGGTCACATCTTGGGTTATCTGGACACATTAAACATGGAACATCAGCTATCGAATCTATCTTAGCTGGCAGCCTCTTTGGATAAAGCCTGTAAGTCCATCTTCCATCACGGAGTTCCTTCTCCCTTCGAACAAGTTTCTTTTCTTCCAGCTTCAAGGCTATTCGAGAGCCTTCCCTACTACTTGCACCCAGTTTCCGCCACAGATCGGATTGAAGGATGCCATCAAAGCCTGTATTTATGATATGCTGTAGGGCTTTATGTTCTAAGTCATTACGTTTTGACATTTCCATCGATTCCAAATCTTCCACATTATATATACACAGTTTTAAATAAAAAGGTGTATGTTTAACTGTGGATAAATTCAACATTGCAGGATAATGAAATGACGAAGAAAAAAGCGAGTGAACAATACTGTCTTGGGATAGAGTCAACGGCTGATGACTTCAGCGTTGGAATATCCACGTTTGAAGGCGAAATATTAGCTAACATGATAAGCGTATACATGCCTGAAGAAGGGGGAATCCATCCTCGAGAAGCAGCGAGACATCATGCCGAAGTAGCAAGCAAGGTCCTAGAAGAAGCATTCACAAATGCAGAAATAAAACCAAGGAACTTGTCTATTGTTGCGTTTTCTCAAGGTCCCGGTTTAGGGCCATGTCTCCGCACTGGAGCAACTGTTGCTCGTGCTTTGGCTTCTTATCTCGAGATTCCGCTTATTGGAGTAAACCATTGCATAGCCCACATAGAGATAGGAAAGCTCCAAACTGATGCAAAAGACCCAATCACGCTGTATGTTTCTGGAGGAAACAGCATCGTTGCGGCTTTCGATTCTAGACGTTACAGAGTCTTTGGTGAGACGTTGGATATTGCTCTTGGAAATTGTTTGGACGTTTTTGCGCGTGAAGCGGGATTGCGGCAGAAAGTGGGTTTGCCGTTTGGAGCGCTTGTGGAAAAACTTGCGTTGAAAGGTGGTCAGTTGATTGCACTGCCTTACACTGTTAAAGGGATGGACACGTCCTTCAGTGGTTTACTAACAGCTGCAGTCAATTTGCTCAAAAAAAGAGAATATAGCCTTGAAGACTTGTGCTACAGTCTCCAAGAAACAGCGTTTTCAATGGTTACAGAAGTTACTGAACGAGCCTTGGCGCATACAGAGAAAAAAGAGGTTTTGTTAACCGGAGGCGTCGCAGCCAACAAACGGTTGCAGTCCATGGTTAAGGTTATTGCGGAAGAACATAACGCAAGATTCCGTACTGTGCCTACCCAATTTGCCATCGACAACGGTGCAATGATAGCATGGACGGGAGTACTAGCATATCAGCACGGCGCAGTTACTCCCATCGAAAAAAGTTTTGTTAAGTTGCGGTGGCGTCTCGAAGAGGTTGAAATTCCGTGGATAAGCTGAAACCGTTCTTAATTAAGAAAGGAGCAGAAGCTAATCTCTATCTTGCAGATTGGCATGGTAAAAAAGTGGTCATGAAAAAGCGTTCGCCCAAGAAATATCGCCCATCAGAATTGGATGAGCAAGTCCGCGCCTATAGAACAATACACGAGCCACAATTGATGCACGAAGCCAAAAAGGGTGGAGTGCCGACACCTACAATCTTTCTCGTTGATTTGGCAAATGCAACGATAATAATGGAGTTTATCGAAGGAAAACAATTGAAATGGTTGTTAGGTGAAGCAACAGAAGAAGAAAGACAAAGCCTATGTCTTAAAATTGGAGAGTTAATAGGTAGATTGCATAAAAACGGAATAATTCATGGCGACTTAACCACTTCAAACATGATTCTGAATCCTGACGACAAAATTTTCTTTGTAGATTTTGGTCTCGGCGAAAAAACAAAGGAGTTAGAGTCCAAAGGCGTTGACTTGCATCTTATGAAAAGAGCGTTACAGAGTACGCATTTCCGCTTTGCCGAAGATTGTTTCGAAGCAGTGGTTAAGGGGTACTCTAAGGTTTTAGGCGCTAAAAATGTTAGAGACATTCTAGATAAGATAAGAGAAATAGAAAGACGTGGAAGATACATTGCTGAAAGAAAAGCCAAAAGCGAATAACAAAGAAGTGAGATGCATGACTATCGGGTTTAAACGCAAAGTCATATTTTTCGCCACAAATAATGTGCACAAGTTTAACGAAGCCCGCATGATCTTTGCGAAACACAAAATAGCTGTGGGCATGCTCCGAGTCAAAACGTTGGAGATTCAAAGCGACAGCTTGGAGAAAATTGCGGAGACAAGCGTCATAGAGGCGTTTAGGCATTGCCATCTGCCACTTATAGTTGAAGACGCTGGACTGTTTATTGATGCGTTGATTGGGTTTCCAGGACCTTACGCCGCATATGCCTATAAAACCATAGGCAATGTCGGCTTGTTGAAACTTATGGAGAACGTTGAAAGCAGAAATGCAATATTCCAATCAGTAATAGCCTATTATGCATCCGAACTGAGGGCGCCTATTTGTTTTAGAGGAGAAGTTATTGGAGAAATAACACGTGAAGAAAGAAGAGGAAAGAGTAAATCTGGGTTTGGTTTTGACCCAATTTTTAAGCCTGCAAAAAGTGGCAAAACTTTTGCGGAAATGACAATGAGAGAAAAAAATAGATATTCACATCGTGCAGAAGCGCTGGAAAGCTTTGCAAACTGGTATAAGCAACACAAATGAGATTAGCAAATGAATCTGAGAGAGGAATTTGGGTGATCAATTCCTTGGATTTCTAATTCCTCTATCGTTCATAGCATATGAATACTGAAATTACAAAGCGCAGACACAGCAATCAGCTTCTAAAGGAAATCAATAGTCTTAAATATTGGTCTTTCCTCGCTCATACAGAGTTCAAGGGAATAGGAAAATGCCAAAACAGGAAAAGGGAAAGTCGCATCAGACAAGACCCGTAAGCAAAAGATCTCCAAGCTGGTGCAAATACCAGCCGGAAGAAGTGGAAGCCCTCATTGTCAAATTGGCAAGAGAAGGCAACACACCAAGCCGCATAGGAACAATCCTACGCGACAATTATGCAATACCATTAGTGAAGCCAATAACAGGAAAGGCAATAACCAAAATTCTAAAAGGTGCGGATTTGGCGCCAGCAACACCTGAAGATTTAGGCGCTCTACTGAAGAAGGCTGAAAGCCTAGCAGTGCATTATGAAAAAAACAGAAGAGATTTGCACAATAAAAGAGCGCTCCAAATAATAGAGGCAAAAGTCCACAAACTTTCACGATATTACAAACGAGAAGGAATTCTGCCATCCAATTGGAAATACGAACCGAAAATAGCGTCTCTAACCTAAACTCTTATGCCGTCGTTTTTGTCAAGAAGCTTTTGTAACTTCTTTTAAATCCTTAAATAATTTGGTTTCTTAGCGTAGTGTGATTGCCATGGCTTCAGAGAACGCAGATGTTGAAGGCTTTTTAAATTCCGCCAAGAAAGCAGCTGAGACCATTCGAGAAGTTGTGAAGGAAGATGGTTTTATCCACATTTTTTCGCATTTGGATGCGGATGGAGTTGCGGCGGCAGGAATTGTTGGGAAGACTTTGTTTAGGCTTGATTCGAAATTTCGCGTTAGGATTACGCAGTGGGTGGACGAAAAGATTGTGGGAGAACTCCTCTCAGATAAGCCACAATTGATAATTTTCAATGATTTTGGAAGCGGCTACATGGAGCTGTTAAATGAGAAGCTCGCAAATTTTGAGATAGTAGTTTTGGATCATCATCAAATTGTTGGCGAAGAATCTGACCATGTCGTGCATGTGAATCCTCATTTGTTCAGAATAGATGGCGCAAAAGACATCAGCGGTGCTGGTGTGGCATATTTTGTGGCTAAGAATGTTGATAAGGTTAATGTAGATTTGGCGCCTGTGGCTATTGTTGGTGCTTTGGGAGACCTGCAAGACAAGTATGACCAACGTAAGTTAGGCGGATTGAACGAAAAAATTGTGGAAGATGCAACAGATGCGAAGCTTTTAACGGTTGAGCAAGACTTGATATTTTTTGGCAGAGAAACCCGCCCAATCCACAAAACACTAGCGTCTACAACTAGTCCGTTCATTCCTGGCATAAGCGGTGAAGAGGACAAAAGTTTAGCTTTCTTAGCAAGCTTGGACATTAAACCGAGGCTTGGTGATAGATGGCGAGCGCTGAGAGACCTTTCTGACGAAGAAAAAAAGCGCTTGTGCTCAGCTCTTGCAGACTACTTGTTGTCAAAAGGCTTACATTATGAAGTAACCAATCTCGTTGGACATGTCTACGTCTTAAACCGTGAAGAGCCTTGGACTCCACTCAGAGATGCAAGAGAATTCGCAGTTTTATTAAACGCAACGGGACGTATGGACAGTGCAAGTTTGGGCGTTGCGATTTGCATGGGAGATAGAAGTTCAGCCCTTGAAGAGGCAAACAAAGTTTTGGAAGAGTATAGGCGAAACATCAACAAGTACCTTGGCTGGATAATGGAAAAGCCTGAAAGAAAGAAGGAATTTGACAACATATATGTTGTTTATGGCGAAAATTTCATTAACGACAAAATAGTGGGCGCAATCTCGTCCATACTTTCAGCGAGTCTTCCTAACCCTGAAAAACCGTTGATTGCTTATGCAAACGTTGAAGGTGAAGGTTTGGCGAAAATTTCTGCAAGGACCATTGACACAATGGTAAACCGGGGAATTGACTTAAGCGAAGTCATGAGAATTGCGGCTGAAAACTACGGAGGAAAAGGTGGAGGACACAATGTGGCAGCAGGCGCCCAAGTTCCAATAGAGAGAATTGGCGACTTTATCAAAATTGTTGATGAGCTTGTCGGGAAACAGTTGAAGGGCGAAAAAATTGGAAGCGGAAATAGTGCTTGAGTATGACAATATGAAAATTGGAGAAGCCGTAGCGAAGGCAGTTTCGCCAGACAACTTCAAAACACCAAAAGGCTTAACGATAGAAACAACATGGAAAGATGGCAAGGTCTTAACGACAATAAGATGCAAAAAAGGTTTGCCGACATTTATCGCCACTATTGATGATTTTCTCTTTTGCACATTAACAGCTGAAAAGACTTTGCAGACGGCAAAAAGGCTCAAATGATTCGCCTTAGTTTGCTTAGCTCTCTGCTCAGACTAGCCCCCCTTATAAATAGATTGAACTGGCTTTTGAATTCTCTTTTATTGTAAGGTTAAATATTTGATTGAGGAATGTTAAAGAAAAGTTATGTTGATAAGCTTCATGTGAGAAAGAAATGTTGGACATTAAGCTGATACGTGAAAACCCCGAACTGGTAAAAGCCAATTTAATGAGAAGGAGAAACCCTGAAAATCTGAGAATGTTTGATGCTTTAATCGACTATGATAAGAGATGGCGGCAACTTCTGACAAAGCTGAATGAACTTCGACATGAACGACGGCTAATAACAACAGAAATTGCGACATTAAAAAAGCAGGGGAAAGGTGCCAAAAGAGAAATTTTGAAAGGAAAAGAGATCGACTCGGAAATCACTACAGCAGAGAAACAAGTAAACGAGTACGAGGAAAAAGTTCACGACAATCTCATGCGACTCCCAAACCTCTTACACGAGTCAGTTCCTGAAGGAAAAGATGAAAATGACAATGTACAAGTTAAAACATGGGGCAAAATACCAACATTCAACTTTGCTATTAAAGGTCACATAGATTTGGGGTTAAATCTTGATATTATGGACATTGAAAGGGCAGGAAAAATCGCTGGAGCCAGATTCTACTATCTGAAAAGGGAAGGCGTTTTGCTTGACATGGCTTTGATGAGCTTTGCTTTGGAGGAGATGGTTAAGAAAAGATATACACCGATTGAACCGCCGTTTCTAATGAGAAGAAAACCCTACGAGGGCGCAGTAGCCCTAAGTGACTTTGAGGATGTTCTTTACAAAATAGAAGAAGAAGACTTGTTCTTAATCGCCACTTCGGAACATCCTATGGTGGCTATGTTCATGGACGAAGTACTGAGGGCAGAGGATTTGCCACTCAAATTCGTTGGAATAAGCACAAACTTCAGAAAGGAAGCGGGAGCACATGGTAAAGACACACGTGGGATCTTCCGAACACATCAATTCAACAAGATTGAACAGCTCGTGTTCTGCAAACCTGAAGACTCGTGGAAAATACATGAGGAACTACTGCTAAACGCAGAAGAACTAATTCAAAAGCTTGAATTGCCGTATCGCGTTGTAAATGATTGCACAGGCGATATTGGAACTGTTGCTGCAAAGAAATATGATGTTGAAGCATGGATGCCAGCCCAAAACGCTTATCGTGAAATAATTTCGTGTAGCAACTGCACGGATTATCAGGCCCGAAGGCTAAACGTAAAGTATAGGGAGAAGGAAGGCGAGTCACCTAAAGGTTTTGTCCATACTTTGAATTCGACGGCAATAGCTACTGGCAGAACTATAGTAGCAATACTAGAGAACTATCAACGGAAAGATGGTTCAGTAATAATCCCAGAAGTTTTGAGAAGATACATGGGCGGCATCAAGAAAATAGGGCTGACACGGTAAAACTTTTAATACTCTAGTGCGAATTTTCATGCCACATTCGGAGGTTAAACTTGTCCTCAAAAACAAAACGTATACGAGATAAGTGGCGAAGCAAATCATGGTACACTGTAGTGGCTCCATCATATTTCGGAAATGTAGAGCTAGGCGCAGTGCCAGCTGACGAGCCAGAGAAACTGATTGGAAGAACCATTGACTCAACACTTTACGACGTGACAAACGACTTTTCGCATCAATACCTAAAGATGTATTTCCAAATAACGGAAGTTGATGGCAAAACAGCCAAAACCACATTTAAGGGACATGAGTATTCAAGAGACTATTTGAGAAGCCTTGTTAGAAGGAGAACAACGAAGATTGATGGGTTATTCAGCATAGCTACAAGAGATGAATATAAATTGCAAGTGGCTGTCTCTGCCTTTTCGCTTTCAAGAATTAGGACGTCACAAGAGAAGGAAATACGCACAATAATGGACAAAATCATTAAACAAAAAGCCTCGACACTCACACTGGACCAAATTGCCCAAGAAATCGTCCTTGGAAAAATAGCCTCAGACATATACAACGAAGCGAAGAAAATAGCACCATTGCGCCACGTAGGCATAAGAAAGTCAAAACTTGTAACACAGTTGGCGCAATTGCCCGCACAGAAGACTTGATAGACGAGGCTAGCTTTTTAGGAGATTCTTTGCGTATTCGAAGCCCTTTTCAAAAGCATGAAGATTTAGTTCTTCAGTGCCTTTGGGTATATTCGCCTTAATCGACTCTTTAACAGCATCTTTGTCCAATATGCCAGTAATAGCCACAAAAGCGCCTAACATTACGATATTTGCAACTATTTTTCTCTGCATCTCTTCAGCAATTTTTGTAGCAGGAACATGGAAAACATTAACATTTTGCAGTTCTTTCTCATGTGGAATCATGTTTGGGTCCATAATTATTGTTCCGCCTTGTTTCACTCTTTCTACATATTCATTGTAGGCGTGCTGTGACATAACAACTAGCACGTCTGGTTCGACTACTTTTGGAAAATCTATTTCCTCTTCTGATATTACAACTTCTGATTTGCATGCTCCGCCTCGTGACTCGGGACCGTATGACTGTGTCTGAACCGCGTTTTTCTGCGAATAAAGACATGCTGCTGCAGCTGTGATTATTCCAGACTTGATTATTCCCTGTCCACCGAAACCTGCAAATCTAATTTCGATACGCATAATGTTTACCATCCAACTCTTTTCTCATTTATCTGCGATATTTTTTCGTGAAGGAATTTTTCGTAGCTAACTTTTTCTGTGTTCACGAATTCGCCTACAATCAGCTTTTCTGTGGATATTTCAGCCTTTGATGGGTCAGAAAAGTTTTCTACGACGGAAGCGCGTTTGAACCAGTCCATCATTTCCAGCCCAGTTCGCATCTTGTTGCGGCGACCAAAAATTTCTGGACACGGCGAAATCACTTCAATGAAACAGAATCCCTCCTTTTGCAGCATCCTTTTGATGGATTGCGTTAACCTTCTCACGTGCAAGGTTGTCCACCGAGCCACGTATGTTGCGCCAGAAGCTGCAGCCAAATGAACCAAGTTGAACGGATGCTCAATATTTCCGTAAGGAGTTGTTGTCGTCGACGCTTCAAGAGGTGTCGTTGGACCCTGTTGCCCACCAGTCATTCCATAGTTGAAGTTGTTTGCGCAGATTACCTTAACGCCTATGTTTCTCCGAGCAGCGTGAATGAAGTGGTTCCCGCCTATGGCAAAGAGATCGCCATCGCCGCTGATTACAACAACATTCAATTCGGGATTAGCAAGTTTTGCACCTGTTGCAAAGGCTAATGAACGCCCATGCGTAGTATGGAACGAATCTGCATTTGTATACCCAGCTGCACGCCCAATACATCCAATGCCAGACACAACTACAAGTTTGTCTAAATCCATCTCCAGCTCATCCACTGCCTGAACAAAACAGTTGAGTATTACGCCATTACCGCAGCCAGTACACCATATGTGCGGTATCATTGCCTCTCGCAAGTATTTTGAAAGTGGATGCACAGTTTCCTGTACCATTAACTGTTCCTCCTTATTGCCTCGAGAATCTCCATAGGTGTATGTGGTTCTTCGCCCAACTTGGAAAGAAAAACCACTGAAGTCTCCTTTGCAGCCCGCTCAACTTCTCGCACCAACTGGCCACAATTCATTTCAGGAACAATTATCCTCTTCGCACTTCCAGCGATTTTTGCAACATGGTTTTGTGGGAAAGGCCAAAGAGTTATCAAGCGGAGTAGACCAGCCTTTATTCCCATTTCTCTTGCCTTTCTTACGGCACTTAGAGCAGCTCGAGCAACGATTCCATAAGCAACAACCACAACATCTGCGTCGTCCAGCATGACTTCTTCAACCCTCATTATTTTATCTTCGTTTCTGCGTATTTTTTCGCATAGTCGTTTCACTAGGCGTTCTTGAACTTCAGAGCTTGAAGTTTTAGGATATCCATGTTCATCATGCGTTAAACCCGTAGCGTGAAAGCGGTATCCTTCGCCGAAACAAGCCATTGGCGGAACCAAATCATCAGGCATAAAAGGCAAATACTCTTCTGGCGAAACATTTGGTTTTTTGCGATTCACTATCCTAATTTTTTCGGCTGTAGGAATTACGATTTTTTCCCACATGTGCGCAACGATTTCGTCCGCCAACAATAATGTAGGCACTCGATAGGTTTCAGCTAAGTTGAAGGCGTCAATGGTTAAGTCAAACATTTCTTGAACAGAAGAAGGTGCCAACGCTATAATTTCGTAATCTCCGTGTGAACCCCAACGGGCTTGCATCACATCTTGCTGACCAGGCATTGTTGGCTGTCCAGTGCTTGGTCCACCGCGCATAATATCTACAATAACGCAGGGAGTCTCTGTCATAATTGCTAGTCCAATGTTCTCTTGCATCAGACTGAAACCAGGTCCAGAAGTCGCCGTCATAGCTTTCAATCCCGCATAAGAAGCGCCGATAACAGCTGCTATTGAAGCTATTTCGTCTTCCATTTGAATGTAGATTCTGCCAATTTCAGGCATGCGTTCTGACAAGTGTTCTGCAATCTCAGTTGCCGGCGTAATTGGGTATCCTGCGAAGAATCTGCAGCCAGCAACTATGGCGCCTTCTGCACATGCGATGTCGCCATTCATGAAGTGGGCGCCTGTAAGCAACACTCCTTTTTTACTCATTTTTTAATCTCCTCCTTAGAGAGTTTTTCTACAACAAAAATCGCGAAATCTGGACAAACAGCCGTGCAAAAACCACATATTACACATTTGCTTTCGTCCACAATTTTGGGTGGATGAACTCCCCTTGCGTTTATCTCTTGTGATTCTTCCAAGACTTTTTGTGGACAGAATTTTATGCAGAAACCGCAGCCTTTACACTGGTCCTTAATAATGTGGATTTCCGCCTCTGGACGCTTTGCTTTTTCCATGTCAAGGGGCACATGTCTCATTCTTTCAGGCATATGTCAATTTCCTCCCAAAGCCTTTTCAAAAACTCTTTTGGCATTGTTTATCTCTTCCGAAGATATTTTTTCCATCATTGTGTGCATTTCGCGGATTTTGGAAGCAAATCTTTCGCCTTCTGCCGCCGAAGCCCACAGCAGCTGCAATCTTTCTTTGTCCAGTCCCTGCTGTTCCATTTTCTTCCATAAGCGCTCGACACGCTTCTGAGTTTGGTAATTGGCGTTTATGTAGTGGCAGTCTCCAGGGTGACAACCTGCCACCAGAACTGCGGCTGCGCCTTTTGCAAATGCCCGTTCAACAAATTTAGGCGCTACCCGTCCTGAACACATGGTTCTGATTATGCGCACGTTTGGTGGATACTGCATTCGGCTGACTCCGGCAAAGTCTGCACCTGCGTAAGCGCACCAGTTGCAGCAGAAAGCAACAATTTTCTTATCTGCTTCACTTTCTGTTACAGCGTCAATCTGCGATATAATTTGTTCATCAGTGAAGTGGTCTTGAGTTAATGCCCCAAAAGGGCATTCTGCAGCGCACGTTCCGCATCCGCCACAAGCCGCTTTAATAATTTCAACCCGTTTTAAATCCTTGTTTAGTGTGAGAGCATTATACGGACAAACTTTCGTGCATAGTCCACAAACTTTACAGTTCTCTGGATAAACGATTGGTGTGAGGGCTTCCACTGTTACTTTTCCCTTCGCCATCAAAATGCCCGCTCGAGCTGCTGCCGCACTGGCTTGCGTCACGCTGTCCTTTATGTCTTTAGGCGCTTCGGCACATCCAGCAAAGAATATTCCGCCCGTTGCGGCGTCAACTGGTCTAAGTTTTGGATGTGCTTCCATGAAGAATCCGTCTTGAGTTCGCGAAAGTGTTAGCAAACGTTGGATTAATTCGCTGTCTTTTCTAGGTTCCAAACCTACAGAGAGGATTACCATGTCAACATTAACTTTGTACAGTTCTTTCTGCAAAGTGTTTTCTCCAACAAGCCACAAATTACTGGTTTTTCTATCCTCCACTATTTCAGCTGGCAATCCCCGTATGAATAGGGCGCCTTCCTTTCTTGCCCGTTTGTACAGGTCTTCGAAGCCTTTTCCATACGCACGAATATCCACGTAAAAGACGTAGATTTCGGTTTCAGGCCAATGCTCCTTAATTAGTAAGCTGTCTTTAATCGTATTCATGCAGCAAACATTGCTGCAGTATAACCGTCCGCTTTTTTCAGAACGCGAACCCACGCATTGGATGAATGCTACACGTTTAGGAATCTCCATGTCGCTAGGTCTTATGAGATGCCCGCCAGAAGGTCCGCCAGCATTGATTAGCCTTTCGAACTCGAGAGATGTAATTACGTTTGGGTATTTGCCATATCCATAGTTTTGTAGGCTGGAAGGGTCGAATACGTCAGCGCCTATTGCCACAATTATTGTGCCGACATCAAGCTCCACTGTTTCGGGTTTCATTTCGAAGTCTATGGCTTGTCTTTCGCATGCTTTGATGCATTTGTCGCAGACAATTACGCCATCTTTGTTTAGGCATAGATTCATGTCAATTATGTATGTTGATGGAACTGCTTGTGCGAAGGGTGTGTAGATGGCATGTCGTATGGCTAAGCCTGCGTCAAACTTGTTTGGAGCGATGACTGGACAAGCTTTGGAGCAATCGCCACAAGCAGAGCAATCCTTCTTGACATAGCGGGAACTCTTCGAAACTTTGACGTGGAAATTGCCAATGTACCCTTTCACGTCAGCAACTTCACTGTTAGCCAACAATTCAATGT